>DIWH01000016.1:26157-119021 GCA_002423485.1 Candidatus Xenobium occultum | reverse complement strand
GTGCAGTGCTGCCGGAAAGACACCCTGCATCAGGAAGCACCCGAGGGATTCACGCTCTACCTGGCCGATGACCCGAGCAAGATGTTCTGGAAGGACTACCTCAAAGCGCTTGGACGATACCTTTCAATTCCAATGCGCCTGATCGAATCGGAGCCAGGGGTGTCTCCTCTTGCTCCTGGACCGGCCTTCCTCCTCATCCCAAAGGCACACCTCCGCCTGGAACCCGATCGGTCTCGCGTCCCAGGCTTTCTGGCCCGCCCTGCCGACGCGCACTGGACAAGGGAATATCGTGTCCCCTCTGGAGACCACCCACCCCCCGAATGGTTCCAAGTGATTCGCCTCGACTCGCCGAATCCCTGAGCCCGCCTCTTCGAGGTCCTGGGGGGAGGACTTCCGCGCCAGACACTCCAGGGCATGCCTCTTCTCGGCCTCCTCCGTGAGGACTCTCAAGCGACCGAAGGCAATGGCGCTGCGGAAGTGCGTGGTGAAGGTGCTCGGCACCCCGTCGTCCGCGGCGATGACGCAGAACGAAGCCTTCGGGTTGCGCTCCAGGGCATCGATCCTGTGACCCGTCGGTGCGGAATGGAAGGAGAGCCTGCCGTCCACATAGGCGAAGAGCAACGGAACCACGTAGGGGCCGTCATCCTCGCCCTGCACCGACAGGACCCCAGAGGTTCAAGAGCGCAGTTTCGACACCTGATCGCTGAAGCAGAAGGGTCGGTCAAGTCCTGATCGGCAGGGAGGGTCCGGCAACCAGGAGGAGGCTCAGGAGTGGCCTTCAAGCATGGGCGTCAAGACCCTTGGATGTCTCGCGCGATGCGCGGGGCAAGTGTGCGGACCCGTCGTCTCCGACCGGCCGCACCCAGGACGGCCTTCCTCAGCATCCCACGCTGGCACCGGCTGCACCTCTCAGGTCGATGTTGCGGAGGCGCCCGATCCTGAACACCTTCGAGGACTTGAACCTCTCTACGTGCTCGGCGTGGTGCCCGGCCACCCGGAAAATTCTCCTGCCCGTCAGACAATTCTGCCCCGCCCGGGTGTCATGATGTCGAGATGAGTGGGTTGATCGAGTTCCTCGAGTGCCACATGATCGCGCGGGACCTGCGCCGGGGCCGGGTCGACGCCGTCGACCGGCTCTTCGAGTTGCTGGCGAAGCCGCTCTACCACTATGCATTGTCCGTCACTCGGAATGCCGGGGACGCCGAGGAGGTCGTCCAGGACGTCTTCTTGGAAATGGTGCGCGATCCCGACCGCCTGGGAAGGGTGGACGACCTGAAGGCCTACCTCTACCGGGCGGTGCGGAACACGGCTTTGAACCGACGCCAGAGAGGCAACCGCGAGATCCCGTCCGCCGAGATCCTTTTCGAGGCTTCGGCGGGGGACCTGCCGACAGAGGACCGGCTCGCCTTGGAGCAGGCCCTGGATTGCCTGTCCGACGAGCAGCGCGAGGTGGTCGTGCTGAAGACCTGGCACGGCCTGGCCTTCCGGGACATCGCGGAGTTGCTGCAGATCTCGCCCAATACGGCCGCAAGCCGATATCGATACGCCCTGGAACACATGCGCACTGCGCTGGGAGGCAACGTCCATGCGTGACCGCGAGTTGGAGAGAAGGCTTCGGGCGCTGCGACCGCGGGAGCCCGACCCGCACTTCGCCGAGAGCCTCAGGGCCCGCATCCGGGCGGAGGTGCTTTCCGCCGCCCCGCCCAGGCCCTGGTGGCGAAACCAGGCGCTGGTCCTGGTCAACGCGGCACTGGCGTGCTGCCTGGTGGCGATGATCTGGCTGCCGCCAGAGCGCGCCTCGCCGCTGGCCCGGGTGGTCCCGGTTTCCGAGCACAGACCCCCACACGGGCTGGTTGATCCGGATCTGCAGGATGCCTATGGACCCGAACGGATGCAACTCGTCCTGCGAATGGAGGGCAGCCCGGTGACGCGAGCATCCGGGCCACGCACAGAGTCCACCCGGCACGGCGCCGAGCCGAACCCCGACTTCAATGAGGAGGAGACGACATGATGACCCGCCTGCTGTATTCGATCCTGCGCAGCCGCAGCCTCTCCGCGGTCCTGGTGGCCGCCCTGGTGCTGGCCGGCCTCTGGATGGCCGTCACGAACAGCCTTGAAACCCGCGTGAGCGCCGAACTGGAACGCGTGAGCCAGGCTGGCGGCCGACTCCGCTTGAGGCAATTCAACAGCCCGAAGGTTCCGGAGCAGGAGAATGCCGCTCCCTTCTACCTGGCCGCCGTGAACCTGGTGGGCGCGGTGCGCGACATCGGGTGGCACGGCGACCTGGAGTCCTCGCTGGAGGCCGAGCGCCAGAGGGTGCCGGCCCTGCAGGAAGAGATGCGACCAGCGCTCCAGATGCTGGCCTACGGGCACGCGCGCGCGGCCTGCGCCTTCAACTACAAGTTCGAGCGCGGCTTCCAGATGAGCCACCCGGACTATACGGGCATGCAGAAGCTGGCCCGGCTGTCGTCGCTGAAGGCCCTGGTGGAGCTGCAGGAGGGACGCTTGCGCGAAGGCCTGGAAGGGAACGCTCACCTGCTGCGCTTCTTGAACCGGTTCCAGTTCGGCGGCACGTTGATCCAGGAGATCGTGGTCCTCTCCGCCGAGCAGTCCGCCCTGGCGCCCCTGGAGTGGCTCGTCCGGCACCGGGTGCGGGCGGATTACGGTCCGGTCCTGGCCGAGCTCGAGGCGACCCGGCAGCGCCATTCCGGCGCCATGCTCCGGGCCGTCGAGGCCGAGCGCGCCCTGGCGGTGGACTTCTTCGAGCAGATGTTGGGGGACTCCGGCGCCTACCGGCAGGAATTTCTTGGCCTCCCGGCCGGGTGGACCCTGTCGAGGGACCTCTACCTTCTCGGAGGCCGCCCCCTGATGCTGGCGGACGAGATGCACATGCTCGACTACTACGCCCGGCTGGAAGAGGCCCTTCAGAGCAACCCCGACCAGTTCCCCGCGGGGCTTGACGGCTCGGAGATCCCCTCGTACTTCCTGATCTCGCGCACGATCGTGCCGAATGGCAGCCGTGCCTATCAGAGGTGCCGAGAGTTCCAGGGGCGACTCGACCGGCTGATCGCCGACCTCCAGGCGCTGCGCTGATCGCCTGCCCTGACCGGGAACCTGTCGGGGCAGGATTCCGGTCCCGTCTCGGGCACGGTGAGCAGGACCAGGGGAGACCAGACCCCTGGTCCTGCTGCGAGCCACGGGCCTGCAACCACCAGGTCCGGGAGGGACGGCCGATGGCGAGAGGCCGGCTCTCGGCTCTTCGAGCTTCACGTGCGGCACCGCCTTCGGCACGATGTTCCCGTATTGGAGGACCGATGGACATCCAGAGGACATCTACGGAAGCCCGCGCGCACCTGTCTGGCCGGCTCACACGCCGAAGCCGTCGCCATCCAGGAACTGCCGAGCCCAGATCTCGGCGGAAAGGAAACGCCAGAGGTCCCACGAGCGGTCTTCCCCGGCGGCGTGGCGGCGCAGGACCTCTTCCACCTCGGAGGGCTGAAGGACGCCCCGGTCCTTGAAGCGGGAGTCACGAAAGACGGACTCCACCCAGTCCTTCAGCTCGTTGCGGAACCAATGCGAGACCGGAGTCGGGAAGCCCAGCTTGTCCTTGCGCTCGACCACCTCCCGGGGCATCAGCCCGCTCATCGCGCGGCGCAGGACCAGCTTGGTCTCGGCCCCGGAGATCTTGAACTCGGCAGGAAGCGAGAAACAGAACTCCACCAGGCGATAGTCCAGGAACGGGGTGCGCGACTCCAACGAGAAGGCCATCGAGTTGCGATCCTCGTAGCGCAGCAGGGACGGGATCGAGTGCAGCGTCAGGTCGTTGTACAGCCGCTGCAGCAGCCGGTCGTCGAAGGTCCGCGGGGGCCGGGAGCGGGCCATCCCCCGCGTGCGCCCCAACCAGTCGCGGACCGCCCGCCCCTCCACGGCGGCCGCGGCGAACTCGCCGGTCAGGTAATGGGGAGGCTTGATCCGACCCGGACGATTCGCCCCCAGCCGGGCCAGCCAGCGCGGACGACGGGCCCGACGCAAGGCCTGTCGGGCCTCCTGGGTATAGCTTCGGCCGGTCAGCGCCTCGATCAGGCGCACCTCCTCCCAGAGACGCCCCTCGTCCTCCCCTCCGGAGGCGATCCTCGCCGCCAGTGAGGTGAGGTGCTCGGGGAAGTACGAGTGGTATCCGGCCAGGATCTCGTCGCCACCCTGGCCGTCCAGAAGAACCGTCACATGCCCCCGGGCGGCCTCCATCACCTTCCACTGAGAGTAGATTCCCGGGGCCGCCGAGGGCTCGTCCTGATGCCACATCATGCGCGGGAAGAGGTCAGGAAGACCCGCGGGGTCGGGCTGGACCTCGTGGGAATGGCTGCGGCAGCGACCGGCGATGGCCCGGATGAAGAGGCTCTCGTCGCAGTCGGCCTGGGGATAGACCGACGAGAAGGTGTCCATGGGATCCGGGCGCATCCGGCTGGCCAGGCTGACGATCGAACCCGAATCCAGTCCGCCCGAAAGGCACGTTCCCACGGGCACGTCCGAGCGCAGTCGCAGGCGAACCGCATCCACCAGAAGATCCCGAAAGGCCTCCGCCGCCTCGGCGACGCGCGGAACCGCCGGCGTGCCAAAGACCGAGGCGGCATCGCTGGGTTCAAAAGCCAGGTCGGTCCGGGTCAACTCGCTTAAGGCCGGGACCCCTGCCAGCGAGTCCCGGGCCTGGGCCAGCGCCGCCTCCAGGGCGGGCTCGGCCTTCAGCGTCCAGAAACGCCAGACCTGAAGCCGACCGTCCTCGAGGGTCAGGCTGTGGGCCGGGGGAAGGCGGTGGATCTCGGGGTAGAAGGTGGCCTCGCCCTCGTCGTCCACCAGGCCCTCGGCCAAGAAGCGCAACATGGTGTCCGGCCGCATCCGCCGCAGGGAGGGATCGTCGGCCAGCAGCGCCTTGGGCTCGGAGGCGAAGCGGAACTCACCGTCCTTGAAGGCATAGTAGAAGGGCTTGACCCCGAAGCGGTCCCGCGAGCAGAACAGGCGACGCTTCTGCCGATCCCACAGTGCGAAGCCCCACATGCCGTTGAAGCGGTTGACGCACTCGGCGCCCCACTCCAGCCAGGCCTCCAGGACCACCTCCGAGTCGGTGTCGCTGCTGAACTGATGCCCCAGGGCCTGAAGCTCCTCCCGCAGCTCCCGATAGTTGTAGACCTCTCCGTTGAAGACCAGCACCGCCGAGCCACGGTGCATCGGCTGGTGGCCACGCTCGGAGAGGTCCAGGATCGACAGACGGCGATGGACCAGGCCCAGGCCGACTTCCGGGTCGGCCCAGATCCCCTGGTCATCCGGACCGCGATGAGCCAGAATCCGGCTCATGCGCTCCAGCCGGCCCGGGTCGACGGGGCCCCGCCCCGAGACGATCCCTGCGATTCCGCACATGGCGCCCTACCCCGCCAGCCCGACGGATTCCGCGGCGGGCTGGAAGGCCTGGACCCGGACCGAGCCGACCTCCACGGTGCGCAGGCTCCCTGCCGAGGACTCGCTGGCCAGCAGGCCGGCAGCATCGCCCAGGGGCACGCTCAGGCGCTGTTCAAGGTAGATCTCGTGCCAGACCTGAAAGCACAGCAGGTTCAACACGCGATTGGCCAGATTGGTCTGCCCGGCCCGAAAGCGGGCCATCAGATCGCCCACGGCCTGCGGGTCGAAGAAGCCGTGGACGGCCAGGCGCTCGGGCGCCAGGGCCCGCGACGCGTAGTCGAAGAGCCAGGTGTTCAGCCACTGGTTGACCGGCATCACGAAGCCCTCCTTGGGCCGATCGATCGCGATGTCGGGGATGTGGCCCCGAGCGGCCCGCTTCAGGACCGACTTGACCTCCTGACCGTGAATCTTGAAACGCCCGGGGATGCGGGCGGCAAACTCCATCACGTCGGTGTCCAGGAACCCCGTGCGGATCTCCAGCGAGTGGGCCATGGACAGGCGATCCACGAAGGCCAGGACCTGGTCGGGCAACTGGGTGGCGAACTCCACCTCCAGGATCCGGTTGGTGGGGTCCTGGGCCGAGAGCCCCTGAAAGGCCTGGCGCAGGTGCTCGCGGGTCGAACAGGCGGCGAATCGGGCTCGGAAGTCCGACGAATAGAGCGCGGCCTTCTCCTCCTCCCCGAAGACCAGCAGTTTGCATCGCCAGGCGTATTCCTCCTCCTCGGCCAGATTCTCGACGAAGTCCCGCTGCCCGGCGAAGTGACCCAGGTCCCGGGGCTCGCGTCCCTCGCGACGGGCCGCCAGCACCTCGGCCACGGGTCCGGCCACCCGATGGGAGAGGTAGGAGCCGAAGAGCTCGTCGGCGCCGTCCCCGGAGAGGGCCACCTTGACGTGCTTGGAGATCAGCCGGGAGAGGAAGTACGTCGAGACCACCCCGCCGAAGGGCTCGTCGAAGTGGCTGAGGATGGCCGGCAGATCCTCGGTGAAGCGCGAGAAGTCGATGCGCTCTTCGAGGTGCTCGGTCCCGTATTGCCGGGCAATCTCGCGGGCACACTTGAGATCCAGCTCCTTGCCCGGGGTGGTCGAGTCCTGGTCGTAGGTCAAGGTAAAGGTCCGGATCCTGCCCCCCGCCTCCTGGGCCGCCAGGGCGGTGGAGAGGCTGGAGTCCACGCCTCCCGACAGGAAGAAGCCGATGGGCACGTCCGAGACCAGCCGTCGGCGCACCGCCTGCTTGAGCAGGCGCGCCAGCTCCTGGGCCAGCTCCTCCTCGGTGGGGTCTCCCTCCAGCGGGGTCCAGTCCAGTCTCCAATACCTCTGGATTCGAGAGATCCGCCCATCCTGCCAGACCAACATGTGGGCGGGAGGCAGCATGTGGATCCCCTCGAAGATGGTCAAGGGCGACGGGACGTTCTTGTAGGAGAGGTAGTGGTGCAGGGCCTCCAGGTTGACTTCCCGGCGAATGCCGGGCACCTGCAGGAGGGCCTTGATCTCCGAGGCATACCACAGAGCCCCCTCGTGCACGGTGTAGTACAGGGGCTTCTTGCCGGCCCGGTCGCGAACCAGGCAGCCTTCCCGACGGCGCTCATCCCACAGCGAAATGGCGAACATCCCCTCAATCCAGCGGGGGAAGTCCTGGCCGTGCTCTTCGTACAGGTGGGCGATCACCTCGGTGTCGCATCGCGTCTGGAAATGATGACCCCGTCGACGGAGCTCTTCACGCCGCTCGCGGAAGCTGTAGAACTCGCCGTTCTGCGCCACCCACACCCGGCCCGAGCCCTGGGCGGCCTGACTGCCGGGAAGGGGCTGGCGACCACCCTCCAGGTCGATGATCGAGAGACGCCGGGCTCCCAAGGTGTAGCCCTCCCCGGCCACCAGATGCTGGTCGTCCGGCCCCCGGTGGGCCAAAACCCGCAACATCCTCTCGACCACCTGGGGGGCTCGAGCCCCGAAGACACCCGCGATTCCACACATGGACGAACACCCTCCAGGCCCGTTCCGAGACGGGCCACCCCGAGCCGACGGCCCGGAATCTGCAAGGGGACTCCCCCCTGGTTCCATCCGGCCACACAGTCCGCGGAACCGCCGCGGGTTCGGCGCCCGGGGGAGCGTTCCTCCGGTCTCGGCAGCGCAGGAGGGGCACCGTTCCGCCTGGAATCCCGGCTCATTCTCTTCCAAGGAGCGATGCCATGAACCAGATCCTCATCACCCCCCTGGACAACGGCCCTTTGCTGGTGAAGGGCCCCATGGTCCTGCAGGACGCCGAAGGCAACCCGTTCCCCGTCGACAAGCCCCAGGTCGGCTTGTGCCGCTGCGGCCACTCGGCCAGGAAGCCCTTCTGCGACGGGGCACACCGCGGCAAGTTCGAGGACTGCTGCCGGGTCGAGAAGTAAGGTGGCCTGCGCCGGCGCGGGTCAGGGGACCCTCCCGGCGCAGGAGCCAAGAAGCCTGAAGGTGCAAGCCATGAATCACCACGACGCCCCCACACCCGAAGCCAGCCCAGCGGAGACTTCGGGATCCCCATCCGGCGAGGTTTCCGGCGTCCCGACGTCCGCCGCCCCCCAGACCTGCGGGGTGCCGCTGGACGAATGGAACCTGACGGAATGGACGTGGAGGCCCTGGCTGGTGCCTGCGGCCGTGCTGGGGGCCCTGCTGGTCCTGTCCCCGCTGGTGGGGGTCCGCTTCCTGGGCGACGACTTCATCTGGGTGTATGAGGCCTCGCGCCAGACCCTGGCCGGCCTCTTCCAACGCGGCTACTTCGAATTCGTGCGCCCGGCCAACGAGGCCTGGTGGTACCTGATGTGGTGGGTTTCGGGCACCGACCCGCGCGGGTACCACCTCCTGACCCTGGGTGTGTTTGCCTTGACGGCCCTGCTGCTCTACCAGTGGATCCGAGAGCTGACGGGCAAACCCTGGGCGGGCTTCATGGCCCTGTGCCTCTTCCTGGCCGACCCCCTGCACGTCGAACCGGTCAGTTGGCCCTCGGCCTGCAGCGAGGTGCTGGCAGGGGGCTTCGTCCTGGCCTCCCTGTACGCCTGGCGGCGCTGGCGCCTGGAGGGAGGCGCCTCCTGGATGCTGGCCACCCTGGCGGCCATGCTGCTGGCCTTCGGCTCGAAAGAATCCTCCGTCGCCCTCCTGCCCGGACTGATTCTGGTGGAAATCGCCCTGGTTCCCCAAGAAGAGCCTCTGGCCCGCAGGCTTCGAGCCTTGGCCACGGTCCTGGTTCCCGGCGCCCTGGTGCTGATGGCGGCGGCGCTCTCGGTCGCCCCGGAGGCCGGTTACACCACCTCGATCTCCGGGAAGACGTTGAGCGTCGGGCTGGAGTATCTCAACCGGGCCCTGTTGACCGGGGAGGTGCGGGGCGCCCTGGCGACTCTTCTTCCGCAGAGCGCCAACCTGGCGGTGGCCGTGGCCCTCCTGGCGGCCCTGGTGGTGACCTGGAAGCGAGCCCCGGCGGTGTTCCTGAACCTGGCCTGGGTGCCCTTCACGATCCTGGCCTACGCGGTCTTCGTCCCCGACCTGCCCATCGCGGACCGCTACTTCTACCTGGCCTCCCTGGCCGTGGCGGGAGCAGCCGGAGGCCTCCTGGCCAGCCTCCGGGGCCCCCAGGCCGTGGTCTGGTCGGTGCTGGTGGCGACGGTGGTGACCATGGGGGCCCTCCAGACCTCCCGGGAAGTCCGGTTCCTGGCGGAGAACTACGGGATGCCCCAGCCGGAGGCCGAGTCCCTGCGCACCGCCCTGGCGGATCATCAGCCCGACGCCCCGGTCTTCGTCTACTGCCCTCCCCAGGTGGAGCTGCACCCCCTCTACGCCTGCGCCCTGCTGGGCGGCCTGGACCGGGAACAAATCCACCCCTGGCCGGACATCCTGCGCCACGACAAACTCCCCGCAGGTTCAGCGGCCCTCTTCTGGGACCAGTTCTCCACCCGCTTTTCGGACCTGACCGAAGCCGCCCGCTCGGGGCTGGCCTCGATGGTGCGCGACGGGCGGGCTCCCCGACCGGAAGCCGGAAGCCTCCAGCGCGAGACCACCGAGCTGGCAGCCTGGCCGGAAGCCCGGGGATGGAAGCCCCAGGGACTGGAACCCGGAGAAGGAGGGGGCTGGAAGACGCCCGGAGTGGCAGGCCGCCTGCTGGGCCCCGAAGCCCGGATTCCTCCTCTGGCCATCAGCCTGGTCCGCGTGGAACTTGAGGTCCTGCGCGCGACACCCGGGGCCGTGTGCGGGCTGATCTGGCGCACCGAGGCCAACCCCGAGGGCCAGTCCAAGCTGGAGGTCTCCGCCGGACTTCCTTCAGGCCCCGCGGTCGTCAACCTGTGGCTGACACCCGGAACGCGCCCCGAGTGGTGGGACCAGGGCGACATCCTTCAACTGGAGCTGATCCTCTCGACCACCCCGGCCGAGGTCAAGGTCCGCTCGATCAGCGTCCACGGTCACCCGAGGGTCCGGCCACTGCCCGAACCGAAGAAGCCCAAAGGCTTCCCAAGCTCCCAGCCGGGGTGAGCCTTCGGTCTGGGGAGAGGTGACAGGTTGCGTCAGGGGTCGGTGCTAGAATCGGGGGCGACCCCTGAAAATCTGCGGAATCGAGGCGGGAATGAACTACCGGTCCTTCTTCAAGCACCTGACGGGACAAGACCCCTATCCCTATCAGGAGAGACTGGGCGAGGCCGAGCGCCTGCCCGAAGTGGTCTGCATTCCAACCGGTCTGGGCAAGACGGCCGCCGTGGTGGTGGCCTGGCTGAACCAGCGTCGGTTGCGCCCCCAGACGACCCCCAGAAGACTGGTCTACTGCCTGCCCATGCGGGTCCTGGTCGAGCAGGTGGCGGGCAACGTCCGAGCCTGGCTGGAGGCGGCGGCCCCTTTCCTGGCGGAAGGAGTGCCCGAGGTCCACGTCTTGATGGGCGGGTCCGGAGACAACTCGTGGATGATGCATCCCGAACGCCCCGCCTTGCTGGTCGGAACCCAGGACATGCTGGTCTCAGCGGCACTGAATCGCGGCTATGCGATGAGCCGCTACCGTTGGCCCCAGGCCTTCGGCCTTCTGAACTCGGACTGCCAGTGGGTCCTGGACGAAACCCAGTTGATGGGGCCCGCCCTGGCCACCTCGGCCCAGTTGCAGGGATTCCGCAGGCAGTTGGGGACCCTGGGCGTCGCCCGGACCACCTGGATGAGCGCCACCCTGGACGCAGAGTCGCTGGACACCGTCGACCACCCCGCTCCCTCTCACGGTCGCGAAGGGATCGTCTTGGAGGCCCAGGACCGCCAGGTCGCCGGCCGACTCCTGCAAGCCCCCAAGCCCCTGTTCCAAGCCCCCTTGCGCCTGGACCGGGAGACCGTCAAGAAGGACTACGCCCGAAACCTGGCCGCCCACCTGGCCCAGGCCCATCTGCCCGGCACCCGGACCCTGGTGATCCTCAACAGCGTCGGGCGGGCCCAGTCGGTCTGCGAAGCCCTCGAGGTTCTGGGGATGGAGCCGGTCCTGCTGCACTCCCGATTCCGCTCTCCCGACCGGGCCGCCCAACAGGCCCGGTTGGCCCGGCCGGATGCCCTGGTCGTATCGACCCAGGTCATTGAGGCCGGAGTGGACTTGAGCTCACGGCTGCTGGTCACCGAACTGGCCCCCTGGTCCTCGTTGATCCAACGTTTTGGTCGCTGCAATCGCTACGGCGAGCAGGAAGATCCCCGAATCGAGTGGATCGACGTGGACCTGGACCAGGGGCGTCCCAACCTGGCCCTCCCTTACGAAGCCACGCAGCTTGAGGCCGCCCGCTCGCGCCTGGAGGCCCTCCAGGATGTGGGGCTGGGAAGCCTGGAGCGCGTGCCCCCCGTTCCCGATGCGGACCTCCACGCGGTCCTGCGCCGCCGTGACCTGCTGGACCTCTTCGACACCAGCGCCGACCTCTCAGGCGATGACCTGGACGTCTCGATCTACGTCCGGGGAACCGACGAGGCCGACGTCCAGGTCTACTGGCGCCAAGGTTCGCCTCGGCTGGACGAGCCCGGCCCCACCCGCGAAGAGATTCTCAGGCTTCCTGTGGGCAGCCTGGCCGCCTTCCTGAAGAAGACGCGTCTGGGGTGGGTCTGGAACCCCCTGGAGAAGGGCTGGGAACCTGTTTCCGAGCAGGGGCGCCGGCTTCGCCCGGGAATGACGGTGCGGCTGGCGGCGGAGTCCGGCGGCTACCTGCCCGACCGGGGCTGGGTGGGGGAGCGTTCGACGAAGACCGTCGAGGAGCTCCAGCAGCCGATGCCTCCCGGGGAAGCCATGGACGGAGATCCCGAAGCCGAAGTCGGGCACTGGATCCCGCTCCAGGCGCACCTGGACCACGTCCTGGCTGAAGCCCAGAGACTGGTCGAGAGCCTTGGGTTGCCGGGCAGCCTGGCCGAAGCCGTGGTCACGGCAGCCCGCTGGCACGACGTGGGCAAGTCCCATCCGGCCTTCCAAGGCGCCCTGTTTCCCTTGGCCCCTCCCGAAGAGCAGACGCTGTGGGCCAAATCTGCCAGGGGGACGGGTCGGCTGACCTACGCGGTGGGGGGCCGCCCCCGCCCCGGATTCCGCCACGAGCTGGCCTCGGCCCTGGCATGGATCGAGACCCGGGAGCAGAGCCTTCAGGTCGACGTGGTGGCCTGGCTGATCGCCAGCCACCACGGCAAGGTCCGGCTCTCGCTGCGGGCCTTGCCGCTGGAGCGGGCCCCCGACGAGGCCGACCGGCTCTTCGCCCGGGGGATCTGGGATGGCGAGACCCTCCCGGCCCTCTCGGGCCTGCTGGCCGAGCCCGTGCGACTGGACCTCTCGCTGATGCAACTGGGCCCCGGGAGTTGGACCGAGCGGATGCTGGCCCTGCGGGACGCTGAAGACCTGGGGCCCTTCCGTCTGGCTGCCCTGGAGGGGCTGCTCCGGGCCGCGGATGGTCGCGCCTCCGCCAAGGAGAGAGAATGATGAACGAGCTGATCCTGGACGGCTGCGCGCCCTTCCCCCTGGCCAGCTACCTCAAGGCCCTGGGGCTGATCCGCCTGGTCGCCGAGCAGGTCGACCCCCAGGCCCGGGGCGCCTGGGATCGGGAGCGTTTCCTCCTGTCCTCGCGCCTGGATGCCGAGGGGCTGGTCCAGTTCCTCCTGAATGACTACCGCCCCACCCCGGTCCTGAATCCCTGGAACGGGGGCAGCGGGTTCAATGAAGGCCCTGGTGACAAAGGCGCCCGGGACTACGTCGCGGCCCTGGAGGACAGCCGATCGACGCGCTTCGAGGCCTTCCGTCGCTCCATCGCAGCCGCACGCCGGGCCCGGGAACGCCTGGGTCTGGTCGAGAAGCCAGATGGTGATCAGAAGGCCCGCCTGATCGCGCTCTGCCGAGCCACCTTCCCCGAAGAGGCCCTGCCCTGGCTGGACACGGCCCTGGTGCTGACGCCGGAAAGAGCGGAGTTTCCGCCGCTTCTTGGCACGGGGGGGAACGACGGGCGCCTGGACTTCAGCGTCACCCAGATGAAGAGGCTGAGCAAGCTCTTCGAGATCTCGGACGGAAGACCGGACAAGGACGCCGAGAAGCTGCTGCGCGCAGCACTCTTCGGCCTGACCGTGTCGGGAATTCCCGGCGACGGAATCGGACAGTTCTCACCCCACTGCGCCGGAGGCGCCAACGCCTCGACCGGATTCGATGGAGGCAGCCAGGCCAATCCCTGGGACTTCGTCCTGGCCCTGGAAGGCGCCATGCTTATGACGGCCTCGGCCTCGCGCCGCTTGCAGGACCAGGGGTCTTCTCACCTGTCGGCTCCCTTCAACGTCCGCCCCGTCTCAGGCGGTTACGCCTCGGCGGGGCCTGACGACCCGGAAATGTCCCGTGCCGAAACCTGGCTTCCGTTGTGGGCCCGAAGCGCCTCGTTGGCCGAGCTGCGACAGTTGTTCTCGGAGGGGCGAGCCCGGGTGGGAACCCATCTGGCCGGCAACAGCCTGGACTTCGCCCGCGCCGTGGCGGGTCTGGGCGTGGACCGCGGCCTGACCGAGTTCCAGCGCATCGGCTTCCAGGAGCGCAACGGCCAGGCCTTTCTGGCCATCTCGCTGGGCCGGTTCCAGGTGGCCCGCAACGCCCAGGCCGCCCTGGTCGACAGCCTGGACCGGGACGGCTGGCTGCAGGACCTGGGCCGAAGCACGGGCGGCCACCTCCCGGCCTCGGTCCGCCGCCGGGTCCACCAACTGCATGGCGCCCTCTTCGACCTGTGCCGGGTCCCCGGCCGCGCCACCATCCAGAAGGCCTTGATCACCGTCGGAGCTCTGCACAGGGCCTTCGCCCTGCTGCCGATCAAGGATCCCTGGAAGCACCCCAGGCCCTGCCCCGCCCTGGATCCGCGCTGGGCCCAGCAGGCCGACGACGGTTCGGCGGAGTTCGATGCCGCCGCTGCGCTGGCGGGTCTTGCGGTCACGAACTCGCAGGGGGCCCGCACGACCATGCGCTGGCTCTTCGACCCCACGGCCACCTCCGGCGGCCGAACGCGCTGGCTGGAGGAACGTCAGGACGAAATCCTGCGCCCCGCCGACGATCTCCAGCAGATTGCGCGGAAAGCCCTGGCACGACTGCTGGTCCTGCACCAGAAGAAGTCCGCAGATTCTGGGGAGTCAACCTCCTCGGTCGCGGCCACCTGGAGGGACGCTTCACCGCGCCGGGTTCGCCTCCAGACCCTGCTGGCCTGGCTGAACGACGAGTTGGACTGGCGACGGGCAGCCGACCTCTTCTGGGGCCTGCTGCTGGTCGAGCCTTCGTGGCCAGAACTCGGGGCCGAACCGGCTGAGGAACCTGTCCAATCGAATCCTCCGGCGGCCTTCTCGCTGCTGAAGCTGTGCTTCGCGGGCCGACCGATTCGACAGGGCACCACCGAGCCCGACGGCGTCCCGGTGCCCTGGGATCCGGACATCCTGCTGGCAGCCCTGGCCGGTCAAGGGCCCCGGGCTGTTTCCCGGGCCGCGCAACGCCTGCGCTCCAGCATGCTGGCGCCCTTGCTGGAGGAGGCCTGGTTGCCACCCCAACTGTCCCGACGCTTTGCTTCGGCCGTGCTGCTGCCCCTGGAAGGGCGCACCCTGGGGCTTCTGGCCCGGCAGGTGCTTCGCCCGGCCGTTCCAACCAACGCTTGAAACCAGAGAACCCATTGGAAACCGAAAAGGAGATACCCATGAACTGGAACGCCCTGGAGACCGCCCCTCGCCTGCTTCTGGAAGCCCCTCTCAAGCCCGTGCAGGGAACCCGATTCCAGCCCACCGGCTTTCCGAACCTGGGCCCTGCCCGCTATGAGGCCCACGATGGGACCCCCATGCTTTTGCTGGAATCCAACCAGAGCGTGGCCAACCGCCTGGAGGAGGTGCTCTGGGACGAAGCCAGCCGGGATTGGGTGAAGCCCCTGCGCGGCCTGCCCTATGTCCGGGTGGAGACCCCAACGGGCGAATTCCTCACCACCTCGGTGCTGGAAGCCCACCGCCTGAACAGCCCCTACATCCTGGAGGGCAAGGACCGCAGCTTCTTCGAACGCCTGAAGGACGAGCTGGGCGCCCAGGACACCGGCCGGGTGGACCTGGGCCTGCTGGCCCGGACCCTGCTGCGCTATGACCCCAATGCCCTGATCCACGGCATCTTCCTGGCCAAGAAGGAACTGGCCGGCGGGCGGCTGCGCCTGCCCCGGGCCTTGTCCGGATTCATCGAGGCCGCTGAAGTCAACCCGGCCACCTCGGGTGGGGTCAAGCTGGACGAGGTGGACCCTTCCGGGGATGCCAAGAAGGGATTCGGCCACGTGCCCTTTTCCCGAGAGGAGTTCACCGGACGGATCACGGCCTTCTTCAACCTGGACCTGGTCCAACTGCGCTCGTATGCTCTGGGTCAGGACGCCTTCCGACTGCTGGTCACCCTCTCGCTGTTCAAAGTGCTGAGTTTCCTGAACAGCGGCCTGCGGCTGCGCACGGCCTGCGATCTGGAGCTGACCGGCGCGGGTCTGAGCGTGACCCGGCCAGAGAGCTTCGATCTGCCATCGTTGACGGAACTGGAAAGCGCCTTGCCGGAGCTGGTCCAGAAGACCTCACCGGCCTTCGCGGACCCGGCCGTCACGGTGGTCCGCTACCAGAGCGCGAAGGGCTGAAGAGATGCTGACCCTGGAGTTCCGATTCCCGGCGGGGCGCTATCACGCCACTCCCTGGGATCGCCACGTCAACGAGGGCGAAATCGACTGGCCCCCGTCCCCCTGGCGACTGGTGCGGGCCCTCCAGGCCGTGTGGCTCTCGCGCGCCCAGGAGGACATCCCACAGGCCACCGCCACCCGCCTGATCGAGACGCTGGCGGGCCACCTTCCCACCTACCACCTGCCACCAGCCTGCTCCGGGCACACCCGGCACTTCATGGCCCTGTACCGGACTCCGCTGGACGGGAAGACCGACAAGGTCTTCGATACCTTCGCCTCGGTCAGCCGGGAAGATCCTCTGGTGGTGACCTGGCCCGACCTGATCCTGGAGCCCGAGCTTCAGGGGGCCCTGGACCTGCTTCTGGAGCGGCTGACCTGGCTGGGGCGCTCGGAGTCCTGGGTCACGGCGCAACGGACCGAAGACATCCGGCCTTGCACCGACGTTCGTCCCGCGAAAGACCAGTCCCCCGGTCCTGGAGAGGAACTGGTCCAAGTCCTGTGCCCTCGAAGCCCCCAGGACTATCGCGAGTGGGCGGCCAGCCTCCCCCACCCCAAGGGGAAGAAACCGCCCCTGGCACCGGACACCCTCTTCGAGGCCCTGACCCTGGAGACAGCGGAGCTGAGAAAGGCTGGCTGGAACCAGCCACCCGGGGGGCGCTGGGTGGAATACCTCCGCCCCCTGGATCGGCTGGATGGAGCGCGCCAAACCGCCAGACGGCGCCAACCGCGCAGGAACCCGCCCCGGGTGGCCCGATTCGCCCTGGCCTCGAACGTGCTGCCCGGTCTGACCGAAACCCTCCGGGTCGGCGAGACCCTCCACAAGGAGTTGGTTCGCCTGAGCGACGGACATCCCACCTTCACGGGACGCAACCCGGACGGTTCCCGCCGCGAAGGGCACCGGCACGCGCACTTTCTGGGGGAGATCGGGCCACGAGACGGCCAGGTGCGTTACCTGACCCTGTGGGTACCCGAGGGCCTGGACGAACCGGCACTGAGGGCCTTGGGGCAAGTGGGGCGGGTCTTCGGAATCGGCTCCTACCCGATTCACGTTGTCCTGCTGGGAACCGGCCAGCCCGAAGACTTCAGCGACTGCCGGACCACGGCCGCCGGAACACCCATCCTGGCCTCCGGCACCGTCTGGCAGAGCCGGACCCCCTTCGTCCCGACCCGCCATCCTCGCACCCGCGGCACCCGCAGATTCGAGAACGGTCTGCTGGTCGGCAGCCCGGAACACGACCTGCGCCGCCTGCTGGCCTTGAACGGTCTGCCTGAACCGACCGAGGTCACACCCCTGAAGGAATGTTGCTTCCAGGGGCGCACGCTTCCCTGGGCCCGATTCCGAACCCAGCGCCTGACGGGCGAGGGCCTGCGCGCCAACCAGCCGGCCCTGGGCTGGCGGGTGGTCTTCCCCACCCCGGTGCAGGGTCCGATCTGCCTGGGGTACGGCTCCCACTTCGGCCTGGGGTTGTTCGTGCCTCAGCCCGACTGAGCGCATGCCGCGCTGGGACCCGCGCGGGTTCCAGCGCGGCCTTTCCGCCTCTGCCCGACCAGACTGGCGCAGGTGCCCGACCTTCGCGGGGGAAGCGACGCGGCATGCGAATCGCGCCTTCCCTGGAGTTGGCCCTGGGGGTCCTGGCGGTCTCCACCGGCGCCGTCCTGGTCCGCTCCTGCACGGTCCCCTCCCTGGGGATCGCTTCCTGGCGTCTGCTGCTGGCCGCCTTGGCCTTCGTGGCCCTCTGCGCCTGGCGTCAGTGCCCGGGTCTGGCCGCCTTCCGTGGTCGGGATCGAATCCTGGCCGTGCTTTCAGGGCTCTTCCTGGCTGCTCATTTCGCGGCCTGGATCACCTCGCTGTCGATGACCAGCGTGGCCTCCTCGGTGGTCCTGGTGACCACCGCTCCCCTGTGGGTGGGTCTGGGCTCGCGAATCCTGCTGCGCGAGGACCCGGGGCAAACCTTCTGGCAGGGCCTGGCCCTCGCCCTGGCTGGCACCGCCCTGGTCACCCTGGTGGACCGCTCGCCGACAGGCCAGGCCCCAGCCCCCATGCTGGGGAACGCCCTGGCCCTGCTGGGCGCCCTGGCTGCCTCCGCCTATCTGCTGGCCGGTCGGAAGCTGCAGCGGAAGGTGGACACCCTCTCCTACGTCGCGGTGGTCTACGGGGTGGCCGCCCTGGCGCTGGTGGGGATGGCCTGGGTCTCGGGCACGGCCCTGTCCGGATATGAGGGCCGCGATTGGCTGTTGTTGGGGCTGCTGGCCCTGGTGCCTCAAGGCGTCGGACACACGCTTCTGAATCGCAGCCTGAGGGTCTTCCAGGCGGGGGTCGTGGCCACGGCACTGCTCGGCGAACCGGTGGCTGCCAGCGCCCTGGCCTGGCTGGTCCTGGGCGAACCGGTCGGCCCCTGGCAATTCCTGGGAGGCGGGCTGATCCTGGTCGGCGTCGCGCGGGCCTCAGCCAGGTCGGCAGCCAGTCCACCGGACGGCAGGTCGCCAGAGGATGTCGGGGAAGGACCTTCCATCACGCAGGAGGGACCTTCCGTGGAGGAGCCCAGGAGACGGAGACCCGCCATGACCAGCCGTTTCGCCGGGTGGTGCAGCATGCGGGTTGTCCGGATCCCCTGGCTCTTGCGCCTGGTGACCCGCCTGCACGTCCTGGTCTACCAGTCCACGGGCGGGCGGATCGGAGGCAGGATGGCCGGTGCCCCGGTGCTGCTCCTGCACCACGTGGGGCGAAAATCCGGCCGGGCCTTCGTCGCCCCACTCCTGTGCCTGGAAGAATCAGGCGCTCTGGTCGTGGTCGCCTCTTACGGAGGAAGCCCCGTCGACCCCGCCTGGTGGACCAACCTCCAGGCGGCAGGAGGACACGGTCTGGTCCAGTTCGGCCCGCAAGTCCTGGAGGTCCAGGCTGAAATCGTGCCTTCTCTCCGTCGCGAAGCCCTGTGGAAGAGGTTCGTCCAGGTCTGGCCGCCCTACGAGGACTATCGCCGGGCCACCGCCCGCGAGATCCCCATCGTCACCCTGAAGCCCCTGAAACCCGGCACCGCCGAACAGAGCATTGCAGAGATGGAGGGCTCTCCGACGGGGAGCCCTCCCGCGAGCAACCCGAAGCAACAGACCTGAACCTGGACGCCCTGAGGCACAAAGCGACCCCCCAACTGGCGGGCGGCCTCCGGCCCACGGCTTCAATGGGGCCACGCCTGGATAGGCGTGGGAATAGCATGCAGACAAGCATGTCTGCATTATTGTGGGCGGCTTCAATGGGGCCACGCCTGGATAGGCGTGGGAATCGGCTACTACGCCGACCTCCCACGCCAGGCCCTCGAGGGCTTCAATGGGGCCACGCCTGGATAGGCGTGGGAATTTATGATGCGCTCGGTTGGGCTCATCTCATCTCCTCGCTTCAATGGGGCCACGCCTGGATAGGCGTGGGAATTTGCTATTAGGGTCGCCTGAAGATCGACCCACCGCTTGCTTCAATGGGGCCACGCCTGGATAGGCGTGGGAATTCGAAGCGCTCCGGGATGCCCCAGCAGGGCATCATCGCTTCAATGGGGCCACGCCTGGATAGGCGTGGGAATGAGGACAGCCCCATCTTCCGGGTGCGCGTCCTCGGGGCTTCAATGGGGCCACGCCTGGATAGGCGTGGGAATCGAAACTGGCATTGTGGTGGTCGGCCTGACTGCCGAGCTTCAATGGGGCCACGCCTGGATAGGCGTGGGAATTAGGAGCCCGGTCCGCCCGCCCCGAACTCCTCCTTGCTTCAATGGGGCCACGCCTGGATAGGCGTGGGAATTCGCGATGAGGCGAGGGCCGTCCACCTGATGCTACTGCTTCAATGGGGCCACGCCTGGATAGGCGTGGGAATGCTCGACCCGGCAGCCCCCCCCACGGCTCCCACAGGGCTTCAATGGGGCCACGCCTGGATAGGCGTGGGAATAGCGGGCAAGGCCCTGGTCTTCCTGGGCCTGGTTGCGCTTCAATGGGGCCACGCCTGGATAGGCGTGGGAATGCTCAGCATCGGGAACAGCTTCAGGTCCTGGACGCTGCTTCAATGGGGCCACGCCTGGATAGGCGTGGGAATGCGAGGAGGTCGCTGAACAGCACGTCGCGTTTCTGCTTCAATGGGGCCACGCCTGGATAGGCGTGGGAATGGAGCATGCGTAAGGGAGTACCCGGTGTCGCTAGCAGCTTCAATGGGGCCACGCCTGGATAGGCGTGGGAATAATCACACGACTGACAGCGAGATGAAGATGGCGTTAGCTTCAATGGGGCCACGCCTGGATAGGCGTGGGAATAAGTTCTTTGCCTTCGCTGGCAACTCTCGACTCGAGCTTCAATGGGGCCACGCCTGGATAGGCGTGGGAATACGGTGACTGCGAAACGTGAAACTGAAGCACAGGGCTTCAATGGGGCCACGCCTGGATAGGCGTGGGAATCAGGCGGTTCTGCCGTACCATCTCGTAGGCCACAACTTGCTTCAATGGGGCCACGCCTGGATAGGCGTGGGAATGACGCCTCGGATGTCGAGGCCACTCCCTGGTGGGTCGCTTCAATGGGGCCACGCCTGGATAGGCGTGGGAATATGAGGCCCGGCCAGGGCCAGAGGAGGAAATGATGGAGCTTCAATGGGGCCACGCCTGGATAGGCGTGGGAATCGGGTCATGGAGGGGGGACAGAACTACCTGGACGCCGCTTCAATGGGGCCACGCCTGGATAGGCGTGGGAATAGGGAGAGCGCCCCGGGGCCAGAGAGAGGAGACGAGGGCTTCAATGGGGCCACGCCTGGATAGGCGTGGGAATCCCAGGTCATTCAGGCTTCTCGTGACCCACTACCCAACGCTTCAATGGGGCCACGCCTGGATAGGCGTGGGAATTGGGCTGGAGGATGCCCCGCCCCACGTCGACCTCATGCTTCAATGGGGCCACGCCTGGATAGGCGTGGGAATCATGACCACCAAGAGCACGGTACCATCCCCGGGTGTGCTTCAATGGGGCCACGCCTGGATAGGCGTGGGAATCAGTATCGGACGCAGAACGGAGGTGCAGCATGACGACGCTTCAATGGGGCCACGCCTGGATAGGCGTGGGAATGACCACGGGATCCACACTGGATTTGACCCTGCAGAGGCTTCAATGGGGCCACGCCTGGATAGGCGTGGGAATCTCCGCCTACGAAACGCAAGAACCCCTCCCCCCGCCGCTTCAATGGGGCCACGCCTGGATAGGCGTGGGAATATCTTGTTGGGCGTGCAACCAGATCTGGGAGATGATGCTTCAATGGGGCCACGCCTGGATAGGCGTGGGAATCAATCTCAACAAGAAGCCGTGAACGCAGGCATTTTTTTGCACGATCCGCGAGAGGTCCGGTCTGACAGGCATGGCTTCGCCCCTTGCCAGGCTCGATCCTGCCGGGGCGCAATGCGACGAAACCCGATTCAACGGCCTCTGGCGTGAACTGCGAGCGCTCCCGGGGAATCTGGAAGCACTGGGGCGCTCGCGAAGGCTTCAGTTGTCAAGGAGCTCAGAAGACCAGGACGTAGCGTTCGCTGTTGACCAGGGGGACTCCCAGGGTCCGGAAGCGCCGTCGTGACCGTGGGCTGACTCCTCCCAGGTCCACCAGCATGACCTGGTCCTCTCCGTGATGGATGACCTCAGAGAGCTTCGCGATCAACTGCACCTTCTCCCGGCTGCTCAGGGCGCAGCGGAAGACCGAGTATTGCAGGTGGTCCCCGAATCCACGTATGATCTGGAAGACACGACGCAGCCGGCCGGGATCGCAGATATCGTAGGCGACCAGGAAATCTCGTCTCATGACTTCTTTTGGCTCCTCAGCGGGTCCGGAAGGTGGGCACCTCGGCAAGCTCTCCGGCCAGGAAGCGCCCGAAGAGGCGGGCCTGCACCTCCAAGAGCTGCCGGTAGCTCAGGCGATAACCGAAAGTGGGGTGGGTCACCAGTTCATCCATCCTCCTCTCGAAGGCCTGGATGAAGCTCTTGCGTCCGCCCGGCGACAGATTGCAGGCACCGGCCGCATGGATGAAATCCTCGCTCCCCAGGACCCCGTTGTTCAGGCACCAGAGGACGGCCGAGTCGGCGATCAGGGGACGGAACGGCTCCATCAGATCCAAGGCCAGCGCAGGCCGGCCATAGCGCGGCTGATGATAAAAGCCCAGGTGCGGATCGAAGCCGATCCCCTGCAACATGCAGGTCAGTTGGCGAGTCAGCAGGGAATAGGCAAATGACAGCATGGCGTTGACCGGGTCCAGGGGTGGGCGACGGTTCCTGCCCTGGAAGTCGAAGGACATGGCCTGCTTCTTGAAGAGCCCGGGGAAGGACTGGAAGTAGAGCCGTCCGGCGTAACCCTCCACTCCAAGAAGGCTCTCCAGGGACTCCGCCCGCCGGGCCTGTCCAGCCATTTCCTTGAGCTCCCTGAGCACCTCCAAAGAAGGGTTCTCCCAGTTGCGCCGCAACAAGGTTCGGCAGTTCAGGACCTTGGCCGCCACCAGCGCCCGGGCGATGGCCAGGCAACGCTCCGGCTCGCCTGCTGCCTGGAACTGGACCTGGCGCAGCAGGACGTTCTTGTGGGTCAGGCCCTGGACCATCCCGCAGAACCACCCCCCATAAGAGAAGTAGTTGACGGGAATACCCCGGCTGCACAATTCCCGGACCGCCTGGGTGCTGATCTGGATGTTCCCCAGCAGGTTGACCTGGGACACATCCAGCAGACGGGCCTCCCCCACCGTCTGACCCTTCTCTCGGATCTGGAGAGTCTCGCCGCTCAGTCCCAGGTACAGTCCCTGTCGCTGAAGATACAGGGGCAGGGCGTCGTCCCGAGCGGGGACGAGTCGACGCACCTGCCCGGGCTCGGCGGAAGAGTCCTCGGGCACACCTCGCAAGAACTCCACCTCGTCCGGGAGGCAGATTGACGACAGCGAGCAACCCTGGCACTTGGGGCTGCGGACCAGGGGGGAAGGACGGATTCCCGCCTCCGCAACTTTCCGGAAGTCACCGACCGCCTGACGGGTCTTGGCCACAAGTTCGTCGTCAAAGGGTACCCGGACCCGACGACGGGAGGCGACGAAGTAGAGGCAGCCCTCCTGGCTGACGAAGCCGTTCTCACGCAGGACCAGGCCCTGGGCGCAGAGTTGGACCCGCTCGGGATCATAAGCCCCGTGGGGCACATCTGGCGCCGAGCCTCGTTTGTAGTCGACCGGAGTGGCTTCGAGCCCTGCGGCCTCGACCACATCCATCCGGGCGATGAGCCCCTCCAGCGGGGCCGACATGGTGACCGAGCGGGCCACCTTGGGACGATCAGGATCCTCCTCGCTCGCAGGGGCTGGAGGGGCGAGCGCCCCCAAGCCGCGATCGACGCGACGGTGTTGGAACCGCCCATCCTCGGTGAACTGGTTGTCGGCGAATTCCCCCTCCACCCACTCCAGGAAACCCAGGCGCGGACAGTAGACGAACTCGTTCAGCATCCTGGCCGGCAGAAGCTCCGGCAGGGCGGTTCGGACTTCCATGGCACGCTCCTTCGCATCAGCCTTGGATGCGACTGGAGGAGCGGGTGCCGCCCAGGTTGCCCCGCCAGACGCCTGTCCCCAGGATAGGCCAGGTCGCCGCCAGGAGTTGTCACCCCCCCGGACGGGGCCGGCCGGCCGGCCTGACAGGACAGCGCACGTTGGCCAAGGGCAGCCACCCCTGAAGCAAGGGGCTGATCGATCCAAGCCGGCGGACGGACTGGAAGGGGGCAAGCTCGCCGACTTTGCGGCTTTCCGCCTCAGGTCCTGGAAATTTCCCGCTAGGGCTCGGGCCGGAAGGTCTCCAGACCGATCAGGAGCTCGCCGATTCCGGTGGCTTCCTCTTGCTTGTCCTGGGCCAGGAACTGGTCCATGGTGTCGATGGCTGCCAGACGCCAGGCCTCGGCCTCATCCCGACGACCCAGGCGATAGAGGACCTCCGACATGCCGATCCGGGCCGCTCCCAGCTCGGGCAGAAGCTCACTGCGCCCGGCCTCGGCAAAGCGCACGTACAGGTCCATGGCGCACTCGTAATCTGGAAGAGCCTCCTGCAACTGGCCCGCCTGAATCCGCAGACGCCCCCGACCCAGATAGACTCGAGCCTGGTTGATCCCCTCGGGGAGGTTGCCCCGCATGGCCTCCAGGCCGAGGTCCACGGCCTGGGAGTATTCCACCTCGGCCTCTCCCAGAACCCCCAGGTCCTGCCAGGTGGCGGCCCCGGCCATGGCGGACCGGCAGGCATCCAACCAGGCTTCCTCAGGCCCCCCCTGCATGGCGACACCCGTGTAGATCTCCCGGGCCCTACGGAAGAAGACCGCGGACTTGTCCAGATGGGAAAGCTCGCGGTGAAGGCGGCCCAGGAGGAACTCCAGGTCCCCCCACCAGGGCCAGGCTTCCTGGTCGAAGTTGGCGGCCAGATGGTTGTTGGCCAGTGAGCTTCCGTACTCGGCGATGGCCAGGGCGCGCGGAAGCCAGCCCCGCTCCAGCATCCCCTCGACCACCCCCTGCAGGCCCTCCAGAAGTCCCGGAAGGAGCTCCAGGACATCGGGGGTCGGGGGGCCTTCCGACCGAGGAAGGTCGTGCCCCACTTCCAGCAGGAACCTCTCGGCCTCTGCCAGGTCCGAAGCATCCAAGGCTTCCAAGGCGGAATCGAGTTGCTCCTGGGCCCGCACAGGATCCCAGGCCTCCGGGGTCTCCGAGGCTCCGGAAGAACCCTCCGACGACTTGGGGGGCGCCTGCTCGGCTTCCGGGGGCCCCACCTCGGGCGAGGCCTGGGAAGCTTCCGGCAAACCGGGCGGGCCCGGCTCGGCTTCTGAGGCCAGCGCCGCCGCTTCGGGTGCGGCAGGCTCGCCTTCCACGGCCAGCGCCGCCGTCTGGGAGGGAGTCTGCTCGGCATCCGGGGGCACCTTTGGCGTCTCGGCCGAAGGCGCCTGGGTCGCCGACGGAACTCCAGCGGCAGGTGTCCCCCGGGGCGAAGCCGGCGGCAAGGCCTCCACATCGGAAATCTCCAGAAGATCCTGCAGACGGGAGACTTCAGCTCGCAAGGAGGAGGGCACTGCCGCGGGGGGCATCTGGCGGAGCAGCTCCAAGGCCTGTCGGAAGCTCCCCCGAGCCTCCTCCCGCTGCCCCAGACGCTCGGCCAGCCGGGTCCGGCACAAAAGCACCGAAGCCGCCGTCGGGGTGTTTGTGGGCTCGCCGGAGGCCACCAGGGCGAAGGCCTTCTCCAGATACTGCAGCGCGGTGGCAGGCTCGCCGCGCACCTCCCACAGGCTGGCCAGGCCCTTCAGGGCATCGCAGGCGATCTCGGGACTCCAGGGGCCCGAAGAGCCCAGGTCCACCAGGGCCCGCAGAAGCGGCTCCGCCATCGGGTGATCGGATTCCGCCAGAGCCAGTCCACGCCGACACCACGCCTGGAGAAGCCGGGTTCCGGCCACGCTCTCCCCCTCCGGGGTGCTGGAAGAAGCCAGATAGCCGACCACTCCGGCCAGAATGGGCAGGACCTCCTGGCCCAGGTCGGTCTGGAGCAGCGCGCACCAACTCTCCTCCAGGCGGTTCCGCTCTGCCCAGGACCAGCAATCCAGGCAGGTCAACCCGCCCAGGACCTGCCAGGCCTCGAGGGAATGCTCGCCGGCCAGAAGGCTTGCCAGGGCCTCCAGGAAATGGTTCCGAACCCAGGCGTGAATGGGGCGGGGCGCGGGCGCGGCAGGCAGGATCCGGGAAGCCGTCGCCAGGGAGGAGAAGGCGGCCGCCGCCTCGTCGCGAGTCAGCCGGGCCTCAGCCCGACGCACCAAGGCCAGGGCCAGTTCCCACTCCAGGCCATGACCATCCATCCGACTGCGCAGGCTCTCCAGCAGTTCGACGGCCTCGTCCAGATCGGAAACGGCAGAGGCCAGCTCGCCAGCGCCGCTGCGCACGGTGCCGCGCAGAACCAGGGCCAGCGCCAGGTCGCTCTGGATTCCCGCATCCCAGCGTTCCTCCAGCCGCCCTTGATACAGCGTGACAGCCTGCTCAAGATGCGCCTGGACCGCCTCGCCCCAGGACAAAGCGCCGACCAGGACCTGGCCACAGAAGAAGTGCAGGCTGGCAGCCAGATCGGGCTCCTGGCGGAGGATGGACTCAGGCACCTCCAAAGCGGCTCGAGCCTCCTCCACGGCCTCCCGTTCGCGCCCCAATCCGGCCAGGGCTCGAGCGATCGCTCCTCGGACACGCAGATGCACGGCAGCGGAGTGGCCTTGCACGGCGGGTTGGGCCAGCAACTCCACGGCCGCTCGGAGGCTGGTCAGAGCCACCCCGGGGTCCCCATGGGCCAGGTGGGTCTGCCCGGCTTGGGCCAGCATCTCTCCGACCTCCCAGCCGAAGAGTCCGGGCTCGGCGCCCTCGATCCCCCAGGCGCGAGCGGTAGCGGACCAGTCCGCCCGGGCCTGCTCGGCGCCGCCGACGGACTCTCGAAGCGTGGCCAGCCCCCCGTGGGCCAGAATCGCTTCCACCCGCGCCACACCTGGAGGCAGGTCGCAGATCTCGTCCAGCACGCCCTGGAAACAAGCCAGGGCCTGGTCTTTGTGGTTCAGACGCAGATGCGCCAGCCCCCGACCCACGCGGCAGCGTCGGGGTTCGGAGTGGGCACCCTCCGCCTCCGTGAAGTCCTCCAGCGCCTCGGCCAGTCGACCTGCGCGCAGGCGGGCCACGGCCCGAAGCATCTGCAGGTCGGCCTTCTCCAGCGCGGGAACGCCCCGCTCCAGCAGCAGGGTGCAATCCTCTTCGGCCCGTTCCGGGAAGCCGGCGGCCAGGAGGACCGGCGCCCTGTCCCGGGCGATCTCGGCTCGGAAGGCGTGATCCTCCTTGCGCCCGGTCAGCTCGACCGCCCGATCGAAATCCTGTACGGCCTCGGACGAAAGCCCCTGCTTCACCAGGATCCGACCGCGCTCCCGGTGAGCCCGAGCCAGGGCCTCGACAAGCGTTCCCGCGCCCGGATCCATCGAGCCCAACTCCAGAACGGCCTCCAGGTCCTCGAGGGCCTCCCCCCACCGTTCCTGACCGATCCTCAGGGCCGCCCGCTGACTGTGAAGGTCCAACTCCTGGCCCCGGAGTCGGGTCCGCGCCTCTTCCCCCAATTCACGGAAGAGATCCAGGGCCTGGCCCAGCTCCTCTTCCGCCAGTTGGGCACGTCCCATGGTTGCCGCCAGCCTCGCCTGCCGACCCAGAACGCGAACCCTGGCTGTCCGCCACTCGGGCCGCTCGTGCTCTTCCAGCAGGCGAGCGAAGAGTCCGTTGGCCGCCTCACCCGCCTCGCGGGCCTCCGCCAGCAGCCCCGAGCGCTCCTGAGCCATGGCCAGTTCATCCAGGACGCCAACCAGACTGGGGCGCAGATCGGATCGGCCCGCCCCCTGAACCAGCTCCTCCAGCAAGCCGCGGGCCTCGGCCAGGTCCCGGCAGGCAGCCTCCGCATCGTCCCCCCCGGCCGAACCCCGCAGGGCCGATGCCCGGGCTTCTCGCAGATCCACTCCTGAAGGCGCACGAGAGAACAGGTCCAAGGCCTGGCGGAAGTGATGACGCGAGCCAGAGCTGTCGTTCAGACCCCGCAGCAGCTCGCCCAGGCCCACCCTCAACCGGATCCAGGCCAGAACCTCGGTCTCTCCTTGGGGGGATGGCAGCCCTTCGGCCACCTTCTGCATCAGCGCTGCTGCCTGGCGGGACTGGCCCAAGGCCTGAAGCGCCTTGCCCCGGAGGCTGGCCAACTCGACTCGGGCCAGGACTGCTCCGGGCAGATCGGGACTGACCGCGGTCGCCCGCTTCCAGGCCTCGGAAGCCTGGGCGCCGTCCTCGGCGGCCGAGGCCGGTTGACGCAGGTCCAGATGCGTTCGGGCCCTCTCGGTCAGGGTCCGGGCGCGGAATTCATGAGTCGCCAGTCCAGAGGGCGCCAGGGCCAGGGCCCGATCCAACTCTTCACGAGCCAGCGCATGCTCACCCGCGCGCCGGCGCACCCCCCCACGGAACGCGTGGAGGCGGGCCTGCCGCAGGGAGGCTGAAGACTCGGCCAGCATCTTCAGCCAATCCTGGCTCACCTGAAGGACCAGCGTCCGGCGACCTGCCGCCTCCTCTTCCTCAAGCCAGCGCAGAAGCTCATCTTCCACGCGTGGGGTCTGGGCCAATCGCGAGAGCAGCTCGATATCCCCTGAGGCCAGGGCCCATCGTGCCAGTCCACGACCCGCCATTCCCTCGCCGGCACCGGCCCCGCCCGGTTCCTGGAAGAGCGCCTCGGCCCACAGGGCCAGACGATGCGAAGCCTGGGTGGCTTCTACCGGGAACATCTCGTTCAGCTCAGCCGCCAGGGTCGGAGAGGCCGATTCGACGGCACCGTTCTCCCAGAAGACCACCAGGCCCACCATCCGTCCTGCGACAGCCACGGCATCCCGACAACCCAGCGAAGGGTCGGCCAGGACTTCCAGAGGGACCGGCTCGCCCGCCTGGCACAAGACCATCAGCGTCGGCAGGTGATGGCGGACCCAGGCCTCGGGGGTCAGGGCCTCCCTCAGAAGCGCCAGGCCGTCCGCAGCCGTCCCCGGGCGCGCCCGCTCGGAGCGTTCGACCAGACGCTCCAGGCCCTGGGGCCGCAGGGGAGGAGAGTCCTTCCGCCGGGTCGGGGCTCCCCCTGTGAAGAAGCGGCGCTGAAAGGCCGAATCAACCGGCAAGGGCACCACGTGGCCCGTTGAGACCTCACGATAAGGATAGCGCTCGCCCAGACTGGGGGCCGTCAGGGTAAAGAGACTGCCTTTGAGACCACATTGCGGGCAATCTCGAACCAGAAGGAAGGGAGCGAGTTCTTCCGATTCGTCGCCCAGGTTCAGGGTCAGTCGCCCGCTGTCAGCCCGTGAGGCCACCCCAATCCCCAGCGAAGCCAGGAAATCATCCAGGCGGGGCAGCAGAACAGACAGATTCTCGAGGTGCGCAGTCAGTCCCGAGGCGGCCTTGGCCAGGCCCTCGGGATCATCCCTCGAGAAGAAGCGCTCGCGCCAGTCCTGCCAAGTCCCCGGGCCGGTGATGGACGGATCTCCCAGGCCGAAGATCCCGGCGTGGGCGCGAGGCTTTCCCGCCAGATGGCGGGAGCCGTCTTCGAAGAGGAAGTCCAGCAGGTGGCTGGCCAAGCGATTCTGCCGGCTGCGCTTGGGCAGGTAGGCAACTGCCCAGTTCAACAGTCCTGGGGCCATGTCCGCGAAGTCGGATTTCCAGAGCCCCCGGCGCCAACCGGGCAGGGGCGCTTCCCCGGGAGACAGCGGCGCGATGGCTGCCGCCGCCAGAAAGATCGTCGTCAGGTCCACGGCCTCACGGAAGGGCCAGGCGGCGCCCAACGGACCTTGGCTCTCCAAAGCCTGGGAAACGCCACGCAACAGGTCGGCCAGGCCCTTCCGCAGAGGGTCCCTGGCCGTCCGTAGCCCGGGGGGCAAGGTCAAGGGAGTGAAGGATGGCTCTTGGGGCATGGTCCCAGGACTCTGTTCGGTCTTCTGCGGCCCGAGTCCCTCCTGGCCGGGCAAATCCTTTCCAAGATAAAACTCGTGGGTTCAATTCCCCCGGAAGTCCACCAGGTTGGGCGGGGGGAAGGAAGCTCTCAGAGCGTTCAAGACCGCCAGCAGATCGATAAACTCCTGGGCCAGGGCCCCGGCGACCGGGCTCAACCAGCCGAAGGCCGCTGCGCCCATGCCCAGCAGCGACAGGAGCATCCCACCCAGCGCACTCTGCAGGGCAATCCGCCGCATCCTGCTGCCCACGTGGAGGAACTCGTCCATCTTCTCCAGGGTGCTCTCCATGATCACCGCTTCGGCCGCCTCGGCCGTCACATCCGAGTTCTGTCCGAAGGCGACCCCGACGGTGGCGGCCATGAGGGCGGGGGCGTCGTTGATGCCGTCTCCCAGGTAGATGGTCCGGGCGCGGGAGGTCTCGTCCTGCACGATGGCCAGCTTCTGCTCGGGACTCTGGCTGGCGTGGATCTCCTGGACTCCGACCTGATCGGCCAGATAGCGAACCTCCTCGAGGCGGTCTCCCGAGACGATCATCACCTTTTCGAAGCCGTGGTTTTCAGCCAGGTGCCCGATGAATGGACGGCTCTCGGCCCGGGGCTCGTCGCGGAAGAGGTACCATGCGGCCAGCTCCCCCTCGATCTGGACCAGGCACTCCAGGCCCGTGCCCGGGGGAAGGTCCCGGGCGGCCGAACCCGCCTGTGAGCGGCTGCACACCTTCAAAGAGTGCCCTTCCACCACTCCGAGCAGGCCTTCTCCGGGCGCTTCGTGGATCGACTCCGCCTCGGGCAGGTCCACTCCCAGCCGCCTGGCGGCCTCCTGGATGGCCAGGGCCAGAGGATGCTTGGAGTAGCGTTCCAGGCTGGCCACCAGACGCAGGACCTCCTCGGCCTGCCAACGTCCCAGGACCACCTGTTCGGTCAGTTCCGGTCGCCCGTAGGTCAGGGTCCCGGTCTTGTCCAGGATCATCGTCCGACAGGTCCCCAACTGCTCGAGCACCGCCGGGTTCTTGACCACGATGCCCCTGGAGGCGCACACCGAGACCGAACCGATGATGGCCACCGGAATGCCGATCAACAGCGGGCATGGGGTGGCGACCACCAGGACTGCCAGGAAGCGGACCGAGTCCCCCGAGCCGACCCAAGCCAGCAAAGCGACCGCCAGGGCCAGCGGCGTGTACCAGGCTCCCAGGCGGTCGCCCAGGCGACGCAGCGCAGGCCTCTTGTGTTCGGCGCTGCGGACCACCTCCATGATCTTGGCATACCGGGAATCCACGGCCTTCCGGGTGGCCCGGATCGTCAAGCGGGAAGCCCCGTTGATGGCTCCCGAGAGGACCGTCGAGCCGGGGGTCTTGGACATCATGAAGGGCTCACCGGTCAGGTAGGACTCGTCCATGACCCCGCGCCCCTGCACGACCTCGCCATCCACGGGGCAGATCTCGTGGGGGAAGAGGACCAGCAGGTCTCCCGGTTGGACGGCCTGGAGCTCCAGATCCTCGACGGTCTCGCCGTTCCGGCGATGGGCCACCGAGGGCACGCGGCGGGCCAGGGCATCCAGGACCGAGGAGGCCCGCCGCACTGCGAAGTCCTCCAGGGCCGCCCCTCCGGAAAGCATCAGGACCACCAGGGCCCCGGCCAGATACTCCCCCAAGAGGAGTGCGGTCAGGATGGACAGGCCGGCCAGAAGATCCGAACCAAACTCACTTCGGAAGGCCTTGCCGACAAGCTCCAGGATCAGAGGCAACCCGCCAAGCCACAGGACCGCGTGCAGCGGGGCTTCGAGCCAGGGGCCATCGGGCTGGGCAAACCCGAAGCGCAGAAGCAGGTGAAGGGCGATCCCCCCCAAGGCGAAGAGCGCAATGGCCAGGTTTCGCATGCTCTTCCCGTCCAGAAACGCCATGTCGCCAAGCTTCGTCACGGCCCATTCTGAGTCCTGGAACGCGACTTTACAGGGCCCGCTGGAGGATCTCCAGGATCTCGGCGTCCTGAAGCGCCACGGGATTGGCTTTGAAGGAGGAGGCCTCCCGGGCCTGCAGGCAGATCCCGGCCAGGGCCTCGGATTCCAGACCCAGGCTGGCCAATCCCGGAATCTCCAGATCCCGGACCAGGTCCTGCAGCCAGCGGACCCCGTCCTGCGCCGAGGCCTCAGGACGACCCGTCAAAAGACGGGCGGCTTCTTGAAAGCGGTCCAGAACCTGGCTCTCCGACTCCCGGGCCTGCAAGGCCCCCAGGTTGACCTGAGCGGCGTGGGGCAGAATCGCGCCGCACAACACGCCATGAGGAGCGTGCAGGGCGCCACCCAGGGGGGCCGCCAGTCCGTGGACCACCCCCAGGCCGGAGTTGGCCAGGGCCATGCCACCGAAGAGGCTGCCCAGGGCCATGTCCTCCCGAGCCTGCCGATCCGGAGTGCCGGCACAGGCCCTCCTGAGGGATCGGGCCACCCGGACCATGCCATCCCGACACAACGCGTCGGTGAGAGGCTGGGCGCGCCGGCAGAGGAAGGGCTCGAAGAGCTGGGTCAGGGCGTCCATCCCGGTCGAGGCCGTCAGGTGGGGCGGAAGCTCCCGGGTCAACTCGGGGTCCACCAAAGCCACCCGGGGCAGCATCCAGGGGCTGCGCATGCTGGCTTTGACGCCATGTTCAGGACAGGACAGGACCGCGTTCCGGGTCACCTCCGAGCCGGTTCCGGCCGTCGTCGGAAGGGCCAGAAGGGGAGCTGAGGGACGAGACAAGGGGTGACCCGAGCCCACCACCTCGAGGTAGTCCAGGGGGTCCCCCGGGTTGGTCAGCAAGGCTGCGGCGGCCTTGCCCAGGTCCAGCACCGAACCTCCTCCGCAGGCCACCACCAGGTCGCAGGCCTCGGCGCGGACCCGTGAAGCGGCGTGGCGCGCGTCCTCCAGCGAAGGTTCGGAACCCAGCGGACAGCTCACCCAGGAGACGCCCGCTCGTTCCAGGACCTGTTGCAGACCCTGGACCCGCGCGGCCGCGCCCGAGGAGGCCCCCCGCACCAGGAGGGCCCGCCGACCGAACTCCCGGGCCATCCTTCCGGCCTCTGCCAGCCGGCCCCAGCCGAAGACGACCCGGGCGGCGGTGGCGAACTCGAAGGAGAGCGACATCCTACCAGTCCTCCTCCCCAGGGAAGAGCATGTCGAACTTCGAACTCTGCCGCGGCTCCGCCATCATGGGGGCCACCGTATCCCGCCAGAGGGCATAGTGGGCGGTCTCTTTGTGCTGCTGGGGAGCCTCGGGCGCCCGGTAGACCTCGACCAGGAGGAAGTGCTGGGGGTCCTCGCGGCTCTGCCCGACCTCGAAGCGGGCGATCCCGGGTTCGGCCCGGCTCTGTCGAGCATTGGCCAGCGTGGCCTGCAAGAAGGCCTTCTCGAAACCCCGTTTTACCTGGACGTGGACATGGACACTCAGCACGGTCAGCCTCCCGTTTTCGAGGTTTTCCACACTCGGACATCCGCTCCTGGCGGGCCTGGCCTCCCCAGTCCTGGGGGGAAGGAGGATCCTGTGGGCTCCGGAACTCCTGAACGGGGGGGCACCTTCGGGAGGGAGGTGGTTCTCGATGTTGAGAACCGTCGTGACCGTCCTGGCTGTCCTCGGGATCCTGCTGACCAACCCGGCGCTGGCCGAAGAGGCCATCTTCTCCAGCCAACCCATCGACCCCAAGAACCCGCCAACCTCCGTGTCGACCTTTCAGGCACCTGAACCCATCTACTGCCTGCTTCGGTCCGACAAGCCCTGGAAGCAGTTGCTGGGGCCACACACCGACTACCTGATCACCTACTTCTTCCTGGACGGCGAACAGAAGGCCTACCGCACGATCGCCCTGAAGCGACCTGAACTGCTCGAGCGCAGCGACTTCCTGCTGGACATCGCCCCCGACCCCTCACGCATGACGGCCTACCGGGACCGGGACATCGTCTACGGAACCAAGGACGGCTTGCGCTTCGGGCCGGAACTCTTCACCAAATACCTTGGCGAGTTGGGCCCCGGAACGCACAAGGTCCGCGTCGAGGTCAAGGCCTATGGGGACGTGTACGCCCAAGGGGAGTTCACCCTGGAGGGCTCGGACTTCTCCGGCTATCAGGCCCTGCACCAAAGAATCCGGGGGGCGGCGGCCGGTGCCCAGACCATGCCCCGGGCCGGACTGTCGAACCCCACCCTGGAGGGTCAGATGAAGGCCCTCTTGACGCGCGACGGCTGGAGCCGGATCATGCGGGTCGTGATCGTGGACAAGGATTGGTGGATGAACCGGGCCTCGGGGGGCAACAGCCCCTACGTTTCCCGTCACCTCAATGCGGCGGTGGCCGCCCGCAATCCCGACGGCTCGTGCTACTACAAGACGGTGACCTTCGAGCAACCTCGCCTGATCACAGGCGGGTGGGGAGCTCTGGAGGTCGTCCGGACCAGCGAACCCACCGCGCTTCCAGAAGCCAACGTCTGGAAGTAGAACCTGCCCTGCTCGAGGAGAGGAATGCCCGGCGCCCCTGCACCCCGTGAGTGGTTCGTTGAAGGCCTGCGCTTCGAATGCACTGGCTGCGGTCAGTGTTGTACAGGTCCTCCGGGGCTTGTCGAATTCACCCGGGGTGAGGGGCTCCGCATGGCCAGGGCCCTAGGTCTGGACTACCGCGAGTTCCTGAACCGACACGCCCTGCGGACCGACTGCGGTTGGGCCCTGCAGGAAGTCCCGGCCCCGGAAGGGCAGGGCCTGGACTGCACGATGCTGGACCGCCAGGACGTTCCTGGGAAGGCCCTCTGCCGGGTCTACCAGGACCGGCCCCAGCAGTGTCGGACCTGGCCGTTCTGGCCCGAGAACCTGCGCAGCCGGCGGGCCTGGCAACGGGCGGGAGGTCGTTGCCCCGGGATGGACCAGGGCGACCTGGTCCCCCTTGACGAAATCCGCCGAAGAATGGAGCCCCGACCCTCGCCCTGAGAAGAGGAGGGACGAGGCCCCGGTGAGCGGCCTGAAGGATCCTTACAGCCAGATCTTCTTGGCCTGGATCGTTCCGTCCCAGGTCCTTCCGCCGTGGACCCTCAACTTGGTCCCCTTGCGGACGTAGTCAAAGAAGCCGTTCCAGGACATGAACTCGTCACGGAAGGCCCCGTTCTGGAGCCAGACCCGCCGGACGATCTTGGTATCGGCGTGGATATGAACCCAATTCTGCCGGCGGTCCGGGTCGTCGCCCCTCAGGGCGATGCCAATTCTCTGCTCGGGCCGGTCCACGTTGGTGACCTGGTATTCCCCGGTCACCATCAAGAGCTGGGCCTGAGCGCGACCGGTCCAGACCAGCAACGCGGCCAGAGCCAGGGCTGCAACCATCAACTTCTTGTTCACTGCTGCTGCCTCCGGGTTTCGTCTTGTGTCCGAGTCCCGTCGCAGAGCCTCGAACATTTCCTGCTTCGGTGGCCGGCGGGTCGATTCCCCCACACACGCAGGATGTCTGCAAGTTCGAACCGAACAGGTTCCGATTCCCTGATTCCGAGGAGGCGCTGTGCCGGCGTACCCTTGCATCAAATGCGGAGCCCCCGTAGACACCGGCGGCGACGGAGTCTGCAAGAAGTGTCACGAGCACAAGCCCTTCAAGTGCACCAAGTGCGAACGGGCCATGGATCTCTTCTCGGTCTATGCCCCCGAGAAGCTGACCTTCCACAAGCCCATCTATTGCCAGAAGTGCGGTCCAACGACCGAACTGGTGGATTGCCGACAATGCGGGGTCAGCCTGACCCGCTCCAATGCCGTCGAGGTCCAGATCAAGGGCGAGGAAGCCTTCTACCATCCGGAGTGCTACAGCAAGCAGACGCGCGTGTTCCGAACCGTGCGCGCCCTGGCGGTCTCCGCAGGCATCCTGGTCTGCGGCTACGTCGGCTACATGCTGAGCCACAACTGGCCGGTCGCCCTGGTCTTGAGCCTGCCTGGGATCCCCCTGGGAGTGCTTCTGGCCAGGCCCTTTGCCCCGCACTGAAAGCCAGGAAGATCCCAAGAGTTCAACCCTGCGAACCCATCGGTCGGGCGACAAACCCCAGACGATGCAGTCGGTTGACGGCCTCTCGGAAGTGCTCCTCACTGCCCGGGGCCATCTCCTCCCATTCGTGCAGCAGGGCCGAACCAGGGCCACCCCGGGCCCGACGGACCGGAATCGGCCACGAAAAATGCCGGTGGAGAACACGAAAAATCTCCCGATCCGGACAGTCCAGAACCGTTCCCGTGGCGACGTCCCAGGACAGACTGCCGACGGGGAACTCCCCGATCTTGCGCCCGTCCCGGGTCTTCAGCAGAGGATGGATCAGAAGATTCACGCGGTGCGGTTCCCTTGCCGAAACAGGTACTCGACGTAGGAGAACATGGACCGGTCAAAATCGTAAAGATCTTCTCGGGTCCACAATGGCTCGGTCGAGTCATTCTCGGACAGATAGGACTCCACCGCCTGGGCAAAATAGTGGACGGGCGACTCGCCTGCGAAACCGTCCGGGAAGGAGTGTCCAGGCAGACCGTGTTGGCAGGCATCGAAGCTGGCTTTGACCGCTGCTGACTGGAGGCTGGCGAACTCCTCGCCCCCCAGAGCATGATCCCAGGCCTGCGCAAAGTAGAACAGGACGGGGTGAAACCCCCAAGGGGGGGCCGACAAGACCTCCTCCTCCACCAGACAGGTCCGACTCTCGGGCAGATAAGCGCCGCCACGCGCCTTGCCCTGCCCCACAGCCGCTCGGACCGTCGGGTGGGACCTCACCCCGCTGCCTCTGGGAAGCAGGCAGACCCGGACCTTCTGCCCGGCGCACACCCCCAGGACGCCCGGGCCAAAACGCCCCAAGAGCCTCTGCAGGCGGGGCCAGGCTGCGGAGCGGGAATCACCCTGCATCAAGGCCGACAGCACAGCCTCCAGGTGGGCCGGCAGGGGTTCGGCCTCGACCGCCGGGGTTGCCTCCTCCGAGGCCTCGAACGCAACCGTGGACTCGTGCAGCAGGAAGCCCTCGGAGATATCCAGCAAGGATCCCTGGCTGGCAGGGCGCGCCGCCGAGGGGGCTTCGTTCTCGTCCTGGGGAGCGGATTTCTTTCCAGGGGCGCTGAACTCCAGAACTTCGAGGCCAGGCAGGGCAGCAGGCGACTCCGTCCGGGGAGGCTCCTCCTCCTCCAGCTCGGCCTCTGCGGGGGCTTCCGACGGCTCTGGGGCCTCTGGAACAGGGGGCGGCGGAGCTGACTCTTCCGCGGCGGGGGGGTCCTCAGATTCATCTGGGGACTCCGGGAGTTCCATGAGCAGGCCATCCGGGTGACGCCGGCCGGAGCCCCCCTCGCCCTCTTCGTCCTCCCCCTCCTGCTCCACCGTCTCTTCCCAGAACCTCTTGAAGAGGGACGATTTCCCGCTCCGACCGAAAAGGTCCGGGTCCATGGAACCCAGGAGATCCTCACCCATCTGGTTGAGGTCTGAAGAGATCTCGGTCGAGTCCAGGTTTCCCCGACGGCCCTTCTCCTTGCCCTCCTTGAGGGCCTGGGTCCGAACGGCATCGCTGGAGCGCTGGGTATTCTCCGTCAACCTCTGATTCTGGGAACTGAGTGCGAAAAGCGGGTCGAGCACGCCGGGGCGCTCCTATACTGTTTAGCCCGCCCCAACGGCGGGGAGGATGGCCCGCCCCAGTGGCGGGGAGGATGGCCCGCCCCCCAGGGGCGAGGAGTGTCCTGGGAGTTTTCGCCACCGACGGGAAAAGTCTTGTCGGCCAGCCCGGCCCGACCCGGCAGGCCCTGGGCCCCACAGCGCGAATAGGCGCCCCGGCCTCTCCCAAGCCTGCGGGCTGATCCGGGGGATTCCACGAAAATCCTGGGTCGACCCGAGGTTTGAAGACACCGGGACCAGGAGACATCACTTGCAGACAAGGAGCAGCCCTTTCCTGGAGGAGCGCTGCGGGCGAACCCCGACAGCGTGGTGCGGTGGGCTGGGCATCGAGAGTCTCGGACGGCACCTTGGAAGGTGGGCAGCCGGCTTCTGGGCACTTCTGACCGAGTCTGCGGGCCGACGGTCATCCGTCGACCCGAAAAATCTCGAAGAGCAAGGACGTGACACGGATGCCAGGAACTCAGAAAGAATTTGCCGATCGCATCGCTGCAGAACTAGGCCTCTCGGGACGGACAGGGCGCCGCTTCGTGCGCCGCTTCGTCCAGCTTGTGGCCGAGGAGATTGTCGAATCGGGCCGCGTCGAGTTGCGCGGCTTGGGGACCTTCGCCACGGTCCCCCGCCCCCCACAGACCATCCGCCATCCCAAGACCGGAGAATCCATCGAGGTCCCCGCCTACCGGACGGTGCGCTTCCGTGCCTCGAAGCGGATCCGCGAATCCCTGCTCAAACAGGGGCTTCGCAAGCGCCGCAAACCCACGGGAACCCGCCGGCGCACCGCACCGACGCCGACGCCAACCCCGACCACGACCAGCACGACCTGATCTCCGACCTGGAAATCCCGACAGGGCGCCCTCACCGGCGCCCTGTCGGCTTTTCCCCGGACGGTAGGAGGCGGGTCCGGAGCCTTGAAGTCCCCAGGGTCATCTCTGGAGGGTTTCGCGATGAAGAAGATCCCCATCCTCGTGCTCCTGGCCGTCCTCATCACCCTGGCTTCACTTCCAGGCCAAGCCCAGTCGCCCCCATCTGGGGCCATCCTGCTGCCCGTCAACCTTCAGGGGCCCTACCAGCCCGTCTCGGGCACCGAATTCACCGACCAGCTCCAGGCGGTCCTCCAGAAGGCCGGCAAGGCCGGTCACGTCGTCCGCCTTTCAGCAGAAACCTTGCAGGGCCTGAAAGGCCTCTCCTCCCAACTGCCCCCCTCGCCGGCCGTGGCGGAAGCCCTCTGCAACCAGGCGAATCGGCGCTTCTGCGTGTGGATTTCGCTGAAGATGGATGCGACCATGGGGAACGAGTCCGACCACCTGGCCATGTCCGCAACCTCCAGGTTCTGGACCTATGACTCGGTTCAGGACACCGTGGTGCTCGATGCCCCGGTCGCCTCCCTGCACTCCCTGCCGCTTCCCCAGAAACCCTCGGCCAGCGTCCTGCAAAAGGCCACCAACAGCCTGGTGACGCAAAACATCGAGGACCTGGCCCTGCAGATCGTCACCCTGGTCGAGCAGGAGTCCGCCAATCTCCGCGTGCGAGGCTGGCAAGCAGCCACCCAGGCCCGAAACGGCGTGCAGAGCCCGCCCCCGGCGGCGACCAGTGAACTCTTCCAGGGCATGGAGAAGGCCTGCCAGGACTACGGCAAGGCCGTCGCCGACGGAGACCTGATGGCCACCCAAGACGCCTTGAAGCGCGCCTACACTTCCTGGCCGCAGCTCAACTCCCAAGAGCAGCAGCTTGTCGAGCAGCATTACCCTGGCACCGTGAGCTGGATGAATGGCGGCGTCTGGTACGGAGGCGGCTATTACTACCCGCCCTACTGGGTGCGTTGAACCCCTCAGCCCCGCTCAAGCGCCCTCAACCGATCTGACGAAGGACCTCTTGGACCACCCCCGCGGAATCAGGAAGAACACCCGATTCCAGAGGCAGGGCCGTGGGGATCACCGCGCACGGAGCCGCCACCCGGCCTGCTGCGCCTCGCAGAAGGCCCCGCTCGCAGCATGAACTGATCACCTCGGCTCCCCATCCGGCCACACCGATCCCCTCCTCCACAGTGACCAGACGCCCCCTGCATCGCGACAGGGAGTCCTCCAGGGCCTGGAATCGAGGCGGGTTCAGCCAGGAAGGCACGACGACCTCGCAAGCCACCTCGTGCTCGATCAACAGCGTCTCGGCCGCCTCCATGGCGATCTCGACCATCCCGCCGTAGGTCGCCAAGGTCACCTTGGAAGTGGAGAAGTCCACCAGGGAGAGGGTCACGGTCGGATACGGGCCCGCGGTCCGCCTGGCCCTCCAGGGCCCCAGGTAACCCTCCGGGTCGGCGCAACGCACCGGCCGGGTATACATCAACTTGTTTTCGAGGAAGAGCACGGGTGCCTCGTCGTCCACAGCCTCCCTCAACAGGGCCCCCGGATCGTGCAGGACGCTGGGCGCCACCAGGCGGAGGTCGGGAACGCCCATCAACAGGCGATCCAGAGTCTGGCTGTGGGTGGGGCCATAGCCCCGGCGACCTCCCATCGGAGTCCGCAGCACCAGCGGACACGAGGCCCTGCCATCGTACATGCCCCGGAACTTCGAGACGTAGTTCACCAACTGGTCCACGCACAGGGTCAGGAAATCTCCGAACATGATCTCCAGGATCGGCCGCATCCCCCGCAAGGCCAGGCCCGAGGCCACCCCGGTCAGGGCCGCCTCGCTCAAGGGAGTGGCCAGGACCCTTCCCGGGAAGTCTCCAGACAATCCCCGGGTGACCTTGAAGGCCCCGCCGTAGGGGTCGACCAGATCCTCCCCCAGCAACAGGACCCGGGGATCCTCTTCCAGCAGACCCCGCAGAGCGCGATTGAGGACCTGGACCACCCGCTCTCCGCTCCACACCTCCGGACTCGACCGGGGCAGCGGGATCGGGGGCAGGACGGGCTCTTCGGCGAACGGGGCGGCCAGTGCCGATTGCTCGGCCCGGGCCAGACGCTCGTCCACTCGGCTCTCGGCAGCCTCCAGCCAGGCCGGGTCCAATTCCTTCGAGGCCAGCAGAAGCGGATCGTGCGAGCGCCAGGGGGCGATGCAGGACTCTGGCCGTGCGTCGTCACTGCGGGAGTGCGAGCACAGGCGGAAGGTGTGGAAGACCAGGGCCCGAGGTCCCTCCCCCCGGCGTACAGCCTGGACCACTGGACCCGAGCGCTCGCAGGTGAGCAGCACGTCGTGGGAGGCGATCACCTCGGTGGGAATCCCGAAGGCCCGCGGCCGATCGGCAATCTCCCCGGCCAACTGCACCTTTGAGGACGTGCTCTGGGCCCAGAAATTGTTTTCCACCACGAAAAGAACCGGAAGCCTCCACAGCGAGGCCAGGTTGAACGATTCGTAGACCTGGCCTTCGCCCAGGGTCCCATCCCCCAGGAACACCACCGCAATGCCCGGCTTCTCGAGAAGGCCCCCGGCCATCGCCAGACCGAGGGCATTGGGAACGATCCCCCCCTGCACTCCGTTGGAGAAGAAGTTGCCCCGGTGCAGGTGCTGGCTCCCCCCCCTTCCCGCACAAGGCCCGGTTGCCCGGCCCATCAGCTCGGCCAGGAGGCCCTCGGGATCGTCCTGGTGCAGAAGGTAGTGGCCATGGCAACGATGGTTCGAAAAGACCACATCCTGCGGCCCCAGATGCGAGAAGAGGCCCACCGAGACGGCCTCCTGCCCGATGCAGGCGTGAGTGGTCCCGTACAGGCTTCCCTCGCTGAAAAACGAGAGGACCCGCTCTTCGAAGCGCCGGATCAGCAGCATCCTCTCGTAGAGGCTTTCCAGCAGGGGGCGAGGGGATGGTCCGGAGGCTCTCTCCAGAGCGGGAAGCTCATCCACCGGTCTTCACCATCACGACCTCGGTGGGTGGGCGCATCTTGACGGCGTGCTCGGCCGGAATATCCCGCAGGATCACCGACCCCGAGGCCACCCGGCAGCGCGCCCCGACCTCCAGGCCGGGCTGCACGATCACCCCCGAGCCGAAGAGCGTCTCGTCTCCGACCGTCACGGTCCCCGAGAGAAGGCACCCGGGCCCCATCACCACGTGGCGGCCCAGCGTGCAGTGATGGTCGATGTTGGAGTGGGCGGCCAGAAAGCAGTTGTCGCCCAGCGTGGCGGCCACACCGACGTGGACGAAGGCGCACAGCACCAGGCCCTGCCCCAGGAGCGCCTGCCGGTTGATGCGAGCCGAAGGATCGATGGCGTTGACCAGCGGGATCCCCAAATCCCGCAGGCGCCGGTACATGGCGGCCCGCACCGGGACGTTGGTCCCGATCCCCACGATGGCGGCGTCGAAGACCCCGTCCCGCCACAACTCCTCCAGGCAGTCGAGACCTCCCAGGACCGGCACCCCGAAGAGCGACACCTTGTGCAGGGAGGTGTCGTCGTCCAGGCAGCCCACGGGGAGCACTTCCCGATCGTGCAGGAGGATGTCCAGGACCTGCATGGCCGCGACCCCCGCCCCCAGGACCAGAACGCGCCGGACGCCAGGCGGGGTCTGCCAGTGGGGCTTCCGAAGTCCCGCCGCCGCCTGGACCTCCTTCAAGGTCAGGATGCCACGATGGGCCAGGGCGGCCAGGTCGATCCCATGCGCTCGGGCGAACTCCTGGGCCTGGCGGGTGGCCCGAACCTCGCCGGCCTGCTTCGAGGCCTCGATGGGGGTCTCCGGAAGGGCAGGAGGCTCGGGCGAATCCGTGATCCGGGCCAGCACGGCCCCCACGGACAATTCCGCCTTCTCGGGGGCCACCGGATGGAGGTGGCCGCCGGCAGGGGCGCAGACCTCGAAGATGGTCTTCGTGGTCTCCAACTCGCACACCACCTGCCCGGCGACCACCGGGGCCCCGGCAGGAACCAGCCAGCGGGCCACGGTCGCGGTGTCGTCGTTGACATCCTCGCGGGGAACGCGCAACTCGATCATATGGGGGCCAGATTTCGGATTGCGTGGGAGCGGTCCTCCTGTGAGATGGTGGATGCCCCCCTGGATTCAATCCTCGAAGAAGAAGCGCTCCTGACCGAAAGCCGGCTTCAGGTCGTCCAGCCAGCACGCCGAGGGGTCGAACCGGGCAAAGAAGGGGCGGTTCACCCAATCGGGGTCCCGGCCCTGGATGAAGTGCAGGGCAAAGACCTTCTCCCTTGCCACCTCGACGATCCCGTCGATGGCGACCTTGCCGGGGCTGGCCGACATTGAAGGGCCCCGGACGGTCCGGCACAGACCGGAGAGTCGGCTGTAGGCCTGCCGGAAGACCTCATAGGCGCGTTCCAGCGAAATCTCGAAGTAGCGTCGGGGACCGGTGTCCCGAGCCACGAACATGTAGTACGGGATGCATCCCAGGCGAACCTGGGTCTTCCAGAGTTCGGCCCAGACCTCCGGGTCGTCGTTGACGTGACGGACCAGAGGGGATTGACAGCGGATCTCCGCCCCCGTGGCGCGCACCCTGCGGATGGCCTGGCGGGCGAGGTCGGTCGAGAGGGCCTTGGGGTGGTTGAAGTGAGCCATCACGGCCAGATGCTTGCCCTGGTCGACCACCTGCTCGAAGAGGCGCAGCAGGTCCTCGGCATCGGGGTCGCCCACGTAGCGGTCAGGCCAGAAGGTCAGCGTCTTGGTCCCGATCCGGATGTTCTGCACGTGCTCCAGGCCCGGGCCCAGCAGAGGCTCAATGTAGTGGCGGACCAGGCGCGTCGGCATGGTCATCGGGTCGCCTCCGGTGAACAGCACGTCGGTCACCTCGGGGTGACGGCGAAGGTACTCCACCAGGTTGTCAATCTCGCGAGACTGGAACCTCAAGCCCTGAAGGTGGACGAACTGAGGCCAGCGGAAGCAGAAGGTGCAATAGGCGTTGCACGTCTGGCCCTGGGAGGGGAAGAAGAGCACCGTCTCACGATACTTGTGCTGCATTCCCTGCAGCTTGCGCCCGTCCAGCTCTGGAACGTTGCGGGTCATCTGCCCTGCCGGGTGAGGGTTCATCCTCAACCGGATCTCCTCGGCCAGGTGGCTGAGGTCCTTGGGGTCTCCTCCAGCTCGAACCAGGCGGGCGACGGCGTCGAACTCCTCGGGGCGCAGCATGTCGCGATGGGGGAAGGTGAGGCGGAACATCGGGTCGTCCGGGACACGGTCCCAATCGATCAGGTGGTCGACGACATAGTTGTTGACTTTGAAAGGAAGGACGCTGGCGACGACCTTGATGGAGAATCGGTGATCAGGGTCCAGTCGCTGAATCTGCGGCAAGCTCTCGAAATTCGCCCGGGAGAAGTAGCGCACGGCAGAGTGGGGTGTCGTGGAGGCATTCCGAGGGGCCTCCTGCCCCTCAGGGGGATGGATTGCATGAAGCTGAGGGGACGACGCACCAGGCGTCAAGATTGAATCTTTCTGCAACAGAAAAATCCTTTCTGACAAGAGATGAAGAGACTGATTCCCAGAGGCTTGAAGAGCCCCCATCAAGCCCAGGGGGATCTAATTATAACATCCGCTCTGCCCTATATGCAACGGAGAAGGATTCATTGGGGATTGATTCAAGCCCCCAAGACGGTCTCTGGGGGGATTCTGCTCGAGCTGAGGGCCTCAGAGACCTCTCTCAATGCGCTGGTTTCCAGATTTTCTTGGGAATGAGAAATAGGAAAAGGCCCGTCCCGCCTTGACGAAGCAGAACGAGCCTTCCTTGATTGTCCAGGGGAAAGTCAGCTTGCGGTGGCAGGCTCTGAAGCGTCCTCCTGAGGCTTCTCGGGGACCTTCCCAGGAGCCTCGTCCTGCGCCTTCTCGGAGGCCTTCCCAGGAGCCTCGTCCTGCGCCTTCTCAGGGGACTTCCCAGGAGCCTCGTCCTGCGGCGCCTTCTCGGAGGCCTTCCCAGGAGCCTCGTCCTGCGCCTTCTCGGAGGGCCCGTCGCTCTTCTTGCAGCGGCCTTTGCGGCGCTTGCCGGGTACCGGCTCGGGCACGGTCTCGAGGGGTTCTTCTTCCGGCGCCATCCGCCGCAGGACCAGATCCGCGACCCGAACCGGAGTCAACTGGGAAAGGGGTCCAAGAATCTCATTGAGGAACTCTCGCTGTTGTTGGAGCAAGGTCTGACGCAGGCGTTCGTCCAGGTCCTCCAACGCGTCGATGAAGTGGAAACAGGTCTCGGGGCTGGCCTGAACCAGATGGTGGCGCATCAGGGTCGAGACTTTCTCGGTCGAGATCACCAGTGCGTGATCCAGCTCATAGGCTGCCAGATGCGCCCCGATCAGGTAGGCCTGGTCCAGGTTGAGCCGCCCGGTGGCCAGGACGAACAGGTAGCGCTGCCCATTGAAGGAGAGGAAGACCTGCACCGGGCCCTCGGGTGCCTGGTAAACCTGCAAGGTCTCCGTCGGAACCCCGATGTTGCCGAGGATGCCCTGGACCAGGACGAGCAGCCACCTCTGATCGCGCAGGAGCTCACCACAGGCCTCGGTGCAGGTCAGGATCTCCTCCACCACCTCCTGCGAAATGGGATTCCCGCAGATGAAGCACTTGAAGGCCTTCTGGGAGGACTCGTCGATGGTGGCCCGGTCGGCGACCCGCAAGATCTGCTGGCCCGTCCGGCGGCACAGGACGGCAAAGTCCTTGGCCACCAGCTCCAACTTCTCGAAGGTGCGGATGCGTTGTTCGGTGTCCTGGCGATCCTCGGTCTCAATCTTGTTGAAGAAGATCGACCCCGCGTCCTGGATTCGCTCCAGCAGGATCCGGGACTGGTCATCCAGCAGGATTCGAGCTGCCTCAAGCTGGTTCGGAGGCACGCTGGTCGAGGCCGGCCGTGCGTCCTCGACCACCAGGGCGCCTTCGGCCTCCAGGGCAACCCAGTCTTCGACCGGACCGTGAGCCTCGGTCACCGCGTTCCGGACATCCTCGAAGAACCCGGCAAAGTCCCCGGTGGCCTCGCGACAGATCGCGCCAGCCTCCAGGATCCCTTCCTCGTGCAGTGCCTTGAGGTAGAGGATGACTCCGGGCTCCGGCATGAACACCTCGCCGAGGTTCAATGCGGAATTCGTGCGGGGAAGGGTCAGGGCGTAGGCCTCTGCATCGAGCCCCAGCCTCTGGAGGTACTCCAACCGCACCCGGTGCAGCAGGGATTCATACCGTGCCTGGAGGCTCTGCTGAACCTTTGAGGCTTCCTCCTCGTCCAGCGAGACGACCAGACGCTTCTGCAGAATCTTCAACATCAATGAGGCTCCGCCATTCCACCAGGATGGACCTGCCCCTGGAGTCCTGGACCTGAGGTCCGAGGTCTTCCGGGACCGATCGCGAAGGATCCGCACTGACTTCTCCTTGACGGAACATCCTCCTCCCGCAGGGTCGGGTGCGCCCTTCCGACGGGAATCATAAGAACCCAGAGGTCAAGAGTTTGAAAGCCATCGTGATGGCAGGCGGGGAAGGGACCCGGCTGCGCCCTCTGACAGTGAACCGACCCAAACCGATGGTTCCCATCTGCAATCGGCCGGTGATGGAATACGTCCTGGAGTTGCTCAAGCGCCACGGGGTGGACACCGTCATCGTCACCCTCCACTACCTGGCGGAAGAGGTCGTCTCCTATTTCGGCGACGGCTCGGATTTTGGTCTGCACATCATCTACTCGGTCGAGGACGAACCTCTTGGCACTGCCGGAAGCGTCAAGAAGGTTGAGGAGTATCTGGACGACACGTTCCTGGTCGTCAGCGGGGACGCCCTGACCGACTTCGATCTGAGCCGACTGCTTGCATTCCACCGGGAATCCGCGTCGATGGCCACCTTGACCCTGACCCGCGTCGAGTCCCCCCTGGAATACGGGGTCGTGATCACCGACCAGAGCCACAAGATCGTGCGCTTTCTCGAGAAGCCTTCCTGGGGTGAGGTCTTCTCCGACCAGGTCAACACCGGGATCTACGTCCTGGAACCCGAGATCCTGGAGATGATGGAGCCGGATCAGTTCTACGACTTTTCGGGGGACCTCTTCCCCAGACTCCTGACCGAGAAGCAGGCCCTCTTTGGATACGTCGCCCAAGGATACTGGTGTGACATCGGAGACCTGGATCACTACCGCAAGGCCCACCAGGACATGTTCGCCGGCCGAGTCCTGCACGAGATGCCGGGAGAAGAACGCACCCGCGGGGTGTGGCTCGGGTCTGGCAGCGAAATCGACCCGACCGCGCGCATCGAATCCCCCGTCGTGATCGGACGCAACTGCCGAATCCGAGCCGGGGCCACGGTCGGCCAGTTCACCTGTATCGGGGACAACTGCATCCTGGAGGAGGAGACCTCCCTGCACCGGGACATCCTCTGGAACAACGTCTATCTGGGGCGCAAATCGCGCAGTTCAGGCTCGATCGTCAGCCGCCAGTGCACCATCAAATCCAACGTGACCCTCTCGGACGGCGTCGTCCTGGGTGAAAACGTCTTCGTGGGTCGCGGGGCCCTGATCTTCCCCCAGGTCAAGGTCTGGCCGGACAAGAACGTCGAGGACGGGGCCACCGTCTCGATGAGCCTGATCTGGGGTCTGCTGGCACCAGGGGCCCTCTTCGGCCAGGACGGCGTGACCGGCCTGGGCAACATCGAGATCACCCCCGAGTTCGCCATGAAACTGGGAGCAGCCTACGGCTCCTTCCTGGAGAAGGGCTCGGTGGTGACCACCTCGCGGGATGCGCACCCCTCCACCCGCCTGACCAACCGGGCCCTGATCTGCGGATTGTGCTCGGTGGGCGTCAAGGTCGTCGACCTGCAATTGACCCCGGCCCCCATCAGCCGCTACGCCATCCGCAACGACAAGCCCGCCGGGGGAATCCACACCCGGATCCATCGCGACGACGCCCGGATCCTCCAGGTGCAGTTCTTCGACTCGCGAGGCATCAACATCGAAAAGTCGATGGAGCGCAAGATCGAGAACCTCTTCGTCCGACAGGACTTCAGGCGGACGGATTTGGACGAGGTGGGCACCATCGATTTTTCGGCCCGAACCCTGGAACAGTACCTGGAAGGGTTCACCGCCAACGTGGACACCGACCTGGTCCGTCAGGCGGGCTTCAAGGCGGTCATCGACTATTCGTATGGGAACGCTTCCCTGGTCCTTCCCTCCATCCTGGGCAAACTGGGGACCGAAGCCATCAGCCTGAATGCCTACATGGACCCGGTCAAGGCCCATCAGGTCCAGGAATCCCACCAATCCGCCCTCGAGCAGTTGTCCGACATCGTCCGCACCCTGAACGCCGACCTGGGGGTCATGATGGACCTGGACGCCGAACGCCTGAGCGTGGTCGACGAGCTGGGCAATATCCTGGAGGGCAATGCGCTGCTCTGCATGATGGCCCTGATGGTCTGTCGGCAAGGCACCGGAGCCCTGGTGGCGGCCCCCATCACAGCCCCCCAGATCCTGGACGTGCTGGCTGCTCAACATGGCGGCCGGGTGATCCGCACCCGGACCGACTCGCGCTCGCTGATGCACACGGCCACCACGGGGCTTGGCAAGATCTCCCTGGCCGGCACCCCTCGGGGCGGGTTCATCTTTCCCAGCTTCTCGCCGGGTTTTGACGCTCTCTTCGCGTTCGCACGGCTCTTGGAGATGATGGCCGTCGAGAAGAAGCCCCTCTCGGAGTTGGCCCGCCGCATCCCTCCCCACCACATGCTGCACGAGACCGTGGACTGTTCCTGGCCCGCCAAGGCCAAGGTGATGCGGCTTCTGGTGGAACAGTACCGCGACCGGAACCCCGAGATGGTCGATGGGGTCCGGGTCACCCTGGACCACGGCTCGGTGCTGGTCATCCCCCACCCGACGCGGGCACGCCTCAACATCTGGGTTGAGGCCGAGACCGACGAGAGGGCCCAGGAGATCCTGTTCGAGAGCCGCCGCACCCTGAAGACGCTGGAGGAGGCCAACGAAGACTTCCTCCGCCCAAGCCGCAGGACAAACCAGAACCCCTTGCCTGAGTCCGAGTCCCTTCCCGAGGAACGAGCCTTCCACTTCTGGACTCCTGGCCGCTACCTGGGGGTCCAGGCCCGAAGCCTCAGGGAGTTCCTGGACATCCTGCACTACGTGGAGGCGGCTTCGCTGGATTACCACCTGGAACGAGGGGATTTCGCCTCGTGGTTGGAGTCGGAGATGCACCGTCCCAACCTGGCCGCCCAGGTGCGGGCCCTGGTGGCCCTGGAGTTCCGAGGCGAGGCCTTGCGCGAGAAACTGTTGCACGAACTCGGTGAGGCGCGCCTGTCCTGAAGGAACCTTGCCCCATCGGGATCGAAGCCTCCACACAGCCCAAGCAGAGGAGACACCTCATGACCTTCTGGGAAGAACTCCGGACCCAGGTGCGGGAGCGCACCACGGCCGGCGACATCAGCTACGAACTGTTTGATCTGATCACAGCCACCGGCGTTTCCGAGGTCGCCGTGGTCCAACCCACCTTCTACATGGGCAGGTTCTTCATCCTGACCCACGACTTCATGGACTTCACCGAGAAACTGCTGGACGCCCCGGCCGATCCCGGTCACATCTTCTCGGCCGTGCTCTACCTGCGCGAGACCGCGCGCACGATGGCCCGGATGATCCGACACGCCGCCGAGCCGGTGGAAGGGATGATGCAGTATCTCGACCTGGTGTATGAAGAGTCGATGACACCGACCTCTGAGGAAGAGGAAGAGCACGAGCACGAGCACGACCACGCCCAGGAAGAGGATGAGTTCGCCGCCGAGCGGGACGCCCTGCGCCAGAGCCTGAAGGTCAAGCTTCGGGAAGCCCGCCTCTCGGACAAGGTGGTCGACGAGCTCTCCAAGCGCCTGGCTGACACCTACCACGGCTGCGTTCGTTTCGCCCGAGCCCTGCGTCTGCTCAAGACCCGGGATCCTGAAGTGGACCTGCCAGGTTTCCTGACGGTGCTGGTGGACACCCAGTATCTGATGGACACGTTCCTGCGCCGTCTGCTGGTGGAGGACGTCTTCCTGGAAGAGACGCCCACCTTCACCACCGGCCTGATGCCGTGGATCAGTCACGCCATCGAGGAGCTGGCCCGGCAGATCAGCCAGCCCCAGACCTCCTCAAACAACGAGCCGACCTCCGCCTGACCGCGGTTCTGATCCCCCCCCTCCTTCGGGCTGGGGGGGGACCGGACAGGCCTCAAGCCGGCTTGCGGAAGACCAGACAGTAATGGTGGTGGACGTTCAGGACGAACTCGCTGGGGTATCCCCAGATGCCCAACTTCTTGTTCTCCTGGCACCAGATCCGCTCCCCTTTGAAGACCAGGAACTCCTCCAGGGCCCGGGTCAGATCCCAGGCCAGGGGCACCATCCGACCTTCAGGGTTCCGCAGGTTCTGGACCACGGCCACGAGATAGCGTCCCGGCCGCAAGACCTTCGAGGCCTCTCGAAAGAGCGCCGCCAGGGCAGTCACGAAGTCCTCGTAACTCTCGATGTTCCCCAGGTCGCGGGGATCGGTTTCAGAGTAGACCGTATCCAGGCCTTGTGCCTGGCGCTGCTTGTGCGCGGACAGCACGTTGCCCCGACTCTGCCCCAGCATGTTCCAGTAGGGCGGTGAGGTCATCACCAGGTCCACCATCGGCAGCCCCCGCTCCTGCCACACCTCCGCAATCCGGGCCGAATCCTCATTCAACAGGATGTGCTGATCCGCCAGGAGACCCAGATGCTGGCGGGCCAGGGCAAAGTACTCCGGGTTGAGCTCCAGCCCGATGCCCCGACGCCCGGTCTGCTCTGCCGCCAGGATGGTCGAACCCACCCCCATGAAAGGATCCAGGACCACCTCCCCAGCCCGGGTGAAGAACTCGATGAACTCGGCCACCATGCCCTCGGGGTACTTGGCCGGGTGCCGCACCTGCGAAGCGCTTCGGCGTGGGGGGTTGTGCACGAACCAGGAGCGGGTGAATCGCAACCAGTCCCGACCGGTCAGGTCGTTCAACTGATTCCTGGGATGGCGGCGGGGGGGTCTGGGCCCTGGTGGGGCAGGCTGCAGCGGGGAACCGTCCGAACTGGGCATCGTGGCCTCCGAGAGAGAGTCTGACGCCATTCCTTCCCCAGGCGCCCACCCCTGTCGAGGAGCGCGGAGAGGCCCGCACAATCCCGATGCTCAGGGGCACCTGACCCGGCCGGGGCCGAATCCAGGCCTCCCAAGAGAAAGAAGCGCCCAGACCCGACTCTCCAGGAATGCCCTTCGCCGGGTGGAATTCCGCCGCATGAGACACCTCGTCCTCCTGGCCATGTGGGCCCTGCTGACCCTGTCTTGTGCAGCTCCTTCCTCTGCCCCACCCTCCTCCATCGCCCCCCTGGATCGAACCCGCGTCCTGGCCGTCGAGTCCCACCTCAAGAACGACGAGGCTCTGGCCCGAGCCGGGATTCAGGTCTCGGCCAGCGCGTCCGTGATCACCCTGACCGGCAACGTGCCCTCGGAAGAGGCCCGCCGAAAGGCCGAAGAGCTGGCCCTCAAAGTTCGCGGAGTCACCAAGGTGGACAACCAGCTTCAGGTCCTCCCTTCTCCTTGATTTTGCCAGGCCCCACTTTCCATGACGGGTGGCAAATCCTGAGTTCCTTGACGCCTGCCCGGAATTCGGGTATGTTCCGATCGGAATTCTCCCCCTCCAGACCGGCGGTTCGAGACGCTTCGGAGGGCGCGCGAGGTGACGGGATGCTTCACAAGGCCGACCCCAGCGAGTTGCTGGACCAAGGAGTCGAGAAGGCCCTCCGCTGGCTGGAGGAAACCCAGACCCCGAAAGGCTTCTGGGCAGGCTTCCTGAAGACCAATTCGGCCATCGAGGCCGAGTGGATCCTGGCCATGCACTTCCTGGGGATCTCCGACGATCCCAAGTCTCCCGAGGTGGTCCGCTCGATCCTCTCCGAACAGCGCCCCGACGGGTCCTGGGAGGTCTTTCACGACGCCCCCGCTGGCGATGTGAGCGCCACCGTCGAATGCTACGCCGCCCTGCGGGCAGCCGGCCTGGACAAGGACGGAGAACCTCTGGCCAAGGCCCGAAAGTGGATCCTGGACCGAGGCGGACTGGGCAAAATGCGTGTCTTCACCAAGATGTGGCTGGCCCTTCTCGGTGAATGGCCCTGGGACGCCACGCCCAACCTGCCTCCCGAGTTGGTCCTCCTGCCCCCCTGGGCTCCCCTGAACCTCTACGACTTCGCCAGTTGGGGCCGAGCCACCATCGTGGCCTTGTGCCTGGTCTCGGCGAAACGCCCCGTCCGACCCCTTCCCGCCGGCCGACGCCTGGACGAACTCTTCCCCCACGGCCGGGAGGCTCAAGACTTCTCGCTTCCCAAACCCAAGACGCCCCTGGGATGGTTCTTCTACCTGGGAGACCGGTTGCTGAACCTGTATGACCGCTCGCCCATCAAGCCCGGACGGGACCTGGCCACGAAGCTGTGCATCGAGTGGATGGTTCGCCGGCAGGAGGCCGACGGGTGTTGGGCCGGCATCCAACCCCCCTGGATCTACGCCTTGATCGGCTTGAACTGCCAGGGGTTCGCCCTGGACCACCCGGCCATGAAGGCCGGCCTCGAGGCCTTCAACCAGCCCTGGGCCCACCCCACTGAAGAGGGCACGTACCTGCAGTGCTGCACCTCACCGGTCTGGGACACCATGCTGAGCCTGGTGGCCATGACCGACTGCGGACTGGACTGCCAGAACCCCTCGGTCCAGATGGCATTGGACTACCTGCTGGCTCAGCAGATCGACGCCCCCGGGGACTGGCAGGTCAAGGTGAAGGGGGTCCCCTCGGGCGGCTGGGCTTTCGAGTATGAGAACGACACCTATCCCGACGTGGACGACACGGCCGTGGCGGTGATGGCCCTGGCGCGCCTGCGTGCCTCCTGTGCCGACCCGGCCCGCGTGGACCAGGCCCTGGAACGGGCCACCCTCTGGCTTCTGGGGATGCGCTGCCGCAACGGGGCATGGGCAGCCTTCGATGTGAACAACGACAGCGCCCTGGTCGGCCAGATCCCCTTCAGTGACTTCGGCGAGTCCCTGGACCCGCCCTCGGCCGACGTGACGGCCCACGTGATCGAGGCCCTCGGCCATCTGGGCCGGGACATGGCGGATCCGGTGGTGGCCCGAGCGGTCGACTACCTGCGCGCCGAGCAGGAGGCCGACGGAAGCTGGTTCGGCCGCTGGGGGGTCAACCACGTCTACGGCACCGGAGCGGTCCTGCCCGCCCTGATGGCGGTCGGCGAAAACATGCAGGCCGACTACGTCCAGAAGGCTGCCGACTGGCTGCTCTCCAAGCAGAACCCCGATGGCGGCTGGGGCGAGACCTGCTCCTCCTACATGGATCCCGCGCTGCGCGGCGTGGGACCCAGCACCTCCAGCCAGACCGGATGGGCCCTGCTGGCGCTCCTGGCCATCGGGGATCACGAGCGGGACGAAGCCGTCCGCCGCGGACTGAACTACCTGCTGAGCACCCAGCGCCCCGATGGGACCTGGGACCAGCCCGAGTACACCGGGACGGGCTTCCCCGGCTACGGACTGGGCGCCCGGGCAGACCTGGCGGCCGGGCAGACGCTGGACCAGGGCAAGGAGTTGGGGCGGGGCTTCATGCTGAACTACGCGATGTACCGCCACTACTTCCCGCTGATGGCCCTGGGCCGGGCCCGCAGGCACCTGGAGGCGTGAGCCCTTCCCCCAATGCCGACCCCTCACGCAGATTGGGCGAGGCCTGGGTCGATGGACTCCTGGTTGCCCTCATCCTGGCCACCTTGGCCTTCCCGGTTGCATCCTGGACCCAACGCTGGATGCTCAGTCCCGAGGGAGATGGGGCCTTCCACGTGCTGAACATCCTGGCCTTCCAGGAGCTCTTCCTGCAAGGAGGGGATGCGGGCGGAATCCTCCAGGGCATCGTGGGCTTCACCAATAACCAGACCTACCCGCCTCTGGCCTATCTGGTTCCGGGTTTGCTGGGCGCCATGATGGGGGGAGTTGGTCTGCAGGGCCTGGTCGTGATGCAATTCTCCTGGGTCTTCCTCGCGGTCGGAGCGACCTTCCTGCTGGGACGAATCCTCTTCGACGACTCCCAGGCAGACGCACCGTGCGGGAGAGGGCGCCGGGTTGGCTTTCTGGCCGCCATGCTGGTGGCCTTCGAGCCGGTCATGGTCGTCTACGTGCCGGAGTTCCTCCTGGAGTTGCCCGCCACCGCGATGTTGATGGTGGCCCTGGTCGCCCTGGCCCGCGATCCCGGGCTGGAACGACGCGGCTCGGCTCTGGTGGCGGGCGCCGCCGGCGCCGCGTTCCTGCTCACCAAGTGGTCGGCCGGCTTCTTTCTGGCACCCACCTACCTCTACCTGGGTTACCGGATCCTCCGGACCGGACCCAGCGAGCAGCGCCGGCCGGCTGTGCTCGTCCTGGGCCTGCTGGTCACGACCCTGACGGTGGGTGGCATCCTGGCCGTCAGCTTCCCCGCCCGACGGGTCTTCCCGCTGGAATACGTGTCCTGGCCTTCCCTTCTCTCGCTGCTGGGGTCGTTCGGTGGCGCTCTGGCCCTGCTGGCCCGGTTGGCGACCCGGCGGCTACCGGCTGGACCGGTCCGCAACCTGGTACTGGGACTCCTGCTAACCACCCTCCTGGTGGCCCCGCTCTTCCTGATCCATGCGCAGGAGGCCGTGGAATACGCCACTGCCCACGTTCACACCACGACCGACCCCGGACACCTGGACTACGTCGAATCCTTCCTTCCCCAGCCCTTCCTCCTGGGGATGGCCTGGGGATGGCCGGCGGCCCTGCTGGTGGGTGCCGCCCTTGTCTGGCTGGCTGCCGCCGGACCGAGAGGAGGCTTCCTCCTGGTCGGCCTCCCGGTCCTGGCGGGGATTGCCGGAAGGCAATTCCTGGTCCTGATCGACTACCGCTACATCCTGCCCTCTCTTCCCCTGGAGATCCTGGCGGTGGTCGGCTTCTTGCAGACCCCTCGAAGGATCCGGGCCGTGACGGCGGGTCTCCTGATCAGCCTGGCGCTCTGGAACGCCCTGGGCTGGCTCGCGGGCAGCCAGGTCCCGGTCGCCCCCGGACACGAAAATGTCGTCCGCGCGGCCCACCCCGAGTCGCTGCGCCCGATGGCCGAAGCCCTGGACCGGATCACCGGCGGGGCCCTGGCCGAAACCGCCGGGAAGCCCCCCCAGGTGGTCTGGGTGCTGGCTCCAACCCAGCCCAACCTCGAACACAACCTCCAGGTCCTGACCCTGATCCAGGGCTCCCCCCTGGTCCTGCGAACCCTTCCCGGACCGAACCAGCCCGGAAACCTGTCAGCCTGGACCTCCGTCTCCAGGATCCTGGCCTGCCGCCTGCCCGAAACCGACCTGGGGCACCTGCAAAAGGCGTGCGCCGACCCGTTTGAAAAGGCTCTTGAAGCCTGGTTGCTGTCCGTCGGGCCCGAGGGGACCCTCTCGAAGATCCCGCTTCCAGCCGAACGCCTGGGCCCGATGCGAAGCCTGCCCGCCCCCCTCGGGCAGGAGGCACGCCTCCAGCGCATCCTGCCCGACACTTGACCGGCTTCCGGCTCCCAGGAAGTGCGGAAACGAGCCCGTATCCGCATCCGGGAAAGGAACCCCTTCCCAAGCAGAGAACGCCCTCCCGTGACACCGCTCCCGCTCTCCATGATCCCCGAGAGGCTGGTCGCGGGCTGGTCTGGCCGCAGGTCGGCGCGAGCCCGCGTCGTCCCCATGCCCAGAGAGGCCCTTCGGCCCTTGGCCGAGGTAGAGTCCGCCCGATGGATTCCCCGGGGGGGAGGGAACAGCTTCAGCGACTGCGCCTTCCTCAGCGACGGCCTGACGCTCTCCAGCGAGGGGATGGACCGGATCCTCGAGGTGGACTCGGACCAGGGCAGCGTGCTCTGCGAGTCAGGCGTGACCAATCGAGCCCTGTTCCACCTGCTCAAGAGACCGGAGATGCGGGCCTGGACCCTGCCCGTCCCCGGGGGGACCGGACAGGTCACCGTCGGTGGCGCCGTCGCCGGCGACATCCACGGCAAGAACCACCCCGCACAAGGCTCCTACGGCAACCACGTGAAGGCTCTTCGGGTCCTGACGGCCTCGAGCGGCGAGGTGGGGTGCTCGGCCGAAGAGAATCCCGACCTCTTCAGGGCCACCGTGGGAGGAATGGGCCTGACGGGCTTCATCCGCAAGGTGCGCCTGCAACTGATCCCCATCCCCACTCAAGCCCTCCAGGTGCAGACCCGGAGAATCCCGAACGCCCTGCAAGAGACCATCCCACTCTTCGACGAGGAGCCGGGCGAACTGCAGATGGCCTGGCTCGATCTGGCGGGCAGGAGATGCCGCGGGATCTTCCACTTCAGCCGCCCCACCTCGCGCCCACCCCGAGCCCCCCGCCGAGTCCTGCGGCTTCCCATTCCCCGGATCGCGCTCTTGAACCCCTGGACCTCTCCCTGGATCAACCTCGCCATCTATCACCTTCATGCCAGGCTGGACCGGGTGGTCCACCCGGAGGAAGCGCACTATCCCCTGGACTCCGTCCCGGGATTCCAGAGAGCCTATGGCCCACGTGGGTTTGTGGAATACCAGTTCCTGGTCCGCCCCGGGCAGGCCGAGGAGGGATTGCACCGCCTGGTGGCCGCAGCCCGCAAGACCCCGGCCTTCCACTGCATGGTCAAGCGATTCGGCCCCCACCCCCCGGCGGGCATGCTCTCGTTTGCCCAGGAGGGATTCACCTTCACGACCCTCTTTGTGGCCCGCCCCGGAGTCTTCGAGGTGCTCGAGGATCTGACCGAACGCCTGATCCCCCTGGGTGCCCGCTTCAACCTGACCAAGGACAGTTGCCTCACGAGCCGGCAATTCGAGAAGACCCAGCCCGGCCTGGACGAGTGGCGTCAGGTCGTGCGACGCTGGGATCCCGAGGCCCGAATCCAATCCAACCTCTCTTTGCGACTCGGGCTCAAACCATGGTAGGACGGACCCTGCCCAGACACTCCTCGGAACTGACCTGGCGGGACTATCTGGCCATCCTGGCGCCCGGCGTGGCGCACCTGGAAGAAGCCTGGCAAGGCCGCCTGGAGCAGTCCCGTCTGCTGCCCACCCCCACGGGGCGCCACGCCCTCTGGGCATTCCTGGAGCAGGCGCCCCTCAAGCCCGGGGACGAAATCCTCCTGGCAGCCTACAACTTCCCTCCGGTGGTGCAGGTCCTGGTGCAGCGAGGTCTGGTGCCGGTCTTCGTAGACATCGAGCCTCAGACCCTGACGCTGGACCCGGACCACCTGCCGGCCCGGGCCTCCCAGCGCTCCCGGATGGTCCTGGTCACCCACATGTTCGGACACCCGGCGGACCTGACCCGGATCAGCGCCTTCTGCCGAGATCGAAATCTCCTGCTCTTCGAAGACTGCGCGCACGCGCCGGGAACCTTGCAGAAGGGAACCCAGGTCGGTTCCGTCGGGGACGGGGCCCTCTTCAGCTTCGGCGTCTACAAGATCCTGAACTCCCTGGGTGGCGGCATGCTGGTCCTGTCGGGCCCGGATGCCGACCGGTTCGCCGTGCCCCGTTTCTCGGTCCGCTCTGGCCCGGGAAGCCTGGTAGAGCCCCTGGCCCGCCTCTTGTTCTCGATCGGTTCAACGCCAGGCTTGTTTGGCTGGACCCTGCACCCCTTCCTGAGATTCTGTCAGAGCCGCCTTCCCAGCCTGGCCCGAACCCTGGACCCCACCGACAACGATCCCGAGTACCGCTTCGATCCCGCCGGGCGCGCCCCGTTCCGCCCCTTCATGGCCGAGATGATCCGCCGCCAGGTGTCCCGCCTGGAAGCCAACGTGGCCGGACGCCGGGCCGCGGCGGAGGGGATACGCTCCCGCCTGGGCAAACGGGCCGAGCAGATCTGGTTGCATCCGGATCGCCACGGACGCTCGAACGCCTCCTACCTGGGAGTCCGCCTCCCCGACGCAGCGGAAGGCGCCCGCCTCTGCCGGGCCCAGGGCGTGGGCTGTCGGCAGAGGGAATACCTGGACTGCTCGCGCTTGCCGCAGTTCGCGGCCTGGGCCGCCGACTGCCCGGAATCCACCCGAGCAGAGAAGGAAATCCTGCGAATCCCCTCCTACCCCAGCCTCTCGGATTCTGACCAGGAACGCATCGCCAGGGCCCTTCTGCAAACCCTGCAACCCTGAAGAAGATTCTATTTTCCAAGCAACGGGAAGAGCGGGCCAGACGGCCCTGGTTCACTCACCAATCCTCGTGGCATCCTGGCCGTCTGTGGCAAACCGCCAGGCTCCACGAAGAGTCCCTGAGACGTCCACGCCACACGCCGGCCTCCACCCGACGGACCTTCAGCTCGCCGTCCTTTCAATGCCTGCGCTCGATGCCTGCCCGTTTCCGCCGACCTGGGACCAGCGCCTTCCCCAGGCCGACCCCGGCCCCGAAACTGAGGATCAGGGCCAGATAGAAATTCAATCCCATGGCCACCCCGAGGAAGCAGGGTCGGCGTCGGGCCACAAAGCGGAAGAAGCCAAGGTGTCCGATCACCCAGGTCGCCAGGAAGAGAATCGGGATGGCCCAGAATGCGGGCGAGAGCAGGGTCAGGGGAAGGGCCAGCATGGCCAGAGCGGGTGAGAGGGTGGCCAGAGCCGTGTCCAGGGTCTTGTGGGCACCGGTGTCAAAACCGGTGCGCAAGAGGAAGATCTCGGCCCACTGCGCCGCCCTGCGGAAATACAGGCACGTCAGTCGGGACAGGTGGGGGAAGCGATGACGCGCCACCACCTCCGGGACCAGCAGGTTGAGGTGGCTCTGGGCCAGGCGCTCACCGAACTCCTCGCACTCATAGTCCATGCCCCAACTCAGCGTTTCGTCAAAGCCATCCAGTTCGCGAAAGACCTTGGCCCACAGTCCGGCCACGGCAACACTGAAGACGCGGAGCGGGACCCTCCCCCGCCGGGTGAAATAGTAATGGTCGAAGAGAGCCTTGTAGGCCGGAGTCCAGCCTGAATTGAGGGGTTCGGCCGCGTAGGTGCCCGTCACGGCCTCACACCCGGTCAGGGCCTCCGAAAACGCGCCCAGGGAACCCGGCAGAAGGACCGTGTCGCTGTCCAGGAAGAACAAGGCCTCACCCCGAGCGTGTCGGGCTCCGTGGTTGCGCGCGGTGGACGGCCCCCGGGGGGAAGGAAGTCGAAAACCGAAGACCCGGCCAGGATGGTCCCGGATGAGGCGGGCCACGATCCCGGGAGTGTCGTCCATCGAGGCGTCATCCACGATCAAGACCTCCAGTGGCGGGTACTCGCTGGCCAGGACGCTCTGAACGCAGGCCTCCAGGGTGTCGGCGGAATTTCGGGCGGGCAGGATCACGCTGATGCCCAGACCGGGACACGCACCCGTCATCGATCGGCCCTCCCCATACACCCGGGAATGGCCCGCAGAACGGCGGGCCAGCGACCCGGATTCCACACCACTCCCGCAGACATCGCACACTCATAGGTGCACGCACAACCTGACCGTTGGATCCAGCGAGTCAGATCACGAGCCTGGGGCGAAGCCAGAAGACCCTGGAGGTCGCCGTCATGCTCCAGAAGGTTGCCCAGGCTGCGGTCCAGCATCTCGCAAGGCAGAACCTCCCCGTCCTCCCGCAGCACCACCAGATTCCTGCCGGCCACGCAGGGCGCGGGCAGTCGCCCTTCGGAGAGGACCTGGGCGACCCCCTCCCGGGTCACCTGGGCCACGGCCCGCCAGACCGCCGAAAGGGCCCGATTCTCGCAGGGCCCGCGCAGCCGCCTCAAGCTCTCGAGGATCTCCCGATACCTCCCAGGGGAATCCGCGCCAAGGGCCGGGGCAGAGAGCCGATTTCGGGCCCAGGTCACCGAGAGGTTGTCGAAAGGAAGGGTCTTGTGGAGGGTCTCCAGGGTCTCTTTGAGGTGTTCCTGGTTCATGTCGTGGAGTACCGCGTTGGCATCCACAACCAGGTTGGGGTGGCTCTGGCGCAGGTCCATCAAGGCTCGACTGGTCTCCAGCGCCTTCTGAAAGGTGCCCGGCCTGCCGCGCAGCCGATCGTGCTCCTCCCCCAGGGCATCGATCGACACAACCAGGCGGAACGAGGACAGCGGGAATCGGGGCAGCACTTCCCGGACGAAAGCCGTGATTCTCTGGGTGAACCAGCCATTGGTGGGAATGCTCACATAAGGTGCCCGGGTGCGGGTCAACAGGACCGCGGCGATCTCCGCCAGGTCCTCCCGCAGGAAGGGTTCCCCCCCGGTCAATGAAAGCTGGACGAGCGGCCCGAGCTTGCAGGCCAGCAGCCTGAACTCCGCGAGCGTCAGCTCCCTCCTGCTCCCAGGGGGGTCGGAGGACAAGAGGCAGAACGGGCACTGCAGATGACAGCGCGAGGTGACGAAGACCACCAGATAGCCCACACGCCGGAAGCGGAGCAGGCTCTCCGCCACCCGCGCCAAGGCCCGCCAGAGCGGCCTGATCCGGCCCAGGTCTGTCACTGGAGGCTCGGCTCCGCGTGGCCGGCCAGCCAGACCTGACGGACCTCGGACCACCTGTAAGGGACCGTGACCGCCCAGTCCTGCACCTCGATCGTCTTGATCTCCGGAATTCCGGACTCATCGGGAAGAACCACGAAGCAGACCGGGAGCGAGCGCCCTTCCAGCAGGATCTGCCCATCCACGCAAGACCCCCCACCGACCCGAAGCTCCGGCCGTCCGACGGAGAGCAGGCGCACCTCCTGAAGGCTGCTTTCGGACTGGAAGACAAGCAATCCGCGTTGGCCTCGGGAGCGAGGCAGAGCTCGCACCAGGTCGGGGAACTCTCCCGGTTGCATCCCGCCGACGGGGGGTGGCGCCAGCGAGGTCCCCAGAGGCATCGGTTGGCCTTCAGACTCAACGCCCTCGACAGCCTCCGTGGTCGCCTTGGGCGCAGAAGACTCCGGCAAAGGTCCGAGACTCCGGCTGCCCCCCTGGCACTTGTAGAGGTGAAAATGCAGCCTGGTGATCTCCAGCCCAGGCCAGTACTGCCCGAGGTCCTTGAAAAAGGAGCGGAAACGCTCTGGTTCCGCAGCCACATCCACGGTCCGGTCCTGGCAGAGGTCCACCATCACAAGTCGAAAACGCTCCGGCTCCCCTCCCACGTCCACGGGTGGGGGAGGAGAATCCCAAGAAATAGCCAGAACGAAGTCCAAGCCGGCCAAGGAGGTCTCCGAGGCGGGGTCCAGCTCGACGACCTCTCCCAGATGGCTCCACCAGGCCCGAAAGAGGACCGGAATGGGAGGCCCCTGGGGCTGCGTCAAATCCAGGACCCCCACACGCTTCCCCACCGGGATTGCGTCCAGGATTCCCGGGGACCAGGTCGGAGGTTCCGCCATCGGGACTACCCGAAGCGGCTGACGAGGCACGTCGAAGGGCATGGGGAGGGCGTGGGGGCACAGCTCCGAGACCGGCCGGAGTTCCAGTCCCGCGGTGTTCGCAACCCGCCCCACGGCAGGCAGCCACCCGGCCATCTGCAACGTGCCGGCACAGACCATGAACAGCACACAGAGGGTCCAGGCCACCCGGTGGCGCGCCATCCCGAGGAAGGCCAGCAGGATCAGCATGGGCGTCATGGGGGCTTGATAGCGCGGGTCTGGCAACAACAGCAAGAAGTTCAACCCCAGGATCACGCCACAAGCCGGAAGGAGGAAGCGGGCCAACTGCCTCTTCTCGTGCCAGGTCCACAGCAGGACGCAACCCAGCAACAACCAATAGCGCCCCCCCCAATAGAAGGAATCCAGGACGTTGAGACTGTTGGACAACACCCGGGCCAGCACGACAAACCAGGTCCCCTCCTGCATGGCGCCCGGAACCGCTTGCGTGTGCGCCTCCAGCACCCAGAACCACAGATCCAGCCTGGCGAAGTACCAGGGTGCGCAGACCAAGCCGGCGGTGGAGGCCAGCACAAGCAGGCCGACGCCCGGGGGCAGCCTGCGGTGCCCTCGTCCCAGCACACAAGCCAGAAGAAACCCGGAGAGCAGGATCAGCTCGGCCCCCAGGACATGGGGGAGCGCCGAAAACAAGGGCAGACCTTCAGCGCTGACCCTGCCCAGATTCGCTTCCGCCTGGTTCATGCCCACGCGAGCGGCCCAGAAGAGCTGGGCCGACATCGCCAGAACCCCCAACCCTCCCAGAACAGAGGCGCGCGAGAGGAGGAAACCCGGGGCTGCGGCCAGCAGGACCAGGGGAACTCCCATGAGCAGGAAGTAGTACTTCGTCAGCATCCCCAGCCCGAAAGCCACTCCCATGGCCACACATGCCCAGAACCGCCTCAAACCCTCCGCTTCCAGCAGCAGGGTCAGAAGCAAGGTCCAGAAGAACATCTGCCCAAGGTCCTGGGTGTAGATCCGAGCGTACTCCGAGGTCCAAGTGGCCGTCGTGATCCCCAGGGCCAACACGGTCGCCCCCCGCCAGCCTGCCAGCTTCCAGCCGATCCGGGCCAGCAGGGCGATCAGGCCGAACACGAAGAGGAGTTGCGCCAGACGCATGACCAGCACCGTCTGCCCGAAGAGCATGATGGCAAGCCCCGAGAGCGCGAAGGTCAGGGGGGGATAGTTCAGGGTTCCCGGTGGCGAGAGACGGGGAGGCAGTGGGGACTCCCCAGACAGATAGGCCCACACCTCCGTGGGCAGACCCCTCATCCACTGCACGCAGTACAGCGGGTAGCGCATGAACCTCTCGGCATGGGACTCGGGGAAGGCCAAGCCATCAACGGACTCCCAGGCCACGTGAATACCGGCGAAGACCCCAGCCAGGAAGACGACGAGACACCAGAAACCGAACCGTCCGTCCCTCCTCATTCACGAGGACTTCTCGCGAAGGAATGGCGCTCCTCTCTTCCCAGGCGGGTTGCGCGCCTGGCTCACGGCGGCAACCAGGCACGACGCCATTGAAGGAAGATGGCCAAGGTCCACAAGAGCTTTCGATGGTCGGCTCGTCCCGCCATGTGCTCGTCCACGAGTCGGCGGACTTCGTGGGGACTGAAGAGGTCGTCCCGGACCAGATCCTGAGGTCGGAGCAGGTCCTCGAGCCAGAGGCGCAGGGGGCCCTGAAGCCAGCGAGCCACGGGCATGCCGAATCCCTTCTTGGGCTTGCGGCGGACCTGGGTCGGCAAGAGATGCCTCGTCGCCCGCTTCAAGAGATACTTCGTGGTCCATCCATTGAGCTTGAGCTCTGCGGGGACCCGAGCCAGCAACTCCACCACCTCCCGGTCGAGGAATGGCACCCGGGCTTCCAGGGAGGCCGCCATGCTGGCCCGATCGAGCTTGAGCAGCAGGTCCTCGGGAAGATAGAGGTTCAGGTCGGTCATGCCCAGCCTGCTGGTCAGGTCCAGTCCGGGCCTCAGGAAGGCTTCCAGAGGTTCGAAGGTCTCCCAGCCGCCCGCCATGCCCGGGCCATAGAGGCGGGCCTTCTCTCCCTCGGAGAAGCTGCCCGCCCACAAGACATGGCGCCTCTCGGGCGGTTCGTCCAGGAAGCCGAGGAATCTCCTGATCCGGAAGTCCAGGCTCCAGTTCCTTGTCGAGACAGGCAACCGAGCCGCCCACCTCCGGGCCACTTCCAGCCAGGGGCGCGGCAGCCGGCGGAGCCATTCGGCCAGGTGAGCTGCCGGATAGGTTGGATAGCCGGCCAGCAATTCGTCCGCGCCCTCCCCGGAAAGGACAACCTTCACCTCCTGGCGAGCCATGCGGGCAAGAGACCAGGTGGGGACGACCGAGGCATCGCCCAGGGGTTCGTCCAGAACCTCCGGCAGCCCCTGGACCAGGTCCAGGCAGCGCCTGGCCGAGAGAATCCCTTCGTGGTGACGAGTTCCAAGGAGACGAGCAACCCGCCGGGCCGGACCGGACTCATCGAAGGAGGCCTCGGAAAAACCCATGGTGAAGGTCTGGACGGGCCCGGCTGCCTCCTGGGTCATCAGCGCCGTCAAAGTGCTGGAATCGAGCCCTCCCGAGAGGAAGACTCCGACCGGAAAGTCGGCGCCGAGATGTCGCCGGACCGAGCCTCGCAGCGCGGCCAGAAGAAGCTCCTCCCAATCCCGCAGGGCAAGCCCGCGCCAGGGACGCAGCTCGAGGTTCCAGTAGCGCCCCAGCCGCACCCCGGAAGCGTCCCAGGTCAACCAATGGGCCGGTGGAAGCTTGTGGATCCCCGCCAGGATCGTGCGGGGAGCCGGAACCGATTCGAAGGTCAGATACTGGTCCAGGGCTTGTCGATCCAGGCGGCGCGGGACGGAGGGATGCTCCAACAACGCACGGATTTGCGACCCGAAAACCAGGGATCCGGGTCCAGCCCAGTAGTGAAGTGGCTTGATACCCAGCCGGTCGCGGGCCAGGAGCAGACGAGCGCGACGGGCATCCCAGACGGCCAGGGCGAACATCCCTTCCAGGCGCTCCAGGAACGAGTCGGGCTCCTCCTCATACAGGTGCACCAGGACCTCTCCGTCCGTGGTCGTCTCCAGCCGATGTCCCCGCCGGAGGAGGCCCTCACGCAGTTCCTGGTGGTTGAAGATCTCCCCGTTGAAGACGGCCACCACGCGACCGTCCTCCGAGAAGAAGGGCTGGCGCCCTCCCGGCACGTCCAGAATCGCCAGCCTGCGGACACCCAGCCCCACCCCCCCGACCAGGCAGTGACCAGCCTGGTCGGGTCCTCGATGGACGAGGGCCTGGGTCATCCGCTCCAGAGTCCGGCGCTCCCCCCCTCCAACGAAACCTGCGATGCCACACATCAGGCCAGAGGATTTCGGCGGGTTGATTCGGATGGTGCGGGGCGGTCCATGCAGAGCAGGACCGCCAGATCCCCCAGGAAGCGAAAAACCCGGCCCAAGCCGTACTTCGAACGACCGGCACGACGGGGATGATGAGTCACCTCGATCTCGCCGATTCGGGCGCCCTGGCGGGCCATCAGGGCGGGCAGGAAGCGGTGGCTCTCTCCCCAGAAGTGTGCCGGGACCAGCAGGTCTCGTCGGCACGCCTTCAGGGTACACCCGAAGTCGTGCAGGCGAACTCCCGTGATCCGGGAGAGCATCAGGTTGGCCACCCAGGAGGGCAAGGTTCGGGTCAGCCAACAATCCGCCCGGCGACGCCGCCAGCCGCTGACCACATCGAAGCCCTGATGATAGGCTTCGAGCAGTCGGGGGATGTCGGCGGGGTCGTTCTGGAGATCGGCGTCCAGCGTCACCACGATCTCTCCTCGCGCCTGCCGACTCCCGGCCGCCAAGGCCGGGGTCTGACCGAAGTGCCCGCCCAGGTCGATCAAATGGACCCGGGAATCCTGCTGGCAGAGCTCGCGAATCCTCTCCAGGCTGCCGTCGGTGCTGCCATCATCGACCATCAGCACCTCAAAGGTCCTCCCCGTGGCTTCCAGGACTTCGCAGAGGCGCCGATGCAGGGGCCCAAGGTTCTCGACCTCGTTGTGGACGGGGATCAGCAGGCTCAACTCGGGCGAGACGGACATCGTGGCTGCCTTCTTTGCTCCCCGGCAGACCAAACCTGCCGGCATCCGCCGGGGCTGCCCAACCTCAAAGGAAGCCAGGACCCGCTGAGCGAATTCCGCCAGACTCTTTCAAATCCCCCTCGGAGGAGTCTCCCCGTGTTGCGAACCGCCTGGAACGCCTGCGTGAGCCGGAGACTCCCCTTCAGCCTGGTCCACTTTGTCACCAATCGCTGCAATGGTCATTGCCCCCATTGCTTCGTCGAGATCCGTGACCCCCGGTCTGAAGCAGATGAACTCACCCTCGAGGAGATTGGTGAATTGACCCGTCATCTCGGAGGATGCCTCTTCAACGTGAACCTCACGGGGGGTGAGCCCTTCCTCCGCAAAGACCTTTGGGAAATCGCCGAAGCCTACCTCCGGAATGCCTCCGTCCGCTCGGTCTACATCACCAGCCATGGAGGTTTCCCAGAATCCGTCCGACAATTCGTCGAAAGATTCATTGCCTCACCCGATTCCAACAAGTGTCAATTGACCACATCCTTCTCGGTCGACGACATCGGCGAAGATCATGACCGACGGCGCGGGATTCCAGGTCTCTTCGCCCGGGCCCTGGAGAGCTATGCGTTCGTCCGGGATCGCCAGCATCCCCGGGTGCGCGCCAACCTGGGCATCACGGTGACCCCCTGGAACCACGACCGGGTCCTTCAACTCTACGAGCATTTGACTCATGACCAGAAGGTCGGATCGATCACGGCCACGGCCATGCGCAGAGCCGGAAAGGTCCGCTCGATTCCCGCCCACGAGATGACCCGCATCCAGGCCTCCTACCAGGCTTTGACCCGCCGCATCCTGGCCGACCGCCAGGCCGGCCGCCTGGAGGGCTTTGGCGGGAGCCTCCGAGGACGCCTGATGAACGCCAAGAACCGGGAGATGTATGCCCTGCTGGCAAGGAACCTCGTTGACCCCCACTTCGAATCCTGGTGCCCCGCTGCCTCAACCTTCGGGGTGATCGCCGCCGAGGGCACCGTCTACCCCTGCGAGGTGTTGGAGCGCCCCATGGGAAACCTCCGGGAGCACGGGATGGACCTGTGCTCTCTCTGGGAGGACGGGCCAGCCGGCCAAATCCGAAGTCGAATCGCCCAGAGCCGATGCCACTGCACCTATGAGTGCGCGTGGACGGTCAACCTGATCTCGAACCCCCGCCGAGCTTCCCGCCTCCTTCTGACGGCCCTGAACCTCCATGCCTGAAACTCCGCCCCAAGTGGCCATCATCCTCCCGTTCCGGAGGGCCAACGCCACCTCCGAGCGCTGCGTGGCAGCCTGCCTGGCCCAGGACGACCCGAACCTCCGCCTGATTCTGGCCTGTGAAGATCCCGAGGGGAAGTCCTGGGATGATCCGAGGGTCACGGTCCTGGCCACCGGCCCCACGACGATTGCCGGACGACGGAACCAGGCCCTGAACGCCGCCCCCGAAGTCGCCTGGTACGCCTTCATCGACTCCGACGCCTTCCCCAGGCAGGACTGGCTTCATCGAGGCATTCAAGCCTTCGGCCGACTGCCCAAGGACGTCTGGGCGGTGGGTGGCCCCAACCTCCCTCCGCCGGACGAGCCCTGGCCGGCGCGGGTCGTCGGCTGGGCCTCGCAATCCTTCCTCGTTTCAGGCATGAGGGGTTATCTCAGGAGCCAGGGAACCAGTCGATTCAGCCAGGACCTGCCGACCTGCAACCTGATCGTGTCCGGCCCGGCCCTCCGAGAGATGGGCGGCTTCTGCGAAGAGTTGGTGGGCGGCGAGGACCAGGATCTCTGCAACCGCATTTTGAGTCGGGGAGGTCGGATCTACTTCGACCGCGAGGTCGTGGTGTACCACGAGAACCGCCCGCTTCTGCGCCCGTTCCTTCTTCAGAGGCTGTTCATGGGATACTGCGGGGTCCTGCCCATCCTCCGCCGCCATCCCCGCCTGCGAAACCTCTACATGCTCGCGCCCCTGGTCCTGGTCCTGATCCTCCTGGGCGGGATGCTGGGCGCGCTGGTGGAACCGGCCTGGATTCCAGCCGTCGCCGCGCTCTGGGGCTCCTTCCTCGCACTGTGCCTGATCCAGGCGGCCCGCTGGGCCCCTCCCTCGGCAATCCCGCTCACAGCCCTGGCCCTGGCGGTGGGTTGTCTGGCACCCGGCCTGGGGACCTTGTTGGCGCTCCTGGGAGTCCGCCTCGATCTGCGCTCCCGCAACCGGAATGACTGGCTGCGCCCGGCCCAGGGCCCGAGCCGGGTCGAGGAGAGGAAGGACACTTCACCTGGAACCTGTCCTCCAGATAGCCCAGGTAGCCGAATCCCTGGCATTCCTTCCCACTGACCTCCGGCCGGAGGAACTTCAAGGGAACCCGCAGGGCGTTGAAGGGAAGGCTCATGGTGCAGGAGGGCTGGGTCTTGCGATACTGGCTCAGGAGGCCTTGGCCCATATCGATTCCCTGGGTCCTCAACCAGGCGACCCGGGGTTGGGTGCTGTCCCGCAACAGGGCCAGATGTTTGAGGATCGTGTTGAAGAATCCCCGCGAGTGGCGGACGGTCTCGTCGGTATAATGGGGAGCGCTGAAGTGAATCCCGGCTGATTCGTAGAGCCGGGCAATCCACTCTTTGACGTCGCGATGCTGTTCCAGTGCGTGAACATCATATTCATTGGAGCCGTCCAGAACCGTCCCGATCCGGTGCCGGCGGCACAACTCAATCGTGTAGAGGTGCATCGACATCTTGCAGCCCAGACACCAGGAATAGTAGAAGCGATACGTCAGGTTGTCTCTCAGACACTGCCCGACCCCTCCGCGACGGGCCGTCACGAAGTCCCGAATGTCCAGGATCAGGTGGGAGAATTTGTGCCCGAAGACGCGGATCAACTGCCCGGCGCTCCTCCGGGAGGCCTCGACGTTGGCCATGCCGGGCACCTGATAGGTGATGAGCACAAGCCGATCGTAATCGGGCGCACTCCGGGCTGCCGTATAGGTCGAGTCGACACCGCCGGAGAAGAGGACCAGGGCATTTCTTGCACCCGGGTCCAGCCCCTCCAGAGCCGGATCACTGGCAATCATGGCTTTCTCCTGACCGAACCTGGCTATTCCGAGGCGACTCCTGTCGTCCACGTCCTGCAGCGGCTCCTGGTCCTTCCTTGTGATGCGTTGAATTCCCCCTCAAACCGGCCTCGCTTGAGACTGCGGTGCCGATTCCCTGCCCTGGTCCAGGCCCCCGGCTGCCAGGGCAGGAGCCGGAGCAGGATGCAGAGAATGCGCCATTGACGGCCTTTCAGGCTCTTGTTATGTTGTCCTCATAAACGGGAGGAGGGGGAGGATCATGGACACTCAGACCGACGTCAAGCGGGCCCCAAGCCTCGAAGAAGCCGTCTTCGGCATGCCCGCCAACCCGCCGGGGCAGACACAGGCCCGCGAAACGCACATCACCTCAACCAGGCAGACAGAAGCCACCATCGGGGCTCAACCCCTGCGCTTCGAGAACAACGGGGACTTTCTGCGCTTCCTCTTCACGCGGATCCGTGAGAAGAAGAAGTGGTGGCTGCTTCCACTGCTTCTCCTGCTGTATGTGCTGAGCATGTTCTTCAATATTCCTGGCAAGGAATCGGTCCTTCCAGCCCTCTACTTCATCTTCTGAGGGCCCTCTTTCCCAGACACTTCGCTTCCTGATCAATCGGATTCAGGTTCAGGCCCGATTCTTGTGCTATGATCCCCCCAAGCGCATCGGGAAAGGTTTCCGACATGACAAGACTCGTGGTCCTGGTTGTCTGCGCTCTGGCCATCCTGCTCCCCATGCGATTCCGGATCCTGCTCTCCGAAGCGCTTGGCTGGATGCTGCAACTCGGTTACTGGGTCGCCTTCCGGGTGACCCGATTCATCCTCCGGCAACTCCAGGATTGACCCCGTGCAGGACACCCTCGCCATCCTCTATTCGGGCGGCACCGATTCGACGTGCGTGGCTGCCCTCATGGCCGGACGCTCTCGCCAGATCCATCTGTTGACCTTCGACCGTTCGGGATTCCACAACATCCAGAACACCACCGAGGGGGCCCAGAGACTGATCGAGCGATTCCCAGAGATCCAGTTCGAACACAAGATCCTCAAGATCGACCGGCTCTTCAACCGCCTGGCCTTTCAGGACTACCTCCCGCGCCTCCGCAAATTCGGCCTGATGATGCTGCAGAACTGCACCTTCTGCGCCCTGGCCAATCACTTCCGGGCACTCCACTACTGCCTGGAACACGGGATCCGAACGGTGGCCGACGGCGCCACCCGAGAGTTGCGCTTCCTGCCCAGCCACATGGAGAAGCCCATCGAGAAGGTGCGGGCCCTGTACGCCGAGTACGGGATTGAGTACCTCACGCCGGTCTACGACTTCGACATCCCTCGAGAGATCGATTTCTTCGACAAGTTGAAGATGGAGAAAGACGGCGAGAAGGGAGTGGAGATCGACCCACAGGGGCGCACGACCGGACGGCATCTCCACGAATTGGGTCTGCTCCCGTCAGAGAACATCAAGGGTTCCGCCCTGGATCGCAAGCTGCAGTATCGCTGTTTTCAATACGTCCTGCACAACATGGTGGCCCACATCGTCCTGCGAGCTCCTCAAGACTACCCTCGCTACGAGCGACAGATCCTCGAGATGTACACGGACATCATCGATCGGTTCAAACCGAGGCCGGACGGCACCGGACCGCTGCAGGATCTCCTGGACTGACCCGGTGTCATCGCCAGACGCCCCTGTCCGGTCCTTTGAGACCCATCCCGACCGGGATCTCCCAAACTGGGCCTTTCCCCTTCTGCTGGCCTTCGTCGCGCTGGTCTGGCTGACCCTGCGCGCGCTGCCGGAACCGACTGGGGCCACGGCCAGCCCGGATGGAACCGATGAGGTCATCGCCGGAACGGCAGACCTGGTCCCCCTGGGGAGAAACTCCTCCGGATATGAGGAACTGCGCAACCGGGTGGACGGCTCGGTCCTGATCCGAATTCCAGCCGGTCCCTTCGTCATGGGGGCGGAAGAGGAGGAGGCCTTTCAGAACGAAGCTCCGCTCCGGCAGGTCCACCTCGACCAGTACCTGATCGGGAAGACCCCGGTGACCAACGAGCAGTTCGAACGCTTCTGTCAGTCCGTCCAATCCATGCCCTCCAGGAAGAGCCTGGACTGGGCAGCCCGCTCGGGTCCCCGCGCCCCGGCGGTCCATCTCACCTGGCAGGAGGCCTACAACTACTGTCGTTGGGCGGGCCTGCGCCTGCCGACGGAAACCGAATGGGAGAAGGCCGCTCGAGGTCCACAGGCCCGGCGCTACCCCTGGGGAGACACACTGGACCCGGACCGAGCCTGGCATGAGGGGAACAGCCAGGGACGCCCACGCGAGGTCGGAGTCCTCAAGCAGGGAGCCTCCCCCTTCGGATGCCTGGACATGGCGGGCAACGTCTGGGAATGGTGCCTGGGCTGGGAGGAGAGCCCTCCCGACGCCAGCGGGCAGGAAGGACCGGGCCGAAAGCCCCGGCGCGTGGCCAGGGGGGGGGCCTGGGACAGCGGGCTTTGGAGCCTGCGGACTTCCCTGCGCTTGCCGGTCGACCCCCGGGTTCCCCACGCCAGCCTGGGCTTCCGGGTGGCACTCACGCCGCCCGGCCAGGCCTCAGGGTCACCACCCCCAGGAGTACGGCGATGAGCTTTTCCGCCGGGCAGGCCGGCCCCCGCGACCCGGTTCGCGTCCCGGGGTCCAAAGGCGAAGCCCTCCGTGTCGCCCTGTGGGTGGCGGTGATGATGCTGGCCTTCGCGGCGGTCCAGGTCTGGTGGGAGGGCCACACCGAACTGGTCTTTCCCGACTACCACTCGGCCGATGGGAACGACGGACTGCGCTGCGCCCTGGACTACTACGATCTCTTCACCACCGGTGATGATTGGACCACGGGAAGGTCGATCTGCAACCCGGTGGCAGGCGCGGCCATGGCGGCCTGGGGGCCCGAGATTGCCGTGGCCCGACTCTCGCAGGTCCCCTTCATCCTGGGGGTGATCGTCCTTGTGGCCGGGATCGGATGGCGCTTCGCTGGCAGCCGAGGAGCCATCCTCCTGGCCCTGGGGGTCACCCTCTCACCCTGGGCCTGGCTCTTCGTCCGCAACTACACGCGCGTCCCGGTCTCGATGTTCGCCGTGGCCGCCACCGTCTTCTTGCTCTTGATTTCCCGAAACCTGACACGCCCGGCAGTCTGTGCTGCCCTGGGTCTGGCCATGGCCCTGGGATGGTTGGCCGACCTGGCCTATCCCCTGATCCTGGCTCCCATGACGCTGATCGTGGCAGGGCGCGGACTCTGGAGCAGTCGCCGCTCGATCTTCTCGGTGTTGGTCCTGCTGGCGACCCTGGTCCTGCTGGCTGTCCTCATGCTGGATCATGCGTGTGCCCCCGCCAACCGGTTCCCACTGCCGGACCGATTCGTCTCCCTGGTCGTCATGAACCTCTGGGCAGCGGCCCTGCTGATCTGCCTGGGGATCAGCCGAGGCAGGCCCTGGACCCCAGGGACCGGACTGGCCGTCAGCGTCTCCCTGGGAGGCCTGCTGGCCAGCCCCTACCTGCTGTATTACCGCGAGGTCCGCATCGGGGAGATGTGGGTCGCCCAGGTGGAGTGGAACTCTCCGCTCCTGGGAGGCTTCTGGTCCTTCGGGGCCTGCCTGCGCCAATACGTCTGCTGGTTGAACGGAATGTCCTGGGGGGGGCTTGTCTGGTTGGTGGCCGGGACGGTCCTCCTGGCGGCCTGGAAGCCCACGCGCACGGTGGCCCTGCAGGTGGGCCTGGGGGCCCTGGGAACCCTGACCATCCTGTCCTGGATCGTCCCCCCCGTCTACGCCCGCTACCTGGCGCCCTACCTGCCCATGTTTGCCATCCTGGCGTTCTTGTGGGCCGCGCGCTGGAAGGCCTCCTACCTCGCCTGCCTGGTCTTCATGCTGACGGTCGGACCCCTCCAGGTCCTGGGGAACATGCCACCCTTGGAAGGCGCTCTGGCCCGGAGCGGCCTGTCCGGGCTCGTCTCCGACCATCCCTGGTACCACTCACGGGCTCCCCTCCCGGATTGGGGAATCCCCGCCGTCCGGGACCCCATGCCTGTTCCCTCGGTCCTGGGGCAGATCCCGAGGGGAGCCAGGATCGGGCTCTTCCTGGTGCACACCGAGGAGACCGCCAGGTTCCAGGAACGTCATCTGGAACTGCACTTCCAGGTCACCCGGCTGCTGCCAGGGCCCCACCTCGACCTGAAGGATCTCGAGTACGTCGTGGTAATCGCCCCGGCAGGCTGGACGCTGCCTTCTGACCCCAGGCTGCGCCGACTCCAGGAAGCCTCCCCGCACGCCTCCTTCCCTCCAGAGATGGCCTTCCCACGAGTCTACCGACGAATCAGCGAACGTTGAATCCCCCTGGCACGGGCTTCTGGCCGCCCTGAGAATGAAACGGCACCAGGTTGGCCCAGGGATGGGTGCAGTCCCATCGGATCCCCTGCAGAGCATTCCGCCAGGTGCCGGCTTCCCTCATGAAGCCGCCCTGACAGGGCGCGTGGGAAGAATCATGAACCCTCGGAAACCGGCTCGTCCTGCGGCATCGCCTCCAGGTTCTTCCGGATCGAGGACTGCAGAGCGGGCCTCGCCTCCACCCGGGTCAACCAGGCCTCGATCTCCGGAGCTTCCGGGAGGATCTTCATGGCCGTGGCCCAGCGCAGGAGAGAGGAGAGCAGCAGATCCGCGGCGGTGAAGCGGTCTCCCAGCAGGTTCGGACCTCCAGAGTCGTGCAACTGGCGGGTGATGGCCCCCAGGACCGCCTCCAGGCTGCCGTATCCCAGCGCCCCGGACGGCCCCTCGGGCCGCGCCAGCAGCCGGTCCACCAGCGCGGGCTCGACGCAGCCGGCGGCGAAGAAAAGCCACTTGAGGTAGGGGCCGCGCGCTGGGTCTCCAGGGGGCACCGCCAGGCCGGCCTGAGGGAAGACCTCTGCCAGGTAGCAGCAGATGGCCGCAACCTCGGTGATCACCGCGCCGTCGTGTTCCAGGGCGGGCACCTTGCCCATCGGGTTGATGGCCAGGAACTCGGGAGTCTTGTGTTCCTGCTTGCGCAGGTCCAGAAGAACCGTCTCGTAGGGGACGCCCAATTCCTCCAACATCCAGTGGACGGTGACGCCGCGCGACATGGGCCAGTGGTAGAACTTCAAACTCATGGATGTTGCCTTTCTGTGACCGGTTTCCGAGAAACGCTCCCGGCGCCGTCTGATGGCTACCAGATCCCCAGGGCCATCCGGACCTCTTCGCTGGCGTGGACGCTGGGATCCCAGGCGGGGCGCCAGACCAGTTCCACCTTGCAGTCCTGGACTCCGGGGATCCGCTTCACCGTGAGGTAGACCGCGCCGGTGATCTCCGGGCCCAAGGGGCAGCCCGGAGAGGTCAAGGTCATGTTGACCTGGACGGTCCGCTCTTCGGGATTCGGCAGGACGTCGTAGATCAGGCCGAGATCGACGATGTTCATGCCGATCTCGGGATCGATGACCTCCTTGAGGGCCTCGCGGATCTCCTCCGCACTCGGGAAGGAATTCTCGACGGGGGTTGGGGTTGAATCGGTCATGTCACCTCTCATTCTCGATGGCTTCCAAAAGGGTGTTCCAGGCCAGCAGCGCGCACTTGATCCGAACCGGATACGCCCGCACGCCGTCCAGGGCCTCCAGTTCGCCGATGTCCACGCCCTCCGGCGGCTCGGGGATGCCTCCCTTGGTCAGGAGACGCGCCTTGAAGGTGTCGGCCAGCAGGCGGACCTGGTCCAGGGTCTGCCCCCGGACGGATTCGGCCAGCATCGAGGCAGAGGCCATCGAGATCGAGCACCCCTCCCCCACGAAGCCGACTTCCACGACCCGGCCGTCGCGCACCTCGAGGTCGAGCTCCACCATGTCGCCGCAGGAGGGGTTCACCCCCTCCAGGCGGTGGGTGGCCGTCTCCAGATGACCCTTGTGGCGAGGGCAGGTATAGTGGTCCAGGATGATCTCGCGGTAGAGATCGTCGGAGATCGCCTCCGGGTGACTCATGGCTTGCACTTCACTCCTGAGAAGAGTCTGCCGGCCTTGTCCAGGGCCTGCACCAGGCGATCCACGTCCTCCCGATTGTTGTAGACGTAGAAGCTGGCCCGGGTCGTGCCCATCATCCCGATCTCGCGCATCAGGGGCTGACAGCAATGGTGTCCGGCGCGCACGCACACCCCTTCGCGAGCCAGCAGGGTGGCCAGGTCGTGGGGATGGATGTTGCGGAACCGAAACGAGACCACGCAGGAGCGCCCAGCCAGGTCCTCAGGGCCGAAGACCTCCAGCCCCTCGAGGCTGGCCAGTTGCTCGAAGGCGTAGGCCAGAAGGTCCTGGTCGTGGTCCCGGACAGCCTCCATCCCCAGGGCGTCCAGGTAGCGACAGGCCGCGGCCAGGCCGATGGCCCCCGAGATGTTGGGGGTGCCGGCCTCGAAGCGGTTGGGAAGGACGTCCCACGACGAGCGGTCCCGGCGCACGGTGGAGATCATGCTGCCCCCGTAGTGGAAGGGCGGCATCGTCTCCAGAAGCTCGCGCCGGCCCCAGAGGACCCCGATCCCGGTGGGAGCCAGCATCTTGTGCCCTGAGAAGGCCAGAAAATCGACCCCCAGGTCCTCGACCCGGGTCGGCAGGTGGGGTACGCCCTGGGCCCCGTCCAGGATCACCGTGGCCCCGGCGGCGTGGGCCCGATCAGCCAGCTCCCGGACGGGGTTGATCGTGCCGAAGACGTTGGAGACCCAGGTGAAGGTGAAGAGCTTCGGGCGACGGTCCAGAGCCGCCGCCAGCGAATCCTGATCCAGCGTGCCGTCGGGGTTGATCTCGATCCAGCGCAGGCGGGCCCCCTTGCGGAAGGCCAGTTGCTGCCAGGGAACCAGGTTGGAGTGGTGCTCCATGACGGGAAGGGCGATCTCGTCCCCCTCCCCGAGGTTGCGCTCGCCCCAGGTATAGGCCAGCAGGTTCAGGGATTCGGTGGTGCCTCGGGTGAAGAGCAGCGTCGGCACGTCCTCGACGCCGAGAAAGCCGGCCACCGTCTCTCGAGCCTCCTCGTACAGGCGGGTCGCCTCCTCCGAAAGCCAGTACAGACCCCGGTGGATATTGGCATAGGAGGTCTCTTCAAAGCTCCGCACCGCCTGCATGACCTGGCGGGGCTTCTGGGCCGAAGAGGCGCTGTCCAGGAAGGTGACCGGGTGGCCCCCAATCTCCTGGTCCAGGATGGGGAAGTCCTGGCGTGCGGCCTGGATGGATGGACGTCCTTGTACTGAGATCTCCATTTGCACCTCGATCTCCCGAGAGGTCTGGGAACGCCCTCCCGACCCAAGCCATGGGCTTGCTTTCGGGGGAAGCGTCGGGGGTCCTGGGAGGGCCTCAGACCCCCAGCGAGGTCTCCATCTTCTCCTGCATCAGGCCGGCCAGCCATTCCACCAGGACCGGGCCCTCCAGGCGCTCGATCACCTCCTGGAAGAACCCTGTGATGATCAGCCGGCGGGCGTCGGCATCCGGAAGGCCCCGGCTCTGCAGGTAGAACTGCTGGTCCTGGTCATAGGTGGTGAAGGTGGCCCCGTGGGTGCAGCGCACGTCGTTGGCCAGGATCTCCAGCTTGGGAATCGAGTCCGCGTGGGCCTTCCCTGACAGCAGGAGGTTGCGATTCTTCTGGTAGGCGTCGGTCTTCTGGGCTCCGGGTGCCACGAAGATGTTGCCGGTGAAGATGCTGCGCGAGCTCTCGTTCAGGGCGCAGTTGAAGAGAACATCCGAGTTCCCGGCGGGGACGTGGTGGTTCTGGAGGGTGTCCACGTCGAAGTGCTGCTGCCCGCTGGCGAAGACCAGACCAAGAAACTCGGACTTCGCGCCCTCGCCGTCCAGGTTCCCGGTCAGGAAGGCTTTGGTGGTGGCCCCTCCCACTCCCAGGAATAGCACCCGCAACTGGGAGTTCCGAGCCAACCGCACGTCCAGGTGGGTCAGGGCTCGGGTCCCCTCCCCCCAGCGTGAGACCAGGACGTACTGCAGGCAGGCTCCTTCTTCCAGTTGGATCTCCACCACGGGAGCTGCCAGCAGATCGCCGCCCTGCGAGGCGAAGGACTCCACCACCGTGGCCTTGCTGTGACGCTCGCCCACGATCCGCGAGTGGGGGAAGAAGGCCGCCGGGGCCTGGATCGTCGGCACCTGATGGGTGATCTGAAGCGGTCGATCCAGAGAACGACCCCGTGGCAGGCCCACCCAGGCTCCACCGCTGCGGAATGCGGCATTCAAGGCCGAGAACTTCTCTTGCAGCCTTGAACCGGACGGGCCCAGGCTCTCGGGCACCTGACCCAGGCGGGCCAGGCCCTTCTCGAAGGGCAAGCCGACGGGCTCTTCAGGCTCGCCCTCCCCCAGGAGGTCGAATGCGGGCGTGAGGCGCACGATCCCTCGCCCCTGTGGATTGAAGAGCTCGGGGGGAGTCCTGCGCCAGGCCTCCTCGGTCCTCTCGGGGAAGGGGAGGGCTGCAAAGGCCTCCTGCGCCGCCCGCCGGGCCTCCAAGGCCCAGCCCGGCTCGCCCAACTGTCGGCTGAGGGCCTCGAGCGAGGCCGGTTCAAGGTTCAACATGTCGTCCGCCATCGTAGTCATGAAAGTTCCTTCTCCTCTGGTGGGGCTCCAGTCCGCAGGGGCCGAGGCGCGGTTCAGCCAACCGAGCCTTCCATCTCCAGCTTGATCAGGCGATTGAGCTCCACCGCATACTCCAGGGGCAGCTCCTTGGTGAAGGGCTCGAAGAAGCCGTTCACGATCATCGTGATCGCGTCGTCCTCCGAGAGTCCGCGACTCATCAGGTAGAAGACCTGCTCGTCGCCGACCTTGGACACGGTGGCCTCATGGCCGATGTGCACGTTCTGGTTGCCGATGTCCATGGTGGGATAGGTGTCCGAACGCGACTCGGGATCCAGGATCAGGGCGTCGCACCGGACATTGCTGCGGATGTTCTCCGCCTTGGGCAGGACCTTGACCAGGCCCCGGTAGGAGGCGCGCCCCCCATCCTTGGAGATCGACTTGGACAGGACCGTCGAAGAGGTGTGAGGCGCCAGGTGGACCATCTTGGCCCCAGCGTCCTGGTGCTGTCCCTTGCCGGCGAAGGCGATGGACAGCACCTCACCTCGGGCCCCCTCCTCCATCAAGAAGATGGCCGGGTATTTCATGGTGATCTTGGAGCCCAGGTTGCCGTCGATCCACTCGACCGCGGCATTGCGGAAGGCCTTGGCCCGCTTGGTCACCAGGTTGTAGACGTTGTTCGACCAGTTCTGGATGGTCGTGTAGCGGATCTTCGAACCTTCCAAGGCGATCAGTTCCACCACGGCGGCGTGCAGCGAGTCCTTGGAGTAGACCGGGGCCGTGCAGCCCTCGATGTAGTGCACGAACGAGCCCGGAGCCGTGATGATCAGGGTCCTCTCGAACTGGCCCATGGACTGGGCATTGATCCGGAAGTAGGCCTGCAAGGGGATGTCCACCTTCACGCCTTCGGGCACGTAGATGAACGAGCCACCACTCCACACGGCCGTATTGAGGGCCGCGAACTTGTTGTCGGACATCGGGATGACCGTGCCGAAGTACTGGCGCACGATTTCGGGGAACTGCCGGAGCGCGCCGTCCATGTCCAAGAAGATCACGCCCAGCTTCTCGAGATCCTCCCGAATCGAGTGGTAGACCACCTCGGACTCGTACTGGGCGCTGACCCCGGCCAGGAACTTGCGCTCGGCCTCGGGGATGCCCAGCTTGTCGAAGGTGTTCTTGATGTACTCGGGGACGTCGTCCCAGTTGGTCTCAGCCTTCTCGGAAGGACGGACGTAATAGTGGATGTCGTCGAAATCGATCCCTGAGAGGTCGGCCCCCCAGGTCGGCATCGGCTTGGACTTGAAGACCTCGAAGGCCTTGAGTCGGATGTCCAGCATCCACTCGGGCTCCTGCTTGAGGCGCGAGATCTGCATGATCAGCTCGCGGGTCAGGCCCTTGCCCGACTTGAAGACGTAGTCTTCGGCGTCCGAGAATCCGTACTTGTAGTCGCTGCGGATCTGCTGGACGATCGCGGCTTCGGTGCTGGCGTCTGCCATGAGGAACCTCCTTTTCGACCGTCAGGCGCCGGCGACCACGGGCGCGGCGTCGGCTCCGTGGGTGCGCAGCAACTCGTCGTAGCCGCGTGCCTCCAGCTCCAGGGCCAGTTCCGGGCCGCCGCTCTGGACGATCCGCCCGGAGACCAGCACGTGGACGAAGTCAGGCTTGATGTAGTCCAGCAGTCGCTGGTAGTGGGTGATCACCAGGACGCCCATCTCGGGGGTCACCTGGCGGTTCACCCCTTCGGCCACGATGCGCAGGGCGTCGATGTCCAGCCCCGAATCGGTCTCGTCCAGGATCGCCAGGCTGGGCCGGAGCATGGCCATCTGGAGGATCTCGACGCGCTTCTTCTCACCCCCCGAGAAGCCCTCGTTGACGTAGCGCCCGGCGAAGTCCTGGCGGATCCCCAGGTCCTTCATGCAGGCCATCAACTCCTTGCGGAACTCCAGGGGCTTGACGTTGGCCGCGCCGCGGACGTTGCGGACCGCCGCCAGCAGGAAGTTTCCCAGGCTGACTCCGGGGATGGCCGTGGGGTATTGGAAGGCCAGGAAGATTCCCTGTCGGGCCCGCTCGTCCGCCGGCAGCTCCTGGATCTGCTGCCCTTTGTAGGTCACGGTGCCGGACGTAACCAGGTAGCTGGGGTGGCCCATCAAGGCGTTGGACAAGGTCGATTTCCCCGAACCGTTGGGGCCCATGATGGCGTGGATCTCGCCCGGCCGGACGGTCAGGTTCAAACCCCGCAGGATCTGCTTGCCCTCGACGGCAACGTGCAGGTTCTCGATCTTCAGAAGGGGATCGGACATGGATGTCTCCTCGTTCACGGTATCAGTGGGCGGAATCCAGGGAATCGGCTCCGGACAGGATTTCCATTCCCTGACAGGTGCAGGTCGAATCCTCTCGACACTTCAAGGCCCTGGCCCGGAGGTCGGCCAGGGTGGTGCCGTCCAGGATGCGGGTCAGGGTGCGCTCCATCTCCTGGCAGAAGCCCTGGCAGAAGCACTTCTCCCCGGCGCAGACCCCCTGGGCCTTGAGCTCGGGAAAGGCACAGAGGACCGGCTCGAGGTCCCCCTCCACGGCCCGCACGATGTCGCCGACCGTGATCCGCCCAGGGTCGCGGGCCAGGCCGTAGCCTCCCCCGGGTCCCCGACTGGCTGTGACCAGTTCGGCCCGGCGCAGACGGTTCAGGATCTGCTCGAGGTAGCGGCGGGGAATCTGGTTCCCTTCGGCCAGCACGGCCGCGGGTCGAGGGGGCTCCCCGTGGTGGAGGGCCAGGGTCAGGGCGGCGCGCAGGCCATAGGAACTTCGCGTGGACAACTTCATCATCTCGGGCCGGCGCCTCCTCCGCAGGTTCTGGTGCAGGCCTGAAGGGCCCGCCGGGGCATCATGTCAAATCCCGACAGTTCTTGTCAAGATCCCCCAGAGGGAACCCGCCCGGCGGGAGAGTCCCAAAGCCAGAAGCCTGATTCCCCATAGGACATCTGGGAAATCAGGCATGAGACCCGGCGTCGCCCGCCCGAATCCGGCTGGGCTCCCAGGGGCTCGGTCGGAAACCCCGACCGAGGGGTTTCCGGCTGGGCTCCTAGCTCAACGCTGGGACGGACTCGAACTCTTCCTGCGGAGCATTCATCTGCCTGTCGTATTCCCGCAAGACCATGTGTTCCAAGCGATCCCGCGCTTCCCGGTCCTCGATGAAGACCGTGTCGATCCACTCGCCGCTGCCATTCTTGCGTCCCGGCATGGAGAGCCAGCGATTCCCGTCCTTCTCGAAGACCTTGGCCCCCCGGACCAGGACTGGACCCATCCTGAAGGTGACCCCGGCGCGACCGAAACCGTCCCCGGAGAAGAGTGTGACCCGGCGGATCTCGACGTCATTCATGGATGCAACTCCCTTGGCCTGCGAGGCCCGACTCCTGCGTCCGGGCCCCCTGCCCCTGCAGCAGGGGCTCAAGACCAGCCTAATGAGCGTCTCCGCACCGCCAGCTTGCCGAAATGTTTCCAAAAAATGAACAGGATGTTGCCATTCCTGGGAGAAACCGCAGAAGACCAGGCCGATCGATGCCCCTGGCTCTGCGGGTCCTCCCCGGAGCCCCAGGGAATCCTCGGAGGAAGGCGGATCATGACGGATCTCAACGAGCCCCTGCTGGCCCTGATCGGAGACGTCCTGGACCCGGAGAATGCGGAAATGGCGGCTTTGGACACCGCCCAGATCCACTTCGAACGCCGGGTCGGCCAGGGCAGCAACCTTCCCGACCGGGAAGTGGCGCTGTCCTTGCTGTGGCTGGCGGGGACCCGCGTGCAACTGCACAAGCTGCGCGGAGCCCGACACACCCTGGCTCACATGAAGACCCGGTTTCGAGGCCGCTTCCCCGACCTGGAGCAACTGGCGGACTTCTTCGAGGTGCGGGTCCTCTTCGAGGAATCCGAACTGTCGAAGGCCTCCGAGGCCCTGGATCGCCTGGACCTGGAGGCCTCCAACTCGCGCACCCGCAAACGCCTGGAGTCGTTCCGCGGCTACATGCGCGGCGAGATCCTGACGGCCCAGGGGCAGACCACAGGCGCCCTGAAGGCCCTGGAGCGTGCCCTGGAGCGCCTCAAAGGCGAGCCACCGCACCGGGTCGATCTGGCCTTCATGGCCGAAATCTACGCCAGTCAAGGGCAGGCCCTTCTCAAAGCAGGCGAGCTCGATCAGGCTGAGGCCTGCTTCAACCGCTCCTTCACGGTGGCGACCCACATCCAGTTCCCGCTGTCGATGGCCCGCAGCCTGCGGGGGCGGGGGCAGGTCTTCAGCCGCATGGGCCAGCTCGAGAAGGCCAGCGAGCAGTTGCGCGAATCCCTGCGGGTCTCCCAGGAGGTCCGCTCCGCCTACGGGATCATCCGCTCCAGCATCAGCCTGGGCCGGGCCTACTACGCCGCCCGGGAGTATACCAATGCCCTGCTCTTCTTCGAGGAGGCGCGGGTGCAGTGCGGCGAGGGCCGGTTCCCCTTCGAAGAGGCGGAGGTCCACTCGCGGATCGGCGACATCCTGGTCACCGAAGGTCGCTACTCCCAGGCCGCCGACTTCTATGAGACGGACCTTCACATCGCCACCTCCACGGGAAACCTCACCTCCCGGGCCCACGCCCTGAAGAACGTGGGCCGCATCCAACGCCTGCTGGGGAACTACGATCGCAGCGAACAGAGCCTGGAGGAAGCCCGTGGGCTCTTCTCGCGCCTCAACGACCACCAGGGGCTGAGCACCACGCTGCTACAGGTGGTCCTGTCCTTCGTCGAGCAAGGCAAGGTGACCCAGGCCCGCGAGGCCGTGGAGTCCCTGAAGGCGGCCTCGAACCGGACGGGCCGTCCCCTGGAGAAGGGCCTCGCGCAGATGCTGGAGGGCATGGTCATGCGCCGCGAGGGCCGGATCAAGGAGGCCGCCGACGAGCTGGAGGCCAGCCTGGCCGAGCTCTCGACGGTGCCCGGCTTCTACACGGTCCTGTGCACTCTGGAACTGGCCCAGCTCTACGAGGAATGGGGCGTCCTGGACCGATGCGTCCACCACTATGGCGAGGCCGTCCACCTGGCGCGACAGTTGCGCCTGCACGACATGGAGAAGCGCTCGCTGGACCTGCTGGCACGGGTCGATCGCGCCGAGTGGGCCCGACTTCTGCACCACCAGACCTCCGCCTCGATCGAGCAGAACGCCACCGGGCACGTCTACGTCTCGGTGCTCTTGATGGATCTGCGAGGGACCAGCAGCTTGATGGATCGCCCGGGGGACGAGGTCTCCCGAATCGTCGACCTCTACTTCGACCAGGTGAACCGGGCCATCAAGGACACGGGAGGCGTCCTCAGCCGGATCATGGGAACCCGGGTCATGGCCCTCTTTGGCCTGAGCGGCTCGTGCGACCCGGGCGACGCCCTGCGCTGCGCCCGCAAGGCGATGGATGCGGTGGCTGCCGAGCAGGGGCACTCCGTCGAGGAACCTCTGGTGGGCACCGCAGCCGCCATCGCCACGGGCGAGGCAATCTCGGGACTGATGGGCCCCATCGACCGCCGGGAGCACCTGATCCTGGGCGGGCCAATCGAAGTGGCCTGCGACCTCCTGAGCGCCACCACCACGGGAGAGATCCTGGTGTGTCCGGCCACCATGCAGGCTGCCGGGAACCAGATGGCCCACCCCATCCCCCGGGAAATCACCCTCTCGGACAACCACCGCCGGATCGTCGCGCATGTGGCCACCACTCCGGCCCTGGCCCGAAGGCCCTAGGGGCCCGGTCGGAAACCTCGACCGAGCATCGCCGAGGGATTTTTTGTCCCCGCCAGGAGCAAAAAGTTGCGGTTTGCTTGAGGCAAATGAGACTTTTTGCGACACAGCGGGGGCGGAAAAGACCCGGCGAGGCGACCGAGGGGTTTCCGTCTGGGTTCCTAGGGGCCCGGTCGGGGTTTCCGGCTGGGTTCCTGGGCCTTCAGCCCTCGTCGGCGAAGTCGTGACGAACCTGAAGGGGCTTGCCCGAGCGCAGCACCTCGAACTCGACGTGAGCGGTGTCGCGCAGAACCAGCCACGAGTTGTACAGCTCTTCGGTGGTTCGAATGGGCTCCCCGTTCAAGGACAGTATGACGTCTCCGTCCTTCAGTCCCAAGGTGGCCAGGGCATTGGAGGGATTGCGGAACTCCAGCCGGACCCCTCGGCCCTGGCCAGGAACCGTCACGCCGCGCACGTCCCGAGCCAGCGCTGCCCCCTGCTCCAGGAAGGCCTCGACTTCCAGGCGCTCACGGGGTCCACTTCGGGCAGACGGTGTCGAGTCGATGGCCCGGTCCGGGTCGACCGTCTCGAGGAATTCGGTGGGTTCAGGCCCGACCGGGAGCGGAGCGGGAGGCAGGGGGACCTGGTCAGGAGGCGGCAGGACGGGCGGTCCCTGGCCCAGGGGTTGTGAGACCGGAGCCCCGGAGAGAGCCAGGGAATGCAGTTGCCCGTCGCGGCCAAGCACCACGTGGTCGGGGTGAATCTCCACGACCTTCCAGGCTCCGGCAGATTCGCCCAGGCCGACCGTATGGTCCTGACCCTCTACCCGGAGGACCGCGACCCCGACCCCACCTCCGACCATGACTCCCTGAAGCTCGACTTCCGGGGGCACCTTGCCCAAGGTCGGTTCCACTTCGGTCTCCGGGTCGCGCCCCAGGCCACCCTCCCTGGAAGGAGCAAGCCGAGGCTGACGGCGCAGGAGGACGGCCAGGCTCGGACTCAAGGGGCTGTCCGCAAGCCCTTCCTCGTTCCCGCCGGCCTCACGGGTCAGGGGTGGGGGAGGAACCTCGGCCTGGTACCCGACCAGGACCGAGAGCAGGTCACCCCCCAAAAAAACGCTGAGGACCACCAGCACCCCCGCCGTCAGACCCACCCCCAGGGGAGGCTCGCGCAGGAACCCGGCCATCGCTAGCGCGCCAGCTCGTAGCGCACGGTGGTCTGTTGCTGGCCCCGCTCCACCTGGAACTCCAAGGCCTCGGCGTTGCGCAAGGTCATGTAGGCCCGGTAGAGGTCCTCGGCTCCGCGGATGGCGCTGCCGTTGACCGCCAACAGCACGTCGGAGTGCTGCAAACCCAGACGAGCCATCAGGTTGTCGGCCTTGCGAAACTCCAACATGACGCCATAGGTCTGACCGTCTCGGGCCTTGGGGACCACCCGGACCTCCTGGGCCATCCTGGAGGGGTTGTCCAGTTGGGCGCGGATCTCGTCCAGACTCAAGCGACCGCTGGCGACCTGACCCTCGGGGGCCGCCCCTCCGCCCGAGACCAGGGGCTGCGCGGTCGGGTCACCCCGTCGCAACGGCGAGGCTCCTGAGGCCGACTCTTGCGGCTTCATGGACTCCAGCTCCAGCATGAAGTCCTGGGATCCCCGGGTCAGTCCCACCCAGGTGGGTTCGATCCGCGTCACCCGGTAACCCGAGACCTCCTGCCCGATTCCCACCGCCATGGTGGCTCCGGCGGCCTCCAGGAGGGCCACGCTGGTCTCGCCGGCCACCAGGGTCCCCTTCAGGCTGACCCCCTGAAGCCCACCCGCCGCGGGAAGGCTCGTCCCCCCGGAAGCCGGGAGCCCTCCGGAGAGAGACCCTGAGCTCACCGGAGCCTGCCCTCGGGGCTGGCGCAGGACCGCATGAACTCCGCTCAGCGAGCGGGGTGGGGGTGCGGATCGGGGGGCGGGCTGAACGGCCTCGAAGGGGCGAGGGGGCGCCTGCAGATGGCGCTCCAGGCTGGCGCTGACCAGATCGGCAGCCAGAAAGGCCGAACCGACCAGGGCCAGCCAGCCGACCAGACCAGCAAACGGGTGCGCGCGGCGCGCAAGCTCAGCCATGGCGGGAAGGTTCCGCTCGTTCCGGGCCAACCCTGCCCAGGCCGACCGGGAATCCTCCGCTCGATTTGCCAGCCGGGAGTTCCGGGGAGGAGGAGATGCCCAGGACGCGGAACGCAGGGAAGCATCGCCATGCCAACACTGCTCCGAATCCTCCTTCTCGTCACCCTGGCCCTGGGGGCCCTTCTGCCGCAGGCCTGCCAGGCCGAGGTCGACTCCCGGCAAATCGAACTCCGGCGCCGCGTGGCGGTGGCCGACCTGCGACTGGCCTCCCACTGGCTGGCCTATGCCTACCAGATCCCCAGCCGGGTTCCCCAGGAAATGCTGCTGGCCGGGTACGGATACGGCGACACCCTGGTGGCCTTGGCCCTGGTCGGCCGAGGGGCTTCCCTCAACGAGGTCCTGGAGCAGCGACAGCGCCACCTCTGGCCTGAAGTGGCCCGCCAGGTGGAGGTGGATGCCGACCGGCTCCCCGGGGCGATCCGCGACCTGATGAGCAGCGGGATCGACCAGCCTGTCCCCTCGCCGCTTCACTTCCTGCCCGACGTGCGTCCGGGACTGGCCGAGCGCCTGCGCCTGCCCGCCTTCTCTCCGACGATCCCCGATCCGGTGGCGGTGGAGCGCTTCGACCTGAGACCCGAAGAGGTGGAGAACATCCGGCGGGTCCTGGACAATCCCAACGAGGTCCCGGAGGAGTGGTTGAGGCTGCCCGCGGGCCGGACCCTCCTCACCGCGGACTGGTTGATCGCGGCCACCCTGGCGAAGTTCAAGCCCTTCCCCCTGGAGACGCTGCTGGAAACCCGCCTGGGCCAGGTGATCGAGTGGGCGGACGTGGCCAGCCTGTTCGGGATGAGCCCGCAGGTCCTCACCCAGGGCCCCCTGGCAGCCGTCTATCCCGCCCTGACCGGAGTCCCGCCCCACACGGTCCTCTCTGCTCACCGGCGCACCTGCTTCCCCCGCCTGCTCCCTCTCCGCTACGATCTGGAGCACCTGCCCACCACCCAGAAGACAGCCCTGCGCCCCCTGCTGGGCTGGACCTACCAGGAGACTCCAAGCGAGCGGGCCCGCCTGGACGCAGAGGATCTGGAGCTGGCCGAGAAGGCCATCGCCCTGGCCCTGGCCCGGTCCAGCGGCCTGGATCTTGCGGTCATCCTCGAGCGTCACGGCGAAGGCGACACCTGGGCCGGAATCGTCCGGCGCTTCGCCATCGACATGACTGGCCAGGAAGATCTGTGGGCCGCCATCCAGGCGCGCGAGGCACGCTGATCCCCCGAGCCATCGGCCGCCCGACGGGAGGATTCACGCTCCTGGAGGTCCTCCTGGCCCTGGCCCTGGCGGCAATGGTCCTGGGAACGTTGCTGACGGCCGCGGGAGTCCAGACGCTGAGAATCGCCCGGATCGAGCCCCGCTACCAGGCCCTGCTGACCGCCAGCCGGGTCTTGGAGAAGGCTGCCGACCAGCGCTTCCGCGGAGAGGAGTCGGGGAGCGAGCAGGGCTTGGACTGGAGACTTCGGATCACCCCCGTCCCGGCTGACCCTCGCCTGGAGCAGCTCCATCTGGAAGTCCTGGGGTCGCGCCCCGGAACCTCGGTGGTGCTGGCGGCCTACCGCCTGAGGGCCCGCCACGAAGACCCCGGAGCCCGCCAGGCCGACTCGGGGCTCGACCGGTGAGGGCCCCCCGAGGCTTTACCCTGCTGGAGATCCTGACGGCCCTGGCCCTGGCGACGCTGGTCTACGCCCTGGTCTCTTCGGCCACGCTTCACCTGAGCCGGACCGCACGGGCCGCCAACCGGGCCGCAGAAGGCCGGGCCCGCGTGGTCCGGATCTCCGAGCAGTTGCGCTGGCAGTTGCGGGGGCTCTTCACTCCGGCCCAGGAGGACTCCGCCGACCCGGCGCCAGCAGAGGCCTCGACCGGACTCCAGGCCGAGACGCGCGCCGGACCGCGACGGGTCCGAACCCTGGGAACCCTGGCCCTGCTGGGCCGACGGACCCAGGAACCCGACCAGGAGATCCTCCTCTTTCGCAGCAACCGGCTGGAGCGCGGAAACGGAGCGGCGGAGGTGGGCTACCGGATTCTGGTCGACTCTGAGACGGGCCGCCCGGCCCTGGCCTACCGTCAGTACCCCTGGGCGGACCCCGCGGGGCTGCGTCCTCCCGAGGAGGACCCCGAAGCTCCCTGGCGAGTGGTCTGCCGCGAGGTGGTCGGCCTGCGCCTGGAGTTTTCGGCCGACGGGCAGACCTGGCAGCGGGAGTGGGAAAGTCTCGAGAGGCCCGGCCGGGTCCGCTTCACCCTGATCCTGGAGTCGGGGACCCTGCTTCAGGCCGAGGTCGTGCCCGGGGTCGAGGCCGGGAGATGGTGATCCTGGCCGTCCTGGCAACCCTGCTGGTGGCCCTGGCGGTCTGCGCCGGGTTGACCGATTCGGGCCTGGAGGCCCAGCGCCTGATGGACCACGCGGTCGCCCGCGAGGGCAACTACCTGGTGGCCCGCTCGGCCATCGAACTGGGCCTGGAGGTGCTGCGAGCGGACGACAACGACACCGACGGCCCCCAGGATCCCTGGGCCGTGGGTGAGGTGAACCTGGAGTGGGAAGGCCGCCTGGTGACCCTGCGGCTGGTGGATGAAGAGAGCCGCTTCCCCCTGGGCCGCCTGCAGGCCTCACCCGACGACGAGTCCGGGCAGCTTCTGGCCCAAGCCCTGGAGCGGCTGCTCCGACGCGCCGCACTGCCCGACCCCCCCGCCGCGGTCCAACAACTCCTCGACTGGGTCGACCCCGACCCCATCCGCCGACCACGCGGGGCCGAGCTGGGCGATTACGGCCAGCACCCCGTCAAAGATGGGCCCCTGGACTCGCTGGCCGAGCTGAAGGTCCTTCCCGCCTGGAGCCAGGCCCCGGCCCTGGCGGCGCCCAAGCGCCCCCCTCCCCCGCAACTGGAGGGTCTGGAAGAGGCTCAAGCCTCCGACGAGATCCGGCTGGTCGTCCCCGGCCCCGAGACCCTGGGTTCTGGGGCCTCCAGCGAGTGGTCGGACTGGCTCAGCCTGCACTCCAACGGCAAGACCAACATCAACACGGCTCCCGCGGAGCTGCTGTCGAGCCTGGACCCCGACCTGGGGCAGGTGGCAGTCGACGAGATCCTCCGCCGCCGACAGCAGGAAGCCTTCGCCAGCGGGGACGACCTGCGCCGGGTGCCCGGAGTGGACGCGGACCTGGCCTTCCGTCTGGAGAAGGTGCTGGGCTACCATTCGGACACCTTCGAAATCCGAGCCACGGTCGACCATCCCCCGGGAAGCCTGACCCTGAAGGCCGTGGTCCGGCGCGGCCAAGGTCCCATGCGGGTGCTGTGGTGGGAAGTCCAGTAGCCGAATCTCGCAGGTCCAGAGGCCCCTGGGGAAGAACCCGGCCTGGTTCCCCGAGCCCCCAGGGGCCCGGTCGGAAACCTCGACCGANNGGCGAGGCGACCGAGGGGTTTCCGTCTGGGTTCCTAGGTCCGGGAAGCGCCAAGACCGCACGAAGGGAGGACAGGAAAGCCCTGATGTTCCGCGCCACCGGCTTGGATCTGGCCGCGACGGGCAGCCGCTCCGTCTCGGTCGGGCTCCCTTGGGGATCGGCCCGCCCTGAAGGCCAGCGTCCCCCGGGGCACGGTCCGTTGATCGCCAACGTCCCTTCGGACTTGCTGACCTTCCGGCGCTTGAACGTGCCTCCCACGGGCCGGGAGATCCGTAGCCGCGTCGTGCGCGAGGAGCTGAGCTGCTCGCTGCCCTTCCCCCTGGAGGAAGCGGTCTGGGATTGGACCGACGGAGACGACGTGGCCAGCGTCCTGGTGGCCATGCGCAGCCACCTGGAAGAGGTGCGCCAGCGTTCGGGCGAACGGGCCCGACTGGACGGCGAACCCCTCTCCTACCTCAGGGCCGCCCAGGCCTGCGGGTTCGAGGATGCCCTGGTGCTGGACTTCGGAGCCTCCCGGACCACCATGTGCGCCCTGAAGGACGGGGCCCTGGAATGGGTGCGGGTCTCGTTCCGCGGGGGAGATGCCCTGGATGGCCGCCTGGCCGCAGCCAGAGACCTGACTCCGGAGGCGGCCGAGGACCTGAAGAAGGAACAGGGTCTGGATCTGCCCGAGTGTCAGGAATGGCTGGCGACCCTGCTGGAGGAGGCCCTGCTGCCCCGGCCCGTGCCCTTCGAGGCCCTGCTGGTCTGCGGAGGAGGAGCCCAGATGCCGGGGCTGCGTGAGGCCCTGGCAGACCGTCTGGGCCTTCCCGCGACGCCCTTCCCGGTTCCGACCTCCCTGTCTCCCTTTCGGGACGTGGCGGCCTGGGGGGCAGCGCTGGCGGCCCGCCCCGGACGCCCACGGATCCGCCTGCAGCCGGCGGCTCGCCCCGAGACGGGCATGCGCCCCTGGTCCCTGATCTGGTTGGTGGCCCTGCTGGTGGTGGCCAGCGTGGACCTGGAGCTGCGCCACGCCACCCTGGCCCGGCGAAGCGCCCAGCAGACCGAGGTGCTGCAGGTTGCCGTGCGCCAGCATGCTCCGAGCCTGGCCCAATTGCCGAGCGAGGAGTTGCTGGCGACCCTCTCGCGCCAGGTGGAGGCCAACCAGGAGGCGGGCCGACGTTCCCCGGCCCTGCTCCTGACCACCCTGGGTCGACTGGCCGGCCCCCTGCAGGACCAGTCGGGCCTGGAAATCCGTGCCGTGGGCTTCGAAGAAGGGGTGCTGACGCTGGAGGGCCAGGCTGGCTCGGCCCAGCAGGCCGAGGCCTTCCGAAGCTCGCTGGGGGCGGTGTTGGACAAGCCTGAGCTGGTCGAGAACCGGGCCGCAGCCGGCGGGCAGACCCGCTTCCGACTGGAAGGCCGGGTGCGCGAGCCATGAACCCCACTCGACAGATCGCCTGGCTGGCAGGCGTGGCCCTCCTGGGCCTGATCTGGCTGTCGGCCTATGCCGCCCCGCGCGTGGGCGACCTGAATCGCCTGAAGCAGGCCACCGCCCGATTCGAAACCCAGCGTGGGGCGCTGACCCGTGCCTTGGAGGGGTACTCCGGAACACGCCGGGACCTCCCCCCTCCGACCCCCAACACCAGCAGTTGGATTTCCCAGAATGCCCTGAGCGAGCTGGAGAACCATCTGGACTTCAACAATCCCTATGGCGAAGGCCGGGGCGCCCAGGTCAAGCTGCGGGCCCTGCGCGCCGAGCAGGTCTCGGCCTTCCTGACCCGCCTGGTGCAGGTGGACCTGGTGGTCAAGAGCCTGAAGCTCGAGGACCGGGACGGCGACGGGCGCTGGGATCTGGAGATGATGGTGGAGGTGCCTTCATGAGGACCTTGGCCACCGGGCTGCTGTGGTTGCTGATCTTCCTGACCTTCCTGGCCCTGCGCTTTCCCTACCAGGCTCTCTTCGAGCAGGCCGTGGGACGCCTGGAAGCCTCGACCGGAGCGGACCTGGCCTGGGAAGAGGCCGAGGCCGGCCCCACGGGGGTGCACCTGCGAGGCTTCTCGGTGCGAATGGCCTCCGGGGCTACGTTCCAGGCGGACCGGGCCCGCTTCCGGCCCGCCTGGAACGGCCTCTCGGCGACGCTGAGGCAGACCCGGCTGGCCGGGCAGGCCAACGCCCACCTCCAGGGCAGCAAATTGACCCTGCACGCAGAGGACCTTCAGGTCGACACGGGCTCCCGAGACCTGGGGACCGTGAAACTGACGGGAGACCTGGCCTACGACCTGACTTCCCGGGAGGGCGACGGCGAGCTTCGGATGACCCTGCCCGACATGTCGGGAGTCCTGCCGATCCCGGTGCCCTCCCTGGAGGTCGGCGCCAAGGTGGCCGTTCGGCCAGTTCCGGGGAACGGCCCCCCGGCCAACGACGTGACCAGCGAAATCAGCCTCTTTGGCGAGGGGGTCTCGGGCAGGGGCAAGGTGAACCTGCGCACCAGACCGGGCGGAGGTTCACCCGGCCTGAACGGGGTCCTGCAGATCGACGCCGGCCCATTAGGGAACCACACGGTCCGGGTCGGCGGAACATGGGGCCGGCCCGAGTGGAGCCTGGCCCAGGGAGCGAGTACGTGAGAGCACTGAAGATCCTGACGGCAGCCATGCTGACCGCCCTGCTGCTTCCCCTCGGGGTGGCCCGGGCCCAGGCTCCGGCGCCACCCCCGGACGGACCCCTCATGAACACCCGGATTACCGAAGCCCTGCGGCGCGGACGCGTCCTGCTGAACTTCGAGAACATCGACATCCGGGTCCTGGCCCGGATGATGGCCGAGCTGACGGGGCGCAACCTGGTCCTGGACGACCGGGTCCAGGGCCGGGTGACCGTGCTCTCTTCGCGCGAGGTCACGCCCTCCGAGGCCTGGGACATCTTCAAGACGGCCCTTCAGCGTTACGGCTTCACCGTGGCCGACCGGGGAGACTACGTCCACGTCCTGCCTGTGCTGGAGGCCCGCCGCACCAGCCGGGTGCTGGCTCCGGGGACCGCCGCGGCACCAGGAGAGGAGCTGGTGATGGCCATCCTGATCCTGCGCCACGCCAACCCGGACGTCCTCCAGAACTCGGTGCGCCCCCTGATCTCGGATGCGGGGATCCTGGTGCCCTACAAGGAGGGCCGCGCCCTGATCGTGGCCGAGCGGGCCGCGGTCGTGTCGCGGATCGCCGAGGTCGTGCGCGCCCTGGATCAGCTCCACCCCACCACGCACACCTCGGTGGTCTTCCCCAAGCACGCGGAAGCCGAGAAGCTGGTGCCGATCCTCCAGCAGATGTTCCAGGGAAGCCAGGACACGAAGTTCATGGCTTTCGGACCGGCCAACGCCGTCGTCATCCTGGGAAGCGCCCAGCAGATCCAGGACACCAAACGCCTCCTGGAGCGCCTGGACATCCCCGCCGCGGCCCCCATGAAGATCGAGCCACCCCGCTTCTACGTCTACAACCTTCAGTTCGCCCAGGCCGAGGATGTGGCCAAGATCCTGTCGGAGATGCTCCAGGAGAAGCAGCGACTGACCCGAGAGCAGGAGAACAAGGTGCCCCTGGCCTCGATCCCCGCGCCGCCGCCCAACGCGGGCAGCCTCAGCGCCAACTCCGCGGCCCTGGACCAGCCCATGGTCCCGGGCCCGGCCTCCAGCCCCTCACCCTTCCCCGACGCCACGGGGATCGTGCCGGCCCCACGGACCGTCGGCTTCGTCTCTTCGAAGGTGTCGGCGGATCCCGAGACCAACTCGCTGGTCCTCTTCGTGTCTCCCTCGGAGTACGAGGGCCTGCGAGCGGTGATCGCCCGGCTGGACCTGGAGCGCCGCCAGGTCCAGATCTCGGCCGTGGTGGCCGAGGTCTCGCTGCGCCGCGTACGCGACGTGGGGGTCAACTGGCAGGCCATGACCTCGGGCGGCGTGGTCGGCTCCTTCCGGGGCGGCCTGACCGAGGAAGGCCTGCTGAGCTACCTGGCGGGCGGTCACTTCGTGGTGGGCGCCGTCGGGCCCAACACCCGAACCATCCGGGTCGCCGGCCAGGACATCCAGGTGCCGGAATTCTTCGCCTTCCTCTCGGCCCTGCAGGACAACTCGGACTTCAACCTGATCTCCGCTCCCCGGGTCCTGACCCAGGACAACAAGGAGGCGATCATGAACGTCGGCCAGGTGGTGCCCTTTGCCACCGGCGGGCGCCTGGACGCCTTCGGACAGCCCCTGGTCACCTTCGACTATCGCGAGGTGGGGATCAAACTGCAGGTCACCCCGCACGTCAACCAGAGCGGCAAGATCCGGATGGACATCGACCAGGAGATCCAGGAGGTCACCGACTACCTGCAACAGGAGATGGCTGGGGTCGGCTTCTCGGCCCCCATCGTCTCCAACCGCAACGTCAAGACCACCGTGACCGTGGGCAACGGTGAGACGCTGCTGATCGGGGGCCTGATCTCCAAGCGCACCGTCGACGCCGTTCGAGGCGTGCCGATCCTCAAGGACCTGCCCCTTCTGGGCGGGCTCTTCCGGCAGAAGAGCACCGACGAACAGAAGACCACCGTCTTCATCTCGATCACCCCCCAGATCGTGGATTCCGACAAGGAGCTGGGCCGACTGGACCAACCCTTCGCCCCCTATGTCGAGAGCGAGGGCAACCCCGGAGACCAGCAACCCGAAGACCGCGAGACCCGTCCGACCCAGACGACGGTGGGCTCGAACCCGGCGCTTCCCGGTCTCTGCCTGCAGGACTTCGGTTTTCCCCAGGATGTGGGACCAGGGCACTCGAGCCGGCCCTTCGTCACGGTGCGCAACCAGGAATCCCGACCCCTGGAGCTGGTCCTGACCGGCACCGTGGAGCGTCCCGACGGCCAGAAGGAGACCCTGGAGAGCCTGCCCCTGACGCTGGGCGTGGGCGAGGAGCGACAGGTCCAACTACCGCGCTACACCTTCCCGAACCTGCCAGGGGTGTTCCGCTTCGACGTGCTGGCCCGATTCCAGGACCGTGACGCGGCGCGCCTTCCCAACCCCTGGCTGCTGGAACTGCCCGAACTGCCGGCCCACGGCGCCGGCGACCGCTGAGTCCGCCGATGCCCTCCACCACCATCCCCCTGGAGTTCTGGCAGCGCCACCGCCTGTTGCCCCTGGAGGAGGCCCCGGATCTCCTGACCGTGGGCATCCACTCAGGCACCCCCCGGCAACTGCTTGAAGACATCCGGCTGACGCTGCGCAAGGATGTCCGCCCCGTCCTGATGGGCACCGAAGAGCTCGAGCAGGGGCTGCGCCGGCTGATGGTGGAAGGGGAGCGTCTGGGCGAGGCCGAGGAGGGCGAAGGCGCCGAGGTCGACCTGGACGTCAGCGGCAACCTGCTGGCCGATGCCACCGACGCCCCCGTGGTCCGTCAACTCAACGCCCTCTTCCTGCGGGCCATGGAGACCCGCACCTCCGACATCCACTTCGAGCCCTACGAGGACCGCACCGTCGTCCGGATGCGGGTGGACGGCACCCTGTACCAGGTTCACGAGATGCCCCGCTCACGACACCCCCAGGTGGTGGCTCGGCTGAAGGTGATGGCTCGGCTGGATCTGGCCGAGACCCGCCGTCCCCAGGACGGGCGCCTTCACGTGCACTCGGGCGAACGCCACCTGGACGTGCGCATGTCGGTGGTGCCGACCCTGCACGGCGAGAGGGTGGTGCTGCGCCTGCTGGAGAAGGACCTCCAACTCTACAATCTGGAGCAGTTGGGCCTGGATGCCCCGGACCGCGAACAGGTGACCGACCTGGTCTCCAACCCCTATGGCCTTTTCCTGATCACGGGACCCACGGGCTCGGGCAAGACCACCACTCTGTATGCCATCCTGGACCAGATCAAGTCGCCCGAACGCAACATCCTGACCATCGAAGACCCCGTCGAGTATCAGATCGCCGGC
>DIWH01000016.1:0-26059 GCA_002423485.1 Candidatus Xenobium occultum | reverse complement strand
TCCACCCTGCACACCAACGATGCCCCCACCGCGGCAACCCGCCTGCTGGACCTGGGAGTCCCTCCCTACCTGCTGTCGTCTTCGCTTCTGGGGGCCATGGCCCAACGCCTGGTCCGACGGCTCTGCGACCACTGCAAGAATCCCTATCAGCCGACGCCCAATGAACTGCGCCGGCTGGGTCTGGACGAATTGCCCGGGGGCGGTCGGTTCTTTGAGGCCGTGGGCTGCGAGAAGTGCATGCAGACCGGCTACAAGGGGCGCAGCGGGATCTACGAGATCATGGCGGTGGACGAGGAGTTGCGCAGCCGCATCGCCCGCTCGGAGGACTCGCGGACCCTGGGCAAGCTGGCCCGGGAACATGGCATGCGCACCTTGATGGAGGACGCAGCGATCAAGGTGGCCGCAGGTCTGACGACCGTCCAGGAGGCCCTGCGGGCCGCCCGCCTGTAGGAAGGAGCGCCCATGCCCCTCTACCAGTACCAGGCCAGCGACCTGAAGGGGAAGCCCGTCCAGGGAATGGTGGCTGCGGCCTCCCGCTCGCAGGCCCACCAGAAGTTGCGCCAACGCGACCTCTTCCCCCTCCTCCTGGACGAGGACCTGGCAGGGGGGACCCGCCAGGCCGGCAGCGAGGATCTGGCCCACACGATCCTGCAACTCGCGGCCCTGCTGAAATCTGGAATTCCCACGGACGAGGCCCTGGAGTCGCTGGCCGAGACGGCCGAGAATGCCCGGTTGCGCCGGGCCCTGGCGCGGGTCCGCGTGTGCCTTCGCGAAGGTCAGGCTCTCTCCGAGGCCATGGCCGAGGACGACACCTTTCCCCCCATGCTGGTCCGCATGGTGGCGGCAGGCGAGGAAGCAGGCCAGCCTGCCATGATCCTGGACCGCTACGCCAACTTCCTGCAGGAGGAGCTCGAGCACCGCCGGGCCCTGCAATCAGCCCTGACCTATCCGGTGGTGCTGGTCGCCATGTCGGTGGCCCTGCTGGTGGCGCTGCTGGTCTTCCTGACGCCGGTGGTCCAGGAGATGTATGCCTCGATGGGCCGGGATCTGCCGACCATGACCCGGCTGATGGTGGATCTGGGGGCGGGGCTGCGGGCCTGGGGCCTGCCCGCGCTGCTGGGTCTGGGCGTGGTGGGGTTGCTGCTCTGGCGTTCTCTGCCCCGGATTGCCTTGGACCGGTGGAAGCTGGACCTGCCCTTGCTGGGCGCCCTGGTCCGCTCGGGCCTGATGTCCCGCTGGGCGCGCACCCTGGGACTGCTGTACGGCGCCGGCGTGCCCCTGGTCCGCGCCTTGCTTATGAGCCGCGAGGTGATCGACAACCAATATCTCAACCGCGAACTCCGCAGTGTCGAGAAGGCCGTGGAGAGAGGCGACGGCCTGGCGGTGGCCATGGGCCGGGTCTGGCTGGTCCCACCGCTTCTGACGCAATTCCTGCGCACCGGCGAGCGCACCGGAGACCTGGAGCCCATGCTGGTCTCGGCGGCGGGGTTCTACGAACGCGAGCTGGCTCGAAGGCGCACCGCCGTGGTGCGCTGGCTGGAGCCCGGGCTGATCCTCTTCATGGGCCTGGTCGTGGGAATGCTGGTCGTGTCGGCCCTGCTGCCCCTCTCGCAACTGGCCGCCGAGTTGTAGGCGCTCCGGGCCCCGAGTCCCGAGCTCGCCGCAACCGACTGCCGGGGGCAGGCTCCCCAGCAGGATGGCGGTTCGATGGAACCCGGTGCGAGGAACCAGGCTTGGGGTTGTCGAACCGAGGCGGCTCGAAGGCCGGTCTTGCGACGACGAGGCCTGGCCCCACCGAGGAGGAGGTCAGACCATGAAGAGACTCATCCTGGGCCTGCTTGTGCTTCTTGCACTGGGCCTGCTGGTCTTCCCCGCCATCGCGGAAGCCGAGAAGACCGACTGTTCGACCTGCCCGCAGCACGCCAGCCAGGCCTCTGCGGACGACGCGAAGTGTCCCTGCCCCCAAGCCAAGGACGGCAAGTGCCCGTGCCCTCAGGCCAAGGACGGCAAGTGCCCGTGCCCCCAGGCCAAGGACGGCAAGCCCTGCGCCCAGTGCACGTGCCCTCATCGCCAGGACGCCAAGCCCTGCGCCCCGACTTCAGGCGAAGCCTGCACGACGAAAGAGGCCTGCCCTCGCTGACCTCGGGCTCTTGAGTTCCCGAGGCCCATCGACTGACGCGCCGGCCCCTCGGGGCCGGCGCAGTTTTTGGATGGCTCGGCTCCTTTCTGGCAAGTTTCAGTGCGGCGTCCTATAATCAACGGCGGAGGCCTGTGGACGACGCACGCTCCTCCAACCACACCCCTCCAACCACACCCCCCCCGGGAGGACGCCTTGAAGAACGCCTGTCGAATCCTCCTGACCTTGCTGGCTCTGCTGGGGGCAGGCCTGATGCCGGTGCGGGCCGAGCTTCCCTTCCGGCTTCCCGAGGGCCTGGATCCCGGCCGGGAAGGTGGAGTCCTGGCAGGCCGAGTGCAGGACTCAAACGGAAAGGCTCTGTACGGAGCCAGCGTCAAGATCGACGGCTCGGAGAGGACCCGAACCGACCACCGCGGCGGCTTCCGGATCGCGGGACTCCCTGCCGGCGAACACGGACTCACCGTCTACCTCTCGGGCTACCGGACCGCCAAAGGCACCGTGAGCCTCTCCCCAGGCCAATCCCGAGACATCCTGATCAGCCTCTCCTCAATCTCGGGAGACTCTTCAAGTGAATCCGCCCCGATCCGGCGCACGCGCCTGACCATCCAGGCCCGTCCCTTCAGATCGGACGGCGCCAGGTACACCGTCCGGCGCATCGAAGTCACCGAACAAGGCGGCCCCGGACGAACCTGGAAGAACACCTGGTACCGCACCTATGACTCCTACGTCGAGCTTCCCTGCGACGACGCCGAGTTCGGGCGCTACTACCGGGTCACCGTCACCTGGTACAACTGGAGATCCCGCAACGAAGTCACCAGCTCCTGGGAACCGCGGGTCTGGAGGGACTCCCAGAAGGAGAGCTACAGCCGGCCCTGAGAGCGGGTCATCTTGGCAGGCGCCTGGGCCTTCCCGAATCAGAGCGGTTCCGACGTCCCCGATTTCGTTCCGGAGGGGCCGACCCGACCCAGTCGAACCCCTCCAGGGGAATATTCCGGGATCCAGACCAGGCATGCTCTGAAGTGGCCCCGGGCCGAGGTGAGCCCAGGCCGGAACCTGCCAGGCCTCCCAGCCCCAGGAGGTGACTCGATGTTCAGACTCCGCTCTCTCATCGGACTGATGGCCCTGCTCGCGCTCTGGACGGCACAACCCGCCCTGGCAGCCCTGGAAGGGGAATTCGTGGCCCCACAGGGAGGACAACAGGAGCGCGTCCTGGCCTCGCCCTCCCTGTGGGTCTCCGAGATCTCAGGGATGGGGATGCCCGAACCCTATCGCGAGGAATCCCCCGTCGCCGAGGTGGTCGAACCAACCCCGGAAGTGCCGGGCCGAGTGGTTCTGGGCCCGCTGCCGGACCGGATGGAGCCCTTCGAGATCGTCTGGTTCACCCAGGCAGGGCCCGAAGAGATCCGACTCTTCCGCGATGGTCAGCAGCACCCCACCCTCGAGTCGGCCCGCCAGGCGAGCGTGCCTCAAGGCCCCTTCACCCGCTTCTGGTCGGCAGCCCGGTTCGCCGAACTCTCCGCCCTTCCGGCGCTCGAGAGACCCGACCGGGCGGGCCTGCTGGCCTTGATGCGGGACGTGCTGCCCAGGATTCCCCTGGGCTCGTCGGACTCCGCCCTGAATGAGGCGATGGAGGACCTGATGATCGAGAAGGGGCTCAACCCTTTCTCCAGCCGCCAGGCCTTTGTCGAGGCTCGTGAGGCCCTGGCCGAGGACCCCGAGGTCCAAACCTTGCTGAAGGAAATCGAGGCCCGAATCCGTCAGGACGCCCCGGATCCGGAAGGCTAAATCGGGCAGCAGGGCGCCCGCGACGAAAGCAATCCGTCGGCCACGTCCAGCAGTGGTTCCTCGTTGGAATCCAGGCGGGGGATTGCGCACGTCGCCCCAGCCGCCAGGCAACGTTGCCGGAGGGGTTCGTCGTCGGGGCGGGTGATGGCCAGGACCGGGTAGCGCCCGGCCAACCCCTCCAGGACCTGCAACATCCTTTGGCTGCGTCGGGACACCTCCACCAGCAGGGCGACAGGTGTCTCGACCTCCAGGTTGGCGCGCACGTCGCGCAGCGAGGCGCACCACAGAACCCGAGCCCCCAGGCGAGCGGCGAAGCGCCCCTGAAGCCGTGCAGCCAAGCCAAAGTCGCCCGTCAACACGAGAAAGACGGGCCGATGTCCATCCCCTCCCATTGTCAACTTCATGGCTCTGACCTCGCCGTGTTCTCAGCGTATTAAACCCATGACCTCGTGCAAGGTCGCGCCTGGGTCAGGGTCATCCACCCAGGCCTGCGGCCCTTTCAGCCCGCTGAAGCTTCTTCCTCCAAGGGGGCGGGCCGGAGGCCAGGAAGAGCACCTTGACCGCCACGACCAGGGCCAGCAGGCCCCAGATTGCCCCCCACACCATCGGGGGCAGGGGAATATACTGGGAAAAGACGGCCGCGTCGCTCTGGGCGACGGTCCGGACGATCAGGTCCTCGCGAATATCCAGAAGTGCATACAGCATGCTGGTCACCCCGACGAAGGACAAGAGCAGATCGTTGAAGGCCTCGCTGAAACGCGCCCCCGCCAGGCAGAGCAGGCCGCCGAAGAGAAGCCCGCTGGCGAACCCGAAGAGCGAGCGCACGTACAGCAGCGTGACTCCCAGCAGGACGACCCCCAGCAGAATAGACAACAGCTTTCGGCGGGAGCTCCAGGCGGCTCCCAGGACCAGGACGGCCCCCCAGAGCATGCTCCCCAGATAGCCGGCTGGAAGGATGACCAGGGGCCAGCCTCCCGTCGAGGTCATCAAGCCCCCCAGGTTGGAGTCCAGAAGGATGTAATCGATCTGCCCCCCCGTCGCCAGGGCCGCCAAGCCGTGGCTGGCCTCGTGGAAGAACACCACGAGGACCTTGAGGGGGTACACCAGGGGCGTATCCCAAAGGGTCATGGTCACGGCGAAGAGTGCCGCCAGGATCCACATCCGATCCAGGGTCTTCATAGGGGGCCCTCCAGTGGTCGCCGGGTCTCCCGCAAGCCAGGTCCGAGAGGCCCTCCCCCAAAACATTCGGGGTGGGACCTGAGGCGGCCTCTTCAAGGATCCGCCCCAGATGACAGGCATGGCCAGGGACATGGGGAACTGTTCACATCCTCTCCACATTCACGTTTCCTTCACCTGCCACCATGGCCATAGGAGGCACAGACCACATGCAGATCGGTCCTCTCTTCAACGTCGGGGGAAACCAGGTTGACCGGAAGGAGGTCAACCCGGAGCTGATCCGGACCATGGCGGACAGTGCCCGAAACATCAAGACCGAGGGCAACCCGACCCCGGCGGCATGGACCGAACTGGCGGACCGCGTTGCCAAGGACGACCAGGTCTCTCCCGAGGACCTCAAGCAGATCCTCGACCTGAGCAAGTCCTGCTATCGGCACCACTACCAGCTTCACGCCGATCTGAAGGCCTCCGAGTACAAGGACCGTACCATCCGGGCAGAGCTCCAGGATCTTCACGTCTTCGAAGCTGGGGCCAGCAAGGTCAAAGAGTCTGTGGAACTGGCCCAATCGCAGGTGGCCGTCCAGGCCCTGGCCGGAGCCTCCTTCGGCCCCATCGGTCTGGTCAGCGCCTTTGTGACCCACGCCAACCTCCAGAAGAAGGCCCTCGAGCCCCTGATGACCCAGATCCAGGGCCTGCGCGACGGCACCAGCCCCAGCCTCTTCCAGGGCAACAAGGCCGAAGGGGTGCGCGGACACGAGGTCTGGAAGAAGATGAACGACCTGCTGGACGGCGCGGTGGCCTCCGGCAACGCCGGCAAGCCCGTCGAGGTCAACGCCCAGTATTACGAGCTGACCAACCAGGAGATCGTCGGCAAGCTGGCCCAGGCCGCCGAAGCCGGCAACAAGGTCCGCGTCAACGTCGATCCCGGCCGCCTGGTGGCCTACCAGGGAAGCCACGTCGTGATCGACGAGGTGCCCGACAAGATGCGCGCGCTTCTGCAGCTCTCCCAGGCCAAGGGCGATGTCGGGATCTCGATGTATCCCATCTCCAAGCAACTGGGCCACCCCAACAACCTCATGCACCGCAAGGGCCTGCGTGTGGGCGAGCAGTTCTTCCTCTCGGGGATGAACGCCAACAAGGGCTCGGGCGAGAACGTCGACGTGGGCTACGTCCTGGAAGGGCCCGCCGCGCGTCAGTTGGTCCAGAACTTCGCCCGGGACGTCGAGCACTCCTCAGGCGCCACCCTGGAGGAGGTCTTCGGCGAGAAACCCCTGGCCGAATTCATGGACGGCGACATCAACATGCGGGGCCGTGGCCTGGCCAGCCTGATCGACTGCGCCGGGGGGCCCTCCCCAGCAGGAACCCAGCTCCCGAAGATCAACAACTACGCCGAGCTCAAGGCCCTGGCCGACAAAGCTGGCGAGCGGGCCCTGGACTATACCGACCTGAAGATGGCCGAGCTCGACCAGGCTCTGCAGTCGGGTCAGGACATTCCCCTCTCCAGGAAAGGCAAGCAGAAGTTCCTGGCCTTGGCAGAGCGCACCCTGGAGGCCACCCGGACCCCGAAGAACCTCAAGCGCCTGGCCGATATCGGACTTCCCGAAGGCAAGGTGGCGGGCACTTCGGCCGTGGCCCTGGCCGACTATCCCGAAGAGCGCCAGGCCCTGATGCTGACCGCCATCCAGGAGGCAGAAGAGTTCGTCTACATGCCGGCGTTTGTGATCACCCGCAGCGTGGCCTCGATGCTGGTGGCCCGGCGCGACGAGCTGAAGGCCGAGGGCAAGGAGCTGGACATCCGGGTCATCGCCGACCCGGGCGTGTACCCCGACGGTGGCACGCCCAACGAGTACGGCGTGAAATTCCTTGAGAATGCCGGGGTCCCCGTGCGCTGGGCACTGCTGCCCCGGACGGACCAACACGATCGCAAGGTCCACGCCAAGGCCATGCTGACCGAGAACGGTGAGCTCTTTGGCAGCACCAACTTCTCGAACAAGGGCCTCACCGACAACTGGGAACAGTCCGGCTACGTGCGAATCGACCCCAAGGACAAATCCGCCCGACAGAATCACGACCTGGCCGTGGCCGACTTCCTCAAGATGTGGGACGACAAGTCCTTCGAGTTGAACACCCTGGAGAAGGGTCTGGAGATGCGCGAGCGCTCCAAGGGCGACAAGGACTACGAGATCCAAGCCGACGAGGCCCGCTTCGGCATCGTGCGCTCCGTCATCCGCGGAATCGAGAACGTCGAGAAGGCCTCGGCCACCTTTGTTCAGCAGCAGGCTTCGGATCCCAAGACGGCCGAGCGCATCTCCAAACTGGTGGCAGAAGGGTACGACGACGGCAGCGCCACGTTGATGGCCGTGCGCGAGAAGATGGGCGACGAGGCCTTCTTCAATGCCCTCCAGAACCTCGAGGAACGCCAGAAGCTGGAAGAGTTGAAGTAGCCGGGGAAGAACGCGTTTGAAGATTCACCGGGCGGAATTCGTCACCAGCGCCCCCTCCCTGGCTCAGGCTCCACCTGATCGGGTCCGCCCGGAGGTGGCCCTGGTCGGGCGTTCCAATGTGGGGAAGTCCTCGTTCCTATGCGGACTGGTGGGCCGCAAGGGCCTGGCCAAGGTCAGCTCCACCCCCGGCAAGACCCGGATGCTCAACTACTTCCTGATCGACCAGCGCTGGTACCTGGTCGATCTTCCCGGCTATGGCTACGCCAAGGTCTCCAAGGCCGAACAGGAGCGCTGGGGTCGGATCATGGAGGACTACCTCTCCCGACGGGAAGGGCTGGTCCTGGTCATCCAGTTGGTGGACGCCCGCCACGGTCCCCAGGCCTCCGACCTGCAGATGCAGGGCTGGCTTTCGGACAAGGACTTCAAGCACCTGGTGGTCCTGACCAAGTCCGACAAGCTCTCGCGCTCGCAACTCCTGCGCTCGCACCGCCAGTCGGCCGTGGCCATGGGCCTGCCCCTGGACGATGTCCTGGTGTATTCCTCGGTCACCGGAGACGGTCGGGATGCCATCCTGAAGCGCCTGGGCGCCGCGCTGAACCAGCAGGGCTGACGAAGACGCAGAAGGCCCCGAGAGCGAACCCTCGGGGCCTTTCCGCGTGGTGAACCGACTCGGCTTCGACCCGCCTTCAACTCCCTGCCAGAGGGTCCAACCCTGATCATCCCCGATCTCGATATTTCACTTGACCAGGTCCTCGACCGGAAGGAAGCGGGACACCAGGACCAGGGCTTCCCCTCCGGGCTTGATCTCCACGGGAAGGTCTTCCGAGGTGCCCAGCAGGACGCCCTTGGCGGTGAGGCCCTCCACCCGCACCAACCAGTTGCCCAGGGGCACCCCCGAGATTCGGATTTCCTGGAAGTCGGCGCCGTTCTGACGCGCGACCTCGATGGGCGGGATGATGGGCTGGGGGTTCTCGAGATCCAGGTTCTCGGGGTCCAGGACCAGGACCCGCAGGACCTCGACCTCCAGGGGGAAGCGGGTGACGACCGCGGGATCCGGGTTCACGAAATCGACGCGGACCACCATGGCGCCCTCCGTGGTGCCTGCGGGGGCCTGCAGGGCGACTCCGCCTCCCCCGGAGCAACCTGCCACAGCCAGCGCCAGGAATGCGACCAGGACCGCCAGGACTGGAATTCTCCGAAGCCTCATGGGACCTCCCCGATGATCTGCAGAATCGCGGGCTTGTAGCCCAGAGGTCAGGTTCCCTGTCGGCGCAAGGTTCCCTTTGTGCCGCCAGGAGCCCGTGAGGAACCGCCGAATTCCTCCCTGTTCCAAAACTGGCCGCGGAGCCTGGCGCTCCGACGGGAGGACACATGTCGGATCCCCAACCGACCCGCAGGAGCTTCGTCAAGGGCCTGGCCGGCGCGGCCTTCCTGGCCTCGGCCCTGGGGGCTGCCGGGCCCGCCTTCTCGGACGACGAGTTCGACCTGGACCTGGACCTCAAGCCCACCAGCGGCCGGGATGACGGCGACTTCCAGACCATGGAGAGCTGTCGCCCGGACTCCTGCGCGGTCTCGTGCGGGGGAACCTGCCACACCTGCGGGAAGACCTGCAATGACACCTGCGGTTCCTCGTGCCCGGACACGTGCCGAGGCACCTGCGTGACCTGCGGAGGCGCCAGTTGCAACCGCAGTTGCCAGAACGCCTGCCCGACCCAGCGCGACTCGTGCGGCTGCCCGCCGCCCAAGCCCAAGTCCCGCTGAGCAGGTGCCCTCCCTTGAACCCTGGCGCCCCCTCCTCGAGGGGACGCGCCGCCAGGAGATCCTGAACCTCGTTCGCGAGGTGGCCGGCCGGCTTGCCGAGCCGGGCGCTCCGCAGCGCGCGGCTGAGATCGCCCGTTCCCAGACCGGCCACCCGGGCTCGGTGTACTGGCTTCCCCAGGGCCTGGCCCAGGGGGATGCCGGGCTGGCCCTGCTGTTCGGCCAACTGGATGCGTGCTTTCCCGAGGAGGGATGGGACCAGTTGGCGCACCGGGCTCTTCAGGAGGGAGTCGGCAACGCCAGCCGAGAGGCCGGGATGGGACTCTTCTCGGGCCTGCCCGGACTGGCCCTGACGGCCCACCTGCTCTCCCGGGACGGACGGCGCTACCAGAGACTGCTGGCCTCGCTGGACGCCGAGCTCTCGCATCTGGTGCAACAAGCCCTGGACGTCAACCTCCAGGCCAGCCGGGCGGCCCGCGACTGGGACCTGGTCTCGGGGCTGGTGGGCCTGGGGGCATTGGCCTGGACCCGGAACCACCCGGCCCTGCCCGATCTGCTGGTCCGCCTCGAGACGATGGCGAACCAGACCTCTTCCGGATCGGGCTTCTTCGTCCCCGGAGAGTCCATCGCCAACCCCTCACTTCGCGAGGAGGCCCCCGAAGGCCACCTGGACCTGGGCCTGGCCCACGGTCTGGCGGGCCCCCTGGCCCTCCTGGGCCTCACCGGGGACTCCGGCCCATCCCAGGCCACCCGGCGCCTGGCAGACCTCCTCCAGGCCAACCGCTCCGACGACGAGTGGGGGCCCAACTGGTCGGCGGCGGCGGCGCTCCGCGAGGGCCTCCTGGTTCCCGGCCCCCCGACCCACGCGGCCTGGTGCTATGGGGCTCCGGGCGTGGCCCGGGCGCTCTGGCACGCGGGGTTCCGCGAGCAGGCCCTGGAGGCCATGCAGGCGGTGGCCCGCCGCACGCCCCAGGCCCGACGCCTGGTCTCGCCGGGTCTGTGCCACGGCTTTGCCGGCCTTCTGGCGCACGCCCTGCGCTTCTGGAACGACTCCGACGACCCGGCCATGAGGTCCCTGGCCCTGGAGATGGTCGCTGGCCTGGAACAGGAATGGGATGCTCAGGCTCCCCTGGGGTTCCAGGCGGTGGAGCCGGGAGGGGTCCGGGTGGACCACCCGGGCTTCCTGGAGGGCGCCGCAGGCGTGGCCCTGGCCCTGCTGGCGGCGGCGACCGATCGCCAGCCGACCTGGGACCGGGTCCTGCTGCTTTCGTGAAGCAGAAGCCCCCCGCCTACCAGCCCCGAGACCCCTTCCTGCTCCGAGCCCCGCTGCTGGCCCTCCAGGCGGACCTGGAGCCCGAGCGATTGCTGGCCGACCCGGCGGTTCGCGCCGCCCTGCGGATCGCCAGCCCCTCCCTCTCACAGGCCCTGCACCAGCCCGACGCCCGGGCTCGCCGCAGCCTGCGCCGCTATCTCAACCGGCTCTCCACCCGGCCCACCCCCTACGGCCTCTTCGCTGGCGTGGCCCTGGGCCACTGGGGACCGACCAGCGACCTGGCCCTGGCTCCGGGGCGCAGGACCCGCACCCGACCCGACATGGGTTGGCTCTTGGAGCGGGTCCTGGCCTGGGAGCAGGATCGCAAAGTCCGCCCCTTCCTGAACCTGCTGGCCAACCCCAGCGTGGTGGTGCGCACGGGTCGGGCCTGGCTGGGCGAGCGCCTCCGCTTCCAGAAGGAGGACCCCGAGCCCGAGGTCTCGGTGCGGGCCACCCGATTGCTGCGCGAGGTCCTGGCACGAACCCGGCAGCCCGTGCCCTGGGCGGAGGTGCGCGAGGCTCTGCCCGGTCCCAGGGAGCGCGTGGAGGACTTCCTGCACCAACTCCTGGACCAGACGCTGCTCTTGAGCGACCTGCGGCCGCCCTTGACCCTGGCGGATCCGGCGGGGTGGCTGGTGGAGCGCTTGAAGCGGATCCCGCCCCTGGCCCGGGAGGCCGCCGAGTTGCAGCGGTTCCTCCAGGCCTGCCGGACATGGGACGACCTTCCCGAGCCGGCCCGAGAGGCGGCCTTCGCCGAGTTTCCCGAGCCGGTGCAGGTGGACTCGGCCCTGAACCTGCAAGGGTGCTCCCTGTCCCAGGAGGTGGGCCTGGAGGTGGCCCGAGCGGCGGAGCTGCTGCTGCGGCTCTCGCCTTTCCCCCAGGGCCTGCCCGACCTGCGGGAGTACCGGGGCCGGTTCGTGGAGCGCTACGGCCTGGATCGGGAGGTGCCGCTGCTGGAGATGCTGGATCCGGTCCTGGGCCTGGGCGCCCCCGAGGGAGGCAGCCGGCAGACCCCTCCCGAGCGGGACCGGGCCCTCCTGGACCTGGCCTGGCGGGCCATGCGCGCGGGCCGGACGGTCCTGGAGTTGGAGGAGGAGACCCTGGACCGGCTGCAGGCCGCCCCCCTGGACCGCTCCGAGATTCCCGCCAGCCTGGACCTGTGCGCCCTGGTGGCCGCACCCGACCGGCAGGCCCTGGACCGAGGCGAGTTCCTGGTGGTGGTGGGGCCCAACCTGGGCTCGGAGGAGGCCGGACGCAACCTGGGCCGTTTCACGGGGCTGCTGGGAGCCGGACTGGACCAGACTCTGGACCGCCTGGCCCGCTTCCGCGAAGCGCAGCACCCGGGAACCCTCCCCATGGAGGTCTCCTACCTGCCCCGCAAACTGCGCTCGGCCAACGTGGCTGTCCGCCGGGGCCAGGCCGACCTGGAGGTGGCCGTCGGGGTCGAGCCCGGAAGGCAGCGGGTCCCCCTGGACGAGTTGAGGGTGTCCGTGGTGGAAGGTCGCTTCCGAGTGCACTGGAAGGGCCTTGAAGTCCTGCCTTCCAGCGGGCACATGCTCAATGACCGCCACGCCCCGCCGGCCTTGCAGTTCCTGCTCCGCCACCGCCGCGATCTGGCGCCCCAGCTCCACCCCTTCGACTGGGGTCCGGCCTGGAACCTGCCCTTCCTCCCCCGCGTCGGCTCGGGGCGGGTGGTGCTGCAGCCCGCCCGCTGGCGGCTGACCCGCGAGGACCTCTCCTCGCCCGACTGGCGAGAGGCCTGGCAGGTCCCTCGCTTCGTGCACCTGGGCCCGGGAGACGTGCGGCTGCTGCTGGACCTGGACGATCCCGTGCAGGCCGGCGAGGTGACCGAGAACGCCCGGCGCAGCGGCGAGGCGGTCTTCCAGGAGGCCCTGCCCGACCCCTCTCAGGCCTGGCTTCCCGGCCCGGGCGGGCGCTACCTGTGCGAGCTGGCCGTCCCCCTGCGCGCCACCACGCCGCCTGGTCCGCTGCCCCTGGAGCGGCCTTCTCCAGCACCCTGCTCGCGACGGCTCTTCCCGCCCGGCTCGGAGTGGAACTACCTGAAGCTGTATGCGGCCCCGGACGCGGAGGACGAGCTCCTGGTCCGCTCGCTGCGGCCGGTCCTGGAGGAGGGGGCCTTCTTCGTCCGCTACTCCGACCCCGAGCCCCACCTCCGGGTGCGCCTGAGGGGCGCCGAGATGCTCGAACCCCTGGCGGAACTGGGGCGGGGTCTGCTGGAGGGAGGGATGGTGCGGAGGGTCAGCCTGGACACCTACGAGCGCGAGACCGAGCGCTATGGTGGCGACGCCGGAATCGGGCCCGCTGAGGCCTTCTTCGCGGCCGACAGCCTGCTGGTGGTGGATTTGCTGGCATTGCGGACCCCGCGAGAAGACCGGACGCTTCTGGGCGCCCTGAGCGTGATGCACCTGCTTGAAGCCCTGGGCCAAGGCCAGGTCGTGCTGGACAACTGGCGTGCCCACCGCCGCGACTGCCGCGAGGCGGCGCGCACGGTGTTCCGCCAACGGGGCCGGGAGCTACTGCAATGGCACCGGGAGGCCGGCCCCCTGCAGGAGATCCACCGGAAGCACGAGACTCTGCTCCGAGAGCGGGCTCGAGCCCTCTTCAAAGCCCCCCTGACCCGCCCGGCGCCGGCGCTGGCCGAAGACCTGGTCCACATGCACTGCAACCGCCTGCTGGGCCGAGATCGCACCGCCGAGGCGCAGGTCCTGGGGCTGACGATCCGCCTGGCCGAGGCCCTGCGCGCGCTGGAGGCGAGGGGCGCCCAGTTTCCGCATTGAATCTGCGGCATCTCCGCAGATTCAAGGCGGAAACGCGCCACGGGGACACGCGCCACGCGAAAACGAAGCGCCCCCGGCTGCACCTGCTTGCAGGCACGGCCGGGGGCGCAGGGGCGCGGCCCCAGGGGCCCGGCGCCTAGCGGGCCGGGTCCACGTAGCGCACGCCGTCGAGCAGGGCGATCTGCTCGAGCTTCTCCAGGGGCAGGCTGGCCACGGCCATCCGGCCCGAGCTCGCCTCACCCTGGAAGCGCACACCCAGAGCCTCCAGCTTCTTGCGCAGGTTCGCATCCAGGCCGGCCTTCAGCCAGATCCAGGCCTGGACCCGCCCCTTCTCGACCTGAATCCCCTGGTGGAGGAAGCTGCTGGTCCAGCCGCGGGTTGAAGCCTCGGTGCGGGCGGCCAGCAGGTTCGGGTGCACCCTGCCCGCGGCCTTCTGCTGCGGGGTGGCCTGTTCGAGCCGATCCTCGCGGGCGGCCGACCAGCCCTCCGCCGACCGAGGAATCGGCGAGACGGCCACGTTCCGGGAAAATCCACCCGGAGCCCCCACGGCCATCGTCTGGAGCTTGGGGCCTCCCGACTCGCCGAAGACCCCTTCGTGGCTGACGCCTTCGGGCATCTCGACGGGCACCGCCACGGTGCGCGGCTTCCCACCCTCGGTGACCACCATCTCCTCGACGGCCACGAAGGAGGTGAACTGGGTCATGATCCGGTACTCCAGGCCCAGACGGGTGATCTCCTCCTGGAGGTTGCCCTGGGGCTGACGCTGCTGCATGCCCAGCCAGTCCTGGTTCATCAGGTCGGCCACCCGGGCCCGGGCCCAGAGTTGGCCCAGCACCTCGTGGTCGGAACCCTCCCGGGGCAAGCGGACCTGGACCGCGCGCTCCCAGGGCTTGCCGCCCAGGCGGCCGCGCAACACCACCGTGCCCTCAGCGGGGCGCGAGAAGCGACCGGTGAGCACCACCGGCTTGGAGCTGAAGAGGTCCGGAATCCGGCGCGGCAAGACCTCCTCCACCGGCAGGTTGCCCCAATCCACCGAGACATCCGTCAGGACGGGGTTGCGCACCCGCTCGAAGAAGCGTCGGGCGGCGCCCTCGCCCCGATCGTTCAGGGTCACGTACTCCACCTCGCCGCGCCCGGCGGCCGCCATCCCGTCCAGGAGGAAGCGGTTGACCGATTGCCCGATCCCGAAGGGGAAGACCCGGGCCCCCGAGTACTTCTGGATGGCAGCGATGATGGCCATGTCGTTGCCGACGTAGCCGTCGGTCATGAAGGTCACGATCCGAACCGCGTTGGAGGCCGACTTCGAGGGAGCCAGGGCCACCTCGATGGCCTTCATCATCTCGGTCCCTCCCCCCGCGCGGGCCCCCGACAGGAAGGCCCGGGCCCGGGCGATGTTCTCTGGCGTCGCGGGAACGGGCTTCTCGAAGAGCAGGTGGGTGTCGCCCGAGAAGGTGATCACGTTGAAGGTGTCCTTGGGGTTCACCCCCGCCAGGCACAGCTCCATGGTCTCCTTGCACTTCTCCATCGGCGCCCCGGACATCGAGCCCGAGGTGTCCACCACGAAGACCAGCTCTTTGGGAGAAATGTCGGAGGCCTGGGGACGCAGTGGGGGTTCGAGGACCAGGACGAAGTGCCCCCGGCCGTCCCTGGACTGGGCCAGGAACGAGTCCTGCACGCTCTTGCCAGCCACCGAGTAGCGCACGATGAAGTCGCGGTTGGGAATCGTCGCCTTGTCCGCCAGGCGGAGGTTCGCCGTGGAACCCTGCCTTTCGATCTGCACCTCGTGAAGCTCGGAGCGCAGGTCCAGGATGGGGCTGCCGGCGTCCAGGGTCAGCTCCAGGGAGATGTCGTGTCCGGCCCGGGTGCCTTTGGGGGCGACCGGCGGGGTGATGCGCGAGGCGTCCGGAACCTGCCCGGTGTCGGGCGCCCAGCCGATGCCCTTCCGACCCTGAGGGTCTCCAGGGATGTAGCGGGGTCCCACCACCATCGGGAAGACGAACGAGTAGAAGCCATCCTTCCAAGGCAGCACCTCGGAATAGCGGATGGTGATGTCCACGGCGGCGCCGGGTTCGATGTTGGCCACCGACTGGGTGAAGATGTTGGGGCGCTCCTGGTCCAGAAGCGAGGCCACGTGCCCCTGCTCGCGGGCCTGTTCGTAGATGCGCCGGGCCTCGTCGCGAGGCTTGATCAGGCCGCGAATGGTCCGATCCCCGACTTTCATCTCCATGTCGTAGACCGCCGCGTCCTGAGGCAGCGGGAAGGTGTAGAGGGCCTCGATCTTGTCCTTGCCCGGATTGTGGAAGTTCTGGGTCACCGTGACCGAGGCCACCAGCCCCGAGACCTGGGCCTGGACGGCGGTGTGCTTCAGGGGGCACTCGCCGGAGGGCTTGCCGTCGGGGCCCAGGATCACCAGCGACCCGGCACCCTGGCCCGAGGCGGGCGAAGCGGACTCGGAGGGAGCCACCGGGGTCGCAGGGGTGGAGGAGCCCTTCGGAGCCGGCTTCTCGCCGGGGCCGCGGGCCTGAAGCCCGGTGGGCAGGAGGAAGGCGGCCAGGAGCACCGCCAGGGCGAAAAGGGACCACGCTCGTCTGGTCATGTCGGCCTCGCAAACCCTGAATCCGCCACCTGCCGTGGCATTCGGCCGCGGATTCAGGCCGATGATGTATTGTTCAATCCTTCAGACGCCCCCGGGCGGTCTCGTATTCCCCCAGAGGGTGTCCTGCCCCCCGATCCCGCGACGACCTGCCCCAGCCTCCCGCGCCTCGCTCGAGCCCGACCTTCAATCAGGCATGCTCCCGGTCGGCCTGAGCGGACCCGTCGCCGGATTCCTTGATCCACCTCATTCCGATAGAGGTCCTGATGCCCTAGAATCCAGGACATGGAGCTCAAGCAACCGGCCTTCCTGCCCACCAACCGCCAGGAGATGCGGGCCCTGGGGTGGGAGGTCTTGGACGTCCTGCTCGTCACCGGTGACGCCTACGTCGACCATCCCAGCTTCGGAGCGGCCCTGCTGGGGCGGTTGCTGGTGGCCCGGGGGCTGCGGACCGGAATCGTGGCCCAGCCCCGCTGGACCACACCCGACGACGTCTCCCGCATGGGCCGGCCCCGGCTCTTCGCGGGCGTGACCGCGGGGGCCCTGGACTCGATGTTGGCCCACTATACGGCCTTCCGCAAGAAGCGCCATGACGACGCCTACACTCCGGGCGGCCGCGCCGGGGCCCGCCCCAACCGGGCCGTGATCGTCTACTCGAACCTGGTCCGCCAGGCCTTCCCGGGGCTGGTGGTGGTGCTGGGAGGCATCGAGGCCTCGCTGCGCCGGATCACCCACTACGACTTCTGGAGCAACTCGCTGCGCCGGTCGATCCTGCTGGACGCCAAAGCGGATCTGCTGGTCTGGGGGATGGGCGAGGTCCCCCTGGTCGCGGCGGCCCGGACCATGCTCCAGGCCGAGAAGGCAGGCCTGGAGCCTGATCTCACGGGGATCCCGGGAACAGCCTGGATGGGTGGCCCCGAGCAGGTCCCCGAGGGCCAGGCGGTGATCGAGCTCCCTTCGCACGAGAGCCTGCTGGAGGATCCCCGGCTCCTGATGCAGGCGACCCTGGCCTCCGAGCACCATGTCCAGCGCGGCGACGTCTGGGCGCTGCAGCCCGTGAGCGGGCGCACCCTGGTCCTGGCTCCCCCGCCGCCTCCCCCGACCAGCCGGCAACTGGACGAGGTCTTCGAGTTGCCCTTCTCGCGTCGGGCCCATCCCGGATACAGCGAGGCCATCCCGGCCGAGGAGATGATGCGCTGGAGCGTCAACACCCACCGTGGTTGCGGGGGCGGGTGCTCGTTCTGCTCGCTGGCCCTCCACCAGGGGCGGCGGGTGGCCTCGCGCAGCCGGGCTTCGGTCCTGCGCGAGGTGCGCAGCCTGACCCGCATGGAGGGCTGGTCGGGCTCGATCTCGGATGTGGGCGGGCCCTCGGCGAACATGTGGGGAGCGCGCTGCACCCTGGACCCCTCCCGATGCACCCGCACCAGTTGCCTCTTCCCTGGCGTGTGTCCGGGCTTCCAGGTGGACCAGTCGGCCGGGGTGGAGCTCCTGCGCGAGGTGGCTCGCCAGGAGGGAGTGCGCCATGTGCGGGTGGCCAGCGGCCTGCGCCACGACCTGGCCCTGCAGGACCCCCGGGCCCTGAAGGCCCTCACCATGGAGTTCACGGGCGGACAGTTGAAGGTGGCCCCCGAGCACATCTCCGAGAGGGTCCTGCGGGGAATGCGCAAGCCCGCCCGAGAAGTCTTCGAGAGGTTCCTGGAGGAGTTCCGGCGTCACTCCGAGGCGGCGGGCAAGGAGCAGTACGTGATCCCCTACCTGATCAGCGCCTTCCCGGGCTGCACGGATCAGGACATGCGCGAGCTGGCTGACTGGCTGCGCCGTCGCGGCTGGACTCCCCGCCAGGTCCAGTGCTTCATCCCCACCCCGGGGACGGTGGCCACGGCCATGTACTTCACGGGGCTCGACCCCGAGGGGAACCCGATCCACGTGGCCCGCAGCGACGCGGAACGCCTGCGCCAGCACGGAATCCTCTGTCCCGAGCGGGGCCGAAAGCCGATCCGGGGCGAGGGGCCCGTGAGAGGTCCCAAGCCCCAGCCAGGCGGCGAGCCTGGGCCGGCAGGCAAATCGGGGAAGGACCGAAAGCCCCAGCGCCCGGACAAGCCGGACGCTGGCCGCGAGCCCCTGCGAGGCGGGGCAGCAGAGCGGGCCCGAAAGCCCGACCGAGCAGGCAAGCCAAAGAAGGGCCGCAGCCCCGAACGGAGCGGGCGACCCGACCGCGACCCCAGGGCGGCTGAGCGCCCGCCGGGCCCGCGGCGCGCGCCGGACTCCGCGAAACCCCAGGCGCCGGGCAGGCCCTCCGGCTCCAGGCCGCCTTCAGGCCAGGCACGGAAGGGCGGGAGGAAGCCTCCGCGTTGAGGGCGCGGGAATCTCCGGGTCGGGAGGCGAAAGCCCCGGGCGATGAAGACCTCCCCCAATCCCCTCTTCACCCGCCTGGTCGAGAACCTCGAGCGCGTCGTGCAGGGCAAGACCCGCCCCCTGCAGCTCCTGGTCATCTCGCTGCTCTCGGGGGGCCATGTCCTGATGGAGGACGTGCCCGGCGTGGGCAAGACGACCCTGGCCAAGGCCCTGGCCGCCTCGATCCGGGGGAGCTTCCGCCGGGTGCAGTTCACCCCGGACCTGCTGCCCACCGACATCCTGGGCTCCTCCATCTACAACCCCCGGGAAGGCACCTTCGACTTCCACCAGGGTCCGGTCTTCTGCAACATCCTGCTGGCTGACGAGATCAACCGGGCCTCGCCGCGAACCCAATCCAGCCTTCTGGAAGCCATGAGTGAAGGCCAGGCCACCATCGAGGGGGTGACGCGGAGTCTGCCTCGGCCCTTCGTGGTGCTGGCGACCCAGAACCCCATCGAATTCCATGGCACCTACCCCCTGCCCGAGGCCCAACTGGACCGCTTCACGATGCGTCTGGCCCTGGGCTACCCGGATCGAGACCACGAACTGGCGGTCCTGGAGGCCCAGCGACAGCAGCACCCCCTGGAGCGCCTGGAAGCCGTCACCGACCTGGATGAAGTCATGCGGGCCCAGGAGGCTCTCCGTCAGGTGCGCGTCGAGAGGCCGGTCTCGGAATACATCCTGTCCCTGGTCCAGGCCACCCGAGAAGACCCGCGCCTGAAGCTGGGTTCCAGCACCCGGGGTGCCCTGGCCCTGTACCGCACGGCCCAGGCCCGGGCCTGGTGTGAAGGCCGCGACTACGTCCTGCCCGACGACATCAAGATATTGTCCCGCGAGGTCCTGGCCCACCGGGTGATGCTGGACACCAAGTCTCGCTACTCGGGAGTCTCGCGGGAGGACCTCGTGGCCGAGATCGTGGGCCGGATCCCGCCAACCCCGTGATCCGGGGTTCGGACCCCTCGCGTTCCCGAGCGCACGGCGGCGGCCTTCTCGTACGCTGGTTGCGTGTGCTGCTGCGGGAGAAGCTCACCGACACGGGGCGGCTGGTCTTCTGGCTCTTCTGGCTGGCCACCACCACCGGGATGGCTTCGTTCGTGGTGAAGATCTACTTCGTCTGGAGCGCCCTGCTGGGCCTGCTGGGCACCAGCATCCTGGCCTCGAGACTGAGCCGGGTCTCGCTGCTGGCGGAGCTGCAGACGCCGCGCAACACCCTGGCCGGCAGCACCCTGGAGCTGCCTTTGCGGGTCTCCAACCCCACCGGCCGGACCGCCCTGGATCTGCAGTTCAGCCTGCTGGATCCCCCGGGAGACCTGACCTGGAGCCGAGTCCCGCTGGAGCGGCTTTCACCCGGCGAGGAGCGGGTCCTCTCGCTTCCGGTCGGCTTCCCCAGGAGGGGGCACCTGATCCTGAAGGGGGTCCGCCAGGACAACGTCTTTCCCTGGGGCCTGTGGCGGGATACCCGGCGGCTGCCTCAGCCGCGCAGCCTCCTGGTCTACCCCACCTTCCATCCCCTGCTCCATCTGGACATCCCCGTCGGGCGGCGCTACCAGCCCGGCGGCATCGCCCTGACCTCGCACGTGGGCGAGTCGACCGAGTTCGTCTCGACCCGGGAGTTCCGCACCGGGGACAGCCTGCGCAACATCCACTGGCGTTCGTGGGGCCGCCTGGGCCGCCCCGTGGTCAAGGAGTTCCAGGAGGAGTACTTCTGTCGGATCGCGCTGCTCCTGGACACCTTCGTCCCCTCGCCTCGGGGAGAGGAGGCCTTCGAGGCGGCCATCAGCCTGGCGGCCTCGGTGGCCAACCGGCTGGCCCTGGAGGAGCACATCGTGGACCTCTTCGCGGCGGGCCTGGAGGTCCATCACTTCCAGGCCGGGCGAAGCCTGGCCTACCTGGAGAACGTGATGGACATCCTGGCCTGCGTCGAGGCCTGCCCCGAGCCGCCCTTCCAGACGATCGAGCCGGTCCTGCTGGACCACATGGGCAACATCACGACCACCATCGCCTTCCTGCTGGCTTGGGACGATGAGCGCGCGGGAATGCTTCGCGCCATCCAGGACCGGGGCTCGGCCTTGAAGATCCTGCTGATCCAGCCTGAAGCCCCCCCGCTGGCCGAACACCCCGTCTTGGGCCCCGTCCACTGGATCCCTCCAGAACGGGTGCGTGCCGGAGGAGTCGAGACGCTTTGAGACCGCCCCATCCCCTGCGCGTGGTCCTCCTGCTGGTCGTCGCCCAACTGGCCTTCCTGTCCAGCGGGGGGGTGACCCTGCTGAACCTGGCCTGCGCCGGCTTCGGGCTGCTGGGCGCCCTGACCCGAGGGGTCCTGAACGCCCCCTCCTCGGTCTGGCCGGTCCTGCTGCTGCCGGTCCTGCTGCTTCCGGTGCTGCCTCCGGAGGCGGGCCCCACGCTGGCCCTGGGCCCGGCCAACACCCCGTTCCTGTACCGGGCCCTGCTGCTGACCTGCCTGGAGAGCGCGCTGCTCTCCTGGCTGCGCTGGGAACCGGAGCGACAGGGGTGGCTGGTGGCCGCAGCCATGACCCTGACCATGGCCTGCGGGCTGACCTTCGAACCCTGGCCCTACGGGGGCTTCGTGGTGGTCCAGGTCTGCCTGCTGGTCGTCCATCTGCGCGCCTCGGTTCCAGGCCCCTTGGACCTGCCGCGCCTGGCTCCCCTCTTCGGCGCCGGGGTGCTGGCCCTCTCGCTGGGCCTGGTGCTGGCCTGGAGCGAGCGCAAGGTCAACGACATGATGGCGTGGTTTACCCCGCCCCTGCCGATCTCGGCTCATTTCCAGGCCCATTCCCGGCTGGAGACCATGCGCGATCAGCAACGCTCGGCCCGGGTCGTCCTGCGCGTGTTCACCCGCCCCCCGCATCAGCCGCGCCACCTGATCGGGGCCGTCTACAACACCTACGAGCGGGAGACCTGGAGCCAACGCTCGGGCAATCAGGACCTCTCCTCCTCCGCCCCCCCCGGAGAGGACCCGACCTTCCGGCTCTCCTTCCCCCCCGGCCCCGTCCGGGAGGCCTATCGACTGAGTTCTGAAGCCCCGGGAAGCCTCTTCGTCCCGCCCGGGACCACGGAGGTTTCGGCCCGCCTGGACAAACTCTCCAGCACCTGGGACGGGGCCCTGAACTTCGAACCGGCTCCCGGATTCGACGGCACCTACCGGGTGCGACGCCAGGTCCAGGAGACCTCCGGTCTGCCCCTGGTCGAGCCGCACCGCAAGCTGTACCTGCAGTTGCCCTCGAAACTGCCCGAGGTGGTGCGACGCGAGGCCAGCCAGCGGGCTCCCGGCGCCTCGGCGCTGCGGGTGGCCCGCGCAACCGAGGCCTGGCTGCAGGACTCCTTTGAGTACGGACTGGGCTACCCGTTCGACCCGGACCGGGACCCCCTCGAGCAATTCCTCAGCCAACGCCCCCCGGCCCACTGCGAGTTCTTCGCCACCGCCATGACCCTGATGCTGCGGACTCGAGGGATCCCCGCCCGCTACGTGACGGGCTTCCTGGTCACCGAGAACAACCTCCGGGGAGGCTACTTCACCGTCCGGGAAAGCCACGCCCACGCCTGGACCGAAGCCTGGATCCCTGGAACCGGATGGGTCACCTTCGATCCCACGCCTCCCGGAGCCGCGGACGACCTCCAGGAGGGGCTGAGCGCGTTCCTGCGCCAGTGGTCGGACCTGGCGGCCCTTCACATGCAGGACCTTCTGGCCCGGCTCCGCTCAGGGGACTGGCGGGGCCTGTGGACCCTGCTCGTGGAGACCCTGGGCGGGCTGGGGGCCCCTCTGGCCCGCCATCCCCTGGCTTTCGGAGTGGCGGTGCTCCTGGGAGCGGCGTTGGCGTGGTGGGGCAGACGCTCCCATAAGCCCCCCGCGCCCCCGGACCCGGGCCCGCTACCGCGTCTACTGGAGGACTTCGACCGGGTGATGGCCCTCCAGGGCCCCCCCCGCCCCTCAAACCTGACCCTGCTGGAGTATCGGGACCTCCTCCAAGAAGACGAGACCCGCCCCCATGAGGCCAGCCGGGACTTTCTGCAGGCCTGGTGCCTGGCCCGCTATGCCGCCGACCCGGAGGCCCGTGAGAGACTGGAGGACCTCCTGGAGCAGGTGCGTCGGGAGACGGGCCCTGCGGACCCCTGAGATCCCCAGGCACGTGGCGCTCAGCGCGCCGGCCCCTCCTCCAGGGGCAGCACCGGATGCAGGCGGGCCCGCAATCCGGGGGGCGCCGCCAGGAGCATGGGAGGCCCCAGTCTCCTGGCCTGCTGCCTGGGGATCCGGAGAACGTCCTCCTCTGAATCCAGCACCAGCAGCCAGCGCCCCGGAAGAGCCAGGAAGGGGGCTTCACTCTCGATCTTCAGGTCCTGCATGGTGGCCCCGGGCACCTTCAGGGCCGCAAAGCGGCACGCCTGGTTCAGCCCGGAATTGAAGCCACCTCGGATCGTGGGATCGAGCTTGCGCACGATCAGGGTGTGACCTTGGGACATCGCGACCGATTGAATCGTCTCGGACGAACCCCATCCCCCATCCTCCCCAGAGAAGACCCCGACCGCCCGAATCCCCGGACCCGAGACCTCGGCCACCTGGTCCAGCAACAGAGCCAGCCTGCCGTTGAACGACCCCGGTCCGCACCCGGGACTGAAGGCAGCACCGAGGGGTGGCGGCACGGGCTCCGTCGGAGTCCATCCCGCCACCCAGAGCCCCGCGTTCCAGATTCCCACTCCGAAGAGCAGGGGAAAGAGCAGCAGACGAAGAGCCCGCACCTCCCACAAGGCCCCCGACAAAGCCAGCATCCCCAGAACGTGCAGCGGCAGGGCATAACGAGGTCCCTGCAGGGCCAGGACCAGCAGGGCCCCCAGGTGGCTCAAGGCCGGGACCACCAGGAGGAAGCGAACCTCGGGCGAGCCCCGCCTCAAGAGCCAGAGAGCGGCGAACACGGTCGCCAGCACGCCAGGCGAGAGCGCAAGCCCGGCCAGGGGAAGGTCCAGGACCTGATAGATGTGGTGCAGATCGTCCCAACCGCGCCGGATCGACGCGTCTCCCAGGTCGTTGGAGAGCCGAGTGAGCAACGGGGCGATCCGGGTCAGGAAGAAGGGACCGGCCAGGAAGACGCCGGAGCACGAGGCCAGCACCAGGCCCCGAGGAGGGGCCGAGCCCAGCCGGGGCAGGGCGTAGGCCAGCACCAGCGCGCAGCCTGCCGCCAGGCCGGCCACCAGTCCCAGGATATCTCGACTGGAAAAGACCTCGGTCGGCAGATCACTCGACGGCGAAATCCTCGCCGCCAAGAGCCCGCCGGCCACCAGCAGCGCCAGGGCCAGCGCCAGCGCCCTTCCAAGGCTCCCCCGTTCCTGGGACGAGGCTCGTCGGAAGACCCGAATGACCGTGAAGAGGACCGCTGGGACGAATCCGAAGAGGGTGGTCCACTTGGTCAGGGCCGCCGCCCCCACCGCCACCCCGGCCAGGCAGGCGACCAGGGGGCTTTGGAAGCGCAGGAAACTGGCCAGACACGCCAGGGCCAAGGTGAGCATGGCCATGGCCGGAAGGTCCAGGAAGAACAGGGTCAAGAAAGGGGACAGGACCGGGGAGAAGGTGACCAGCAGGGCTGCCAGGACCCCCACCGGACGCCCCCCCAACCAGTGACCTCCTGGAGTTCCCCCGAACAGGAGCAAGGCCAGCGCGTACAGCGCCATCCCGGACAGGGCCAGCCAGAACAGGTTCAGACACGCCATCCCGCAGCCCTGGAGCCCCCCGCACCAGACGCCGAGCTGCCCCATGACCTGAAACACGAGCGGTGGATAGGCGCCGTGGGAGTCGTACCAGGTCAGCCAGGGAATCAGGCAGTCGGCTGGGGAGGTGGCCTCGGCCAGGTGGGCCTGGACAGCCAGGAATCCGGCCAGGTGAACGGCATCGTCCATCCCTGTGGGAGGCATGTGGGCCGGAATCCAGACCAGGCCCGCGGGCACCAGGGCCAGAACCAGGAGGACCAGGAACACCAGATCAAAGACCGGGCCCCAGGCGCGCCGCGCAGACCGGCCCGACGGATTGAGCGGGTTATTCATCCCGGAGGCTGTCTCCAAGCAAATCGTGAGGGGCCCCGCTCAAGAGCCCTTCCAGGCATCTGGAATCAGGTTTCGAGGTCGCGTCCTCGCCCCCCTATCCCGAGAAGTGCGAGGCCCGGGTTGAATAGCGACGTTCGTAGCCGTGGCGAACCAGAACCTCGGGGTTGGTCGAGAAGGCGTGGGCGACCTCCAGGCTGATCTGGTTGGTCTGCAGCAGATCCACCAGGTGCAGGTCCAGGGTCTGCATGCCCTCCGAGCGGCCCATCAGGAGGAAGCTGCCGATCTGCGAGGTCTTGCCCTCCCGGATCAGCCCGGCGATGCCCATGTTGACCAGCATGATCTCCATGGCCGCCACCCGCCCTCCGGACTTGCGCGGCAGCAACTGCTGGCAGACGACGGCCTTCAGCGAGCCGGACAGGAGCGAGCGGATCTGGTGCTGCTCATCCGGAGGAAAGACATCGACGATGCGGTTGAGGGTCTGGGCCGCCGAATTCGTATGCAGGGTCGAGAAGACCAGGTACCCGGTCTCGGCAGCTCGCAGGGCCTCGCGCATGGTGTCCAGGTCCCGCATCTCGCCAACCATGACCACGTCGGGCGACTCGCGCAACGAGGATCTCAGGGCGTCCGCGAAGGAGAGGGCGTGCTGGCCCAGTTCGCGCTGCTCGATATAGGAGCGGCGGAAGGGATGGATGTACTCGATGGGGTCCTCGATGGTNNGGCGGCCAGCGTGGTCGACTTGCCGCACCCGGTGGGACCGGCCACGATGATCAGGCCCTTGTCCAGGTTGGCGACCTTCTCCAGGACGGGGGGCAGGCCCAACCCGGACAGGGTCGGGATCTCGTTGGGAATCACCCGGAACACGGCCCCGCGACCCCGATAATGGTTGAGGGCGTTGACCCGAAAGCGCGACACCCCAGGCAAATCGTGCGAAAAGTCCACGTCACCCCGGCGGATGAAGGTGTCATACTGCTCTTCGCTCAGGAGTGGCAGGATCATCTCGTCCACCATCTCGCCGGTCAAAGGGTCGACGTCGAGGAAACGGATGTCGCTCTGGACGCGCAGGGCGGGTCGGCTGCCCACCTCCAGGTGCAGATCCGAAGCCCGCATCTCGACCGCCTGCCGAAGGAGCTGTTCCAGGGTGATCATCGGGTCAAACCTTCTTCCGGAATTCCACCCGCGTGGAGAAGTCCAACTTGTCGTGGGCCCGGTCCAGGGCCTCGGTGGGCTCGACCAATCCTTCGCTGACCAGCCGGATGAGGTCCTGGTCCATCAAGTGCATCCCCTTCGAGGCACTGGACTCGACCACGCCCGGGATCTGGAAGAGCTTGTCCTCGCGAATCAGGTTGGCCACCGCCTCGCTGTTGAGCAAGAGCTCCACGGCCGGGATGCGGCCGGCCCCGCCCATCTTGGGGAGGAGCTGCTGGGAGATCACCGCTCGGAGCGAGTCCGCCATCATGGCCCGAACCTGCCACTGCTGCCCGGAAGGGAAGGAGCTGACGATCCGGCTGATGGTCTGCGAGGCGGAGACCGTGTGCAGGGTGGCCATGACCAGATGCCCGGTCTCAGCCGCCGTGATGGCCAGTTGCATGGTCTCCAGGTCGCGCATCTCAC
>DIWH01000060.1 GCA_002423485.1 Candidatus Xenobium occultum | reverse complement strand
CCAGGAGTATACCTGAATCCGCCAAGAGGCGGGGACCGGCCGTCGGGCGCCCGCCCACGGGCGGCCCTCACCTCCAGGGTGCGCCTCGGATGTTGCTGATGAATGAACGGAAGGTTGCCGGGAGATGACGCGGATGTTGCGGATTCTCGAACAGCAGGCCCTGGCCTCGGCCCCTGCTCCAGCCGAAGGTGTCACGGGACAGCCTCGCTCTCCAGCATGCTTCCCAGGAATCTCCTGCGAAACATGACGGAGAAAGCCCCTCCGCCTCCCTCGCTCACCCCGGATCGGGTCCCCCCTCGGCCCGAATCCGCTCAATCCGGGACGCTGCCTCGGGGTAGTCCGGATCCTGGGCCAGGGCCCGGCCGAAGCTCTCCAGGGCCGCCTCGGGGTTCCCCCTTTCGTCATGGAGGAGCCCCATGTTGTAGTGCGTCGGCGGAGTCTCTCCATACAGCGAGAGCGAGGCCTCATAGAAACCCAGCGCCTCCTGGGAACAGGACATGCACTGGTAGGCCCGGGCGATCTCGAAGACCACGTTCTGGTCCCGGTGGTAGTGATAGTAGTTGGCCCAGACCTGCTCCAGCGCCACGGCAAACTCAGCCCTCACGGCGAGGTCGGCCGAGGGCAGGCCTTCCGCGATGTCATCCCTCAGCATGTAGAAGACGTCCGGGTCCCAGCGCGAGAGGCGCAGCAGTTCCAGCGCCAGGTGGAGGGGTTTCCCGGGAAGGGACGGGTCCAGGGCCTGCTTCAGGCGCCAGAAGTCGATCGGCATGGACTCGCTCATGACCTCTCGGAAGGACATCTCCAGCTCCGAGGTGTGGTCCAGGCGTGGGTCCGCCAGCAGGGCCACGTGATCCAGCCAGCCGTCCCGAAGTCCGGAATGAAGCGCCAGACCGCCGCGAATCTCGAAGAGCCGGCCCAAGGCGTGGAAGTTGACCGACAGCGAGAAGCTGCCGTGGATCTGAGGCTGGGGGTCCGAGAGATTCCTGAAGTTCTCCAGGCGATTCCAGGCTTTGTCGGTGGCCAGGACCAGGGCCCGGCCCCCACTGACCTCCAGCAGGTTGTCGAGGCAGCGGAAAGCCCCCACGGGGATGGACACCCCCGTGTCGTCCAGGGTCTGACGGTATTCGCCCAGCACCCGGTTCCAGTCCGCCGAGTCGTAGTAGTCCTCGCGGGCCTCGCGGGGCTCGTAGTCGACCCGAAGCCGAGCCAGCCTCTGGAACGGGTCGGTCAGATGCCACCCGGGGCTGTCGGCGCGGACCCTCACCGCGCTCTCCAGCAGGCGGCCCTGGCGGACCTGGAACGCGTCGGCCCTCAGGGTGTCGAAGACGTAGTTGGCCAGCACCACCAGCGGATTCTTCAGGGTCCGGGCGTCGAGGACCAGACCTGAGCGTTCCAGGCGGATCTCCCGGTCCCGCTCGGCATCCAGGATGGCAAAGTCCAGCGCCCCGCTGTCCAGCCACGGCTGAAGACGGGGATGCTCTTGCCAGAACTCCAGGTTCCTGCGGGTGAAGTCCGTCATCACGCAGCAGACCTTCACGCGCCTGAAAGGTTCGGCTTCGCGCAGCCCCTCCAGCGCCTGGAGGAAGTTGAAGGCGAAGCGCCCGGTCCCCGAGCCCAGCTCCACCACGTACAGAGGGTCCCCCAGACTCAGCACCGGCGCCTCTCGGGTCGGAAGCTCGTCCTGGGCCCGGCACAGGTCCCGCAGGTAGCCCAGCAGAACCCGGCTGGCGGACCAGGCCAGGCGGGGGCCGCTGGTCACCATGTGGGGCACGACCCCCGTCGCCCAGGCCTCGACCCCGACCTGGTCATAGAACTCGCGCATCAGGCGCCAGAGAATCGAGTTGGAGAGCCTCTGCCCCCGCTCCACGAGGTCTCCGCCCGTCTCCGGGGGGTTCTGGCGGGGGTCGGTTCCTTCAGGTGCAGAAGCCATGCGCCAACCTTTCGGGGTTCCAGGCGAAGAAGTCCTCTCGGAGGTGGGATTTGGAGGCGGTCCGTGGGGAATCGAGCCCTCCCACCCCGCAAAACGAAACGCGGGGCCGCCCCGGGAGGGTCCCGGACACGGCCCCGCGGAGGGGCGAAGCAGACGAGCGCCGCGAGGCTAGGAGCCTGTGTGAGTATCCGGACCGAGCATCGCCGAGGGATCTTGTGCTCCCCGCAAGGAGCGAAAAGTCGTGGTTTGCTTGAGGCAAATGAGACTTTTTGCGACACAGCGGGGGGGCAAGAGGCCCGGCGAGGCGACCGACGCGGTATTCACACAGGCCCCTAGCCCATCTGGTTCCCGCAGTTGAAGCAGAACTTGGCTCCGGCGGGCAGCTCGGTTCCACACTTGGTGCAGGGCGCCGGTCCGGCGGCCTGGGGCATCGCGCTTCCGCAGCCCATGCAGAACTTCGCTCCCTGGGGGACCTGGGTCTTGCAGTTCGGGCACTCGACCATCGGCGGGGCGGCCGGAGCCGCCGGGACCGGGGCCGCCGCGGGGGCCGCCTGCATCGGCTGCTGAGGGGCCATCTGCTGCTGCGGGGCCGTGGGCTGCTGCATCATGGCGGCGCCCCCCATGGCCTGCTGCATCATCTGGGGCATCATCATGCCCATCCCCAGCCCGGCTCCCATCTGCATGCCCTCGCCGCCGGATCCCGGGTTCTTGGCCATGTCACCCATGGCGTCGGCCGCCTTGAGCTGCATGTAGTTCTGCACTCCCAGGGCACCCATCCGGGCCCTCAGGCGGAAGGCCTCCTGGATCTCCTCGGGGACCGAGACGTCCTGGATGAAGAAGTCGCGCAGGCCAACGCCATACTTGCCGAAGTCGTCGCGGACCTTGACCTTCATGGCCGCGGCCAGCTCGTCGAGGTTCGAGCGGATGCTGGCGTAGGACTGGAAGGTGGTGGTCAAGAGGTCGTTGAGGCGGTTGCGGATGCTGCCCTTCAGGAAGGTGTTCAGGGTCTGGGTGCTGTACAGCCCCTGCGCTCCCACCAGGGTGTTCACGAAGAGCTGAGGCTCCTCGATCCGCACCGAGAAGGTGCCGAAGGCCCGCAACTGGACCCAGCCCAGGTCGGGATCCTTCAGGTCGATCGGGTTGGGGGTCCCCCACTTCAGGTCGGTCAGGACCTGCTGGTTGACGAAATAGACCTCGGCGGAGAAGACGTTGTGCCCGCCGGTGAAGCGGGACATGAACTCCGAGAGGATGGGGACGTTGGCCGTGCTCAGGGTGTGGCGGCCCGGACCGAAGACGTCCAAGGCCTTGCCGTCCCGGAAGAACACGGCGCACTGGGTCTCGCGCACGATAAGCTGGGCGCCGATTCGGATATCGGCCTGCCCGCTTTCGGGCACCTTGCCCACGATGGCGGAAGGATCCGCGGGGACCCACTCGATGACGTCAAGCAAACGTTGTGCCAATTTCAGCCAACCCCTTTCAGGATGCGCTCACGCTCGTCCAGAGAAGCATCCAGCTCTTCGACGCGGCGACGGAAGTCCGCCAGACGGGCGGCGGCGTCTTCACCGCCGGCCATGAGGACCGAACGCAGGCCCATCAGGGCCTCCTCGGCCGAGCTCATGCCCGTCACCAGGGAAAGGTCGAATTCATAGAGCCGGTCCAGTTCGGCCTCGTTCACCTTGGCCACATCGAAAAAACCGGCCTGGCCGTAGCTGGCGTGGCGCAGGCGCTCGATGACCCGATCCAGCTTGTTGGAGACCCGGTCCAGAAGCTCGACCAGGCTGAGGTTCCCCGAGGACAGGATCTCCTCTTGAAGCCCCTGCATCTCGGCCTTGAGCTGGCCCACCCGACGGGCCAGGAACTCCCTTTGGATCTTGTCGGTGTCGCGGCGCCGCTCGCGGTCGAAGTAGCCGCCGAACCCGGGAATCTTCCGCATCAGCGTCTCGAGGGCGTTCTCGCCTGCCCGAGACTTGTCCCTGAGGTCTTCCATCCGAGCCTCCTTCCGTCTTCCACGGAGGTTCGCTACCCCCGGAAAGTTCAACCGTGCGGGGTGAAGACCCGGGACGGCCCCCCAGCCCTCCGCTTCCAGGCCCCCCAGCCCCAAACCGGGTCAGGCGCGCCCTGAAGGCCGCCTCACTCTGGTTCGCCGGAAGATTCCACCCCGAAACCCGGTTCCCTGTCCGCCGGCGCCCACAGAGCCGTCAGTCTGGGGCCAAGCCACCCGGCCAGGGCCAGACAGGCCAGGCAGGCCAGCGAGCCCAGACCCCAACCCAGCACCAGGCCCCACCCCGTGCGCACCAGGGAGACCACCAGAGGGGTGTGGATGTGGGCATAGGTTCCCGCCAGGCTGGCCTGCCCCACCGCCGCAGCCAGCAAGGCCAGGACCACCAGGGTCGGCTTGCGCAACCAGACCAGGGTGAAAGCGAGAAGGAGGCCGGGATGACCCAGCAGGAACTCCTTGAAGCGGGGCCGGACCCCCAGCAGCGCGTCCAGCCCCCGGCGCAGCAGCCTCTCGGAGTCGCTGACGGCCATCTCGGCCGAGACGTTGCCGGTGCGCGCCAGGTAGAAGACCCCCAGGGCCCCCAGTATGACCAACGCCAACAGGTGCCAGACCCGCAGCCGCTCATCCAGCAGGCGGATCAGCGCCTGGAAGCTGCCCTGGCGCACGGTCCAGGCCAGGACCACCAGCAAGGGGACCAGGGCGCTGAGGACCTTCACGCCGCGGAAGACGTCCAGGGAAAGCATGGAGGTCGTCTCGGGCAGAAAGCTGGCCGCCATCAGACCGCCCGCCAGCGAGACCAGCGAGGCCGCCAACAGAGCTCTTGTCGCCCGGAGCAGGAGGCAGACCGGCCCCGGCTCGTCACTGGCCCGCTCCAAGGAGGTGAATTGAAGGACCAGACCCAGGACCGGGAAGACCGTGGCCGTCCCCAGGGCCATCAAGGCTCGCCAGGGGCCATCAAGGATGCCGAGCAGCCCGGTCAACGCCGTGCCTGCCGCCAGGCCCAGGACCAGGCCCACCGCCAACCAGGCGGGGACAGACGCGAAGATCCCCAGCAGCAGGACCACCGCCGCCCCCGCTCCGGCCGCCACCAGCACCTGGCCCAGGAGCCAGCCGCTTCGCGGCGGTGGGAAGGTGGAGGCCTGGACATCCAGCATGGGGGCCAGGGAGCGCTGAATCCCGGTGAAGAGGCGCTCGTTGGCCTCGTCGGCCGACAGCTCGCCGACCAGATCGTCGTAGGGGCGCAGGTACAGAAGGCGGATGTTGCGCTCGCGGGCCCCCAGGCTGTACATGGCCACCACCGTCTCGGGGTCGGTGCGCGCCTGCTGGGCAGGGGGGACCGCCAGCACCCGGACCACCTGCTCGGGGGCCTGCCGGGCCAGGGTCTCGACGCCCTTCTGCTGGACCTTGGCTGGAAGCTCGATCACGCCCAGGCGCAGCGAGAGATCGGCCAGCGTCCGGGCCACGGCCTCGAGATGGTCGGGGTAGCCCATGACCTCGTTGCGGACCCCCGCGAACAAGACGCCGTGCACCCCCGGGACGGCGGCCAGCGCCCGAAGCCTGGACTGGAGGGCCGGCTCGGAGGCTCCCGGCATGCCCTCGGGGCGAACCCAGATCTGGAGTCCCAGGTCCCGGTGCAGGTGGGTCAGCAGCTCTTCGGAGAGGCCCAGGCCCGTCTGCGCCAAGGTCCGGGGGTCTCCCACCAGCTCGACCAGTTCCGAACCGGATGCGGGCCACACGCGAACCCGATCGCCCCCCAGGCTGGCCTCGGCCTCCCGGGCGATCCTCCGGGCCTCTTCGGGATTCCGGGCCAGCAGGTAGAGCCGCTCCGGGGAGGGTTCCAGGGTGGCGGGGAGGCTGCCCTGGCGCTGCAGCTCCGCCACCTCCAGGCCTCGCAGGGCCCGGGCGCGGCCGCTCAAGGCGAGGTCGTCGAGGTTCTGCTCGTCGACGGCCAGCGAGCGGACGCCCAGGGCGGCGAACCCACGCAACAGATCGTCTGAAGAGGTCCCCCGGGACCGGGCCAGGGCGGCCACGCTGCGCAGATCCAGGACGGCCTCGACGCGGTCATTGGCGCGCTCCCGGCCGACCCGCTCCCAGAGGATGCCCAGGGCGGCGGTCAGCGCCAGGAGCAGCAGGAACCAGAGGACTCGACGAGTGCGGCAGGAGGAAGGCCCCGGGATGGCCCCCGGCCCGGCCGAGGTCCCAGAGGGCTCAGGCATCGTCCCGGGTCACCTCGTCCGAGGCCTCAGATGGGTCCGCGGGAGGCTCGGTGCCCGGAGAGACAAGTTCTTCCGACCAGCCCTCCTCGTCAGGCCACTCGGCCCCCTCCTCCAGGTGACCGCGGCGCAGGGCCTGCAGGGAACGGGCAGCCTCGGCGACGGCCCGACTGCGCGCCTCTTCCTCGACCTGCTTCTTGACGTGGTCGGGAAGGCGCTCGCCCATCTCGTAGAAGAGCCGGCAGCTCTCCCCGACGATCCATGTCCCCGACCAGGCCACCCCGGCCTTGGCCACGGGACCGACCACGGGAACGAAGCCGACCAGTTGACGGGCCAGGGTTCTCCAGCCCATGGCTCCCCCCACCACCGGCCACAGCTCGTCCACCCGATCGAAGAAGTCCAGGGGTCGGCCATACAAGGCTCCCACCAGGAGGGCCAGGCGCAACTGCTCGGCGGTGATGACCATCGTCTCGCCGGTCACGGCCATCAGGCTCAGAAGCTGTCCCACCAGGGGGATGGACACCGTCACGCTGGAGGCGGCCGCCAGGACGGCCATCCGGGCCGAGGTCCTGGCGGTCAGGCTGCGGGCGTATTCCAGGCGAACCCTGGAGTAGTCCCGGGCCAGCCTCAGGGCCAGCGCGGGGAAGGTCCGACGCAGAAGCGGCGGCACCAGCTCGGCTGCCCGCGCGGGGTCCACCCGGTGCACCCGGGGAAGAGTCGGATCCGCCGGGGCCGGGTCCCTCTCGGGCGAGTCCGTCTCGCACAGGTACAGGACGCCGACGCCCGGGGGAAGGCACTCGGCCTGCCGGCGGAGGAAGTCGTCGTCGGGGACCTCGGTCCCCAGGTGATACAGCACGGCGTCCACGGTCCGCAGGGCCGGCTCGGACTCCTCCACCAGGGGCGCCCCCAGCACCAGGACTCCCTCCTCCGGGCCTCTGCCCGAGGCCAGGGTGGGCTCCCCCAACCAGGCCCGCAGGCGCTGGACCTGCTCGTCGTCGCCCAGAAGCGCCAGACGATAGGGCTTTTCCATTCCCTGGCGCAGTTCGTCCAGATTGTAGTGGGTGCGGAAGATCCGATAGAGGAGATCGATGGTGTTCATGGCGACCCTGCGATGGGATGTCTCTCCGCCACGGAATCAGGCCTTCCAGGCGCGGAAGGGCGCGCGGCGAGGAAGAAGCGACTTCGCCGCACGGATTCGATTCCCCCCCGGGTCCCGGACCGCCGAACCGGAGCCGAGGGACGGCGTGGCCGAGCGGCCAGCGGGCGGCCAACACCCGCCTGGGAAAGCGCCAGTCCTGGCGCACAAAAGAAAAGACCCCCGGGGCAACCCCGAGGGTCCTGGTGGGCGCGAACGGACTTGAACCGCTGACCCCTACGATGTCAACGTAGTGCTCTAACCAACTGAGCTACGCGCCCGTCGAATTGGAGGCGACGAGCGGAATCGAACCGCTGTAGAGGGTTTTGCAGACCCTTGCCTGACCACTCGGCCACATCGCCGCGGTGCTCCGGAAACCCTTCGCATCTGCCGGCCCCGAAGGGCCTGGTCCCGAGTGGAGCGGGAGACGAGGTTCGAACTCGCGACCCCCGGCTTGGGAAGCCGATGCTCTACCGCTGAGCTACTCCCGCGCTCGACCCGAAGGGGATACCGGAACGACCAAAGCTTTCGACAAAGGGAATGATACCACCCCTGTCAAGACATGAGAACCCCCCTCAAATCCGCCGCCTACCGTGGCATTCGGTTCTCACGCCAGGCGGCGGATTCAGGCCCAGCAGACGAAATGGACGGCATGGCCCCTGGGAGGATTTTCCGAGAGACCTGGGAGGGCCGAGTCCTCCCGAGGGGCGCGCGCCAAGGCTTCAGGGCGTGGCCTGAAGGACGGAGGGAGGGGCCTGGCCTGGGGCCACCACGGACATGGCCACCACCACGTCCAGGGCCAGGCCGGGGCCCGCGAAGGTCCGCTCGAACTCCAAGACCAGGCCCTCGGCCAACCAGGCCTCGCCGCGCGCCGTGCGTTGGCCGTCCTGGTCGCGCTCGACCGGGCCCAGGGTGGCCACCATGTCGGGATGATGCTCGCGGAAGGCCAGGAGGGGAGCCCCCACCCCCAGTTGGCTGGGAAGCCGAAAGTCCTCCGAGGTGGTCCGGATCCGGACCACCCGATTGGACTGGATTTCGAGCGCCACCTCGACCTCCAGATCCGGCAGGCGGACGGTGCGGATCCCGTCCACCGGAGGCGGCAGGAAGGCAGGTCGCTCGACCGCAAAGAGCACGAGGCCCTCCGTGCCCAGCGCCACCCCGGCCATCGAGCGGCCCGGATGGACCTGCCAGCGTTCCTTCTCGCGCTGCTCCTTCAGAAGGCGACGTTGGCGTTCCCAGGCCTGCTGGTTGGCCAGGATGGCCCCTTCGCGGTCCAGGCGCGCAAGCCACGACGAGACCTGCGAGCGCAGCACCAAGGGCAGCGTCTTGGAGCGGGCAACCGTCGCCAGGGCCCGATGCGAGAAGGATCCCGAATGGCGCTCGCCCGGATCGCGCTGGATTCGGGCCAGAGCCAGCCAGGCTCGAGCCTCGAGGTCCGCCGGCGCCTGGGCGACAACCGACTCGAGCCCGGCGATCCCGGCGGCCAGGTCGCCCGCCTGCACCTGGCGGATGGCCGCGTCGCGCCGGCTCATCGGCAAGACGACCTGGACGGCCTGGATCACCCGATAGCGGCCATCCTCCTCTTCGTGAACCTGCTCGCCCACCATCCAACGGCCGTCGGGACCGACCTCAGCCAGGACCTCCTCGGGTGCCTGGCGGGGGTCGAAGACCACCTCCAGCAGCAAAGGCTTGTTTCCAGGTGCCCTGGCGACATCCAATGTCAGGAAGTAGCGTCCCCCACGGACCGTCGAGCCTGCCTGCGCCAGACTCCGATCAGCGTCCCGGATCTCCGCGGAGATCGGCGCGGAGTCCGGCAACCCGGCTGTCCCCTCCAAAACCAGGATCTGGTTGGAGTCGTTGACCAGGTTGACCTCCAGGGAAGCCGGGAAGGACCCCAGAACCCCACAGCCACACGCCAGGACCAGGCCCAGAAGAGGAGCCAGGGAAAGGCTCCGCCGGAACGCGGCCCAGAGCCTGCGCCCGGCAACGAGTCGGGTGCGGACGGCCTCAGGCGCCCCGCAGGTCGCGGATGGCCGCGGCATAGTCCGGCTTTCCAAAGATGGCGCTGGCCGCGATCAGCACGTCCGCTCCAGCCGCCACGCACCGGGCGGCGTTGGCGGGATTGACCCCCCCGTCCACTCCCACCCGGATGGGTCGGGGCCCGAAGATCTCCCGGACCCGACGGATCTTGTCCAGCGCCGAAGGCAGGAAGGCCTGGCCCGAAAAGCCAGGATTGACGCTCATCACCAGCACGTAGTCCACGTCGTCCAGGACGTATTTCAGGAACTCCGGGCTGGTGTGGGGGTTCATGGCCACCCCGGCCCTCATCCCCGCCTCGCGGATCGAAGACAGGACCCTCTGCAGATGGGTGCAGGCCTCGACCTGGACGGTCAAGGTCCAGGTGCCCAGCTCGGCGTAGGCCTGGACCACCTCTCCGGGGTTCTCGATCATGGTGTGCACGTCCAAGGGGCGCGGGGCGCGTCCCTTCAGGTGCTGCAGGACCGGGGGACCGAAGCTGAGGTTGGGCACGAAGTGTCCATCCATCACGTCCAGGTGCAGCAGGTCGGCGCCGGCCTGACACACGGCCAGGACCTCCTCGCCCAGACGCCAGAAGTCGGCGGAGAGAATCGATGCGGAAATCAGCAGTTGGTTCACAGCTTCTCCCGGCTCAAGAGCCTGTTGTTGAGGTAGGTCTCGACCTGCGCGCCGGGCGGCCCCGAAGCCCAGAACTCCAGGGTGTTCCCGGCCATGTGGGTGCCCCGGTAGACGACGTCCTCGCCGGCCTCCGAGGTCACCACCACGCGCACCTGATGCACGTCGCTGCCTGCGGGCAACTCCAGATAAAGGCGACGCTGAAGGAAGACCCGATTCCCGCTGGCGCCGGCCGAGACCTCGAACTCCACGGCCGAACCGGGGGTCACCTCGGAGCCTCCCGGAGGCGCCTGGCCGAGGATCCTGCCGCGCGGGGCGTCCTGATTGAGCGACCAGACCACGCCTCCGACCGCGAGATCGGCCTTCTCCAAGCGGGCGCCGACCTGCGAGAGTCTCTGCCCGACCAGGTTGGGGACGGCCACGGTGGCCACCCCGGCTCCCTTGTTGATCTGGACATCGACCCGGGTTCCTCGGCGCACCCCCTGGCCGGCCTGGGGCTTCTGGCCCACCACCGACTCGGGCTTGTCGGGCGCCTGCTCGGTGAAGCTCACTTTGCCCAGCGCCAGACGGTGTTCGGAGAGCAGGATCCGGACCTCGCGCAGCGAGCGGCCCGTGAGGTCGGGCACCCGGATCAGCTCGGGCCCCAGGCTGACCACGGCCAGGACCTCACGGTCCTTGCGGACCTTGCGCCCTGGCCTGGGATCCTGGGAAATCACGATTCTCTCGGGGGTATTTCCGGTGTGACGGGTCTCCTCGATGCGCAGCCGCAGCCCCAGCGCCTCCAAGGCCTGGTTGGCCTCGCGGATGTCCTGGCCTTGGATGGCCGGAACCTCGACCTCCGCCGGAATGGCGAAGTAGGAACGGTAGACGGTGACCCCCAGGACCATGGAGAAGACGCAGGTCACCCCCACCAACAGGGCCAGGACCACGGTGCGAACCGCCGACCACAGAAAGGCCGCGGCCTGACGCCCGGCCACTCCGCCGGGCGACTCTTCCCTCAGCCCCTCCAGACCCGGCTCGTCCTCTGGGTGATGGGTCGTTGTGCTGCTCATTTCACCTCGTCCGCCCGGGTCCGGAAGAACCGGCCCCGAAGGTGGGTTCCCGATCGCCACGACCGGGGTCGGCAGATTCCTGCCGGACGTTCAGAAATCGACCTGGAGTTCTCCGCAAGGCGAAGCGAAGCATCTGGAGGCCTCAGGGCACCCAGCTTGCCGAGGGGGTTGGCGCCTCGGGTTCCGGCTCACCAGGGGTCCCGACGGGCGTGGGGGCGGACGGGTCGGCCACCATCAAATCCACGGCGGAGCCTCGGGGCAGCTCGATCCCCTGGGCGGGGGACTGCTCGACGATCTCTCCGGGGGCGAAGTCCGCGGAGGGGACGCTGGAGACCTCCCCGACCTGCAGACCCAGGGCCTCCAGGCGCTCCCGAGCCTCTTCGACGGTCCCGCCCTGCAAGCGGGGAACCACGGCTGTCTGGTGACTGGCGACGTGGATCTCCGCCCCAGAGAGCGGTTGGCCCGGAGCCGGGTCCTGGCTCTCCACGGCATCCTCAGGGGCGGCTGCCCCCTCCACCACCAGGTTCAATCCCTGACGGGCGGCGATCTCCCGGGCCTCACGCAGGGACTTTCCGACCAGCTCCGGAGCCACCAGCCCCTGATGGCCCAACGAGAGGATCACGTAGACCTTCTGGCCGGCATCCAGGAGGGTCCCCGGAGAGGGCGTCTGCTCGAGGATGGAGTCCTGTTGAATGGAGGCGTTCGGCCGGGTCCCGCGGACCACCAACTCAAAGCCCAGGTCCGACAAGACCTTCTCGGCCTCCGCCCGAGGCATGCCCCGCAGTTCGGGAAGTTCCTTGGTTCCCGGTCCGCTGCTGACCACGGCCAGGACGGTGGTTCCCCGAGTCACCTGTCCCCCGGGTGCGGGAGACTGCCGAATGACCACGCCGGGAGGGATCTGCGAGTCCGAGGTCTTGCTCTCTTCCAAGACCAGGCCCAGACGCGAGACCTCCTCTCGGGCCCGCGAGAGCGTCAGCCCGGTCAGGTCCGGCACGGTGACCATCTCTCGTCCGCGGCACACGATGACGTACAGGGCGGAACCGCTGGCCACCTTCTGCCCGGCAGCGGGGCGCTGCTCCAGGATGGTGTCAGGCGGCACCTCCTCCGACGGTCGCTGGTCCTGGATCCGCAGGTCCAGACCCAACGAGGCGGCCTGCCTGCGGGCCTCGGTCAGGGAGAGCCCCACCAGGTTGGGGACCTCGACGCGTTCGACGGGCCGCAGCACCGACCAGACGACCCCCGCCAGCAGGGCCACCAGGGCGGTCCCCACCACCAACCACAGCAACCCTGCCCGCCGGGGCGGGGCCGGGCGCGACTCCTCGTCGGCGCCCTGGGGCAGCCGGGAGGCCGGGGAGGGCGGTGGCGGATTGGGCACAGCCTGAGGCCGGGTCAGGGTCCGATCCAGGCGGACGCCGGAGCCCAGCGCCTCGAGGGCCGCGAGCATGTCTCCGGCAGAAGGGAAGCGGTCCTCGGGATCCTTGCGAAGGGCCTGGAGGATCAAATCCTCGAGGCCCGCCGGAAGCCCGGGCCGCAAGCCAGAGGGAGGGGGGGGCTGCTCGTTGACGTGCTTGAGGGCCAGTTGCACCGGATTCTCGGCCACGAACGGCAGCCGACCGGTCAGCATTTCGTACAGCAGGACCCCGACGGCGTACAGATCAGCCTGGGCTCCAGCCTGGTCGCCCCGCGCCTGCTCGGGCGAAATGTACTGCACCGAGCCCAGCATCTCGCCCGTCCGGGTCAAGGTGCGGTCACCCACGGCCCGAGCGATCCCGAAGTCCGAGACGCGAACCGTCCCGGACTCGTCCAGAAGGACGTTGCGGGCTGAGATGTCGCGGTGGATCAACCCGTGGCGATGGGCCTCCTGCAGGGCGGTCAGGATTCCCCCGGCGATTCGCAGGGCCTCAGGAACCGGCAGCGGTCCCGACCGGTTCAGCCGGGTTCGCAGGTCCTCGCCGCGGACCAGTTCCATGATCAGGAAGATGCCTTCGGCGCTCTCCAGGAAGTCGAAGACCCCGACGATGTTCGGGTGGGAAAGTGTGGCCGCGGCGCGGGCTTCGCGACGGAATCGCTCGCACAGATCGGGATCGCGAGCCACCGAATCCAGCAGGACCTTGACCGCCACCTCGCGCCCCAGGTGCAGGTCCCGAGCGCGGTAGACCCGCGCCATCCCTCCCTCTCCCAGGAGTTCAATGATCTCATAGCGGCCGAATATCTTCTTGCCCTGCATCGCCCGGAGGATTCTGACCGTCCCCTGGGACTCCTCCCCTGCTCGCGCTCCGGGTGGACGCGCAAGCAGGGTCCTGGCAAGCAGGGAGTCTTCCAGGATTCCACGAAGGGGTCGCGACTGGTTCGGTTCCTGGGCGCCCTCTGCCTCGTGATCGAGCCTGGAGTCACAATACCCCGGGCGGATCAGGCCCCCGCCCGTGAGGAGAAGTCGAGATGACCCCGAAGTTCGGTTCCGGCTCGAAATCCAAACCCAATCTCCCGGCCAAGGGGAGCGCACCTGCCGCCGGAACCCCGGGAGGCCCCAACAAAGGGCTGATCCGTAAGGAGTCCCACGTCAAGAGTGCCCTGGCGGCGAAGACGTCCAAGGCCACCGACGAATCCGACAAGCCCGTCCTGGGGGACATCAACGAACCCCTGGACGAGGCCCTGGCCGAGGTCGAGGTCAAGCTGGCCCAGAGCCCGGCGGACCGCGAGCTGCACCTCCGCCGCTACAAGGTCCTTCGGAAGATGGTGGATCGCGCCGCCATGCGGGCGGCCCTGCAACAGGCGGCCCGGCAGTGCGGAGACCCGTTCTTCGGCGTCAAACTGGCCGAAGCCCTGGAAGAGGAAGGTGCCTACCACAAAGCCCTGGAGTGGCGACGTTGGGTGGCCCAGTTCGAGCCCGACGACCCGGACACCATCCGACGCCTGGCCGCCACTGCCGTGCGCGCTGGGGCCCTGGAGACCGCGGAAGAGAGCTATCGCCACCTCCTGGAGCTGCGCAACAAGGATGAAGCCCCGCTGGGCGGGACCTTCTTCGAAGAGATGCTGGGCAAGGGGCTGGATCTGGAGACCCGCAAGAGCCTGCAGAAGATGGGCTTGCGTCTGCTCAACCAGGCCCTGGCCACGCGCAAGAACAGCGCCTCCCTCCTGGAGGCCGCCGCCCGTCTGGCCTACCGCGCCAAGGACCTCAAAGCCGCCCAGGCCGCCTACGAGAAGGCCATCCACGCCAACTCCAAGCACAAGAACGTGGACCAGTGGAAGTCTGAACTGCTGCGGGTCTATGCGCATCTGGGCTTGCAGGATCGCTGGCATGCCCTGAACGAGAGCCTGATCAAGAGCCTCTCCAAGGCCGTCCGCGACGCCCGTGGAGACACGCGCGCCTGGAATATGCTGGCCAGCCTTCAGGTCCAGGCGGGGCGCTTCGAGGAAGCGATCGCCACGCTCAAGGACTCGCTGCGGGCCGATTCCAAGAATGCCCAGGCCCTCTGGGAGTTGGGGCGCCTGTATGTGCGCATGGGCCGATCCCAGGAAGCGGTGGATTACTACCAGGACATCATCAACGATCCAGGCGAGAAAAAGTCGGTCCGTCGGGCCATCGAACGGGCCCTGGCCGAGCTGTACTTCAAACTGGGCCGCTATCCTGAAGCCCTGGAAATCTACATGCGGGAAGAGGACTCGAACATCCGCATGATCGCCCCGATCTACGAGGCGGTCGGCGAGATTGAGGAAGCCCAGGCCCTCTACCTCAAGTCGGTGGCCCAGGCTCCCCGCGACGCCAAGGGGCACCTGGGTCTGGCCGAGTACTGGGTCCGCCGCGAAGACTGGCCCCAGGCGGCCGAGGCCGCCCGCGAGGGTCTGCGCTGCACCTACGCCACCGAGGAGGTGCACTCCAACCTGGCGGTGGCCCTGGCCACGGCCCAGATGAAGATGTCCCAGGTCAACGAGGCTCTCCAGACCATGGAGGAGATCTGCGTGGCCTATCCGGATTCGATCCAGCAGATCTTCCGGAAGGTGAAGCTGATCCTCCTTCAGGGCCGCAAGGAGGAGGCCATGCACCTGGCCGAGGAGGTCCGGGTCTCGGCCCAGCACCAGACGGGGTGCGCCCCCTCCTCCTCTGCCCTGTGGACCCTGCTGGGGGACACCTGCTCGCTGCTGGGACGGATCGACGAGGCTCAGCAGGCCTACACCCAGGCGCTGAAATACGACGCCATGGATGCCACCGCGGTCCGCGGGCTGGGGATCCTGGCCGAAAAGCAGGGGGACCTGGCCAAGGCCCTGGAGCTGTACGAACGCTTCGTGGTGCTGGACCCCCTGAACCTGGCCACCCCCACCATCCGGCAGCGCATCAAGACCCTGCAGGCCAAGGGGTTCCGCCGGCCGGCCCCACCGCCGGTGCCGAGCCCGGAGGTCCCCCACGTCGGACCTCCTCCGGCCCCGGCCGGCCGACCGGGCTTCCCGGGGCTGCCCCCCAAACCAGGCGCCGCCTCGCCCGGCACCCAGAACCGGGAAGGCTGGTTGGGAGACGGATCGGTCGAGGACTGGTACAACCCGGGAGGATGAGGGACTCCTCGGAGGGGAACTGATGGTCCAGGAGGCGTTCCAGGCACTGGGGGTCAACGCAGCCCTGTTGTTGGCCATCGTCTTCGTGTATGACCTGGCCCTGGCCAACCCCCTGCGGCTGCGGACCCCCTCCCTGAAGGTCCTGGCCGGTCTCTGCCTCAGCGCCATCGCCGTCTCGGTCATGCAGGTCCCCTGGGTCTTCGGGCAAGGGATCGTCTTTGACACCCGCTCGGTCCTGATCGGCGTGTGCGGGCTCTTCTTTGGGGGGGTCCCCGTTTCGGTCGTCATGGGCGTGGCGGCCCTGGCCCGGGTCCTGCAGGGAGGGGGTCAGGCCGTCCTGACCGGGATCCTGGTGATCTCCATCTCCGGCGCCCTGGGCCTGGCCTGGCGTCGGCGCCTGAGGCGCGACCTGACAAGCCTGGGCTTCCTGGAGATCTGGAGATTCGGCCTCGTGCTCCATCTGGCCATGCTGGTCGCGATGCTGACCCTCCCCTGGCCGACCGCCCTGGACGTCGTCAGGACCATCTGGCTTCCGGTCATGGCCATCTACCCGCTGGCCACCGCCGTCCTGGGCATGCTGATGGTCAACCGCCTGAAGCGGGAACTGGCTGCCGAAGAGCTGGCCCTCCGCGAGGACCAGTATCGGACCCTCTTCGAGACCATGGTCCAGGGAGTCCTCTGCCACGACCCCGCGGGGCGGATCCTGTCGGCCAACCCGGCGGCCGCCGAGATCCTCGGCCTTTCCAGCGAGGAGATCGTGGGGCGGAACCTCTTCGAACAACCCTGGCTGACAAGGGACGAGGACGGCCTGGAGCTGCCCGCTGACCAGCACCCCTCCCGCCAGGCCCTGGCCACCGGACGACCCGTGCGCAACCGGGTCCAGGCGGTGGACCGACCCCGGGGCGAACGGCGCCTGCTCCGGACCGCAACCATCCCTCGCTTCCGGACGGGGAAAACCCACCCCGACCAGGTCTATGTGGTCTTCGAGGACATCACCGAGCGCCGGCACGCGGCCGCCGAGAAGGCGGCCATCGAGGGCCGGCTGGCCCAGTCCCGCAAGCTGGAGTCGCTGGGGCTGATGGCCGGCGGAGTGGCGCACGACTTCAACAACCTGCTGCTGGGAATCCTGGGCAACGTGGAGCTGCTCCGCGAGACGCTGCCAGCCTCGTCCCCCCATCAGGAGAACCTCGGCCTGATCCACCTGGCCGCCCAGCGGGCCGCCAATCTGACCCGAGGACTTCTGACCTTCGGGCGCGGCTCGGTCGGCCACCCCACCTCGCTGGACTCCAACCAGACCGTCGGGGAGATCGCCGATTTGTTGCGGCGCACGCTGCCGGCCACCATGGACATCGTCCGGGACTTCCAGGCGGACGCCTGGAACATCCGATTGGACGCCACCCAACTGACCCAGGTCCTGTTGAACCTGGCCGTCAACGCCCGCGATGCCATGCAGGGGAAGGGCACCCTGACGCTGCGCACCCGCAACCGGACGGTCGGCGAGAAGGAGGCCTTTCTGCACCCCGACGCCCGAAGCGGCGAGTTCGTGCTGATCAGCGTCCAGGACACCGGCCCGGGGCTCCCCGAGGAAATCCTCCAGCATCTCTTTGAACCGTTCCGGACGACCAAGCCGCTGGGGGTGGGAACCGGGTTGGGGCTGTCCATCGTCTACGGGGCTATCAAACATGCCGGCGGCTGGATCGTCGTCGAGTCCACCCCCGGCGTGGGCGCCCACTTCGACCTGTACCTGCCGCGCAGCCTGGCGGCCCCGGTGCCGATTCCCAGTTCCGACCGCTCCTCCCAGGCTGCCCGCTCGGCCCGGGTCCTGGTGGTGGAAGACGAACCCGTGGTTCAGAACGTCGTCAGCCGGCTCTTGAAGCGCCGCGGGCACGAGGTGATCCTGGCCCGAGACGGCGCCCAGGCCCTGGAACTGGTGGAGCGGGAGCGCGGCGCCCTGGACCTGGTCCTGCTGGACATGACCATGCCGGGGATGACCACCGAGGAGATCCTCGTTCAACTCCGCGCCCTGGCCCCGAGTCTACCCATCCTGCTCAACTCGGGCAACGCGGCGGGTGAGGCCGTCAAGGCCATGATGGAAGAAGGCCTGGTCCAGGGGTTCCTGGCCAAGCCCTTCGACATGCGGGGTCTGAACGAGAAGGTCGAAAGCCTCCTGCTCAGCGGCGGGCGGTGCGAGCCTGCGCCTGCAGGGCCGTGAGCACGACCGTGTCCACGATGTCCTCCGGTTTGCACCCCCGCGACAGGTCGTTGGAGGGATACTCCAACCCCTGAAGGATGGGCCCCACCGCCATCCCTCCCGAAAGCCGCTCGGCCAGCTTGTAGCCGATGTTGCCGGCCTGAAGATCGGGAAAGACCAGCACGTTGGCCTGACCGGCCACCGGTGAACCCGGCGCTTTGGACTGCCCGACGCGGGGCACCAGCGCGGCGTCCACCTGCATCTCGCCATCCACCTTCAGCTCGGGGTCGCGCGCCCGGACGGTGGCCAGGGCCTCGGTCACCTTGTCGACCAGCTCGTGCTGGGCACTGCCCTTGGTCGAGAAGCTCAACAGGGCCACCCGGGGCTCGACGCCCAGGAAGGTGCGGCAGGAATCCGCCGTGCACAGGGCGATCTCCGCCAACTGCTGGGCGGTGGGCTGGATGACCACCGCGCAGTCGGCAAAGAGCAGGGCGCCGGACTCGCCGAATGAGGGGTCGGGGACGACCATGAGCAGGAAACTGGAGACCGTGCGCAGGCCCGGCTTGAGCCCCAGGCAGTGCAGGGCGGCCCGGACCGTGTGGGCGGTGGTGTTGGTGGCGCCGGCCACGGTGCCATCGGCCTTGCCGGCCCGGACCGCCAGGTTGGCGAAGTAGAGGGGATCGGCCACGGCCTTGCGAGCCTCAGCCTCGGTCAGGCCCTTGGCTCGACGCAAGTCATGGTACTCCGCGACCCGACGCTCGAACTCCGGACAAGCCAGGTGATCGATCACCGCCACGTCATCCAGCGAAAAGCCCAAGGTGGCGGCACGCTGCCGGATGGCGTCGGGCTTGCCCAGGATGGTCAATCGGGCCAGGTTGCGGTCGGCAATCCAGCGGGCGGCCTGCAGGGTCCGGTCGTCCTGCCCCTCGGGCAGGATGATATGGCGCAGATCAGCCTGGGCACGAGCGCGCAACTTTTCGATGATGTGCAAGGTTCACCTCAGAAGATGGGGCCGCAGACCGGCCGGAATGGGAGGGCAGGTCTTCTCCCGGCCAAGCGGGAACCCTGCCGTTCTGCTGCCTGCCCGCGGCAACGCCCGACTTGGAGGTCCCGGCCCTGGTGCGCTCCCGAATCCTGACCCTGCTGGTTGTGCTCACCCTCTTGACCCTGGCCCTGGCTTCGCCAGGGGCTCGTGGAGACCAACCCCCGGGTCCCCAGGTTTCCCAGACACCCTCCCCGGAGGGGACCCAGGAGGCCTCTCCGGTCGCGTCCCCCTCACCCCGGCGCACTCCGCTGGCCCTCCCCTCCCCCGAGGTGGACTACGCCCCCACGGAAGGAATCTGGGTTTCAGACACCGACAACGGTCGCATCGTCTACATGAGGGACCTGGATGGCACCGGCTACTATGCCCTGGGACTGGCCGGGCGAGGCCTGGGCCGCTTCCTCCAACCCGAGCAGATCTGGGTCGATGTGGAGTCCCGGATCTACGTCGCCGACTGCGGCAACAATCGGGTGGTCCGCTTTGATGACCTGAGGGGCTCGGGCTGGACCGAGACCCGGGGGCTGACCTCCCCCACGGGCGTGGCCGCGCACGGGGACCGGATCTTCATCTCGGACACCGGTGCGGACCGCGTCCTGGTCTACCATGAGTTCGGAGCCGAGCCGGTGGCCGTGCTCTCGGACCCCAAGATCCGCCGTCCCGGCCATCTCTGGGTGGACCTGGAGGGCAACCTGTACGTGGCGGCGGGTGAGGATCCTCCGGGCGGCAGGGTCGTGCGCATCCCCGTCAACCTGGATGCCCCCCCCTCGCAGTGGCAGGTCTACGAAGGACGCGGGCTGGAGGGGAGCAGCTTCGCCCCGGGCCAGATCCTGGTGACTTCCCGTGGGATGTTCCTGGTGGACAAATCCTCCGATCGGCTGGTCCGGGTGGATGACTTCTCGGGACGCGATGCCCGCGAGCTGGGCCGATACGGAGATGGCACCAACCAGTTCCGAGGGCCTCGCGGACTGACCCAGGACGAGCAGGGGCGGATCTTCCTGGCCGACACCGGCAACGACCGGATCGTCCGCCTGGACGACATCCGTGGCAGCGGGTGGAACACCTACCAGACCTCAGACCCCCGGCGCAGCCTGCGCGGCCCCCGCTCGGTCTATGTCTGGTCCCCTCGCCCTCCCAAGCCCGAACCCTCCCCTTCGCCCTCGCCCAAGAAGAAGTAGGCGACGTCGGATCGGGAATCCCACTCAAGGGGTGAGGCTGAAGAAGACCACGCCCGAGTTGGACTCGGGCGCGTTGCGCCCGGCGATCGACCTCTGGAGGCCCAGGTTCAGGTACACGCTGTCACTGAACATGATCACCAGCCCGGCCGTCAGGGAGAGGTCCTCGCTGGCCGGCTGCCCAGAGAAGTCGAACTTCGAGTAGTTCAACTCGACCAGCGGCTTGAGGTGGTCGCCCACCTGATAACCCAGGCCCAGGTTCGCATCCACGCCGCCGCAGGGTCGACTCTCGTGTCGCCCCAGGGGCAAGGTGGCTCCCACGTCGCCCAGCACCTGAAGGCGCCCCCAGGACTTGCTGGCCACCAAGCGGGGGGTGAGCGAGGGGAAGCCCTGGGTGAGCTCCAGCCGGTCGGGCCGAGCCTCCGGCCCCGAGGGCAGGGCCAGGCCAGTCACGAGAGCCGCCGCTGCCGTGCCGTCCTGGCTCTGGTAGAACTGCCAGCGAACCCCCATCTCGACGTCTCCGAACCCCCGCCCGGCGAGTCTGTCTGGATGACCGTCCCCATCCAGATCGCTGGAGTGATCCACCCCGTGGACATCCCCAAGGAGCAGCCGGACATCGACCCCCTCGGTCACCCCATAGGTGAACTCGGTGAAGAAGGAATGCCCTCGAGAGTAGTCCGACGGCTGGAGGGATCCGTCGGCGTCGAAGGCCCGGTTGGAGCTGGTGAAGGTGTACCCAGGCCCGATCTCCAGGACGCCCGGGTCCAGCGGGTAGGGGTCGAAGGAGTTGATCATCGCCGGCTCGGGGACGAAGACCTCCTCGGCCCAGGCGGATTGGAGACCGACAGACGCCAGCACGAGGATCTGCAAGAAGGTCCGCATCCAGATTCCAGGATTTGACAGGCAGCCAATGAGGCAGGGCCCTTTCATGAAGACCTCTCCCGGGCACAGAATCAGGACGACCGAATCCCGCCTTTTAGGTCGACCTTCGGGACTCCTGCAGAGGAAGGAATCCGCCGCAAGATTGCGAGCAGACCAGGGATGCCAGTCCTGCCCTCGAAGCCTGCGCCGTGTCCACCTCGACCCGTTCCCGCGAGCGCACCAAGGCCCTGGAGAAGAAGGCCTCCCTGGAGCCCAAGGACGCTGAACTGACGATCAACCTCGGCGAGGCCTACCTGCGAGAGGGGCGACTGGAAGAGGCGGCCCAGGCCTATGCGCGGGCCGCCGAGCTGGACCCTCGGACCGAATTCCGAGCCCTGTATTGGGAGTGGCTGGGCCTGGTTCGCGAGACGCGGGAAGAGCTCGAACAGGCCCTGGAAGCGTACGACAACTGGGCCGATGCGGATCCCTCCTCGGTCGAACCCGTGGACCGGGCAGGGACGCTTCTGGTGGCCCTGGGCCGCTGGACGGATCTGGTCCTGCTGCGCCCTCAGTATGAACGGCGCGCCGAAGGCAACTCCGACCTGAAACTGCTGGAATCCATGGCCCTCTTCACCTACGTGATGGAGCAGTTGGGGGCCACCGAGGATCCTCCCCCCATGGCCCGTGCCTATGCGGCCCTGGAGGTCGAGAACCGCAGCATCGCCATGCGCTACCTGCTGGGCATGCTGTTCCTGCGCAGCGGGCAATTGGAGGCCGCCAACGCGGAATTCCTGCGGGTCCTGGAGCTGGATTCCGACCGGACCTGGATCGAGAAGCGCTTCTCGCTGGGATGGCGGGCCTCGTCGGCCTGGTTGATGCTGGGACGCATCGCCCGCCTGCAAGGTCAGATACCTGAGGCCTTGCAGCACCTGCAGTCGTGCTTGCAGACCAGCCTCGACAGCCTGGAGCCCTTGGAGGAACTCGTCTCGCTGCTGGTCGAGCAGGAGGTGTACGAGGAGGCCCTGGCGCTCCTGCCAGAGGGCCCTGACTCCCTGGAGATGCCCCCCTGGATCCGACGCCTGCGGACCCGTTGCCTGCTGGGGCTGGGCCGGGTCGAGGAGGCCGCCCGCCTGCTGGAGGAACGCGAACCGGCGACCGCCGCGCGCCCGCGCAAGGTGCCTGGACCCGATGCCCGGGTCCGCGCGCGACTGGACGAGGCCAAAGAGCACCTTCAGGCCGGCCGCTTCCAGGAGGCCCACGACGCCTACTCTGGCCTGGGGCCGGCCCGCCGCCGTCCTCCCGAGGTGCGCCTGGGACTGGCCCAGGCCGCCACGGGCCTGGGGCGGCCCAAGGACGCCGTGCGTCAACTGGAGATCCTGGTTCGCGAGGCGCCCGATCACGCCGAAGCCTGGAGTCTGCTGGCCGAGGCCTACCGGCAGACCGGCAGCACCCTCCGGCGCCGGCTGGCCCTGGCCCAATTCGAGGCCGTCCGCTTGGGGCCGAACCCACAGGCCGTCCGCGAGTGGCTGGCCCCCGCGCACCCCCAGAGCGGAGTTCCGGGCCTGGGAGTCAGCGCCCGGACGCTGCCCGGAGAGGGAAACCTGACGGTGACCGGGGTCAGCGGCGCCGAGGCTGCCGCCCACATCGCCTGGACCTGGCTCCGCGCCGAGGCCGTGGGCCTGGGGCTGCCCGACCCTTCCAAGTGCGACGCCCACGTCCACATCCGCGCCCTGGGCCCCATCCCGGGGGCGACGGAGCTTCTGGAGGAGGTCCCGGCGGGCTGGCCCTTGACCGCGGTCGAGCCGGAGGTCTGCGGCGAGGACGTGGGTCTGGCCGTCCTGGCGGCCCTGGCCGGAGCCCTGGAGATGCGCTCGCCCTCGGGGCACACCTTGGTGGCCGGCCGGGTGGATCTCTCGGGAGGAGTCCACGGATCGGCCACCCTGGTGGCGGGCCTGGCACAGTTCAGGGAAAGCGGCGGTTCCTGGGATCGATTGATCCTGCCCCGGACGATGGCAGCAGAGCTCCACCGCCTGCCCGAGGAGATCTGGACGACCTCGGACATGATCCTCTGCGCCAACGCGGCCCAGGTCCTGGTTCACCTCAAGGAGGAGGAGATCGCATTGAAGCCAAGCCCCCTGGAGATCGACAGGCCAGCATGATGCCCCTGCACAGCCAAGACCTGGCCCGGGCCCTGGCCAGCGCCTCCGCGGAGGCCCACCGGCTGGCTCACCCTTTCCTGGCCACCGAGCATCTGCTGCTGGGCCTGGTCGCCGAAGTCGACTCGGGATCCGGGCAATTCTTGCGCCGCCGGGGATTCCAGCCCCGCAAGCTGAGGGCCGCCGTGCGCTCCCTGGTGGGACGGGGAGGACGCCCCAGCGACACCGAGCCTCCTCCCAGCCTGCGAGCCCTGGGGATCCTGCGCCTGGCCGAATTTCTGGCCCAAGGCTACGGCGAACCGGTGAACACCCTGCACCTGCTCTGGGCCCTGCTCCAGGATCGTGACTGCGACGGAACCCGCCTCTTGATGGAGGGTGGAGCCGAGCCGGCCGCCTGGATGGCGGAACTCGAAGAGATCCTGGCAGAACCGACCCGCCGCCGCCCACGGGTCTTCCTCTTCGGCCAGGGCGATCGTCCCGCGGCCCAGGTGGCCGAGGCCAGCCGCTGGCGTGAGCGACTGCTGGCCGCCGGGGAACACCTGCGCGAGAAGATCGTGGGCCAGGACTCGGCCGTCGAGCGGGTGGCCGACACGCTGACCCGCTCCTGGGCTGGCCTTCTGGGGGCAGGACGCCCGATGGCCAGTTTTCTGTTCGTGGGCCCCCGGGGCTCGGGGAAGCTGACCCTGGCCCGGAACCTGGCGGCCTTCCTGTATGGCGACTCCGAGCGCGTCGTTCGACTGAGCCTGGATGAGTTCAGCGACGAATTGCGGGCCCTGCGTCTGCTGGGCTCCAATTTCGGCATTCCCTCCGAGCAGGAAGGTGTCCTGACCCGCGTGGTTCAGGAATACCCCTACTCCGTCGTGTTCCTGGAGGACGTCGAGCGGGCCCATCCCCGGGCCATGGAGGGGATCCACCAGATCCTGGAGCGCGGGCACGTCTTCGACGGCCGGGGTCAGAGGGTCGAGTTCCGCGACAACGTGGTCATCCTCTCGGTCGCGGTGGACCCCGAGTTCTTCGAGCGGGAGGCTCCGGTGGGCTTCCGCCTGACGGCCCGGGACGTGATCACGACCCAGGAGCGCATCGAGCGCGAAATCATGCCTGAGCTCGAGCGGGTCCTGCGGGCTGATACGCTGGGCCTGGTGGATGAGGCGGTCTTCTTCCCGCCGCTGGGCGGACGCGAGATGACCGAGCTGCTGCGCGCCTGGACCCGCGAATTGACCTACGAGATGGCCCAGAAGCGCAACCTCCGGGTGGTCTTGAAGCCAGAGGTCAATCAGCGCCTGATCCGGCGCGGCAACGAGATGGGCCAGGGGGCCGGGACCCTGCGCCGGCTCTTCGTGCGTGACGTCGCCAACTCGCTGGCCCGGGCCATGCTGGAGAACACCATCCGAGAAGGCGACTCGGTGGAGGTCTGCGAGGTGGATGGGGCCATCGTCGTGCGCCGCGCCGGCGCCGAACCCGAAAAACCGGGGAAGAGACGGCGCCCGGTTCGGAACGCCTCGCGCAAGGCAGCCCGGGATGCGGCTCTGAAAGAGCCGTCCGGAGCAGCCGCACAAACCGAGCCGGAGCCTTGAGCCGGAGGCTGATGGACACCGCAGCTTCCGGTTGAGGTCCGACCGAAGAGCGGGAGCCCCTCCTCGCGCACCGATTCCGGCGGCCAGGAGGGGCGTCCCCCTGGAATCCGCCACCTGCCGTGACATTTGGCGGCGGATTCAGGTCCCCAGGTCAGCGGTGTTCTTCGTCCAGGAGGACCCGGCCGGACTCACCCGGAGCCAGAGACGGGGGCTCTTCGTGAACCGGAGGCGGCGGCGGGGCCCCTTCCAGGACCACCACGGCCAGAGGCGGAACGGTCAGGGCCAGTGAGAAGGGCTTGCCGTCCCACTCACGGGCTTCCGCCTGAACCTCTGGATCCGGGCAGACACCGCTGCCGCCGTACTCCAACCCGTCGGAGTTCAGTCGCACCCTCCAGGTCCCGCCCCAGGGCACTCCGATCCGGTGTTCAGAACGGGGCACCGGCGTGAAGTTGCACACGAAGGCCAAACCCTTGTCGCGTCCGTAGGGGAAGCGCAGGAAGCTGACCACGCTGGACTGGACATCGTCACACTGGATCCACTCGAACCCTCCGGGGCGGCCATCGAGTTCCCAGAGGGGTCGCTCCTCCAGGTAGAGCCGATTCATGTCCGAGCTCCAGCGCTTCAGCCCGGCGTGCTCGGGAAGATCCAGGAGGTGCCAGTCCAACGAGCGCTCCTCCCACCACTCGTTCCACTGGCCGAACTCGCCCCCCATGAACATCAGCTTCTTGCCGGGATAGCCCATCATGTAGCCGTGCAGGAGGCGCAGATTGGCCCGCTTCTGCCAATTGTCTCCGGGCATCTTGTCCAACAGGGACTTCTTGCCGTGCACCACCTCGTCATGAGACAGCGGCAGCATGAACTCCTCGCTGTACTGGTAGAGCATCCCGAAGGTCAGGTTGCGCTGATGATACTGGCGGTGGATGGGATCCTTCTCGATGTACTTCAGGGTGTCGTTCATCCACCCCATGTTCCACTTGAAAGTGAAGCCCAGTCCGCCTTCCTGGACCGGACCGGTGACCCGCGGCCAGGCCGTGGATTCCTCGGCCAGGGTGAAGCAGCCGGGATGGTGGTCGGCCACGGCCATGTTGAAGTCCTTGAGGAACTGCACCGCCTCGAGGTTCTCACGCCCGCCGTACTGGTTGGGAATCCACTGGCCGTGCTCGCGCCCATAGTCCCGATACAACATCGAGGCCACCGCGTCGACCCGAAGACCGTCGACGTGGTAGCGTTCCAGCCAGAACATGGCGCTGGAGATCAGGAAGTTGCGAACCTCGTTGCGCCCATAGTTGAAGATGAACGTGCCCCAGTCCGGATGGAAGCCCTGGCGCGGATCCTCGTGTTCATAGAGGCTGGTGCCGTCGAAGCGGGCCAGGGCATGCCCGTCGGTCGGGAAGTGGGCGGGAACCCAGTCCAGGATCACTCCGATTCCGTTCTGATGAAGGGTGTCCACCAGGAACATGAACTCCTCCGGAGTTCCGAAACGGCTGGTGGGGGCGAAGTAGCCGACCGTCTGGTAGCCCCAGGAGCCGTCGAAGGGGTGCTCGGTGATCGGCATGAACTCGACGTGGGAGTACCCCATCTCGCGAGCGTAGGCCGCAAGCTTCGGCGCCACCTCGGTGTAGGTCATCCAGCGGTCTGCCTCTTCGGGAACGCGCATCCAGGAGCCCAGATGGACCTCGTAGACGTTGAGCGGGCTGCGCCGGACATCCCTGACCGGGCGGGCCTCCATCCACTCTTGATCCTTCCACTCGTAACGGGAGAGGTCCCAGATCCTGGAAGCCGTGCGAGGCCGCATCTCGGAGGCGACCCCATAGGGGTCCGCCTTCTCCATGGTCTGTGCGCCGAACTTGGGCTTGATGGCGAACTTGTAGAGGTCGCCGTGGCCCACCCCGGGGAGGAATCCCTGCCAGACCCCGGTGGCGTGGCGCAGGTGCAGGGGAGTGCGCCCGTGCTCCCAGTTGTTGAAATCACCGATGACGGAGACCTCATCGGCGTTGGGCGCCCAGACCGCGAAGTGAGTGCCCCTCTGCCCGTCCATGCTGGCCAGATGGGCCCCCATCCGCAGATAGGCCTTGTGATGCCTGGCCTCTGCCCACAGATACTCGTCATACTCCGTCATCGCGGGGAAATTTCCCAACGTCTCCGTCATATCTGTCACCCCTTCGGCTCGTATGCGGGAAGTCTAGCACACCCTGTCAAGGAAAAGCCAGATTGTTGCATACTCAACTTTTTACAGGCCCGTCTTCACGCGTCCTTCGAGTCACCATCCCGCCACGGCCTCTTCAGCGGGGCTCCTGCCGGGAACTTCCTGCAGGTGCACCATCTACCTCGAGGAGGCGTGCCAGGAACTGAGAGGTCAAGACAGAATCCGGCGCCCAACATGAAAGTTCCCAGGAGAGTGCACATGACCTGCCGGATCGGACTGATGACCAGCGGAGGCGATGCCCCCGGAATGAACGCGGCGGTGCGCTCGGTCGTGCGTACGGCCCAACATAGCGGAGCCCAGGTTTTCGGAATCCTGGACGGATACCGCGGCCTGATGAATCCCGAGACCGGAATCCGGCTTCTGGACTGTGCCACGGTCAGCGGGATCCTCTCGCGGGGCGGCACCATGCTGGGGACGGCCCGGTGTCGCGAGATGCTGGAGGTGGCGGGTCGCCAGCAGGCGGTCCGAGCCCTGGTGGAGCGCGGGATCGACCGGTTGGTCGTGGTCGGGGGCGACGGAAGCCTGACCGGAGCCGACACCCTGCGCCAGGAATGGCGCAACCACCTGCAGGCCATGATCGACGAGGACACGCTCCCGGCCAGCGTCCTGAAGGAGCATCCGGTCCTGAGCGTCATCGGCCTGCCGGGCACCATCGACAACGACCTGTGCGGCACGGACATCACCATCGGCGCCGACACCGCCCTGCACCGGATCGTCTCGGCCCTGGATGCCATCTTCAGCACCGCAGCCAGCCACCAGAGGACCTTCGTGGTTGAAGTCATGGGCCGGCACTGCGGGTATCTGGCCGTGATGGCAGGACTGGCCACCGGCGCTGAATGGCTGCTGATCCCCGAGGACCCGCCCCCCGACGGGTGGGAGGAGCAGATGGGGGTGGTCCTGTCCAGGGGCCGCGCCAAGGGCAAGCGGGCCACCATCGTCCTGATGGCCGAGGGAGCCCGTGACCGCCAGGGCCGTCCGATCAGCAGCCACTACGTCCAACAGGTCCTGGAGGAGCGCCTGGGCGAGGATGCCCGGGTCACGATCCTGGGCCACGTGCAGCGCGGAGGCTCGCCCTCGGCCTATGACCGGAACCTTGCCTCCCTGTTGGGCCAACGCGCGGCCCGGGAAGCCCTGCGCGAGCATATCGATTCCTCGATCCTGGTGGGGATGCGGGGGAACCGTCCCACCACCATTCCCTTGATGGAGGCGGTGGAGTTGACCCGCCAGGCCCAGGCCTCGTGCACCCACGACGCGGATCTGAAGGGTTTGGCCCTTCGCGGACAGTCCCTGGCCGACGCCTACCACCTCTTCGGAGTCGTCAATGGCCCCCCTCCGGCCTCTTCGGTCGGGAAGCCCCGCCGGATCGCCCTGGTCCACTCCGGGGCTCCGGCCCCGGGGATGAACATGGCGGTGCGGACCTCGACGCGCTGGGCCCTGGCCCAGGGACATGAGGTCCTGGGCATTCGAGGTGGCTTCGCCGGGCTGGCCCGCGGCGATGTCGAGGAACTCGACTGGATGGGGGTCTCGGGCTGGGCCGGGTTGGGTGGCGCGGAGCTGGGGACCAGCCACGGGATCCCCTCGGGCCCGGAGCTGTACTCCGCCGCCCGGGTCCTGGAGGACCACGGAGTGGAAGCCCTGCTGATGATCGGCGGGTGGTCCGGTTACGAGGGAGTCCATCGGCTGTACCGCGAGAGGACCGACTACCCGGCCTTCCGCATCCCCATGCTCTGCCTTCCGGCCAGCATCGACAACAACCTGCCCGGGTCGGAGTTCAGCGTCGGGGCCGACACGGCCCTGAACAGCATCGTCGAGGCCGCCGACCGGATCAAGCGCTCGGCGGTGGCCAACCGCAGATGCTTCCTGGTCGAGGTGATGGGCGACATGTGCGGCTACCTGGCCTACATGAGCGGCCTGGCCACGGGCTCCGAGAAGGTGTACCTCCACGAAAGCCCCCTGACCGCCGCCCAACTGCTGGAAGACCTCCAAGAGCTCAAGGCCTCCTTCGAGAAGGGGCGCTCCGTGGCCCTGGTCATGGTCAACGAGAAGGCCCATCCCCTGTACACCACCGGGGTGCTCCAGGCCCTGTTCGAGGAAGAAGGCCGCGCCCACTTCGACGTGCGCCAGGCCATCCTGGGGCACCTGCAGCAAGGCGGAGACCCGACGCCCTTCGACCGCACGATGGCTGCCCGCCTGGCCCGGGCCGCCATCGAGCATCTCCAGGAATCCCTCGAGCAAGGCTCGGATCTGTGCGGATTCCTGGGCATGCAGCCCCAGGGCATCAAAGTCTGGGACTTCCACGACTATACCCGGATGATCGACGAGAACTGCCGCCGCCCTCGGCACCAGTGGTGGCTGGACCTCAACGTGGTGGTCGGCGACATGGCGGCCACCTGAGCGATCGATTCAAGAGGCCCGGCCCGGCCCGACGTTCAGTCAAAGGCCGGGCCGGGACCAGGGTCAGGCCCAGGCCTCCAGGGGATGGACCTGTCCAGGTTCCTGGTAGGGCGACCGGCTCAGGGATTCGGCACCGGTCTCGGTCAGCACGACCAGGTCCTCCACCCGACACCCTCCGACCCCCGGGACGTAGATTCCCGGCTCGACGGTGACGGTCATGCCGGCCTCCAGAAGGGTCTTGGACTCGGGACGCAGGCCAGGGCCCTCATGGACGGCCAGGCCGACCCCGTGTCCCAGGCTGTGGCTGAAGGCAGGCCCGTAGCCGGCGCGGACGATCACGTCGCGGGCGACCTGGTCCACCTCACATCCCCGCAGGCCGGGGCGGATGGCCTCCATTCCGGCGCGATGGGCCCGGCGCACGACCTCCAGGATCTCCAGCGAGCGCTCGTCGAGGTCTCCCAGCCAGATGGTGCGGGTGATGTCCGAGCAATAGCCGTCCACCAGGGCGCCGAAATCGACGGTCACCAGTTCTCCGGGCTGGATCGGGCGATCGGTCACCCCGGCGTGAGGATAGGCTCCGTTGGGGCCGGAGGCCACGATGGTGTCGAAGGAGGGCTTGCGGGCCCCGCACCGGGCCAGGCGATACTCCAATTCAGCGCAGAAGTCGGCCTCGGTCACCCCCTCCTGGAACGAAGGAAGCACGGCCCGCCAGGCCTCGTCGGCCACCCGGGCGGCCCGGCGGACGGCCTCGATCTCCTCGGGCGACTTGATCTGCCGAATGACCTCGACCAGTCCCGAGACGGGCTCCATGGCTTGCGCCGGCCCCTCGCCCTCCTGGAGGTCCTCCTGGGCCTGCCGGAAGGCGGCCACCGTGAGGTCCTCGCCCTCAAAGCCCAGACTTCCGGACCACCCCTTCTCAGCAAGCCAGGCGGCCAGACGGCGCGACAGGCGCAGGTCCTCGTTGGAACGGAAGTGCACCAGATCCACGTCGGGACATTGGGACTCGGCCTGGGCCCAGTAGCGCCCGTCGGTGACCAGGGCCACCCGGTCGCGGGACAGGAAGAGCCAGCCGCTCGAGCCGGTGAATCCCGACAGGTAGCGGCGATTCTCGGGGGCGGTGATGAGAAGGGCATCCAGGCCCAGATTCTCCAGGCGCTCCAAGGCCTGGACGCGGCGAGTCGCGGTGAGGGTCACTTGCCACCTCCTTCATGTTCAGACGGGTCGGAGTTCGGGGAAGCCCCGTCGGCATCCGGCTTCCATTCCCCCCGGAAGATCTGCCTGGCAGGCCCGACCAGGCGCACCCGGCCATCCGCCTGCCAGTCCACCTCCAGCGTCCCCCCGGGGAGATCCACCCGAGCCTTGCGGCCCGTCAGGCCGGCCATCGAGGCAGCCACCAAGGCGGCGCAGGCCCCGGTCCCGCAGGCCAGGGTCACCCCGACGCCCCTCTCCCAGACCCGGACGGCCAGGTGGTCCGGGCCCAGGACCCGCACGAACTCGACGTTCAAGCCCTGGGGATGGCGACGCTCCAATACGGGGCCGTGACGCTCGACCTCGGCCGCGTCCAGATCCTCGACGAAGACCACCCGGTGGGGATTGCCCAGGGACAAGGTGGCGCAGGGTCGGACCTCCTCACCCAGCATGAGGAACTCGGGGCCATCCAGGACCTGGGGTTCTCCCATGTCGACTTCGACCACCCAAGGGTCGGGCGAGGCCAGGATGCGCACCTCGCGCAACCCGCTGCGGGTGGAGATCTCGGTCCGGTCGCCCTGGAAGAGGGCCTCGCGCTGTCCCAACGCGGCCACGCAGCGGATGGCGTTTCCGCACATCTGCGCCAACGAGCCATCGGCGTTGTAGATCTCCATGCCCGGAGCGCCAGCCGTGGGGGTCACGAAGACCAGCCCATCCGCCCCGATGCCCCGGTGACGGTCGCAGACCTCCCGGGCCAGGGCCTCGGCCGAGGGAGGCGGCCCGTCCGGGGTCAGGGTCAGGACGAAGTCGTTGCCCAGGCCCTCCCACTTCCAGAAGGCCAGGGGAAGCGGCCACTCCCGGCTCATGGCCGAACAGCCGGAACGACCGGCCGCACGGCTGCCGCCGCACCGAAGGCCTCGCTCATGAAGGCCTGATTCATCGGACGGCTGGGGGTGACGGTGGTGATCGAATGTTTGTAGATCATGTTCAGGCGCCCCTCGGTGTCCTCCAGGAAGACCGTGAAGCTGTCAAACCCCCGGATGTAGCCTTTGAGCTGGACCCCCTTGGCCAGATAGATCACGGCCACCTGGCCCTCCTTCTTGAGGGCTGCGAGGAACGCGTCCTGAAGATTCAACTGCACGGTGGATTCCTTCTCTCGGGGGGCGCACCCTCGGGTGTGCCCCTGGATTCTGTCCGGTCGCGGCAACCGGCTTCGAGCCGCGCCTCCTCCAGGAAGCGGCCAATCCGCTCCTGGGCCGCCTTCAAGGGGGCTGGCTGAAAGTCGATCCACTCCAGCCCGGGCTCGGCCCGCAGCCAGGTTTCCTGGCGCCGGGCGTAGCGGCGAGTGGCCAGACGGATGTCCTCCAGGGCCTCCTGAAGGGGTCGGTTCCCCTCGACCACGTCGAGGATCTCACGATAGCCCAGGATCCGGAGGTGGCGCAGGCAGGGGCCCCACCCCTTCTCGGCCAGACTGCGCACCTCCTCCACCCAACCGCCCGCGACCATGGCCTCCAGACGCCGATCGATGCGCTCGGCCAACACCTCGCGGGGGATCCTCAGACCCAGTTTCAGGCGCGGATGGTCCGGAGGAACCCGACGGCTGACCTCGGAGAAGGCGCGGCCGGTCTGCAGGCAGACTTCCAGGGCCCGGATGAGCCGGCGACGGTTGCGGGGGTCCACCTTGCCCGCGGTCTCCGGGTCGCGGGCCTGCAACTCGGCCAGGAGGGAGGCCGTCTCGCGGGCTTCCAGGGCGCGACGCAGGTCGGGATCGGGGGAGACCTCCACCAGGGTGTAGCCCTCCAGAAGGCCCCGGACGTACAGGCCCGTTCCCCCGACCAGCAGGGGGAGGCGCCCACGGGCGTGGATGTCCTCCAGGGCAGGTCCCGCCAGCGACAGGAAGTCGGCCAGGCTGAACCCCTGGTCAGGATCGCGCAGGTCCAGCAGGTGATGGGGAACCCGGGCCCGATCCTCCTGAACGGGTTTGGCGGTCCCGACATCCAGCCCGCGATAGACCTGGGCCGAGTCCGCGCTGACGATCTCGCCCCCCAGAAGCTCGGCCAAAGCCAGGGCCAGGGAGGACTTCCCCGAGGCGGTCGGACCCATGACCGCCACCACGGGCCCCCTCATCGATGGAAGAGACGCTCGAGAGCGCGGCGGTCCAGAAGGATCCGGGTGGGGCGCCCGTGCGGGCAGTAGCGCGAATGTTCGACCTCGAGCATGTCGTGGACCAGGCGGGTCATCTCGGCATGGGTCAAGGGGTCTCCGGACTTGACCGCCGCCTTGCAACTGATCATGGCTCGCAGACGCTCGCGAAACCCCTCCTGCACAGTGCCTCGGACCGTCACGCCGCCCTCCGCGGCCTCCTCGACCAGAGCCTGGAAGGCTTCCAGCACGCGTCGGGCCGGCAGGCCGGCCGGCACCCCCCGCAACTGGAAGGCATCGCCTCCGAAGGGTTCGACCTCGAAACCCAGCTCTCGGAAATCCTCCAGGTGCCCCCCCAGGAACTCGGCCAGCGCGGGCGGGAACTCGAGAACCTCCGGGACCAGGAGGCCCTGCGAGCGCTCCCCCATCGGCGCCAGATGCCCCAGGCGTTCGTAGTTGACCCTCTCGTGAGCCGTGTGCTGATCGATCACCCACAGGTCTCCATCCACCAGGCCCACCAGGAAGGTGTCGTGCAGTTGAGCCAGCGGGACGAAGCGGGGACGGGCGGTCTCTCCGACCCGGTCGCTCCGGGCAGGCTCCGGTGAGCCCCCGGTCCCCTCCTTCTCCAGGGGGCGAAGGAACTCCAGGACCGCCTGGGTGGGGGGAGGCGGCAGGGAAGGGCGCGGGGGTGGGAGCGACCTTCGCGGGGAAGAGCCCTCGCCGGACCCGGTCGCATCCCAAGTCCCGCTGTCCAGGGCCCGCTCGAGGTGGCGCGGCTGGACAGGGTCGGCGCCCCGGGCCTCGAGGGCGTTGGAGACGGCCCGGAACAAGGCGCTGAAGACCGGCCTGGGCCGGGCGAAGCGGACCTCGAGCTTGGTCGGATGCACGTTCACGTCCACCTGGGAGGGGTCGACGGTCAAGCGGACCAGCCCGACCGGAAAGCGCCCCCGTTCCAGCAAGGGCGAGAATCCCTCCACCAGGGCCTGGGACAGCGAGTTCGAGCGGATGACCCGGCCGTTCATCAAGAAGATCTGGGCTGCGCGAGTGCTGCGCGCCTCGGGTGGAAGGGCCACCAGGCCGTCCACCAGCAGGCCCTCTCCCTGCCCCTGGATGGGGACGAGCCTGTCTGAAGGGATCTTCCACAGGCGCGAGAGCCGCTCCGCGGTGGGCAGGCCGGCCGGGAAGCTGAAGAGCTCCTTGCCATTGGAGGTCAGCCGGAAGTGGACCTCCGGCCAGGCGGCCGCCAATCGGCCCACCAGGTCTGCGACCTGAGCGGTCTCGGCGGCGGGGCTGCGCAGGAACTTGCGGCGGGCCGGGGTGTTGTAGAACAGGTCCCGCACCGTGATCCGCGTCCCCGGGACTCCGGCCACCGGAGCCACGCGCAGGATCTCGGACCCCTCGATTCGCAGTTCGGTCCCATGCTCGGCGTCCGGTTCGCAGGTCTGGATCTCGACCCGGGCCACGGCGGCGATGCTGGGCAGGGCCTCACCCCGAAAACCCAGGGTGACCAGCTCGTCCAGGTCCTCCCACTGGCGGATCTTGGAGGTGGCGAAGCGTTGGACCGCCAGGCGCACATCCGCCTCGGACATCCCGTGTCCGTCGTCGGTCACCCGGATCAGGGTTGATCCGCCGCCCTGAAGCTCGATGGTGATCCGTGAGGCGGCGGCGTCCAGCGAGTTCTCGACCAGTTCCTTGACGATCGAGACGGGGCGTTCGACCACCTCCCCGGCAGCGATCCGCTCGGCCACGCTCTTCTCGAGGATCTGAACCCGCGTCAAGTTGCCTCCTGGCGAGGGGGACCTCGCCGCGCCCGACCTTTCAGGGCGCGGTCGATCGGGTCCTGCCGAAGGGGCGTTCTGTTGGCCGGGTCTCGGCCGTCCCGGCGCCCGAACCAGCAGCCGGAGGAAGTGACGGCCGGACCCAGGGCATCCGGAAGAGCAGGTAGTCCGGAGTCTCCGCGATCAAGGTCGCCCGGTGCCGGTCTCGGGCCAACTTCACCCAGTCCAGGCTGGTCCGACGGACCAGCAGATACTCCACGGCCAGCAGACCTCGACGGGGCGCCTTCTCCAGGATGCTGTCGTCATAAGTATAGGCCAACGGGCGACTGGAGATGATCAGCGAGGCGTCCACGTCCGACGCCAGGATGGCCTCCGTAGGCAATCCCGCCACCAGGGCCCACTCCGGGACCGGTGCCTTGGCCGACCTCACCCAGGGGGCCAGCTTCAGATGCTGGCCCCAATCCAGGTTCACCTGCACGACCAGCAAGGTCCCCACCCCTGCCAGGAAGAGCCAAAGCCCGCGGCGCGCCGCGGTGCGGCGATAGCAGAAACCCGCGCCCAGGATGGCCGCCAGGACCAGCAGGGTGACCAGGGGTGAGATGTGATGGACCATCTCACCCCACCGGGAATCGACCCCCTGGCCGAGGGGCGCGGTGAGGTGGACCACCAGGACCCCCATCGCCGGTATCAGGGCCGCCGGGGCGAAGACCCCCACCAGGTGGACCGGGACTCCCAGGTCGAGGTAGAACCCCTGCACGTCCTCCCAGGTCCGGGTGATCTCGCGCCGGCCCAGCCAGGACGCCTGCCAGCCGCGGGGAGCCGGCCCAGACCCTGCGTCGGAGAAGGGAGGACCGAAAGCAGGCCCGTCCTCTGGCCGTCGCGCGACCTCCACGTAGGGGATGGGCGCCAGAATCCTCCGGGCCCGATCCAGGGCCGCCTCCCAGGTGCAGGGGATGTCCAGCTTCTCCTGGAGGCTCCCGGGCCGCGCTTGTGCAGGGCTGTAGTGGAACCCCGTGTTGTAGGCCACCGACCAGAGGATGCCGAAGTAGAGCAGGACCACCGCCAGCCCCCCCAGCCCCCACCGCAGGCGGGCGCGACCGTCTCCCGGGGCCAGGAAGCCCAGGAACGGAGCCACCAGGATCCACTCCTCCCGGCTACAGACCACGCCCAGGATGGCCAGGGCAAACCCCCAGGGACTGCCGCGCCAGGCTTGATGGACGGCGAGAACGGCGAAGGGGATCCCCAGGATGATGTCCTGGTAGTCCGAGAGCGCCAGGATCTGGAGCGGCGGGTAGGCCAGGTACATGGCCAGGGCCACCACACCGCCCATCGGCCGCCCAAAGGCCCGCCAGCCCAACCCGAAGGCCGGGAAGGCTCCCAGCGCCAGGGCCGCGATCTGGATCCGGCTTAGGGTGATCGGCTCGGGAGCCAGGGCATACAGCAAGCCGACCACGAAGAGCAGAGGAGCGCGATGGCCGCCCCATGTCCAGTTGTCGCTGTAGCCCGCGTGGATCGTCTGCTGGAAGTGGCCGACCAGGGAGTAGTTCCAGAAGATCTGGTTGAAGACGGCAAACGAGCCCGAACCGGTCACGTTCATCGACTGCACCCTGTTCAGGGCCGTGGCCGACAAGACCCCGTACCAGACCAGGGCCGCCAGGACAGGCAGGAGCCACCACAACCACGCGGACTTCTTTTCTGGGCCCGGATTCCAGTCGGGTGTGGCCATCCCGCTCATGCCTGGGGGGTGCCCGAAAGGGCATCCAACCGGACGAAATCAAAACCCTTCCGGCGCAGTTCCGGGATCAGGAGCTCCAGGGCCCGCACCGTCTGGCTGCGATCCCCTCCCCCGTCGTGCAGCAGCACGACGTCACCCGGTCGGGCCTGGTCCACCACCCGTCGGGCCAGGACCTCGGCCCCGGGACGCTGCCAGTCCCGGGGGCAGTTCGACCACAGCGCCGTGGTCATGCCCAGGTTCCGGGCCTGGTTCAGGGTCCAGGGTGGGCGCATCCCATAGGGCGGGCGAAACCACTCGGGGTCCCGCCCCAGAACCAGGGCCAGGCTGCGGTGGCCTTCCAGGATCTCGCGGCGGGAGCGCCCGGGGGTGGAGAAGAGCAGGTTGCAGTGGTTCTCGGTGTGGCTGCCCACCAGGTGCCCCTCCCGGGCCATCCGGCGGACCAGCTCGGGGTGACGGCGAACCTCACGGCCCAGGCAGAAAAAGGTGGCCTGGACCTTCTCGCGAGCCAGCACATCCAGGATCCGGGTGGTCTGGGGCGGGCAGGGGCCGTCGTCGAAGGTCAGGGCCAGCACGGCCCGGTCCGTCCGCCCTCGTGAGAGGACCGGCCCGTACAACTGACTGCCCACATTGACGCAAGGCTCGAGGACCGCCCCCAGGGCCAGGGCCGTGGCCCAGGCCCCCAGGCCCAAGGACACCCGAGCTTCAGGATCGACGGCCCAGGCCCCCAGGGCCAGAAGTCCCGTCCCCAGGACGTAGGCCAGGCGGTAGTTCTCGTGCACCCAGTCGCGGATGGGCGTCAGTCGCTTCACGCCAGGGCAGTTCTTTGCTGCCCGGCGGCCCCCTTCCGCCCGTCAGCCCCCAGGACCCCACACCGCCCGACACAGGGCCTGCTCGCTGGCTGAACCCTCCGCCGGTCCGCAGGGTCCCATCCGCAGCCGGGAGGCCTCCTTCAACTGTTCCGCCGAGATCTCGCCTCGCTTCAGACGACCGTAGAGCCCGGCGAAGACCTTCCGGGGGACCTGCCCTGGCTGACGCCGAGCCGACGGCGGGACGGTTCCCGCCCGGCCCTTGGCCAGCACCAGGTCGGCCACGAAGCGATAGGCGTCCCGCAAGCGGTCCAGATCGACCGGTTCGGTGGAGAGCGCGCGCTGACGGGCCCGTTCCAGCTCCTCCACCTGGTCCCACAACTCCAGGGCAGCCCCGGTCTGCAGACCGCCCGAGCGCACGGCCGCCAGGTAGCGCCGATACAGACAGTCCCGGTCCGGCTCCAGGCTCCGAAGGCGAGCCCTGGTCCTCGTGCGGGCCAGCTCCTTCGAACCGGTCAGGACCCGGTCCCGAATCCGCTCGAACAGGCCTTGTCCCCCTCGCGGGGACAGCACCCGATGAACCATCCGCTGCAAGCAGACGGGCTCGAAGGGCTTGTGCAGCAGCCCGTCAGGCCGGACCTGCCCCTCGGAGAAGGGACGGGGCCGTTGGTAGGAGGAGGCCAACAGCACGATCTTCAGCGGAGGGTGGCTCTCCTTCAAAACCTCCAGGTCCCTCCAGCCCTGCCCGCCCAGCGCTCGAATCCCGGCCAGCAACAGGTCCGGGGGACCATTCGGATTCGTCAGGATCTGCCGGGCCTCGCCGACCGAGCGGACGCTGAAGCCCTCCTCCTCCAGGAACTCGGCCAGGAGTTCCCGCAGAATCGGGTCGTGTTCCAGGATCAGGATTCTTTTCGACATCGCCGTCTCACAAGTTGACCAGGACCCGGGACACGGGGAGGAACAAGGCCAGCAGCACGACGCCGACGAAGGTCCCCACCACGCCGACCACGACCGGCTCCAAGAGCGAAGTCAGGCTGTTCAGCGACAACTCCAGGTCCTGCTCGTAGAATTCGGCCAACCGCAGCAGCGGCCCGGCCAGATCGCCCGCCTCTTCACCGACGGCCACCATGCTCAGGACCATGGACGGGAAGAAGCCGCTGGACTCGAACGATTCCGCCACGCTGGCCCCCTCTCCGAGATCGAGGCAGACCTCTTCGAGAGCCTCGGCCAAGGGCCCATTGGCCAGGGCCGAAGCGGCAACGTGCAGGGCGCCGACCAAGGGCATGGAGCTGGAGAGCAGGGTGGCCAGGGTCCGACAGAATCGCACCATGAGGGTCTTGCGGCAGACTCCTCCCAACAGGGGAAGCCCCAAGAGGGCCTTCTGCAACTGAAAGCCTCCATGCGGGGTGTGCAGGTGCATCCCGACCAGGGGGAAACCCACCGTGGCCGTTCCCAGGGTGACAGCCCAGACTCCGGGGTCCCAGGCCAGTCGGGTCATGGCCAGAAGGGCCCGGGTGATCCAGGGAACGTCTTGGACCCCTCGGAGGATCCCGGTCAGGAAGGTGGGCAGGACGTGGCCCACCATCAGTCCCGCCAGAGCCAGGCAGACGACCCCGACCAGGGAAGGGTAGGCCAGGGCGGCCCGGACCCTCTCTTGCAGGCGCACCTCCCGCTCCTGCAGGTCGGCCAGTTGCCCGAGGATGGTCACCAGGGCCCCCGAGGCCTCGCCGGCTCGGGTCAGTCCCACCTCCAACAAGCCGAAGGTCTCGCTGTGGCGCGCCATGCCCCGGGACAGGGTCCGTCCCTGCAGAAGGCCCAGGTGGACCTCCCGCCAGGCCTGCGCCAGGCGCGGGCTTCCCTCCTGGCGGGCCAGGACCCCGACCGCCCGTTCCAGGGGCAGACCGGCTCGAACCATGACGGCCAGTTGTCGGGTGGCCACCGCGCGCTCGCGCAAGGTCGGCCGACGCCGGCTTCGTCGTCCATGCCCTCGGGCCGGGTTCATTCCTCCTCACCTCCGTCCTCACCCCGGTGGATCGGCGCAAAGCTGCCCGGCGCGACCAGGGTGGACTTCCAGACCTGACCGCGACGGGTGTTCAGGTAGACCACGTTGCGATAGGGGTCCAAGCAGATCCCCGAAGGGCGGGCCCGCACCAGGTCGGCGGGAAGGGGGCGACGGCTCCAGACCGGGGCGAAGCCTCCCGCGGAAAGCGGCACGAATTCCAGAAGATGCAGATCGGCTTCGTCGACGCACAGGACCGCGGAACTCCAAGGGTTGACGGCGACCCCCTGCGGCGAGCCCATCCCGTCCTCGGGCCGAAAACACTCTCGGCTCCACCATCCGACCCCCGGCTCGACCTCGTCGTCCGCCGTGGGCGCGGCCTCACCCCCCAAGCGGAGCTGGCGCAGGCAACCGTGCTCGGTGTCGGCAACCCAGACCACGGAACCCGAACCGTCCACGGCGACTCCGGCAGGAGTCCCCATGGCGGGTTCCCGAGGGGCGAGTGGGCCCCGGACCCGCTCGGAGTAGACCGGAGAGTCGGCCAGGATCCACAGGGCCCGATTGGCTCGGTCGGCCAGGAAGAGGCGGTTGGCGAAGCCGTCGCTGGCCAGGCCGGCGAAACTGGGGGCCTTCGTTCCGGAGGGAGGGACGAGGGAGTGGAGTTCTCCCTCCGCAAAGCCCCCGGATTCCTGCTGGCGGAAGTAGACGACGCTCCGATGGACCTGGTCGGCCACCCACAAGAACCCGGCCCCAGGAGGACCCGCCAGCCCGCCCGCCCGGGCCGGCGAGGGGCCGGAAGGCAGGGTCGGTCCCGGAGCGGCCATGCCCCCATCCGGAAGGATCTGGACCGCGGGGTCTCCCGGGACCGAGAACAGGAGCCAACCCGCCCACGGATCACAGGAGATGCCGAAGAACTCGCTGGTCCGGCGCAGGGTGCGGAGAACGCAGCGCGCTCCTCGGGGCGAGAGGACGGTGACCTCGAGCAGCTTGAGATCCCCTTCGAAGTCCTGGAGCGCCACCTCCCAGGTGTAGCCCTGGTAGGGTTCGGAATGCTCGCCGGTTCCGGGGAAGACATCCTCCACCGGGCAGGCCAGCAGGTCCTCCATCCGGTTTCCGGCCAGCAACGTGGCGATGGAATACTCCCGTCCCCGGAGAGCCAGGTCCTGCCCGGATCCGAAGAGGCCCAACAGACAGGAAGCGGCCATGAAGACCAGCAGGATCGCCAGGAGAACCTCCAGCAACGAGAGCCCCCTCGGGCGAAGCCGGCTCACAGGTCCCCCACCCGGACCTCGAGACGAAGAGGCTGCCCCCTCCGTGCCCCCGAGTCCGAAGTCTGGCCCGGCACCAGCTCCAGCCCCAGGAAGCGCGAACCGTGCCTGCAAGCGGGGTCCGGGCTCCACAGGGCCATCCCCACGACCCCGCCCGCCAGACGGCGGGGTGGCTCCAGAAAGTGGCCTCGATCGGGATTCCCTGGAGAGAAGTCCGGGTGATAGAGGACCCGCTCCAACACCTGACGCTGGCCGTCGAAGCGGAACCCGACCACCTGGTCGGGCCGGGTTGGGGGGCCCTGACGACGGAAGACGACGACCAGGTTCCCGCCCGGAGAGGCCATCCAAGGCCTCCCGCCTTCCAGGACGACCGGGTCCGGGTGATAGAGTTCCCGGCACATCCGAAGCTCGCGTCCCATCCGAAAACAGGCCAGGGCGGCCTCCCGGAAGCAGGCGCTTTGTTGCGTGCTTCGGGCGAAGAAGTGCCGGGCCGCCACCGAGAGTTCTCCGACGGCCGCCAGCACCAACCCCATCAACCCCAGGGCCACCAGGACCTCGAAGAGGGTCTGCCCTGGCAAGCCCGACCGCCCTCGGCGAGGGCCGCGGACCGATCCGGGGCCTGGCCGGCTGCCCTGGTCCAGGCTGTCAGAAGAATGGTTCATGGGCTTCCTCCAAGAGACCCGACGGGACGACGACCGTCCGCTCGAAGACCGGGGGACGCTCCGACCAGGACAGGGTCTGGCGGACCACCCCCCGGGAAACCAGCGTCCCATCGAGTTGGACCTGCACCTCGAAGGCATGGGTGGAGCTGCCCTCGGGCACTTCGCGCCAGACCGACTCTCCGGGCGCCTGACCGGTGGCCAGGGCATACTCCACGCCGGCCCGGGCCAGGAACCAGGCCTGCTCGGAGCGCTCCTGACAGCCGGCCAGGCGATAGTCCCGCTCCAGGAAGCTGAGGAACGCCACTCCCAGGACCAGCAACAGGGCGGTCACCAAGAGTGCCAGGATCAAGGCCCCACCCCGCCGCCTCGAGCGGACCTGCCCCCAGAAGAAGGGGCACACAGACTCCCCCATCGCTCTGCCTCCCGCCTGCAGATTCCATGCAAAGCGCGCAAATCCTCTGTGACCTCACGACTCAAATTCGACACGACATGCTTGGAGCCAGGACCAGGACGGACTTGAGGTGGCGCTTCCAACAGCGCTGGGAGGAGTCATAGGCCAGCAGGGCCTGGCGCAGGTTCGCGGCATCCCCCCCGCCGGACCAGCGACGCAGGTGTTCCAGACACCTCTCCAGGCCAGCCAGTTCCTCCCTGCCCTGGCGCAGGGCCTCGCGCAGGGTCTGGAACTCGGCGCGGGTCAGGCTCCGTTGTCGCCAGGCCTGGCACAGTTGCTCGAGGTCCTCCCGCCGGCGGGCCAGTGTCTGGTCGACCCGGGCCAGTCGGCGGCGCAACCGGTCGGGGGTCAGTCGTCGCTTCAGGGCATCCTGACAAAAGACGGGGATCAGATCCAGTTCGGTCATCTCGGGTTCACCTCCGAAGACGATCCTGGCTTCCGGAGTCGGGAGGGATCTGGGAGGGAGCCCGCGGGATGTTGCCGGGAAGTGAGCGAGATGTAAACACTGACCAGGACCTCAATGGAACCAGTCAAATTTCCAAAACATACCTGCCCGCAGGAAACTTATACGGCATTCGTCGAATCGGAAAGCATGAGCCAGCCTGCCCGGATCCTGGTCCTGGAAGACGACGACGCGATGCGTGAGCTGCTGACCGAAATCCTGAAGGACGAGGGCCACCGGGTCCTGGCCGTGGCCCATGGACAGGAGGCGGTGGCGGCAGCCGAACGCGAGGCCTTGGATCTGGTGATCCTGGATGTCCGGATGGAAGGTCTGGACGGACTGGAAGCCCTGGCCCGGATGCAGGAACACCTGCAAGGCGCCGCCAGCCTGGTCGTCACGGGTTATGCCAGCGAGGCCGATTCGGTGCGAGCCCTGCGCCTGGGGGTCTCGGACTATCTGCGCAAGCCCTTCGACCTGACGCAGTTCCTGCAACGAGTCGAAGGGCTTCTGTCCGAAACCCGGCGCCGGCGACTCCGCGACACCCGCGAGGAGCGCCTGCGCAGGCTCTCGACCTGGGCCCTGATGGCCCTGGTGCGCACCCTGGAAGGCCAGGGCCTGCCCGCCGGCGTCGTCGAGAACCTCGAGCAGGTCGGCTCCTTGGCTGGACGCCTGGCGGAAGGGGCGGGCTTGGAGTCCCCCGAGACTGAAGAAGTCCAGGCCGGCACCATCCTGCTGGCGACTCGACGCCTCTGCGCCCTCCCCACGCCGACCCTGCCCTGCCCCGCCCCTCCCCTGGCCCTGGCCGCAATGCGCGAAGAGCCCGGCCTGGCCTCGCGGGTTGCCGACCTGGCGGTCTGTGCCGGCCAGCACCCCGACCCGGACGAACGCTGGCCCGGACGCTTTGATCCCATCCTGCTCGCAGGCCTGGAAGCCGCCCGGGCGGACTGCTCCGGCCTGCTCCCCCGAGGTCAGGCCCTGCTGGGGCTGGCCCAGGCCTTGCTGCACGCCGGAGATCCCCGAAGTGCCGGACAGGCCTTCCGCCGGGTTCTGGCCACGGGGAATCCACGAGAAAGAGTGGCAGCCTCTCTTGGCCTGGCTGAAGTGGCTTTGACGGCCGGTTGCCGGGGGCAGCTCTCCGACGCAGTCGGCTCAGCCCTGAATGAAGCTCGCCAGGTGGGCCCGGCCGAAACCGGTCGAGCGGCCCTGAGGGGCGGCATCCTGTTGATGCGTGTCGGCGACTCGGACTCGCGAGGTCTCTTGGAAGAAGCCGTCCGGGTGGCCCGGAGGCTCGACCTGGAACCCGCCCTCTCCCGGGCCCGGCTGGCCCTGGCGGCCCTGGGGGTTCTGGACGACCCGGGATGGGAAGAGGGGCTGGAAGCCCTGCTCCGTCCCGAAAACGAAGCCGAGCGGCGGGAAGACCTGCCCTGGCTTCTCCCCGCCCTCCTGGAGACTGGCACGGAGCCACCCCGAAGCCTGGCCCGCCTGGTCCGCGAGGCCCCCGGCGAGCTGGCCCGCTGGCTGCAATCCGGAGCCCCGTCCGCCTCCGCGCGACGCCGGGTCGGCGCGCTCCTGGCCGAGGTCGGCGGCTGGCTGCCGCTGGGCTGCCTGGAGGCCCTGAATGCCGATCCCGACCCCGAGGTCCGCCGCCGAGCCGCCCAGGCGCTCAAGAACCGAGCCGGTCAGCCTCTGCGCCCGGTCCTGAGGATTCGCTCCCTGGGCCATCTGGAGGTCTTTCTGGGAGAAGACGTGATCGAGGAGCGCACCTGGCGCTCCCCCCGCGTCAAGCACCTCTTCGCCTACCTGGCGGTCCAGCCCCGCCCGGTCCCTGAAGAGAGGCTCTTGGAGGAGTTCTGGCCCGAGGACGCTGTCCGGGGCCGCAACGCCCTGTATTGGACCACCTCCGCGCTGCGGCGGACCCTGCGCGGTTGGTCCACGGGCAACCAGGACCCGGTCCAGCGCGTGCGCGCCAGGCTCTTCCTGAACCCGGAACTCCCCCGCTGGCACGACCTGGCCGAACTGGAGCGCGCGGCCGCCATTTCCCAGGGTCCCGAAAGGCCGGCTGCGGCCAGAAGGGTGCTGGACCTGGCGCGGGGCCCCTTCCTGGAGGGCTGCTACATGGACTGGGCCCTGCAAATCCGGGATCGGGTGGACCGGTGGATCCGCGAGGCCCTGGCGGACCTGCACCAGCACCATCATCACCAGGGCCTGGAAGCCGAAGCATTGGAATGCGCCCTGCGCTGGAAGGAGCTGGATCCGCTCAGCCAGGAAGCCTGCCGGGGGGCCATGCAGTCCCTGCTGGCGCTGGGTCGGCCGCAGGAGGTGATCCGACACTATGAGGGACACTGCCGGACACTGCGCCGCGAGCTGGACATGGAGCCGCCGCTGGAGCTGATGGAGCTGGCCCATCGCGCCCGGCTGGGACTGTCGTGAGCGCCAGGGCCGATCGTTGCGGAACCCTGACCCTGCTGGGGATGACCGCTCTGGTGCTGGCCGGGCTGGCCCTGGCGGGAAGCGAACCCACGGGAGCCCTCACCCGCCTGGCGGGAGCGCTGGCCCTGGCGGGAATCCTGGCGGAACTGGCAGCCCCGAGATGGCCGGGCTTCGGCTTCTTCAGCACCGGATTCGCCTTCTGGTTCGCCCTGGCGCTTCTCCCCCCCCCGGCCCCGCAGACGGCCATCCTGACAGCCTCCGCGGCGCTGATCGTCCGGGTGCTGTTGCGCGGCGGGCCCGCGCTCGCCTGGAAGGTCGGCGAGGTGGTGGCGGAGCTTCTTCCCTTGGCCGCGGGGCTGGCGGTCCTGGCCTGGACCCCCGCTCAGATGGGATTTCTTCCCCTGCTGGCGGGAAGCGCTGCCTTTCTGGCCGCTGCCGCCCTGGTTCCAGGTCTCTTGGAGGTCGGCTCGGCGGCCCCGGGGTCGCGGGGGCGACTGCTCCCCCTGCTGGCCAGTCTGCCGGCCCTGGGGATCCTGCTGGCCGTCCTGGCCCGGAAGAGTCCGGAGATGCTGCCGATCATGGCCATCCCGATCCTGGCGCTCGGACACGCTGCCCGGCTGGCGGCCTCCTGGGAACGCCAGGAAGAGCCCCGTCGCCTGCAACGCAGGCTGGAGCAGGCCGACCAGAAGCTGGGCCGGGCCGAACGGGGTCACCGCCAGGCCAGCCAGGAACTGGCCTTGAAGGTCGAGGAGTCGGCCCTGCTCGAGCACCTGACCGAGAACCTGGCCGAGCACGAGACGGCCGTCCCGACGGCCCGGACCGCGCTGGCCATGGTCCGGCGGCTGGTCGCCTGCCGCAGCGCAGTGGTCTTCCTGGCAGGGCCGGAGGGCCTGGTCCCCCTGGCCTGGGAGAGCCCGCACCCGGATCGCCTGGCTTCCTGGAAGCTGCTGGGCTTGAGCGATCCGGTGGCCGAGCGAGCCTGGCAGACCGGACGCAGCGCCCTGGCGGGGCCCAACGAGCTGCTCCCGGGCGGGACGGAAGGCGAGAGAGGCGGACGACTGGCCGTGGTCCTTCCGCGTCAAGGGGTCCTGAGCGTCCAGGCCTCCCGGGCGGGAGGCTTCGAGCCGACCGACCAGCGCCGCCTGGAACTGCTGGCCAGGTGGCTGGGTCCGGCTCTGCAGTCGGCCCGTCGCCTGGAGGATCTTCAGGGGGAGCTGGCCCTGCAGCGCCAGGTCAACCAGCGCCTGGAAGGCTGGGCCGCCGGTCTGGAAAGGAGCATGCAGGGCATGCCGGGGCTGGTGGGCTCGCTGGACCCCCACGAGGTCCGACAGGCCCTCCTGGACCTGCTGGGCGAGGTGGTGCCCCACGAGTTGCTGGTCCTGACGACCCCCCAGCACGATCTGACGCGCGGACAGGAGGACCCCGAAGCCGTCCGGGCCCTGGCGCAGGCCGCCCTGCGCAATCGGCGTCCCCTGCTCTTGGACGACGCCGGCCAGAGCCGTTTTGCGCCGCCTGGTCCCGGGATCCGCAGCGTCCTGGCCGTGCCCCTGGATCCGGAAGGGCACGACGCCGGAGTGCTTGTGCTGGGCTCGAGCCGACGCCAGGCTTTTCAGCGATTCCACCAGGACCTGGCCTGGATGCTGGCCCACCAGGCCGGCGGGGCCCTGCAGAAGGCCGGACTGCACGGCGAGCTGTTGGAGACCCACCGGGCTCTCCAGGAATCGCAGGCCCACCTGGTCCAGTCCAGCAAGATGGCGGCGGTGGGTCAATTGGCGGCAGGCCTGGCCCACGAGCTGAACACTCCCCTGGGAGCCGTCCTGCTGGGTGTGGATTCCGCGCTGCAGAGCCTGCCCGCCGAACCCGGGCGGGCCGCCAGCAGGCTCCAGACCGCCCGTCGGGCGGCCCTGCAGGCCCGCGAGACCGTCGCCAAGCTGCTCTTCTACGCCCGCGAGGCCGGCCAGGGCATGCGCACCACCGAACTCAACCAGGTGGTGAGCGACACCCTGGAACTCCTGAGCCATCACCTGTCGCTGGAGCAGGTCCAGGTGCAATGGAGCCCGGGAGACGTCAGCCTGGTCCGGGCCAACCCCAACGAGCTGCAACAGGTGCTGACCAACCTGATCCTCAATGCCCGCGACGCCCTCCGGCAATCCGATCCACCCCGGAGACTTCGGTTGACCACCCGCTGCGAGGGCCCTCAGTCGGTGATCGAGGTGGAGGATTCCGGCCCCGGAATTCCTCCGGAGATCGGGGACCGGATCTTCGATCCCTTCTTCACGACCAAGCCCGTCGGACAGGGGACGGGTCTGGGGCTCTGGGTCAGCCTGGAGATCGTGCGCCGCCACCAGGGCAGCCTGGTCCAGGACTCCGCGCCCGGCCGGACCCGGTTCGCCCTGCGCCTGCCGGTCGCCCCCGAGGTCCGCGACGGGGCACGAAAAACAACCACACAATGAAAGAAGGCCCCCCCGAAGCGCTGAAGAAGCACCCCGTCCTCGGACCCCCTCGGAAGCGCCCGCAGCACCGGCAGCCCCTCCCGTCCTGGCCTCTCTCGAGGCCTCCTGGCCGCCGCGGACGCGCGAGCCAGCCTCCATGTTGGGAGTCCGCAGAGCACTCTTCCTGGAGGAAACCATGCAGAAGATTCGAGTTGCCCTGTGGGGGTTCGGCGCGATGGGCAGCGGCATCGCCCAGGTGCTGTTGCGCAAGAAGGGCGTGGAGATTGCCGGAGCCTGCGACATCCATCCCGACCGGGCCGGCCGCAGCCTCTTCGAGGTCCTGGGCCTGGAGCGGGGCGATCACCCCGACGTGACGATCGAGCCCGACATCGACAAGGTCCTGGACCGCGGGGCACACGTCTGCATCCTGGCCACCGACTCGTTCACGCGCAAGGCCTTCCCCAAGATCCGCCGGGTGGTGGAACGTGGGATCAACGTGATCTCCACCGCCGAGGAGATGAGCTACCCCAAGGCCCAGGAACCCGAACTCTCCGAGCAGATGGACCGTCTGGCCAAAGAGCACCAGGTGAGCATCCTGGGCACGGGCATCAACCCGGGCCTGATGATGGACCTGCTGGCCATCTGCCTGTCGGGCTGCATGACGGACGTCGAGAGCGTCCAGTGTCGCCGCGTCAACAGCCTCTCGCCCTTCGGTCCGGCGGTGATGGAGGAGCAGGGCGTGGGCCTCTCGGTCGAGGCCTTCGAAAAGGGCGTGGCCGACGGAACGCTGGCTGGGCACGTGGGTTTTGCCGAGTCCGTGGGCATGATCGCCGAGGCCCTGGGCTGGAAGGTGGAGCGCTTCGAGCAGCAGATGAAGCCGATCGTCACCACGGTGGACCGGCGCTCGGCCCACGGCTTCGCCAAGGCGGGCGACGTGGCCGGCGTGAACATGACCGGCCAGGGCTTCGTGGACGGGCAGGTGAAGATCGACATGATCCACCCGCAGCAGATCGAGCCCGAGATGGAGGGGACCCACACGGGCGACTACATCGTCCTGAAGGGCAGCCCCGAGGTCAACATGGCCATCCAGCCCGAGGTGGACGGCGGCATCGGAACCATCGCCATGTGCGTGAACATGATCCCTCTGGTCCTCAACGCCGACCCGGGATTGAAGACCATGCTGGACCTTCCGGTTCCGCGCGCGATCATGGGGGACTTCCGCGACGGGCTCCGCCCCGAGGTGCTGCAGAACCTGCGCTGAGGCGCTCTTGAAGCCCCCACCCCCTCCCGTCCGCCGGCCCCCCCGGCGTGGCGCCCTTCTCCCTTCCCGCCGGGCCTGCAACACGGCCTGGCGCCCCGACAAGAAAGGTCATCACATGCCCCGAAAGGACGACTGGGGACTGGTCCATCGGGTGGTCCTCCGCCCGGAAGAGCGGACCGCCAGCATCCCCGAAGAGACGAAGAAGGTCCCCTTCGAGATGTGGGTCAAGGGCCGCCTGAAGACGGATGCCGAGCTCGGCCAGGAGGTGACCGTCGTCACCCGCACCGGACGCGAGGTCCGGGGCACCCTGGTCGAGGTGAACCCCACCTACACCCACTCCTTCGGCGATTTCGTGCCGGAGATCCTGACCATCGGCGACACCGTGCGCCAGATGCTGTTCGGAGGGCCCGCCGATGCATCCTGACAGCTACCAGGCCGTGCTCTCCCGCAAGGCCGAAATCATGAAGGCCGCCGTCGGCATGGACTTCGCGCAGTTCGAGAGCGGCTCCATCGCCTTCGACTACGAGGGGATGCTGGCGGCCACCGGCTACTCCCTGGAAGACGTGATCGAGATCCAGAGGGGCTTCTCGGTCGGCAACACCCCGCTCCTGGAACTGCGCAACCTGACCGAGCTGGCCCGAAAGCTCGCCCCTCCGGGCAAGGGCGCCCGGATCTTCGTCAAGGACGAGGCCGCCAACCCGTCGGGCAGCTTCAAGGTCCGTCGCGCCGCCACCTCGGTCCACCACGCGCGCCGCCAGGGCTACCCCGGGGTCGTGACCGCCACCAGCGGCAACTACGGGGCGGCCGTGGCCTCCTGCTGCGCCATGGCGGGGCTGCGCTGCATCGTGATCCAGGAGTGTTACGACTCGCGCCGGACGGGACAGCCCGAAATCATCGAGAAGGCCCGCAAGTGCGAGGCCCTGGGGGCCGAGGTCGTGCAGCTCTCGGTGGGCCCCGAGCTCTTCTACACCTTCCTGCGCACCCTGGAAGAGACCGGCTACTTCAACGCCTCGCTCTACACCGCCTACGGCATCGTGGGCATCGAGACCCTGGGATACGAGATCGCGAGGCAGTTCCGCGAGAGGCTGGGGCGGGACCCCGACGCCGTGGTCTGCACCAACGCCGGGGGCGGCAACCTGACCGGAACCGCCCGGGGGCTGCTCAAGGCGGGCTGCCAGGCTCAGGTGATCGCCGCCTCGGTCAACCTCAAGGGCCTGCACATGGCCTCGGACACCTCCTTCAACCGGAAGTCCTTCACCACGGGTCACACCGGATTCGGCATGCCCTTCTCCACCTGGCCGGACCGCTCGGACGTGCCGCGCAGCGCGGCCCGCCCGCTGCGCTACATGGACCGCTACGTGACGGTGAACCAGGGAGAGGTCTTCTACATGACCGAGGTCCTGGCTTCCCTGGAGGGCCTGGAGAAGGGCCCGGCCGGCAACACGTCGCTGGCGGCCGCCTTCGCCCTGGCCCAGGAGATGGACCGGGACCAGTGCCTGGTCGTGCAGGAGACCGAGTACACCGGGGCCGGCAAGCACCTCAACGCCCAGCTCTCGTTTGCCCGCCGCAACGGGATCGAGGTCCGCTTCGGCGATCCCGAGGAGGAGGTCCCGGGCCAGAGCATCATCCTGCCCGAACACCCCCGCCAGATCCGGGCTCGAAAAGTCGACCTGGACCACATGCGCCGTTCGCTGATCCGCAACTCCCTGGCCAGCGTCGACCACCCGCCGACCGAGGCCGACCTCGAATTCCTCGCCCAAGAAACCAGAACCGACAAGAAATTCGTCATGGAGGCACTATGAAGAGAACTGACGACTTCCAGGCTCGCCGCGGCCACCTGGCCGGACTGAGCGACGAACAACTCCACCAGCGCTTCTGGCAACTGGCCGACCAGCTTGTCGATCCCCTGCTGAAGATGGGCCGCGAGTACACCTCGCCGGCCATCGAGCGCTCGGTGCTGCTGCGCATGGGCTTCTCGTCGCTGGAGGCCCGGCAACTGGCGGAAGGCTGCGCCGACCAGCAACTCCTGGGCCACGGAGCCGGCCACGTGGTGTACCGCTTCGCCAAGGCCCAGGGCCTGGACATCCGCCAGGCCGGCCTGAAGCTGGCCACGGGTGAGCACTGGGCCCAGGCCCGGGAACTCTTCACGGGAGGTGCCGCACGATGAGCCAGGATCGCCTGAACCCCGAGGCCCCGATCGATCTGTCCGCCATCCTGCAGGACCTGGACCAGTATCGCCCGCGCCGGCGCGGCTGGACCTGGCGCAAACCGGTGCCCGGACTGAAGATGGGCCCCTTCACCTACCGCGACTGCACCGAGCCGCTGGAGGCCAGCGTACCGCTGCCTCCAGCCCACTACTTCGGGGGAATCGACCCCCAGCCGACTCCTGTGATCACCACCGAGATCGCCTCCGGCCGCTTCGAAGACGACATCCGACGCATGCGCATGGCCGCCTGGCACGGGGCCGACCACATCATGGTCATCCGCACCGCCGGGCAGTCCCACTTTGACGGCCTGATCGAGGGCACCCCCCAGGGCATGGGCGGCGTCCCGATCACCCGCAAACAGGTCCGCGCCCAGCGCAAGGCCCTGGACATGATCGAGGATGAGGTGGGCCGTCCGATCAACTACCACTCCTACGTCAGCGGAGTGGCCGGTCCGGACATCGCCGTGATGTTCGCCGAGGAGGGCGTCAACGGCTGCCATCAGGATCCCCAGTACAACGTGATCTACCGCAACATCAACATGGCCCGCTCCTTCGTGGACGCCTGCGAGTCCAAGAAGCTGATCGCCTGGTCGGGGATGGCCCAGATCGACGGGGCCCACAACGCCAACGCCACGGCCCGCGATGCCTGGAAGGTCATGCCCGAGCTGATGGTGCAGCACGCCATCAACTCGCTCTTCTCGGCCAAGGTCGGCATTCCCAAAGAGAATATCTGCCTGTCCACGGTCCCGCCCACGGCCACGCCGGCTCCCTGCGTGTTCATGGATCTGCCCTACGCCGTGGCGCTGCGCGACCTCTTCGCGGGCTACCGGATGCGGGCCCAGATGAACACCAAGTACATCGAGGCCTCCACCCGCGAAGCGACGGTCACCCATGTCCTCAACATGCTGATCAGCAAGCTGACCAGCGCCGACATCCAGAGCACCATCACCCCGGATGAGGGCCGCAACGTGCCCTGGCACATCTACAACCTGGAGGCCTGCGACACCGCCAAGCAGACCCTGGTGGGCCTGGACGGGCTGATGGAGATGGTCCAGCTCAAGGACCAGGGTCCCCTGCGCGAGCACGCCCGCGAGCTCAAGGAGCGCGCGGTGCTCTTCATGGAGGAGATGCTGGAGCTGGGCGGCTACTTCGCCGCGGTCGAGGCGGGCTTCTTCGTCGACAGCGGCAACTACCCCGAGCGCAACGGCGACGGCATCGTGCGCAAGCTGGAGGGCGGCATCGGCGCCGGCACGATCGTCCTGCGCGAGGCCGACTACCTGGCCCCGGTGACGGCCCACTACGGCAACAACAACATCGAGCAGTACGGAACCGACGACCCGGCCTCGCTGATCGGCGGGTGCACCCTGGAGGCCCCTGAGAAGATCGTCTACATCGACGAGCTCGACGAGACCGACAACGTGAACCTGCGCATGGCCGAGGTGGCCGAATTCGCCCAGCCCGGCGCCGGCAAGCTGCGCCCCGAGATGGAGTGGCTGGCCGACGGCACCGTCCTGGTCACCTTGTTCTTCCCGACCGGACGCAAGGTCGCCGAGGCGGCCGCCCTGGAGTTCGGCCGTCGGATGAACCTGACCGACGTCGAGGTGATCAACCGCGAGGTCGGACACCCCGTCGAGGGCACCCGCATCGAGATCAAGGGCAAGGTGCCCTTCTCGGTGGACATCGACTCGCTGGTGATCCCCGATGATCCCGTCGTCCTGGACGAAGACGCGCTCCGGGCCGCCATCGAAGAGAAGCCCCTGCGGGTGGTCTGTGGAACGGTGGGCCAGGACGAGCACTCGGTCGGTCTGCGCGAGATCATCGACATCAAGCACGGCGGAATCGAGAAATACGGCATCGAGGTCCACTACCTGGGCACCTCGGTTCCCCCCGAGAAGCTGGTCAACGCCGCCATCGAGATGAACGCCGACGCCATCCTGGCCTCGACCGTGATCAGCCACGACGACACCCACTACAAGAACATCTCGCGGATCCACCAGATCGCCACCGAGATGGGAGTCCGCGACCGCCTGATCTTCGTGGCGGGCGGGACCCAGGTGGCCCCGGAGCTGGCCCGCCAGGCCGGCGCCGACGAGGGCTTCGGCCGCGGCACCCACGGCAACCACGTGGCCACCTTCCTGGTCCAGCGCCGCCAGGAACTGGCCGGTTGATCCCCGCGCCGCGGCCGGAGTCTTCCGGTCGCGGCGCTCCCCCTTCTCTCCGGGAGGTCTCATGCACGTCGAGGTCCTCATCGCCGAGATCGGCTCGACCACCACCGTGGTCAACGCCTTCACCGATCTCGAGAAGGCTCCCCGCTTCCTGGGGCAGGGCATGGCCCCCACCAGCGTCCTGGAAGGCGACGTCCGGGTCGGGCTCCAGGCGGCCACCGAAGACCTGCGGACCAGCCTCGGCGCCCAGGAGTTGACCTGGGACGAGATCCTGGCCACCAGCAGCGCCGCGGGCGGCCTGAAGATGAGCGTCCACGGGCTGGTCTACGACATGACCGTCCGAGCCGCTGAAGCCGCGGCCCTGGGCGCAGGAGCCCTGGTGCGGATGGCCACCGCCGGCCGCCTGGAAGCTTCCGACCTCGACGAGATCCGGGCCCTGCGGCCCAACCTGATCCTGCTGGCCGGAGGCACCGACCACGGCGAGCGCCAGACGGCCCTCTTCAACGCGCGTCAGATCGCCTCCCTGGGACTGGATTCCCCGGTCATCTACGCCGGCAACGTCCAGAACCAGGCGGCCATCCGGCGCCTCTTCGACGGGACCGGAATCCCCTGTCACGTGGTCGAGAACGTCTACCCGCGCCTGGATGAGCTCCGGATCGAACCCACGCGCCGGGTCATCCACGCGGTCTTCGAAGAGCACATCGTCCACGCCCCTGGGATGGAACACCTGCGCGAGCTGGTGACCGGGCACATCCTGCCCACACCGGGTGCCGTCATGGAGGCTTCCCGGCTTCTGTACGAGGAGATCGGGGACCTGGTGGTGGTGGACATCGGAGGGGCCACCACCGACGTCCACTCGGTCAGCCAGGGTTCCGAGGAGATCTCGCGGATCTCGACCGCCCCCGAACCCTTCGCCAAGAGGACGGTGGAGGGCGACCTGGGGCTGTACGTCAACGCCCACAACCTGGTGGACCGGTTGGGGCGGGAGACCCTGGCCCGCGAGCTGGACCTGGACCTGGACCGGTGCCTGGCCGACTACGCCCCGATCCCCCGTTCTCCGCAGCAGGTCCGCCTGACCGAGCGGCTCTGTCGGGAGGCCGGCGTCCTGGCCCTGCAGCGCCACGCCGGCAGGTTTCGCCACCTCTTCTCACCCCAGGGCCGTCAGACCCTGGCCGAGGGGAAGGACCTGACGGCCGTGCGGACCCTCATCGGGACGGGTGGCGCCCTGACGCGGCTGCCCCACCGCCAGCTCGTGCTGCGCGACCTGGCCGACTGCAACCGGACCGGCGAGATGCTCTTCCCCAACCCGGGCGCGCTGGAGCTGCGTTTTGACGACCACTACACCATGGCCGCGCTGGGGGTCCTCTCCAAGCGCCATCCCCGGGCCGCGCTCTGCCTGATCCAGCAGAGCCTGGGCCTGGAACCGACCCAAGGGAGTCCCAAGTGCCCTATCCCCGACTGACCGCCGACCTCGGAAAGCTTCGCCACAACCTGGACCTGCTGCTGGAAATCTGCCAGAAGCACGGGATCGAGATGGCCGCCGTCACCAAGGTGGTGTGCGCCGACCCGCGCATCGTAGCCCTCCTCGAGGACAGCCCGGTCGCGATCCTGGCGGACGCGCGCGTCCGCAACCTGCAGTCCATGCGGACCACCAAGCCCCGCATGCTGATGCGCCTGTCCATGCCCAGCGAGGTCGAGTCCGTGGTGGCCTGCGCCGAGATCAGCCTGCAGAGCGAGATCCACACCCTGCGCTGCCTGGCCGGGGCCGCCGAGCGCCAGGGAGTCCGACACAAAGTCGTGCTGATGATCGACATGGGCGACCTGCGCGAGGGGATCTTCTTCCAGGACCGCGAGCGGATCCACCAGACCGTCGAGGAGGTCCTGGCCCACCCCAACCTGGAGCTGTACGGCATCGGCGTGAACCTGACCTGCTATGGCGCCATCCTCCCCGACCAGGAGAACCTGGGAGGCCTGGTGGCCCTGGCCGAGGAGCTCCGGAAGCGTTACCGGATCGCCCTGCCCATGGTCTCGGGAGGCAACTCCAGCACCATCGGCATGGTTCGCGAAGGTCGGGCGCCGGCGGGGATCACCAACCTCCGGCTGGGCGAGGCCCTCATGCTGGGCAACGACACCGCGGCCTGCCGCCTGATGGAGGGTCTCCACGGCGACGTGTTCACGCTGTCGGCCGAGCTCATCGAGGTGCAGCGCAAGCCCTCCAAGCCGATCGGGACCTCGGGTGCCAACGCCTTCGGCGAGAGGGTGACCTTCGAGGATCACGGCCCCCAGCTTCGCGGCATCCTGGCCATCGGACGCCAGGACATCGTGGCCGAGGGGCTGACCCCCCACGACCCTCGGGTGAAGATCCTGGGAGCCAGCTCCGACCACCTGCTGGTGGACCTCTCCGACGCCTCCGAATACCGCGTGGGTGACCCCGTGCACTTCAACCCCGACTACGGGGCCCTGCTGCGGGCCTCGACCAGTCCTTACGTGAGGAAGCTCTACGTGGAATGAAGGCCCGCGGTCATCTGACAGGGGTCCTGAAGCGAACAGGGGTCTCGAACCCCTGGTCTCGGACGACACATGGAGGCGTTGGCCCCTAGGGGCCCGGGGCCTCCTCCTGCAGGTCGATGACCTGGACCTGGGGACAGGCGCGGCGGGCCCGCTCGACGGTCTCGGCGTGGCAGGTGAAGACCAGGACCTGGTGGTGCCCGGCCATCTCCCCCAGCACCTCCAAGGCCCGGCTGGCCCTCTGCCCGTCGAAGTTCACGAAGATGTCGTCCATGACCAGGGGCAAAGGGTCGCGCTCACGCGAGAAGTCTTCGACGAAGCCCAGGCGTAAGGCCAGGTAGAGTTGCTCGGCCGTCCCCCGGCTGAGGGCCTCGGGCAGGCGGCTGACGCCTTCAGCGGTCTCAACCCGCAACTGCGACTCCTCCTCCAGGGGGTGGTAGACCCGGACGTAGTTGCCGGCGGTCAGGCGCGCGAAGTGCTCGGCGGACCTCTGCAGCACGAAGGGCTGCCGCTCGCGCTCGAAGGTCTGGCGAGCCCGGCCCACCAGGCGCCAGGCCAGGGTGTTGACGGCCCAACTCCGAGCGGCCTCCCGAGCCCGGGCCCGGGAGACTTCCAGGGACTGGGCCAGGGCGCTGGACTCCTCCGCCCTCGCCATCTGCTCGACCTCGACCTGCAGGCGGGTCCGCTCTTCGGCCACCTGGGCCCGCTGAACCTGCAACTCCGCGAGGCGGGAGACCTGCTCGCGCTCCTGCGCTTCCAGGTCCGTTGGAGAAGCCCCCTCCAGATCCTGCGCCTCCACTCCCAGCGCCTCCCGGGCCCTCTCCTGCTGGCGCAGCTCGTCCCTCAGGCGGCCCAGCCGCACCCACTGCTCGGCCCTGCGGCGGAAGTCCTCGGTCCCCGAGGCACCGCCCGCCTTCAGCAGTTCGGCCCGCCGTTCGCGCACCTGAGCCAGCTCCAGTTGCAGGCGGATCGGAGCCTCCTCGGCCTCCTGCAGGCTCCGCTCCATCTCCTGGCGCCGGACCCGGTTGGCCAGGGCCTTTTCCCGAGCCCCCACCAGGGTGTCCACCAGGGCCACCCAGCCGGCCTGGTCGCACGGCCCCAGGCCCACCTGCCCGGCCGTCGCCCGGGCCAGCTCCAGCAGGGCCTGCTGCTCCTGGCGCAGGGCCTGCAACTCCAGGCGCATCTGCTCCAACCCGCTCAAGCCTCTTTGCAGATTGCCCAGGCGCCCGAAGACGTCCAAGGCGGTGTCCGGCGTGAGGTCGGGATCCAACCCGGCTCCCTCAGCCGCCTGGGCCCAGACCTGGCGGGCCTGCTCCAGGGCCTCCCGGGCCACCTCGACCTGACGGCGGGCCCGCAAGGCCACGTCCAGGCGAGCCAGGAAATCCACCTGGGCCTCGGGGCTTCCAACTGGCAGTCGCCGCTCGCGGCACCAGGCCTCCCAGGCCCCGCGACGCTCCTGCCAGGCCTGTCGGGCCTTGTCGGCGGCCTCCGAGGCCCGAGCGGCCTTCTGCTGAAGATGCTCCAGGTCGGTCCGGGCGCGGGACAGGGTCTGGTTGGCGGCCTGCCAGCCAGAGCGCCTCTTGGCGTCTTCAGCCAGTTGCGCTTCGGCCTCCTCCAGGCCCTGACCCGCTGGCTGGCCGAACGCCTGCTGGCGGACCTTCTCCAGTTCGGCCTCCAGGCGCACCAGGTCGGCGCGCGCAGACTCCAAATCCGGGCCGACCGGAGCCTGCCCGCGGGCCAGGCTCCAGAGCCACCCGGCCAGCGCCAGGCCCAGCACCAGACACACCAAGGCGAGCACCGACTGCTGCTGCCAGCCAAGGTAGCCGGCCAGGGACAAGGCCGCCAGGGCGACGAGGACGGGCAGGAAGGCCGGCATGGAGCCGGCTCTCCGGCCCAGGTCCTGGACCCTGGTGGCCGCTGCCTGCCGGGCCTGCTCCAGTTGCCGCTGCCGGTCCTGGAGCTGTCGGGCCCGTCGCAGGACCTCCGTGCGGCCCCGGGCCTCCTCCTCCGAGCACCGGGGACGCGGCAGGGCCTCCAGGGCCGTCCGGTCCTGGGCCACCCGCTGGCTCGCCTCTTCGCCGGCCTCGCAGGCCAGGGCGGCCTTCTGCTCGGCAGCCTGGAGCTGCGCATTCAGATCCTGCAGTTGCCGGCCCCAGTCGCGAACCTCCTCGGAACGCGGACGCAGGGCACCCAGGCCCCCCTCGGGCAGGTCGGCGCAGGCGGCGCGGGCCTCCTCCTCGGCCCGGGCCAGCCCCTCGGCATCGTCCTGCGCCCGCCGGCAGGCCTCCAGGGTGGCGGCCAGAACAGCCGGATCCAGCTCGGCCAGGCGCGGGTCGCCTGCTTCGCCGCGGGTCAGGGCCTCGCGGTTGGAGGCTTCGCGCTCGACGTGAAGATGCAGGGAATCGTCGGCCTCCTGCAAGCGCGCGGTGACCTGGCGATGGGCGGCCTCGGCCTCCAGCAACCGACTGCGGCCGCGCTGAAGGTTCTCGCGCAGACCGACCGAGAGGTCCTGGGCCCGCACCCGGTCCTCATCCCAAGCGCTGCCCAGGCTGCGCATCTCCCGAGCCAGGCTTTCCTGCTCCCCGCGCACGCGCTCCTCCAGGGCCGGCAGTCGGTGCAGCCTCTCCTCCCAGCGCTCGCGCCCAGCGTGCAGGCGCGCGATGGGCTCGGCCACGGCCAGGATCCGGGGATCCGCCGGGCAGACCTCCAGCCGCTCTTGAAGGCCCTCCAAATCGCGGCGGGTCTTGACCAGTTCCCGTTCCAGTTCGGCCTCGCGGTCCTCCAAAGCCTCAAGCCTGGTCACCCCGTCGGTGGGGAAGGCCTCCATCTTGGGAAGGTCGCCGATCTCGGCGCGAAGGCCCAGGATTTCGCTGTGGATCGGCCAGGCTTGCAGCAGGGCCCGCAACCGATCCCGGGCGCTCTGGTGAAGTTGCTCCTGACGGGCCAGCTCGGCCAGGCGCAGTTCGAGTTCTTCCACCCGGGCCACCGACCGGGTGTAGTGTTCCGGGAGACGGCGCAACTCGTCCAGCCTCTTCTCCTGCTGGTCGATCTCGCGCAACAGCCGGTTGAGCGGGGCCTTGGCGTTGCCACCGCTCTTGAACAGGCCCTGGGCGCCCTCCAGCAGCGCCTTCTCCACGGAGGCCACGCGGATGCCCCCAGAGCCGGCCCCATACAGGGCATCCCGAACCTCGCCCTCCTGAAGGGTCCCCAGGTCCTGGAGCTCCAACAGGCTGAAGGCAAAGACCTTGCGGAAGACGTCCGGTCCCACCGGTCCCAGAAGCGCCTCCAGGGCCTCTTTGGAGCCCACCAGTCGCCCCTCCTGGAAGACCTGCACCCGGCCTCCCTTGGGGCCGGCGGTGCGGGAGATCCGAGACAGGGAACCGTCCCCGGTGCGCAGGTCCAGGGAGCCCTGGACCTCGCCCCCGCACCAGGGACTGTAACGATTCTCCTTGCTGCGAGGCGCGGGGAATCCGAACAGGATGGAGCGGACAAAGGCCAGCAGCGTGCTCTTGCCAGCCTCGTTCTGACCAAAAAGCACGGTCATGCCGCCGGCGAAGGCCTCCGGCCGGAAGTTGTGGAAGCGCCCGAAGCGGTCCACCCGCAGGGTCTCGATCCGCATGGTCAGTCCTCCTCCAGGCTCTCGGCCGCCAGGACCAGGGCCTCGTCCAGACACTCGCGCAACCAGGCTGGCTCGAGTTCTGGCAGGACCCGGCGGGCCATCGGCCGGTCCCACAGGTCGGCCAACGCGGCCCTGGCCTCCTGCTCGGTGAATCCGGCGTGTTGGCGGAGGACCTCGCCGACCAGGCCGGGGTCCAGAACCCGCCCCTCCAGGTCCAGGGCCGGCCGGACCGCCAGGTCCAGGCGCTCCACCCAGACGAAGTCCGAACCCGTCCCGTGGCGCTCCCGGAGGAATTCGGCCAGGTCCTCCCCTCCTCGGCGGACCTCCCGACACAAGGCCGTGCGGCCCGCCAGCCGCAGACGGGCCAGCACCGGCCGGCCCTCGGCCCCGGCCTTCAGGCCCTCGCAGGCCGCGTTGGCCCGGTCGCGGACCTCGTCCATGGTCTCGACGCCAGCCAGGTCCACCTCGGCCGCGGCCCAGCGCAGGTCGTCCAACTCCACGAAATCCAGGCGCTCGATGGCTCCGTCGCGGACGCCCACCAGGTAGCAACCCCGGGGACCGCTCTCGCGCGCGTGCCGCCCCTGAAGGCAGCCCGGGTAGACCACCGTGGGGTTGCCGTCATGGAGGACCCCGGGCAGATGGATGTGGCCCAGGGCCCAGTAGTCCAGACCGGCCGCGGCCAACTCGGCCAGGGTCCTCGGGGCGTAGGGTTCGTGCTCCCCATGCGAGCCGACCGTGCAGTGGAACAAGCCGATATGCCAAGGCTCGTCGCCGCTGCGCCGGAATCCCGAACCGAAAGCCTGGGGCGGGTTCTTGGTGGGATAGCTGATCCCGTGGATGCGAGCCAGGGCCTGGCCGTCCCGGCAATACACGGCGGAAGACACCGATCCGCCAGGGAAGATGGTGACCTCATCCGGAAAGCGCAGGGTTCCCAGACGACCATCCAGGGGGTCGTGGTTCCCGTGCACCACGTAGGAGTGGATGCCCCGGGTGGCCAGGCGCTGCAGGCCCTCCTGGAAGACCAACTGGGCCTGCAGGCGGCGTTCGGCGCCGTCGTAGACGTCCCCCGCCACCAGGAGGAAGTCGACCTGCTCCCTCTCGGCCAACTCCAGCAGGTTCTGCCAGGCCTGGCGGGCAGCCCGACGGCAGCGTTCGGCCAGCCATGGCTCCAGCTTCTGGAAGCCCTGGAAGGGGCTGTCCAGGTGCAGATCGGCGCAGTGCAGGTATTTCAGGTTCATCTGGCGGTCGACCTCGCGGCGGGATGACCCGATCACCATATATCCTACCGGTGACACAGGGCGTCAGGCCGCAGGAGTCGCCGGCCGGAACAGACCAGGATCCCCTGGCGGGGGTCCGCAAGACGGATCGAGACGCCTCGGGTCCGATCGGGCCACCCTCGTGATCGAGCAGAAGCGGCCAGATTCCGACCAGGCACCTCGACCGGTCTTCCCTGCGCCCCCGGACAGGACCTGGGAAGCTGCCTTTCGAACCGGCCCCCCCATGAGCCACGACCTTCTCCGCCTGGACGAGATCCGCGCCGCGGCGGCGGCGCTGCCCCCGCAGGTGCGCCGGACGCCGCTGATTCCCCTGCTGGAGACGCTCCCGGATGGGGGCAGCCTGTACGCCAAGTGCGAGAACCTCCAGCGGACAGGCAGCTACAAACTGCGCGCCGCCTTCACCGTCCTGACGCGCCTGTCGCCCGAGGAGCGGGCCCGAGGCGCGGCTCTTTCCTCCTCCGGGAACTTTGCCGCCGCCTTTGCCTGGGCAGGCCGGATCCTGGGCATCCCCACCACGGTGGTGATGATGCAGAGGACCCAGCCCTACAAGATCGAGCGCACCCGGCAGATGGGGGCCCGGGTGGTCCTGTGCGAGGACCGCTTCGAGGCGCGCTTCGAGACCCTGAAGAGACTCTCCGCAGAGGAAGGAATGGTGGCCATCGACCACCTGGAAGACCGCTCGGTGCTGTGCGGACACGGCACGGTGGGCTTGGAGATCCTCCAGGATCTGCCGGACGTCGAGGTGGTCCTGGTCCCGGTCAGCACCGGGGGCCTTCTGGCCGGCGTGGCGGCTGCCATCCAGGCTCTCGGCCCCCAGATCGAGGTCGTCGGGGTGCAGCCGGAAGGCAACGACTCGACCTGGCGCTCGCTCCAGGCCGGGCACCCCGTCTCGATCCCGGAGGTCCAGACCCTCTGCGATGCCCTGACCTCCACCCGCCCGGGCAACCTGCCCTTCGCCCACATCCAGGCCCTGGTGTCGGGAATCGAGCTGGTCGGCGAGCCCGAGATCGTCCAGGCCGTCCGCTGGCTGGCGGATTCCGCGAAACTGGTGGTGGAGCCCGGGGGAGCGGTCGGGGTGGCGCATCTCCGCCCCTGGGCCCTGGCCCCCAGGCTTTCGGGCCGCAAGGCCTGCGTGCTCCTCAGTGGCGGCAACCTGGCCCCGGAACGCCTGGCAGACTTCCTGACCTGCCCTCCAGGGGCCCTCCCGGCCTGAAAAAGTCAAACCCCGCAGCCGGCTTGCGCCGGAGCGGGGCCTGTTCCTGGACCGGTTCGGATCAGTTCCGCGTGAAGCGGTTGAGGGTTCCCTGGTCGACGAAGTTCATGATCACCCAGTTCCAGATGACCCCGCCGGTGCCGACCGAGGCCCGGTCCCAACGCGGGAAGTGCGGGGGCAGTTGGAAACGCAGGTTCTTGTCGTGGGTGAAGTTCTGGGTGTAGTAACCCCGGCCCAGGACGTCTCCCTCCACGTCCAGGAAGCCGCTGACGATGGCTCCGTTCAGCGTGAAGGTCCTGTCCGGGTTCCTCTCCATGAGCTTGTCATGGTTGGGGTTCCCAGCCATGTTGTCCCAGTCGAACTGGACCGAGTGGTCCAGGCTCATCAAGACCGCGTCCAGGCGCAATTCGTCGTAACCATTGCGGTTTCCTGAGGGATTCTTGTCGTTGAGCAGGACGAAGTTCTCGCTGATCAACCCCAGGCCCGGCGGCTTGGAGGCCGAGCCATACTGGATGTCGCTGGTGACGTAGGTGTTTCCTTCGCGCTCGATCCGGGCCGGTGGACTGGGCCACACGAACCTGCTGGAAGAGCCGGAGGCTCCGTAGACCTGGCGCTCGGTGTAAGGAGGGGTGAGGTGCGGGTTCTCGGTGAAGAAGGTGCGGGCCGCATCCGAGTAGATGGTCCCGTTGTTCTGGGGATAGTTCTTGGTCCCGGCGTTGGGCTGGGCCCGCCCCGTGTTGTCGGAAGCCACGATGGTCAGGTTTCCGGTGAAGGGCTTGGGTTCGTTGCCGTTGTAGGTGGACTGGACCTCGACGTTCCCGCCTCGCACCGAGATGATCCCGTTGGCGATGTCGCTGGCGGCACCGCTGTACAGCGTCTGGCTGACCCCGGGCCGGGCCGGGTTCACCTTGTCCACCCGGACGTTCGCTCCATCCAGCGTCACCACGATCTTGGCGAAGGAGGGACGCGCGTCACCCGCTCGGGGCATGACGTCGGGAACAGTGCCGCCCGCGGGATTGCGCGCTGCGAAGGCAGACGCCGGGTCACCGTTGATGTCGATGGCGACCGACCTCTTGCCGGGAAGGCTCGTCGCGGACTGAGCGCGGGCGTACTCGATGAAGTTGTCGTGCTGGGGAAGGCCCAGGGCCGGGGCCTGGGTCTTGAGTCCCCCCGTGAAGATGTCGTTCAGGCTGTAGTCCAGGTTGAAGCGGTTGGTGATGCTGTCGGCCGAACCGGCGATGGTCACATCCCCGGTGAATCGCCAGGGGGGAGGATTCCGCTTGCCGCCATTCCCCTGCCAGAGCTGCACGTTTCCGGCGGTCCCGGGAACCCTGCCGCCTCCGTCGACGCGCATCCGGCCATCCTCAAGATAGCCCTCGGGAAGCCACACGATGTTCCGGGTGTTGAGGTTGGCCGGGTCGGCTCCGTTGGCATCCCAGGCCCGCGCGTTCTGGATGAAGTGCATGAAGTCCAGCGCGGTCTGCTCGCGAACCCGGGCCTCGACCACGCGCGTGGCCAGGAGCTCGTTCTCGGGGCTGTAGACCCGGGCGATGGAGGTCAGAAGGTAGTGGCTGGGCTGGCCAGAGACCAGGTATTCCGAGACCATGACCTCGACCTGCGCCCTGGTCAGATCGTCGATCCACAGGTCATGCGGCTGGCTCACGTTGTCCGGGGACATGAAGCGCAGCAACCGGCACTGGGTGGAGGTGCGGTCGGAGGGAATCAGGGCCTTCTCCGCGGGCAGATTCACGTTTGGAATCTTGACCTGGGCCAGGGCCGCCCCGCCCAGGGTCTCCCGACGCTCGCCGGGGTTCGTCACGGTCAGTCGGTAGCCGACCGCGTAGCCCTCGACGCGTTCCGAGATCGCCCAGTGCAAGGCCCCGTTGGGGTTCACGCTCATGCCCATGTAGTTGAGCGCGGCTTCGACGCCCCAGTTGGCCGCGTGGAGGGCCGCCTCGGCGTTGGAGGAGGACAGCCCGGTGCGGCCGTGACGGATCGCCAGGCCCACCACCGTTGCGCTCATGGTGATCAGGAGGCCGATGGTGAACAAGGCGAAGACCAGGGCGACACCTCGACGGTTCCGACGGCAGGTTCCCACTCTCATCTTCGGATTGTCCTCCTAGACTCCAGACTGAATCCGGACCTGCGAGCGAAGAATCGTCTCGCTCTTCTTGGCGTTGGTCATCCGGTTGTTGTCGCCCCTGCGGAAGGTGATGGCCCGGACCGTGACGTTGAAGAGATTGCGATCATAGGTCAGGTGCGAGTGAGCCCGACACTCGGTCAAAGTGACCTCCTTGCCAGGCTGGTCCGTCAGCGGATCATAGTAGACCGGGTGTTGAACCCGAAACTCCAGGATGTCCTCCGGCCCATTGAGCCGACCCACCACCAGATCTTCGTCGAAGGTCACGCGCACCACGGGGAAGTAGGCTGGCCGCACCAGCCAGTGCCCGGTGTCGAAGGAGTGACCAGGGCTGGTGGCCCCTACCGACTTAATCCTGCGGTAGACCCTGTTCCAGGGAGTGCGCGGGTCAGTGGGGCTGGGGGGAACCATCCACTGGACGTAGGCGTAGTTGTTCAGGTCGGCCGGGTCGAAGCTCCCGCCGGCGGTTTCGGTGGCGGGACGGGTGAAGATCACCAGGTTGTCGGCGAAATGCCCGTCCTCCGGGGTCACCCCCAACATGAAGATCGGGTCCTGGAAGAGCGCACCCCGGTCAACCGTGCCGTACACGTCCGGATACAGCACCCCTGAGGGAACCTGAGTGGTTCCCAGGGAGGTCATGGGGAGCGTGGTGGCCGTGCGCATCTCGTCCACCAGGCGGTTCAGGATGTCCCGGGCCACCACCTGGGCCTCTCGGACGTTGCGGTCGAACTCCTGGGCACGCAGGCCGATCATGATCCAGTAGGCGGCCATCGCGGACACAGCCGTGAACAAGGCCGCGGCCACCAGCAGTTCGATCAGCGTGAAGCCGTAGCTCCGTCTTGTCCTGTTCATCGGTTGCCGGTCCTGGCGGTGTGAATCGTCACGTGGCGCTGGACCATCTGACGGTTGACCGGTTCCATCCAGAAGACGGTCACCCGGATGTCCGCGTAGGTGAAGGGCGCGTCGCCCAGCACGACGATGCCCAGGTCTTCGCCGTCATTCGAGACCAACGAGTAGGGCTCGGGAATCTCGGTGCGCGGAAAGTTCCGGAAACGCGCGGTCCCCGGCTCCCATCCTTCGTTTCGGGTGAAGTCCTCCAGATACAGACCGCCCGGGCTCAACGCCGCAGGTCTGTTGAAGGGCAAGGTCCGGAGTTCCTCGGCGACAGCGCCGGCCAGCTCCGCCGCCTGGACCGAGCGATGGGTCTTGCGGTTGAGCTTGAAGGCGGCCGGATAGACCGCCGCGAAAGCGATCAGCGTCGTGCTGAGCAGCATCAAAGTGATGAGAACCTCCAGCAAAGAGAGTCCTCTGCTGGAACCTCGCCGGGTCATGCGCACCTTTTCACTCCGCGTGCCTCTCTTCCCCCCTTGCATTCTGTCTATTATAGTACACGATACAAGGACCTGAATTCCACCTTCTACGGGAGACTTCCATGAACATTCCGAAAAATGGGCGGCTCAGCCGGCTGGTTTCCAGGGTGGCCTTGCTTGCCGTCACCCTGCTGCTGGTCTTCTGCGGCGCCGCCCAGGCCGCCGTCGTCGAGGGTGGCCAGGTCGAACGAGAGGTGGACACCCCCACCGGGGTCCAAACCCAGAGGCACCTGGGGGAGGACCCGTCGGCGCCAGATCTGATGCCCACCTCGGACCCGACCAGGTCGACCGGCCCCACGCCGCGGCCCACTCCCACCTCCCTCCAGCCAACCCCCGAGAGTCCGACGGAACCGAGCGCCCAGGTCGCCTCGCCGGAGGCCTCGCCCGAGGGGGGGGGGATCCTGGGTTTCGTGGTGGTCGGACTGATCGTGGTGGCCCTGGGGACCTTCATCGTCCTGCTGGTCGCCCGCTCCCGAGGTAAGAACTGATGGCACGCCGGGCACGCGGGGTCACCCTGCTCGAGATCATGGTGGTCATCGCCATCATGGCCATCCTCCTCGCCATGGGCACCGGCCAGTACCGCAGGATGCAGGCCAACAACACGTTCAACAACGAGGTGGAGCGCCTGGGAACCGAGCTCCGCAACGCGGGCACCCTGGCCCAGGCTGCAGGCATGCTCCAACCAGGCGTGGTTGCCGGCGTCGCCAGACCCGAAGACCTGTCCAGGAATGCGAGCGGATCGTTCATCTGGCAGACCTGGCGGGACGGAAGACTCCTGAACCAGGGCGAACTGGGTAGCCAGGGCACGGTCCGCCTGGACTTCAACTCCAACTTCGCCTTCAACAAGACCCTGAACCCCGGCGTCTACCTGCTGATCAGAGAACGGCAATTCGAGACCAACGAGCAGAAGGGGAAGGCGGTTGTGCAGGTGATCTTCACGCCCTCAGGCACACCTCTCAGCTCCGGTCGAATCGTGTGTTCCTACCTGGATCGGCCGATGACCATCAAACTCAGCTCCCTGGGAGCCATCGAAGGTCCCGTCCAGTAACCGTCAAGCGGCAAACACCTCACCGATGGCCCCGCTTCGAAGACGCCGTCCCTCCTTCCGACACGGGTCGGCGTTCACGAAGAGCGTGATGCAGGCGTCCTCCCGCTCCAGATTCATGCCGGTCCCGAGAGGACTCCGCGGCGCCCCCTGAGAAATCGAGGCCTGATCTGGCCCACTCGGAGGACACCGTGAAATCGAAGAAGGGGAGCGCCCTGACGGCCCTGAGCCTGCGTCGGATGCAGGAGATCCACCGACGCCTGAAGAGCGGCGCCCGCTACTCGTGCACCCAACTGGCCTCCGAGATGGAGGTCTCTGAGCGAACCATCATGCGGGACATCGCGTTCCTTCGCGATCGGTTCCAGGCCCCGATCCCACCTCCTCCCCTCCCCCTGGGCTACTACTACGAGGACCTCGACTGGGAGTTCCCCAGCGACATCCAACTCGACGAGGGGGAGTTCTTCGCTTTCGTGGTGGCTCAGAAGGTGGTTCAGGGGATGGGAGCCGACTCTCCCTTCGCCCGCACCCTGCAGACCTGCCTGAAGAAGCTGTCCCGGCACCTGGCCGGCCGCCTGCCGGTGCGGACCGAGGACCTGTTCCACCGAGGTTATGACTTCGACATGGGTCCCTTGCGCCAGGTCGCCCCGGAGGTGCTGCAGGAGGTCGACCGGGCCCTGGCCCGCAAAGCCCCCGTGGACCTGGTCTATCACTCGCTGCACCGGGGCCTGGAACGCAACCGGCGCGTGGTGGAACCGTATGTCCTGCGCAACTTTCGAGGCGACTGGTACCTGGTCGGTTTCTGCCGGAAGGCGAACGCCTTGCGCACCTTCGCCCTGAGCCGCATCGAGAGCTGCCAGGTGATCTCCAACCAGACCTTCCGCCCGCGAAGCGACTTCGACCCCGAAAAGCACTTCGAGAACTCGTTGGGGATCTTTGCCTCGGGTGACCCCGGACCTTGCCGCATCTGGTTCTCGGAAGAGGCCTCCCGCTGGATCCTGGAACGCAAATGGCACGACAGCCAGCGCTGCGAACGCCTGGAGGACGGCTCGATCGAGTTGACTCTGGATGTCGGCCCCACCCTGGAGGTCATCCGGTGGGTCCTGGCACACGGCGCGGATGCACGCCCCCTGTCTCCCCCTTCCCTGGTGGAGGAAGTCCGCCGTCACGTGCAGGCCATGTCCGCCAGGTTGAACGAGGGCTGACCCACCCAGGACCGCTTCAGGAACCGAGCAGGTCCGGAACGTTCATGACCAGGACGAAGACGGCGATTGCCAGCATGAACCAGGCGAAGAAGCGCTGCAGGACATCGCTGCGCAGACGATCCGCCAACCCTCCGCCCACCAGCACGCCCGCCGCTGCCAGCCCCGAGAAGGACGCCACCATCTGCCAGGGGATTGACAAGTGACCGACATATCCGGTGGCGCTGGTCAGGGAGGTCAGGGCGATGACCATCAGGGAAGTTCCCGCGGCATCCTGCATGGACATGCCCGGCCCCAGCAGGACCAGGGTGGGAACGATCATGAATCCTCCGCCGACACCGACCAGGCCGGTGAGGATCCCGACCCCGAACCCTCGAGACAGAAGCCAGGGAAGGGGCACCGTCCTGCCCGAGGCAGGGTTGCGCCCGGCGGCTCGACGCAGCATCCAGAAGGCGGCCATGCCCACCACCGCGCCGAACAAGGTCAACTGGAGGACCTCGCTGATCTGACGGCCCATGAAGGTCCCCAAGAAGCTTCCCAGGACGGCGCTGGAAGCGAAGGTCAAACCGGTGCGCAGGCGCACGTGCCCCACCCTCCAGGCCCGGAAGGCCCCCACCATGCTGACCAGACACACCACCATCAGGCTGGTGGCGATCGAGGCCCGGGGCTCCATGCCCATCAGGTAGACCAGGATCGGGACCGTCAGGATCGACCCGCCGCTGCCCAGGGTCCCCATGGACAGACCGACCACAAAGGCCAGGGCCAGAGTCACCAGGTTCAAGACGCCTCCGCTCTCGAAGGACCGCTACTTCCGACGGCGCATCGCGTCGGGAAAGTCGTCGTTGTTGAAGGTGACCTCATCGCGGGGGGATCGGGCCGTCAACGTGACCCATTCCTTGGCCACTTCGTCGCCGACCTCGGCCTCGACCTTGTGGTTTCCCAGGGGGACCTCGTATTCCTCGCTGGATCCCTTCCAGATCCGGCCCTGGTTGTAGCCCCCGATCACCACGTAGATCTCGAAGTCGCTGTCGTTGCAGACCCGGACGGTGCCGGACTCCTGGTCGGCCTGGGCAGGGAAGGAAGCGATCAGGAACACGGTCAGCGTGGCCAGGATGGCCAGGCAGAGTCTTCGGAGCAGCATGGGCGCTCCTCCCTTCTTGAACTGTGATCTTGAGGGGATCTTCTCACCTCTCGGCAGCCGGGTCCACCCCATGCCCGAAAAAATGGTGCCTGGATCAAGAGCGACGAGGCGCCCTTTCATGTTCCCTTCAGGGTCCAGGTTCAAGCTGTTTCCAGAGCGGGGGCCTTCGCGGGGGGCGGGAACCCAGGGAAGGAAGAACGATGGAAGCCCTCTTCACGCATGGGATGCCCAGCGGAGTCATGGAGCTGATCACGTCGCCTCCCGGCACCAGCCTGCGCGATCTGGCTGCCCGCGCCCAGGCCGCCCTGACGGAGATCTCCGACGACTCGGCGCGCTCGCGGGCAGCGCAGTGCCTGCTGGTCTTCCTGCAAGGCCGGACCGAGGCCCACCAGCGCCAGACGGTGGCACGCGCCCTGCAGGTGATGGCCCGCTTCCCGCACTACCCACGCCCCCGGGCCGAGGTGGCCCGCCGGGCACTGGAGTGCCTGGCCGCCTCCTGAACCGTCGAGGCCCCCGGTCAGCAGCCAGGAGCTCCATCCTGTCCTGCCGGGTCCTGGACCTCGGCCAGGGCTGCGCGCAAGGCCTTGAGGTGGGCCCCTCGATAGAACTCCCAAGCCTGCCGGGGAACCCCGCCGCAGAATTCCTCGAATGGCAGGTCCAGCAGGCGGTCCAGGTCGGGGCTTTGGGGATCCGTCCCGTCATGGGTGCGGGCCGCCTCTCGCACCCGGCTGAAGTAGTCCAGGTTCTTCTGGATCAAGCGGGGATCCCCGTCCAGCAGGTCGTGGCAGGCCAGGACCCGGAGGGGAGCCAGCCTCTGCAGGGCCTCCAGCGTTTCCATCATGTCCTTCAGATGGCCGGGTCCCTGCACGAAGGGCATGGGGTGCTCGACGGCATCCGCGGCCAGCAGATGACGGATTTCGGGAAGCCAGACCACCACCTGGCCGGGCACGTGCCCGGGAGCAGGCAGCAGATGCGCGACCAGGTCCCCCCCATCGATCTCCAGGGGCCCTTCGAAAGCCAGGGAGGGCGGGACCAGGCTGGCCCCTGCGAAACGCTGCGGCTCACGGGCCTGCATGGCCCGCAGCTCCGAGGCATCCTCCGCCTGACGCAGGCGTCGGGCACACTCCCGGGTCCCCAGGACGGGGGCCGGGAAGGCCGCCTCGGGGCCAGCAAAGGTCTGGTTTCCCCAGGCATGGTCCCAGTCTGCATGGGTGTTGACCACCAACAAGGGAGGGGCCTTCCCCCCGTGAAGCAGGGCCGCGGCCTGCAATGCCTGCCGGGCCAGTTCAAGCGCCCCCACACTCGAGTACAGGGTGTCCACCAGAAGCGTCCAGCGCCGGGTCAGGATGGCGAAGACCGTCACCACATCGGCACTGCGGAAGGCCAGGATGCGGGGGTCCCAGCCTGGGTTGGGGAGCAGGATCGGGAGTTCCTCCATGCCCGGACTCCTCAGGAGCAGGCCGTCAGGCCGAGCTTCTGGCGCACCTCGGCCATGGTCTCGCGGGCCAGCTCGCGCACCTTTCGCGCCGACTCGTGAAGGATCTCGCAGACCTGGGAAGGCCTGGCGGCAAGCTCCGCCCGGCGCTGACGGAGGGGGGCCAGGGTGGCGACCATGTCCTGTCCCAGGGTCTCCTTGAGCTCCTTGTAGCGCAGGTTCCCTGCTTCGTATTGTTCCTGGAAGTGGGCCACCGTCTCGGCCGGCGAGAAGACCTTCAGCAAGGTGAACAGGTTCTTGACCCCGGGGCTCATCTCGTCGGTCTTGGGCCCGACATCGGTCACGGCTCGCTTGACGTGTCGCAGGATCACCTCGTCGGAATCCGACAGCATGATGGCCGAACCCTCCAGGGACTTCGACATCTTCCGCGTGGGGTCGTTAAGCGCCATGATTCTGGGGGCCGTGGTCATCCGGGGTTGAGGTTCAGGGAACGTCTGGCCAAACTGGCTGTTGAAGCGCCGGGCAAAGACCCGGGTGACCTCCAGGTGCTGCAACTGATCCTCCCCCACGGGAACCGTGTCGGCCTTGTAGAGCAGGATGTCCGCGGCCATGAGGATGGGATAGGTGAAGAGGCCCGCGTTGATGAAATCCACCCGTTCACTCTTCTCTTTGAACTGGGTCATCCGGCTGAGCTCGCCGATCGAGGCGCAGCAGCTCAGGACCCAGGTCAGCTCGGTGTGCTCGGGAACCTGAGATTGCACGAAGAGTCGGGACTTCTCGGGATCGATGCCACATGCCAGCAGATCCAGGGCCGCTTCCTGGACCCGCCGCGGCATCTCGGCGGTCTCATAGGGCATCGTCAGGGCGTGATAGTCGACAATGGAATAAAGGCACTCGCCCTCCCCCTGCATCCGAACCCAGTTCTGGATGGCCCCGGCGTAATTGCCGATGTGGATGGCCCCGGTGGGCTGGATTCCGGAGAAGATTCTCATGGCGATGGGACTCCTGATTCGAGATTGAAAGGCGAGAAGTTGGCCCTCGGCGCCGATCTCCCTGCCTGTCTCCCTCCGAGATCTGATTCAGGGAACCTGACCCGTGGCGTAGACCCCGGCGCGCCAGCGGACCCCGCCGGGGTCCAGGCTCAGGGCCCCGTAGGCGTCGCGCCACAGACCTGCATGGTCGGCCTCGGCCCGGAACTCCGCCCCCAGCAACAGCAGGGCTCCCTTCAGGACCGAGTACAGGGCGTCGGTCTTGGCGTGGGTGAAGAAGACCAGCCTCCCGGTCTGACCCGACCTGAAGTGACGGGCGGAATCCAGCTCCGCCAGGGGGCGCACCTCTCCGTCGAGCGCCTTCATGGCGTGCCGGGCCAATCGGAGGCTGGGACCGACCGCCAGCACCAGGGTGTCTCCGTGCACGGCATAGGCCAACGAGCGGTCCGCGCTCTGGCGGAACCTTGCGTCCGCAGCCTGGGGCCCCACAGCCTCTTCCAGGCGCTCCAGGAGGGCCAGGCGCGAGGGCCCCGGCTTGAGGTCCACCAGCAGGGTGACGGGGACCGTTCCCAAAGACGGGAGACCTCGCTTCGACGGGGACGGCTCGCCCTTCCGGCCAGCTCGCCGATCCATCCTGGCCAGCATGGCGGCCGAGACCACGTCCACCATCTCGACATTCACCGCGACTTCACCGGCGCAGGCTTCCAGCAGGTCCTTCTCCAGGTCCAGTCCCAGGCGCCTCTCGATCTCGTGAAACAACCGGGCTCGGATCAAAGTCGTTTCAGGCCAGGTCTTCCCAGCAGCGGCGAGGGCCTCCCACAGGGCGTCGACCCGAACGATGTCCAGGGACGAAACGCTCCAGGGCACCCGGGAGGTCAGGTCCAGACCCTGGTCCACCGGCCCTTCCAGGAGGGCCCGAAGGGGATGCTCCGCGGGAAGGTCGACGGCCAGGAAGCCCTCCACCAGGACGCGATCGCGGGTGGCATAGGTCGCCAGGATGGCCCCCTTCAGCGAGTGCAGGAGCGCCAGAACCTCAGGGTCCTGGACGGGCAGATCCTTCCAATGTTCGAGCATCCCGGCCACATCCACGAACAGGAAGCTCTCGGGGCTCTGAGGCACCTGACCGAGCAACCGCGCCAGGCTCTCAGGGACCTCAGGAGTGCCCTTCAAGGCCGAGCGCATCGCGGGGAGGGTCTGGGGGTTGTCGGCGAGGATCAGCCATCCCGAGCGGGTCTCCAGGTGCAGGGGTGCCGCCCTGCCGTCCACCTCCAGGCCTTTTTCCAACAGGCGTCGGGCCGAGCGCAGGGCCCGGGCCGGATCGGTGACCCGAAGGGCGACGGTCAGGTTCGCGGGCACGGCCACGGGCGGCGTCCCGACTTCCTGACCTTCGGCATCAAAACCGGGGGCCGTGGAGTGCGCGGCCAGATCGCCCTTCGCGGGGAACGAAGCCTTCAGGGTCCAGGAATCTCCGGCCCGACGGTAATCCAGGCCCTCCACGTCGGCCCCGACCTCCGTCAGGAAGGCGTCCAGTTCCGACAACGAGTCCGGGGGTGTGCCCTTCTCTTCGACGTAGGAGGACACCGCCTCCTGGACCCGTCGCACCTTCCTGCGCTGTCGCTTCCAGCGGGTGATCAGGCCCTGGCGACGGGCCTGGATGGAGAGGGGAGACTCGTCGCCAAGCCGGACGATGGCCACCACCGCCGTCCCTTCCAGGCAAGTCAGGATGTCCGCCTCCAGGTCCATTCCGGTCTCCTGCTGGAAGTGCTCCAGGGCTCGTTCAAACAGAGCGTAGCCGCGCAGACGCTCCAGCCATGCCCGGGTCTCGCCGGGCGGTGGAAGCAATCGCCCCTGCAGCAGGATTTCGGCTCCTTGGGGAGCGTGAGGGGCCTGGGCCCGGGCGCTGGGAGGGGCCAGCGCGAGCAGGATCAGCAACATGACCGAGAGGAAGCGAGCCATGGGACCTCCAACGTGATGCCCGCCGCCCCCGTCGGACCGGCCGCCGCGCGGTGGGTCACTTGAGTCTGGCGATCATAGCATCGATCCCGGGCCCGGCGAAAGGATCCCCGGCAGGAACCCCCTTCCTCAAAGCCAAAGCACCGCTCATGCCCACAGACTTCCTTCTGGCCGGCCCGGGACTGTATCGAGGGCCCCAACCCCGCGCCGAGGACCTCCGGACCCTGCAATCCAGGGGACTGCGCTCGGTCGTGAACCTGCGCGAGGAGTCCGACGAGAGCCGTTACTACTGTCAGCACCTGGGCCTGACCTATCACGGCATCCCGGTGGTCGACTGGACGGTCCCCGAGACCGCCCAGGTCGAAGAATTCCTGGCCCTGATGGATCACCTGCCCAACCGCCCCCTGTTGGTCCACTGCTGGGGAGGAGTCGGCCGGACGGGTCTTTTCGTTTCCTGCTGGCGAGCCCGGATGGGCATGGGGGTCGAGGAAGCGATCCGCCTGTCCGACATGGAGACGCCCCACCAGGGGATGAGCCGGATCCAACGCGACTGGATCCGGGCTTTCGCGTCCCGCCTCGCGTAGCCACCCGGTTCAAGGCAGGATTCCCAGGTTTGCGCGGGAATCCGCGCCCCTCATGCCCACCATCGGACTGGGGATCTCCGCCGGCCTGCATGGCCAGCGCGCCATCCGCCGCTATGCCGTGAGCCTCTCGCGCGAATTGGCCCGCCTGGCCCCGGAGTCCGAGTTGCGTCTTTTTGCCTGGCGATTCCGCAGCGTGCCCGAGGGCTTTCCGCAGCCGTCCGAGCGGGTCCGCTACTGTCCGGCCGGGATTCCGGGCCGTTTCCTGGCCCCCCTGTGGAACCGGGGGTGGCCTCCGGCGGTGGAGACCTTCACCGGAGCCCTGGACCTGTTCCACTCGACGGACAACGAGATCCCCACGGTCCGGCGAGCCCGGAGGGTCTTCACCCTGCACGGACTGGCCCCCTATATGCGAGCCGACCTGCTTCCCGCGGACGAGGTCCTCTCGGGCCGGGCGACCATCGACCGGGCGGCGGCCCGATGTGACGCCTTCCTGGCCGTCTCGGAAGACACCCGGCGCTGGTTCGAAGAGGTTTTTCCCCACACCGCGGGACGGGTTTTCGTGACGCCCTTGGGCCTGGACCCGGGTTTCTCACCCTCGCCCGACGAGCGCGACGGGCAGGTCCTGCGAAGCCTGGGGGTGCGCCCCCCCTACCTTCTCTTCGTGGGGGCCGTCAGCCAGTTGAAGAACGTCTCATGCCTGCTTCGCGCCCTGCAGGTCCTGAATCGGAAGGACCTGCAGGTGGTCCTGGCTGGAGGGGTGACCGGTGCCGACCCCGAACTGCGGACCCTGCTGAGAAGCCTCCTGCCGACCGGCCAGGTCGTGCTGACCGGCTGGATGAACCCGGACGGCGAACCCCTGAGGGCTCTGTACCGGGGGGCTGCGGTCTACGTGCACCCCAGCCTGGTGGAAGGCTGGACCTCGCCTCCACTGGAGGCGATGGCCTCGGGGACGCCCGTGGTGGCCTCCCAGGCCTCGTCGATCCCGGAGACCGTCGGAGACGCGGCCCGACTCTTCGACCCCCTGGAGCCGGAAGAGCTGGCCGAGGTCCTGGCCGCCGTCCTCGACCAGGAAGACCTGCGCCAGAACCTGATCCGCCGGGGCCTGGAGCGAGCGGCCCAGTTCACCTGGGAGCGCAACGCCCGGCTGACCCTGGATGCCTATCGAGAGGTGTTGAAATGACCGATTCGGCCGAGCGCGATCCACTCCAGGACGGGAATTGTCCGATCTGCGGAACTCCAGGAAGGGTACGCCAGAGCCACCAGCCGTGGGAGATCCGCCACTGCCGCTGGTGTGACTTCGCCTGGGTGTGGCCTCCGATGGCGCCGGAAGAGCACCAGCGCTTCCACGGCCCGGAGTTCTTTGAACGCTACTACGCCCAACCGATCGCGGATTTCTACGCCGAAAAGGGCGCCCTGTACCAGCGCGAGCGAACCAAGAAGCAGTGGTTCCTGGACTTCTTCTCGCGCCACGTCCAGCCGGGTCGCATCCTGGACATCGGGGCAGGCCAGGCCATGTTCGACTACCTGGCCCGCGAGAAGGGCTATGAACCGAGCCTGGTCGAGCTCTGCCCGCCCGTGGTGGAGTATCACCGCAGCCAGGGGCTGGAGGTCTTCGAAGGCTACCCCGAGCACCTGGACTTCGCCGACGAATCCTTCGAGGGGGTGGCCATGTGGCACTCCCTCGAGCACGTCTTCGACCCGCTGAAGACCCTGCGCGAGGTGGCCCGGGTCCTCAAGCCCGGAGGCTGCCTGGTGGGCGCCCTGCCCAACTGGCGGGGTCTGGGGACCTGGCTGAGGCTGAAGCTCGGCAAGCCCCTCTTCAATCCCGAGACCAACCACGAGCTCCACTTCTCGCACTTCAGCCCCCGCGCGATGCGTCGGGCGCTGCTCCGGGCCGGCCTGGAGCCCCTCGAGATCGGCGTGGAATGGCACCGACCCCGGTGCCTGCGGGACCGCGTGCTGCACCATGCCGGGCAGGTGGTCAGCCTCTTCCCCGGGCTCAACGTGCGCGAGACCATGACCTTCGTGGCCCGCAAGCCGGCCGGCAACCGCTCTCTTTCCCCGCGCCCCTGGGTCCTGCACCGCAACGACGCGGGGATTCCAACCGGCGTACGGCTGGAGCGGCCGATTGAGCATCCCGACCCCGAAGTCTCGGTCCTGATCCCGACCTCGGATGGCGCCCGGGAGGGCTACCTCCCCGGTCTGCTGGAGCAGCTTCGCGGGCAGGATCTGCCCAGGATGGAGGTCCTGGTCCTGGTCGGCGACAACCGCCAGGGACGAGCCCTGAACACCGCGGCCGATCTGGCCCGCGGCGAAATCCTCGTCACCGTGGACGACGACTCCCGCCTGGCCGACGCCTCCACGCTGTCCCGCCTGGTCACGGCCTTGCGCTCGGAACCCGGCATCGGCATGGCCGGGGGGTCCAACCAGCCTCCCCCGGATGCCCGCGGTCTGGTCCGGCGGGTGATGGAGGAGCTGCCTCGCCGCTCTTCGCCCGCCGTGAGCCGGATCACCGATTCCGACATGGCCGAGCACCCGTGTCTGGCCATGCCGCGGGCCGCCTTCATGGCCGTCGGCGGAGAGAATGAGCTGATTCCCCGAGGCCTGGATCCCTATCTTCGAACCGCCTTCCGCGAGGCCGGATATCGGGTGGTCGTGGTCCCAGGCGTGGTCTACCACCACCTGCCTCCCACCACCCTGATGCGTCTTGTGCGCCAGTTCTTCCGTAACGGCGCCCAATCGCGCTACTGCTCGCAGCTCTACCCCGAATGGGTCTACGACACCGTGGAGGAACACCAGGCCGGCCCCGCCCCCCGGGTCCCCGTGGGCGGGAGGGCCCTGCGCCTGGCCCGAGGCGTCGCCCAGGCGGCCATGAAAGGCCACTGGGTCCACGTGGCCTGCCGACTGTCCTATGCGGCGGGCTGGCTCTGGCAGAGCCTGGGGAGGTCGAAGACTTGCTGACGCGGCACCGCGAACTGGTCTGGAGCCTGGTGTCCCGGGACGTGAAGTCCCGCTACAAGCAGGCCGCCCTGGGCGTCCTGTGGGCGATCCTGGTCCCCCTGGCCATGATGCTGGTCTTCAGCCTGGTCCTGAGCCAGTTCATCCCTTCCCCCGACCCGCGAGTCCCCTACGGGATCTTCGTCTTCAGCGGCCTTCTGCCGTGGAACTTCCTGGCCAGTTCGCTGACTTTCGGCTCGATGAGCCTGGTGGGCAACTCCAGCATCCTCAAGAAGATCGCCATGCCGCGGGAGGTCTTCCCGATCTCGGCGGTCCTGGCCGGATTGGTGGACCTGCTGCTGGGGCTGGGCGTCCTGGTGGTCCTGATGCTGTGCCTGGGCCTGCGCCCGGGGCTGGGGGTCCTGGCCCTGCCCGCCGTCCTGCTCCTGGAGCTGACCCTGGCCACGGGGGTGGCCTTGCTGCTCTCCACGGCCAACCTGTTCTTCCGGGACGTGCGCCACATCGTCCCGGTGTTGACCATCTTGTGGATGTTCATGACCCCGGTGGTCTACCCCATCACCCGCCTGGGCGCGGAGGCCCAGGCCCTGGTGCGCCTGAACCCGGCCACCTTCGTGGTGGACACCTTCCGCAGCGCCTTGCTGGGCATGCCCCTGCCCGGCCCCGGGGAATGGCTCCGGGCCAGCGTCCTGGCCCTGGCCGTCCTGGCCCTGGGCTGGTTCGTCTTCCGGCGCTGTGAGCCGGCCTTCGCCGAGATCGTCTGAAGGATGCGCACCAGCCTGCTTCTGGCCACGCGGAACCGGCTGGCCGATCTCCAGAGCTGTCTGGCGGCAATCCGTCGCTTGCGCGTCCCCTGCGGCTCCAGCCTGGAGGTCCTGGTGGTGGACAACGGCTCGATCGACGGGACCGAAGAATGGCTTTCCAGCCTGCCTGCGGAACTGGCCCCGGGAGTCCGCCTGGTCCCCCTCCACGAACCCCAGCCCGGCAAGTCACGGGCCCTGAACCGGGCCATCAGCGCCAGCACCGGCGAGGTCCTGGCCTTCATCGACGACGACGTCGAGGTCGCCCCGGACTGGCTGGAAGCCCTGGAGGACGGCTTCCGGACCGGAGCCGGGGCCCTGCAAGGGGGCATCCGACTGGGCCTGGGGCAGACCACCCCGTGGTGGATGAGTCCCCGGGTGGAGGCCATCCTGGCCGGCACCGCCCTCTGGACGGAGAAGACCCCGGTCACCTCGATGATCGGCAGCAACATGGCGGTCCGCCGGGAGGACGGTCTTCCGGCCTGGTGTGAAGAGATCGGACCTGGAGTCCCGCGCTTTCCGTTCGGGGAGGACAGCGACTGGAGCCGACGCTGCCTGGAGACGCGACCAGGCCTCTTCTGGCCCGCCATGGCCGCCACCCATGTCCTGAAGGATCGAGTTCGGCTGGGAGAGGTCCTGCGCCGGCAGTTCTACGGAGGGCTCAACCAGGCCATCCACAGCCCGCGCCGTCTGAGGCTGTCCCTGCAGACCCTGGGCGCGATGCCCCGCGAGATGGCCCGCCTGGCCTGGCACTTGTTGAGGGGCCGGCCGGAACGGGCGCTGGACGCCGTCTGGACCCTGGCCCGCCAAACTGGCATCCTGAGCGCGGCCTGGGGACGGGGACAGGGACACCCCCACTGGGCCCGTCCCGAAGGCTGCTGAGAAGTCCCCCCAGCCGGACCCCGACCAACTGGATCAGAACCAGGCCAACAACTGGTCCACGCTGCCCTTGACCTGAAGGTCCCCCCGGGAATCACGGGGAGCCGGCTGGGAGGTGACGTCCTCCAGGCGGCGCCGCAGGCCGGGGTCCAACTGCTGGGCGGGCACCTCCGCTGCCAGCACCCGCACGGCCGCCAGGCCCTGGCCCACCATCCCCCGACGCTGGAAGAACACCACCATGTGCAACTGCTGGGTGCTGTACCCCAGGTCGAAGTACCAGCGGCGGTCTCCGCCCAGGCGTTCCAGCTCGGCGGCCAGCGACTCCATCAGTTCCCGATGGCGGGTCAGGATCACCGCGGGGGCCTCCCCGGACGAGGCGACCGAGGCCAGCTCGCGGAAACCACGGGAGGCCTCCACCTCCGAAGTCTCCTCGGCCAGTTGCTCGAAGAGCTCCACCAGGGAGGGACGCAACTCGGGCTGGTGAGGCAGGAACCCCAAGGCCCAGGTGGCCTGATTGGCGGTGCAGCCGACCCGGAAGGCCTGCCGCTGTGAGACCGGCAGCGGGTGCTCGCGGCCCAGGCCGAACTGGTGGACCCCCACCGGGACCGGCACGGTGATCCCAGGGGCGATCTCGGTCCGAGCCTGGGGGGGCGAGGTCGAGCGTGCCGACTTCCGCGAAGCCGGCACGAGCAGCGAGGAGGGCAGGCTGCGGGTCGAGGCCACCGCGGTCACCTCGGAAACCGAGCGGGCCCGCACCCTCGTGCCGGGATCAGCCTGGCCGGGCAAGGCCGTCAGCAAGCCGAAAATCATGACGATGGCGAAGAATCGCGAAATCATCGTATGCCTCCAAAGGACGTCCGCAAGCGCACTCCCTCCCCCGAAGGGGGACGCGGTGGTCGCCTAGATCCCCCGGGCGGCTTCCTCCCAGGCCTGGGCCAGAAGAGGCGCCACCTTCTTCCAATCATAGCATTCCCGGACCAGACGGCGCCCATTCCCCCCCAGGCGTCGGCGCAAACCCTCATCGTGCATCAGGGCCAGGACCTTCTCGGCGAAATCCCCGGGTTCGTCCGCCAGAAGCAGGTGCTCTCCATCCACCACGTCCAGGCCTTCAGCGCCAATCCGGGTGGAGACCACGGCCCGCTGCATGGAGAGGGCCTCGAGAATCTTCAAGCGGGTCCCCGAGCCGGCCCGCAACGGGACCACCGAGATGGCGCAGCGCTCATACCAGGGCCGGACGTCGGGGACCTCGCCGTGGACCGTCAGCGCAGGATTGGCCGCCGCCAGGTCCAGCAGAGACGCCGGCGGGGCCATGCCCACCACCTCCAGGTGTGCCTCCGGACGCCGCCGCCGGATCGCCGGCATGACCTCCTCGACGAAGAATTCAACGGCGTCGGCGTTCGGGGAATACTCCATCTTGCCGGTGAAGAGCAGGCGGTCGGGGTCGCCTTCGGGGTCCGCGACGCACTGGAAGTAGTCGGTCTCCACCCCATTGGGCACCACCGAGACCCGGGCCTGGGGAGCCAGCTCCAGCAAGCCCTGACGATCCGCCTCGGAACAGGTCACGAACCGGTAGGGGCGTCGATAGACCTCCCGCTCCATGGCGCGCAGACGGTTGAGGTTCCAGCGGCCCTTCAGGCGCGCCTTCCAGGAGGATTCGTGGTCGACCATCCGCTGAGCGACCCGGTAGACCAGGTTGTGCACGTTGAGCACCACCGGGAGGCTTCGGGCCACCTCTCCGACCAGGGGCAGGGTGAGGACTTCGTTGACCTCCAGCAGTTCAGGGCGGAACTCGTCCATCCATGCCCGGGCCGTCCGAGCGAACTCCTCCCGCAAAGGTTCCAGGCTGGCCACCTCCAGGGGGAGACCGGACCAGACCCAAGAGGCCAGACGGGCCCAGCGCCCCTTGCGGGTGGGAGGAGGCACGGGGGGCTCGACCACCCGGACCGCCTCGCAGAAGGACTCCAGATCCGTCAGGGCTCCGGGTGGAGCACCGCCCAGCCGGCTCGTGGCCAGCACCCGCAACTGATGGCGTCCGGCCAGTTCCCGAGCCAGACAATAGGTTCGGATGCACGACCCGCTCCCAGGAAAGGAGGGCAGGTAGGGTGTCACAACGAGAGTCCGCATGGGGGCGGCCGTTCTCGTCGCCGGGGGTCGGGTCCTGCGGTTGGAGGGTGGGGTCCCGACCCGCCTCCCGGAAGGAATTCAACCCCTCGGGAGGAAGCGGCGCGGACCTGTCGTCCCTTCGGGGTGTTCCTTGATCGTCTCGATCCACCAACCGCATTACCTGCCCTGGCTTCGCTACTTCGACAAGATCGCGCGCAGCGACGTCTTCGTCCTCCTGGATGATGCCGATTTCAACAAAAACGGCTGGCAGAACCGAAACCGCCTCAAAGGCCCCTCCGGCCCCCAGATCCTGACCATCCCGGTGCAGCACCGGTTGGGACAGCGCCTGGAGGAGGTGGCCCTGACCGTGGAGCACCCCTGGGCGCGCAAGCACCTCAAGACGCTCCGGCAGTTCTACGCCCGCGCGCCTCATCTCGGAGACTTCCTGCCCGCCCTGGAGGACTTCTACGCCAGACCCTGGTGCCGGCTGGTGGACCTCGCCTGGGAGACGATCCGCTGGCACATGGAGGTCCTGGGAATCCGGACCCCGATGGTCCGCAGCTCGGAACTGGGAATCCCCGGCCGCGCCAGCGCCCGGTTGGTGGACCTGGTCCGCGCCGTCGGCGGGACGGCCTACCTGACGGGCGCCCACGGCCTGCAAAGCTACCTCGAACCCGCTCGATTCCAGGAGGCCGGACTGGATTTGCTGGTCCACGAATGGTCCTGCCCGGAGTATGCCCAGGTCTGGCCCCAGGCCGGCTTTGCCCCGGACCTGGCCACCCTGGACCTTCTTCTGGCGGAAGGACCCCGCTCAACAGAGGTGATCCTGCGCGGAGGGCGGGTGGTGGGTGCCCAGGAGTTCCTGGAGGTCCCGCGATGACCTGCGGATTCATCCCCCACTCCCGCCCGCTGCTGGGCCCGGAGGAGGCGCAGGCCGCCGCGGCGGTTGTGCGCAGCGGCATGCTGGCCCAGGGCCCGGAAGTGGAGGCCCTGGAGCAGGAGGCAGCCCAGGTCCTGGGAACCCGACACTGCGTGGCCCTGGCCCACGGGACCGCCGCACTGCACCTGGGCCTGATGGCCCTGGGTGCCGGCCCGGGAAAGACGGTCCTGCTGCCGTCCTACGGATGCACCTCGCTGCTGAACGCCGTGCTGCAAAGCGGAGCCCAACCCATCCTGGTGGACTGCGTACCGGGCCTGCCGGATGTGGATCTCCACGACGCCCGGGCCAGGGTCCGCCCCGACTCGGCGGTGGCCCTGATCCCCCACCTCTTCGGCCGCCCCCTGGACGTGCGTCCCCTGGAAGAGCAGGTCGCGGTCCTCACCGACGGCACCCACGCGCCGGGAGCCACCATCCGCCGGGCGCCTGCCGCCCGCCAGGGCGGGGCCTGCGCCTTCTCGTTCTACGCCACCAAGATGCTGGCGGCCGGCGAGGGAGGACTGCTGGCCACCAACCGGGTGGCCGTGGCCCGCCTGGCCCGGGACCTGCGTTCCTATGATCAAAGACCGGACTGGCGGGTGCGCTACAACTACAAGATGACCGAGGTTGCCGCGGCGCTGCTCCGGATCCAGTTCCGTCGCCTGGGTTCGTTCCTGGAGGAACGTCAGGCCCTGGCCCGACGCTACCGAACCGAACTGGGAGACCTGCTGGAGGTGCTGCCCGAGGTGCCCGGCCAGGTCCACTATCGCTTCCTGGCCCGGGTCCCCTCCCGGCGCCTGCCCGGCCTGTTGCGGGCCCTCCGGGAGAAGGGGGTGGGGGCTGCCCGTCCGGTCTTCCGCCCCCTGCACCGCTATCTGGGGATCCCGGCCCGCGAGTTTCCCCACGCGGAGGAGGCCTGGCGCCGCACCCTGTCGCTTCCTCTCTATCCCGGGCTGAGCCCCCAGGAGGCCGACCACGTGATCCAGGCTGTCCGGGAGGAGTTGTCTTGAGCGAAACCATCTGGCCGATGTTCCGCGTGCTCCTGGCAGGCTTCGCGGCCTCGCTGATCCTGACCGGCCTGGTGCGCGAGTTCTCTCGACGCCTGGACCTGATGGACCGACCCGGAGCGCACAAGCAACACCTGGAGGCCACGCCCACCCTGGGAGGCTTGGGAGTTTTCGGCGGCTTCACCGTGGCGGTCCTGGCCGCAGGGCTGCTCTCGCCGGGGGTCCAGGCCTTCCTCCTGGGAGGATTCTTCATCGTCCTGGTCGGCCTGCTGGACGACATGCGCGGAGTCAGCGCCAACGTCAAGTTGGGTGCCCTGGCCGCCGCCACGGCCCTGCTGATGGAGGGTGGAGTCTTCCTGCGGGCCTTTGCCCTGCCCCTCCCGCTGGCTTTCGTCTTGACCTTCCTGTGGATGGGCCTGGTGGCCAGCGCCTTCAACGGGGTGGACAACGCCGACGGGGCGGCCTCTGGGCTGGCTGGATTGTCGGCGATCTTCGCCTTTGGCATCGCCTGGGCCACCTTCCAGAAGGACCTGGCCCTGGTGGCCCTGGCCCTGGGCGCGGCCTGCGCCGGTTTCCTGTGGTGGAACTACCCTCGCCCTCGGGCCAGGATCTTCCTGGGTGACTCCGGCAGCTTCTTCATCGGCTTCTGCCTGGCCGCCATGGTCGTCCTGGGCGAATGGGCGGGCAGCGGTCTGAAGGCCATCCTGATGGGCGTGACGCTTCTGGCCGTTCCCCTTTTCGATTTTGGAATGATCCTGATCTCACGCGGGCTGCACGGCAAGTACCGGACCTGGACCGACCCGATCACCATGTGTGCCCGGGACCACACCCATCACCGCCTGGTGGCCATGGGCCTCTCCGGCCGCGAGGCCCTGCTGGTGATGTACCTGTTGGCCGTCCTGACGGGCTCATGCTCGGTGGCCATGACCAATCTGGGAATGAATCAAGCTTTGACGCTCTTCGGGGGCCTGGTCTTCCTGGGCCTGATTCTCGCACTGTGGCTGGATCAGGCGCCTTTGGCCGAGGAACCGGCCCCGCCCATCCAGGAGAGGGAGGAAGCCTCCGAGTGAGCCGCGTCCTGATGGTGAGCACCGACTACCCCCCCATCCGCGGAGGGATCAGTTCCCTGGCCTTCCACCTGGCCGGAGACCTGGCCCGCCGGGGCCATGACGTCGAGGTGGTGGCCCCCCGCTGGGAAGGCTGGGAAGCCCAGGACCAGGCCGATCCCTGCCGGGTCTGGCGAACCCCGGGTTATAACTGGGGTTACCTGCGAGGGGTCCCCCTGGTGGCCGGGGCCGCTCGGCGCCTCGTAGTTCGGCCACCGGACGTGATCCTGCCCATGAACGTGGCCTATGGGGGGCTGGCCATGCGGCTGGCCCGGGCCCTGGGCTGCCGCATTCCCTACCTGATGTTCGCGTATGGCCTGGAGTTCGCGCGCTTCCGCGAGAGCCCGCTGATGCGCCGCATCTACCGACAGGTCTACGAGCAGGCCGAACGGGTCTTCGCAGTGAGCGCCGACACCCGCTCGCGTCTGGGCGAGTTCGGGGTCCAGAACCGCATCGAGGTGCTCTACCCCGGGGTCGACACCGCGCGTTTCACGCCGGAAGGCCCGGACTTCCGGCGCCTTCTGGCGCTGGAGTCCCGACCGGTGATCGGCACTTTGTCACGCCTGGTCGAACGCAAGGGGTTCGACACGGTCCTGCGCGCCATGCCGCGCGTCCTGGAGGAGTTCCCCGACGCGCTGTACCTGGTGGTCGGAGATGGACCGGACCGCCCCCGACTGGAGGCCATGGTCCGGGACCTGGGTCTGGGCGGCTCCGTCCATTTCGCGGGCAGCGCCGACGAAGAGAGCCTGGCGGCCTGGTTCCGCACCCTGGACGTCTTCGTGATGCCCAGCCGGGAGATCCCCTCCAGCGGCCATGTCGAGGGATTCGGGATCGTGTTCCTGGAAGCCGGGGCCTGCGGCCGACCGGTCATCGGGGGGCGTTCGGGTGGGGTGGTCGAAGCCGTCCAGGACGGATCCAGCGGGGTCCTGGTGAACCCCGGAGACCCCGAAGACCTGGCCCGGGCCCTGCTGGCCATGCTGCGCGACCCGCAACGGGCCAGACATCTGGGCCGCTCGGGCCGGCTCCGGGTGGAGCGGGAATTCACCTGGGAGAAGGTGCTGGAGCCCCTGGGAGACTTCCTGGAAACCCTCCACCCCCGAGAATCCCGATGACAGTGGCGAGCGCCCCCCCCCGCAGGTCCCCCGGCCAGCACCGGATCGACCCTTCATGGCCGATGCTGTTCTATGCGGCGGCCGTCGCGGTCTCACCCGAGTTCGATTTCCTGGGCTTTGAGAAGATTCGGGTCAGCGACCTGCTGTTGCCCGTGCTCTTGCTGGTCTTCGTCGGAGCCCGTGCCACCGAGGGGCACCACGCCCGGCGCCGCAGGGTCTCGGATCCCATCCCCCTGCTGGCTCCGATGGTGCTGCTCCTGGCCTGGGATGCCGCGGCCTACTTCCTGTTCTCTGAGCAGGGCCCCCTGGCCCGCGGGGGCATGTACCTCCTGAAACGGACCGAGTTCTTCGTCGTCTACTTCCTGGGAGTGGCCGTGGTGAACTCCGAGTGGTCCTGGCTCCGGATCATCCGGGTCTTCTCGCTGGCCGCGCCGATCCTGAACCTCTCGGTCCTCTGGGAACTGTTTTCCAACCCGGAACTCCACCGGGCCTCTGGGGTCATCAAGGGCCAGGAGACCTCGACGGCCCTCTTCATCATCGTGCTGCTGGGCCTGGTGCTGGGGGCCCTGCCCCACATCCGGGGCTCCTGCGAGCGCATCTCCCTCCTCCTGGGCGCCATCACCGGCGCCGCGGCGCTCCTGGCCACGGGTTCGCGCGCCGGGATGATCTGCGCCGGGGTCCTCTTCGTCATGGAAGCCATGCGCACCAGGAAGCGGCGGATTCCAATCCTGGCGGCCCTGGTTCTCATCGCCTTCCCAGCCTGGCTCTTGATGCCGGATTCCGTCCAGGATCGCTTCGAGGGAACCGGGACGGAGTTCAACCAGGCCTGGAGCGGCCTGGTCTCCAACCCCGAGGACATGCCCTCACCGGGGTCCTCCTCGCTGGTGGCCCGCCTGCTGGTGGCCCGGCACGTCGTGACCGAGGTGATCCCCCGCAACCCGGTCTTCGGCCTGGGGACGGGACGGATCGGGCTGGGCGCCATCGACAACATGTACCTCTGTGAGTGGGTGTATCACGGGTTGGTGGGATTGACCCTGCTCCTGGTCTTGTTGTGGGCCCTGGGTCGGACCCTCCAGAACATCGCCCGACAGGCCCAGGACCCGCTGCTGAAGAGCATGGCCGGCTCGCTCTTCAGCGTCCTGGTGGCCCTGGTCCTGAGCGGCCTGGTGGCCGAGACCTTCTACCTGATCCGTCCCATGGAGGCCTACCTGTTGCTGGTCGGTCTGGTCGTGGGCCGTTCCCGGCTTCGGGAGCCCGAATCGTGAGGATCCTGCACGTCATCACCCGGCTCATCCACGGGGGGGCCCAGCGCAACACCATGATGTGCGCCGCCGAACAGGCCCGAAGGGGTCACGAGGTGACCCTGGTCACGGGCCCCGAGGCCGGCCCGGAAGGCAGCCTCCTGGAGGAGGCGGCCCAGGACCCCTATCGCCTGATCGTCCTCCCGGACCTGGTCCGCGACCCCTCTCCCGCACGGGACCTGCGGGCCCTGGTGGGGCTGTGGAAGCTGATGGGGGACCAGAAATATGACGTGGTCCACACCCACACATCCAAAGCCGGAATCCTGGGCCGTTGGGCCGCCGCGCTGCGGCGCGTGCCCGCCGTGGTGCACACCCCCCACGGCCACGTCTTCCACGGCTACTTCTCCTCCTGGAAGACCCGGGTCTTCCGCGAAGTCGAGCGCCTCACGGCCCGGACGACCCACCGGATCGTGGCGCTGACCGAAGGCGACCTGCGCGACCATCTCCAGGAGGGCATCGCCCCGGCCGATCGCTTCGTGATCATCCCCAGCGGCGTCTCGCTGGAGCGCTACCGTCGCCAGCCGGAAACGTCGGTGAAGGGGCACGACCTGACGATCGGCTTCGTGGCCCGGCTGGTCGAGGTCAAGGGGGTGCTGGACCTCCTGGAGGCCGCGGCCCTGGTGCTGGCCCGCTTCCCCCGGGCACGCCTGGTGCTGGTCGGTGACGGCCCGCTGCGGGAAGCCGTGCTGGAGCGCATCCAGACCCTGGGCCTGAACCCCCATGTCGAGCTCCTGGGGCGCCTGGAAGACCCCGCGCCAGCCCTTCAGGCCTTCGACCTCTTCGTGCTCCCCTCCCACAACGAGGGCATGGGCCGCGCGGTGGTCGAAGCCATGGCGGCCGGGCTCCCGGTCGTGGCCACCTGCGTCGGAGGTCTTCCCGACGTGGTGGTCGATGGCCAGA
>DIWH01000018.1:46951-74978 GCA_002423485.1 Candidatus Xenobium occultum | reverse complement strand
GCCGCTGGCCACCTGCCAGCAGATGCTCTGGAGCACGGCCCGGAACTTGGGCGCGCTGCTGAAGCCGCGGTTCATGAGCTTGGAGACGTAGGCCAGGCTCACGTCCTTGAGGCCCAGCTCCTCGGTGGTCAGCACGCGCAGGCCCCGGGTGCGGGCGGGCTGGTGCCCGTCGAAGCTGAAGTTGACCTCCTGCAGGCCGTAGCGCTCGGCGAGCGCGCCGAATTCCGCCTCGGTCCCGCTGGCGGCGCCGCTGTACAGGATGCATTCCTTGGGCTCGAACATGCGAGGGTTTCCTCCGTGATTGCGGTTTGTTGCCGGATCAGCCTCAGGCCAGCGGCAGATGGATGCGGAACACGGTCCCGGTCTCCAGGGCCGAGGAGAAGCTCGCCTGGCCCTCCAGGTAGCGTTCCGTGAGCAACAGGATGCTGTAGGTCCCGAGCCCCCGGCCCGGGCCCTTGGTGGAGAAGGAGCGGTTGAAGATCTGGAGCTGGACCTTGCGGGCCATGACCGCCTCGTTGTGCACCGAGAACATGCCCCGGCCGTCCTCCACCCGGCAGTCCAGGGTCACGGTCTGGCCGTTGCGCGAGGCCTCCACGGCGTTCTTGATCATGTTCCCGAGCACCCGGCGCAGGATCATGGGGTCCACGCGCAGGCGGAAGTCCTCGGCGCCCTCCGCCAGGACCAGCCGGACTCCCCGGGCCGCCGGGCCTCCCTTATGGGCCTCCACGGCGTCGCGCAGGAAGTCCAGGGCGTCGCGGTCCACGGGCCGGGGCTGGAGCTCGTTGTTCTCCGCGGCCATGAGATCCTTCTGGGCCATGATCTCATCCACCAGGTAGTCCAGGGAGGTGTAGAGCAGGTCCACGTCCGGACGCAGGGTGTCGGGCACCCGGCCGCGCAGGACTTCGGTGAGCCCGCGCACCCCGCCGGCCACGTTGAGCAGGTCGTGGAAGAATATGCGCTCGAGCACATTGCGCCGGATCTCGTGGCTCTCGTCCTTGATGGCGAGCACCGCGAACTGTTCGCCGTTCAGGTCGTAGGGGTCCACGGCCACGGCCAGGTCCAGGGCCTGGGTCCCGCCCTGGAAGCTGCGCAGCATCCGGCAGTGCATCTCCGCGCGGCTTCCGGACAGGCCCATGAGCACGGCCCGGACCGCGCCGCAGTTGATGCAGTATTCCGTGGTGCCGCAGCCGCCGTCGGTCTCGCCGACATGGATGCAGGAGAAGATCTCGCCGGGCCGCAGGCCCAGAAGGCCCTCGGCCTGGCCCGCGCCGCTCTCCACGAAGAAATCCTGGCAGGCCTTGTTGGCGAAGATGGCCTGACGCTGGCCGTTGAGCACCAGAAGCATGGTGGGCACGGCGTGCATGAGCTTGGCGCAGTGGGTGCTCAGAAAGACCCGCGCCTGGCGGCGGATGGTCTCGGCGTCCGCCCGCTGGTCCGGGGCGTAATAGGTGCTTGGTCTGTCCTGTTTCATGCGTTCACGGCTCCTGAACGTCCCCCTGCCGAGATTGCACAGATTCCGGGGGCAGGCCATTATTATCGGCAGCGAGAGCCTAGCATCGCGCGCTCCGGGGCGCAATGCCGCGCGGGACACGGGACTAGACCCGGCGGCGGCCCGCCTGCTACACAGGGACACGCACCCAAAAGGACGGCCGATGGCGGACAGCACGCACGCCTTGGACCAGCACGCGCTTCTCTTCCAGCCCTACCGGCTGGCCGGGCAGACCCTCAAAAACCGCCTGGCCGCCCTGCCGCTGTTCACCGGCTACGCCTACACCGACGGGCATGTCAGCCCGCTCCTGCTGGAACACTACTGGCGCCTGGCCGGCAGCGGCGCGGGCCTGGTGGTGGTGGGCAACGTGGCCGTGGCCCCGGACGGGGTCACCGCGCCCAACAACCTGCGCCTGGACAAGGACGAATTCGTGCCGGGCCTGGCCCGCCTGGCCCGTGTCCTGCGCGACGCCGGGGCCGTGTCCTGCGCCCAGCTGAACCACGCCGGACGCTTCGCCCGCACCGAGGCCCCGCTCATGCCCGCGCCCATGGACGCCACCCACCTCNNGGAGCGCTTCGGCCTGACCTGGATGGTCATGCGCAAGGCCGCCTCCTGGCAGGCGGGCATGAGCCGCGAACAGCGCCAGGACGTGATCCGGGCCTTTGCCCAGGCCGCGGCCCGGGCCGTGGCCGCGGGCTTCGACATGGTCGAGCTGCACGGGGCCACCGGCTACCTCCTGACCCAGTTCCTTTCAGCCTACACCAACCGCCCGGCCACCGGCGGCTCCCTGCCCCTGGCCAAGCGGGCGGCCTTTCCCCTGGATGTCTTCCGGGCGGTACGGTCGGCCGTGCCCCCGGGCTATCCCGTGGGCTTCCGCCTGCTGGTGCGCGAGTGGACCCCGGACGGCGTGGACCTGCCCGAGGCCCTGGAGTTCGCGGCCCTGCTGGAACAGGAGGGCGCGGCCTATGTCTCGGCCTCGGCCGGGACCTACAACTCCATATTCAATCCCGCGATCCGCAGGCTCACGGCCCGGCCCGGCTATCTCCGCCAGGAATGCGCGGCCCTCAAGGCCCGCGTCGGCCTGCCCGTGGTCACGGCCGGGAAGATCCTGACCCCGCCTCTGGCCGAGCGCATCCTCCAGGCCGGGGAGGCCGACCTCATCGGCCTGGGCCGCCCCCTGCTGGCCGACCCCGACTGGCTGCGCAAGGCCCAAACCGGCGCGAAGGTCAACGCCTGCATCGACTGCTTCGCCTGTCTGCGGCGCATCGTGCGGGACCAGGGCCTGAACTGCGTGCGCCGACCGCCCAAGGAACAGAAGCGCGTGGACCTGGAATACGCCCTGCAGGGCCGCCAGACCTACAAGACGCTCATCGTCCTGGCCTCGGCCCGGGACGCCGGGCGGCTGCGGGAGCTCTGGAGCGGACGGGTCCCGGCCCGGGTCCACGACGCGGCCACGGTCCTCTTCCTGCATCCCGAGGGCGGGGACGTGGCCCTGGCCCAGGCCCGCGACGACCTGCGCCGCTGGTGCCAGGAGCAGTGGCGCGGCCATGGCCTGGAGCCGGAGCGCCTGCGCTTCGAGGACCGCACCCTGCGCGGGGCGGCCGATGACCTCGTGCTCCGCGAGGCCGAGGCCGGAAACTTCGGCGTGGTCCTGCTCTGCCGCCAGGAGGGCGAGGCCTGGCGCGAGCGCGTGCTCCTGCGCCGCGACCGGATCACCGGCCTGCTCGGGGAGAACCCGGGCCAGGGCCGTGTGCTGGTGCCCTTCGACTTCTCCCCGGCCTCGCTCCTGGTCCTGCGCTACGTGTCCCGGGCCTGGCCCGGGGACCTGACCTTCCTGCACGTGCTGGAAAACGGCCCCCGGGAGGCCGAAAAGCAGTGGCGCGAGGCCAAGGAGCTCACCGGCCTGGACGAGGACACGCCCCTGGCGGTGGTGGCGCGCCGCCGGGGTCCGGCCCAGGACCTCCTGGACGAGGTGGTCCGCGGCGGCTTCGACGCCGTGGTCATGGGCCGCAGGGGCCAGGGCGGCCTCCGGCGGCTCCTGTTGGGCAGCGTCTCGGCCGCGGTCCTGCGCGGCCTCACCAAGCAAACCCTGATTCTGGTGGCCTGAACCGGCCACAGGAGTCCACGCCATGCCCCGCGCGCTCATCAGCGAGAACGAGATCCTGGCCTCCCCCTCCCAGGTCTGGCGCGTGCTCACGGACTTCCCCTTCTATCCGGAGTGGAACCCGTTCATCCGCGAGGCCGAGGGCGAACTGCGCGTGGGCAGCCGCCTCAGGCTCTCCTTCACCACGCCCTCGGGCATCGCCATGAAGGCCTCGGCCACCCTGGTCCAGGTGGAGCAGGACTACGAACTGCGCTGGGTGGGCAGCCTGCTGGCGCCCATCCTCATGGACGTCGAGCACTTCTTCATCATGGAGCCCCTCTCCCCGCACCGCACCCGCTTCGTCCACGGCGAGACCTTCGGCGGCATGCTCGTGCCGGTGTTCATCCGCATGCTCCAGGGCGAGGTCATGGGCGCCTACCGGGCCATGAACCTGGCCCTCAAGCAGCGCGCCGAGGACCTGGCCGTCCGGGAAGGCCTGGTCCGGTCCTGAGCCCATCCCGGGCCTGAAGCCCGCTGATCATTGTTCCAACCCATTCGCCGGACGCTCTTGACCTGATGCATACAGGGGTCTATAGCGCTGATATCGGAAAAAAGTTTCTTCCGGCTCGACCGGAAGACACATACGTGAATCCTTCTCGGGCGCCGTGCACGCGCCGCCATGTTGCGAGGCGGGCGCATGTGCGGCCTCCCCGCGTCGATACAGGAGTCAAAGCCGAGCATCGCCTGAAAATGGTCTCAATCGGTTCTTGCTTGCCACCATGCGTTTATGAACAAACGTCAAGGAGGTCGCAGGGATGGAGGAGCAGAAAAGACCAATTGGCGAGGACTGGTTAGCTCTCTGGATCGGTTTGGGCATCTTTGTCTTGGGCCTGGGCGCGTTTGCTGGGGTGAACGTCCTGGGCTGGGGCGCCAAGGTGAACGTCTGGATCGACGCGGCCAAGGCCGTCGTCCCGGTGTCTGGCGCCTTCAAGGAGATGCCGAGCCTTGTTTCGCTCATCCTCACCTATCTCTTCATGCTGGGGCTCATGCTCATCGCGGCGCGCTGCATGCGCGCGGACATCAAGAAGTTCGCGGCCGGATTCACCCTGGTGTTCTGGATCAGCTATGGCTGCTGGTTCACGGGACACTACGCCTACATCGCGGCCACCCCGGACGTGCTCGCGAAGTACGGCATCAACTGGTCGCTGAACCTCACCGGCGAGGCCGGGTTCATCGTGGCCCTGCTGGCCGGCCTGGTGATCGGCAACTTCTTCCCGAAACTGGCGGCGTTCATGGGCGAGGCCACGCGGCCCGAGCTGTACATCAAGACCGCCATCGTCATCCTGGGCGCGGGCCTGGGGGCCAAGGCCGCCGAATCCATGAGTCTGGCCTCGGCCATCCTGTTCCGGGGCCTGTGCGCCAGCGTCGAGGTCTACCTCATCGACTGGGCCGTGGTCTATCTGGTGGCCCGCACCGTGTTCAAATTCAACAGGGAATGGGCCGTGCCCCTGGCCTCGGGCATCTCCATCTGCGGCGTGTCCGCGGCCATCGCCACGGGAGCGGCCATCCGCGCCCGGCCGGTGGTCCCGATCATGGTCTCGTCGCTGGTGGTCATCTTCGCCGTGGTGGAGCTCCTGCTCCTGCCGTTCATCGCCCAGGCCCTGCTCTGGACCGAGCCCATGGTGGCCGGCGACTGGATGGGACTGGCGGTGAAGACCGACGGCGCGGCCATCGCCAGCGGCGCCATCGTGGACGCCCTGGTGCGGGCCAAGGCCCTGGCCATGGAGGGCACCCACTACCAGGAAGGCTGGATCATGATGCCGGCCACCACCAGCAAGATCTTCATCGACTTCTTCATCGGCATCTGGGCCTTTGTCCTGGCCATCATCTGGTGTTCCAAGATCGAATGCCGCGGCCAGGTCAAGGCCGTGGAGATCTGGGAACGCTTCCCCAAGTTCGTGCTCGGTTACATGCTCACGTTCGTGCTCCTGCTGGCCTTCAGCCTGAGCTCGCCTGAAGCCCTCAAGGCGGCCAAGGGGGCCACCAGCCAAATGGACGCCTTCCGCGTCCTGTTCTTTGTCATGACCTTCTTCACCATCGGAGTGATCTCCAACTTCCGCAAGCTCTGGGCGGAAGGCATCGGCAAGCTGGCGGCGGTCTATCTCCTCTGCCTGTTCGGGTTCATCGTCTGGGTGGGCCTGCTCATCTCCTACATCTTCTTCCACGGCATCAAGCCGCCGCTGGTCGTGGGCTGACGGCCCGGACCTGATGGCCTGGACAAGGAGGACTTATGGCTGAACAGCACAAGATGTCGGCTGAAGAGGAACAGAGACTCAAGCAGGAGATGCACCAGATGGAGTACGAGCCCCTTCTCCCCGTGGAGAAGAAGCTCATCTCCGTGAGCATCGGACTCGGTGTGGTCCTGCTGTTCGTGTTCATCTGGATCAGCTTCACCTTCTTCCCTGGGGTGCACTGACCGGCGCGGTCCGGGTGTGCAGAACGGCTGCAAGAAACCCATGAGACGCCACGGGGGGCGCCGGCAATCGCCGGCGCCCCCCAAAGCGTTCCGCCTCCCTGCTGGACGGCCCCCGTCATCCCGGCTATTTTCCAGACATGACTCCTGCCCCCTGGCATTCCCTGGACGCCGGCGCCGCCCTGGCCAGACTCTCCGTGGACCCGGGCCGCGGCCTGTCCGGCGCGGAGGCCGCGGAGCGCCTGGAGCGCTTCGGACCCAACGAGCTGGCCCGGGAGGACCGCGCCTCGGCCCTGGCCCTGTTCCTCGGGCAGTTCAAGAACGTCCTCATGCTCATCCTCCTCGCGGCCATCGCGCTCTCGGCCCTGGTGGGCGAGGTGGTGGACGCGGCCATCATCGGCCTCATCGTGGTCTTCTGCGCGATCCTGGGCTTTCTCCAGGAGTTCCGCGCGGAAAAGGCCCTGGAGGCCCTCAAGAACATGCTCTCCCCGAGCATCACGGCCCTGCGCGACGGCGTTGAGAAGGAGGTCCCCTCCACGGACCTGGTGCCCGGCGACATCCTGCTTCTGGAGGCCGGGGACAAGGTGCCCGCCGACGCCCGGGTGCTGGAGTCCCACTCCCTGCGCTGCGACGAGGCCGCGCTCACCGGCGAGTCCGCGCCCGTGGGCAAGAACCCGGCCGCCCTGCCCGAAGCCGCGCGCCTGGCCGACCGCAGGAACATGGCCTTCACCGGCACCAGCGTGACCTACGGCCGGGGCCGCGCCCTGGTGGTGGAAACGGGCATGCACACGGCCTTCGGGGCCATCGCCCGGGAAGTGGCCGCCGTGGCGACCGAGAAGACGCCCCTGGAAAAGCGCACCGGGGAGATCGGCAAGTGGCTGGGGCTCCTGGCCCTGGGCATCTGCGGCCTGGTGGCCGGGGTGAGCATCCTGCGCCAGGCCCTGGACGGCAAGATCGACCTCCAGTTCATCGTCACCGTGGTCATGTTCGCCATTTCCCTGGCAGTGGCCGCGGTGCCCGAGGCCCTGGCTGCCATCGTCACCGGGGCCCTGGCCATCGGCATGCGCCAGATGGCCCGCAAGAACGCCCTGGTGCGCAAGATGCCCGCGGTGGAGACCCTGGGCTGCACCACGGTCATCTGCTCGGACAAGACCGGCACCCTGACCCGCAACGAGATGACGGTTCAGGCCCTGTGGACCCCCCAGGACGGGACCGTCGCCGTGGACGGGGTGGGCTATGAGCCGGTTGGCGGCTTCACCCCCGAACTCCCGGAGGCCGGCCGCAGCCTGTTGGAAGCCGGCGTGTTGTGCAACGACGCCTCGCTGCAGGAGGAATCCGGGCGCTGGACCGTGACGGGAGACCCCACCGAGGGAGCGCTCCTGACCGCCGCCGAGAAGGCGGGCCTGAAGGTCTCAGACGTGCGCCAGGAGTCTCCCCGGCTGGATGCCATCCCCTTCGAGAGCGAGAACCAGTTCATGGCGACGCTGCACCGGGTGGGAGAAGCCAGCGTCCTGTTGCTGAAGGGGGCGCCCGAGGTCATCCTGTCGCGTTGCTCGGAAGTCGAGGCCAAGGAAGTCCACGAACAGGTCGTGGGAATGGCCTCCCGGGGCATCCGGGTCCTGGCCTTCGCCCGGAAGGAGCTGCCGCAGAACCGGGCCGAGGTTGACCTGGAGGACACCGCCACGGGCTTCCGCTTCCTGGGCCTTCAGGGGATGATCGACCCTCCCCGCTCGGAGGCCATCGAGGCCATCCGGGACTGCCACCGTGCCGGCATCACGGTCAAGATGATCACCGGAGACCATCAGGCGACCGCGCAGTCCATCGGCGAGCAACTCGGCCTGCGCTCGGAGATTCCGGTGATCGTGGGCCGGGACTTGGGACGCATGGACGAGGCGGCCCTCACCGACGCCCTGCGCCGCTGCCATGTCTTTGCCAGGGTGGCTCCGGAGCACAAATTGCGCCTGGTGAAGAGCCTGCAGAACCAGGGCGAGGTCGTGGCCATGACCGGGGACGGGGTCAACGACGCCCCCGCCCTGAAGCAGGCCAACATCGGCGTGGCCATGGGGATCACGGGCACCTCGGTCAGCAAACAGGCGGCCGACCTGGTGCTGACCGACGACAACTTTGCCAGCATCCGGGCCGCGGTCGAAGAGGGTCGTCGCGTCTACGACAACCTGATCAAGTCCCTGGCCTTCGTGCTGCCGACCAACCTGGGCCTGGCCCTGATCCTGACCTGGGGAGTCGCCTTCTTCCCCTTTGACCCCCGCACGGGTGAGCTGCTGCTTCCCATGCTGCCAGCCCAGTTGCTGTGGGTCAACCTGATCGCCTCCTTCTTCCTGGCCACTCCGCTGGCCTTCGAGGCTCCCGAGAAGGACCTCATGGACCGCCCTCCACGCCGGCCGGGTGAGCCGATCCTCGGCCCCTTCGTGCTGTACCGGACGATCATGGTGGCAATCCTGATGACGGCTGGCGCCCTCCTCATGTTCCTCGACGAGCGCTCCGGCGCCATGGCCGCTGGCCTTGCGGAAGCCGCAGCCGTCTCCGAGGCCCAGACGATGGCGGTCACCACGGTGGTCATGTTCCAGATCTTCTACCTGTTGAACTGCCGCTCGCTGAAGCACTCCCTCCTGACGGTCGGGATGTGGAGCAACCCCGTGCTCTACCTGGGGATCGCGATCCTGGCGGTCCTGCAGGCCCTGTTCATCTACTTCCCCCCCATGAACGCGGTCTTCGACACCGTGCCGCTGCAGGCGGCCGACCTGGGGAAGGCCGCCCTGGTGGGCGCCACGATCCTGCCGGTGGTGGCGGTCGAGAAGGCCTGGCGCAACTGGCGAGCCAGAACCTGAATCCGCCAACTACCGTGGCATTCGGCCGCGGCTTCGGCCAGAACCTGAAGGGGCAGGGGGACCCGACCCCGGCTTCGCCGGATTCCCTCAGGCCGTGTTCCGCAGCAACAACAAGGCCACGCCGGCCGTCGCCACGACTGCCCCCAGGCCGGCCCGCCAGGTGATCTTCTCGCCGTCGAAGACCCTGGTCAGGGGCAGGATGAACAAGGGACCGGTCGAGTTCAGGGTGGCGGCGATGCTGGCCGGGGCGAACGCCAGGGCCAGCATGGAAAGCCAGATTCCGGCAAAGGTGCCCAGAAGCGAGGCGCCCACCAGGATCCTGAGCTGCAACCAACTGGCGAAGGGCCGGACCCACCCCATCAGGCGCCCAGGTTGCAGGGCTCCCCAAAGGACCAGCACCGCCAGGGCGGCCACCTGTCGGACCAGCGAGGCCTCCAGGGCTGGAACCTGCGAGAGCGCGTCCTTGGCCAGGATCACCCCCACCGCGTGGCTGACCACCGCGCACAAGCCCCAGGCCACGGCCTTGGCCATCGAACCGCGCACCTCGTGCCCTGGCGCGCTGCGGCCCCTCAACACCCAGGCCACCCCCGCCAGGGTCAACAGGATCCCCAACCAGGCGACGCCATCCAGGCGCTCATGCAGGATCCAGGCCGCCAGGACCGCGGTGAGACCGGGGCTCAACGTGTCCAGGAGCAGCGTGCGCCGCGGACCCAGGGCATTCAAGGCAGTGAAGTAGGCGGTGTCGCCCAGGGTGATGCCCACCAGCCCGCTCAGGGCCAGGAACAACCCCTCCCGGAACGGGACCTCGGCCATGCCCCGACAGGAGAGGAGCCCGGCACAAGCCGCCACCGCGATGACCGTCTTGGCACAGTTCAGCCCCGAGGGCGATACCGAGTTCCCCAGCCTGCGGAAGAGCAGGCTGGCCGACGCGAACGCGAAGGCCGAGCCCAGGGCAAAGAGGCCACCATTCCAGCCGTTGCTGAGGTCCAAGACCTAGGCCAGCTTCCGGGGTGGAACGAACCGGGGCTCGAAGAACTGCATCACCACCTCGTCGGCGAAGAACCGGCCGCGAGCGGTGAGCCGCAAGAAGTCCTCGTCCTCCTCCACCATGCCCGATCCCCGCATCCTGTCCAAGGTCGGACCGAAGAGGTCTTGCGGCCATCGCCCCATCCGCTCGAAGTAGGCTCGCTTGTCCACCTTCGTGTTCTTCAGCGCAAGGATCAAGGCCCGTCGCTGCGCGGTGGCTTCGTCCAGGACCAGACCACGGTCGATCGGCAGGCGGCCCTCGGCCAGCATCTGACGGTACTTCCCAAAGTCATCCCCGACGTGAAGGAAGTAGGCCCTCTCCAGACTGCCCCACGAGCTGATCCCTGCCGGAATGACGTCGGCAAGATCGTTGTTCACGTCATACAGGTAGCCTGAGACGTGGCTCGGGTCCCTCGAGAAGATGCGCGTGTAGTCCTGATGGAAGCCATGTTCCTCGCTGATCAGGTTGCCCAGCATCTTCATCACGCTGCCCTCGTCGTAACCCGGATAGGTCGAGGGGTCCTGGCGGTAGTGCCCCAGCACCGTTCCGGGCCGGTCGCCGTGGGGTGCGATCCGCAAGCGATACAGTTGCCAGGAGTCCGCTCCCGAGCGAACCGCCGTCAGCATGGTGTCGATCCATTGCTGCAGGGTCTGGCCTCCCAACCCGTAGATCAGGTCGATGGCCACGCTCTGGAAGCCGAACTCCCGGATCCGGGCGATGGCCTCCAGGGCCTGGGCCGAGGTGTGCGGGCGGGCGGTCTGGCGAAGCAGTCCGTCGTCGAAGGCCTGCACGCCCATGCTGAGGCGGTGGACCCCGTGATCCAGAAGCACTTGCAGCCGAGCCGCCCCCAGATCGCCCAGCAGGGTGGAGGGCTCGGCCTCAAACGAGAACTGCCGACATTCCGTGGTGTCGACGTGCTTCTCCAGGATCTGCAGGAACTTGTGCAGATTGCCGAGGGACAAGGCGCTGGGGGTTCCACCGCCGACCAGGATGGAACGGGCCCGGATCCGGTCCAGATGCAGATGCTCGCAGTACAAGCGAATCTCCAGATCCAGGCCGTCCAGATAGCCGGCCACCTCCTCTTCGGTGCTGCCCACGCGCGTGACCCAATGGCAGAAATGGCATCGGGTCAGGCAGAAGGGCAGGTGGAGGTAGAGGGCCACGGGTTGACGGACCGCTGGATCGGGCCCCAGCACCTCCTCCGCGGAGGCGGAAGGCATCAGACCCATGGCCGGATAGGTGATGACCGGGACGAAGGGCTCACCCTTGGGCACGATTCCGAGATCGACCAGTTCCTCTGTCGCCAGTTCCCGGGTGGCCTGCTTCGCCCGTGCCACCCAATCTTTGGAGTCCACGCTCATCTTGACCTTCGGCCTTTCTCACCCCACCGAAAAAGACCCGACGCCTCCCCCTCCAAGACGCCGCCAGGAACCTCCGTCTTCGCCGAAGGCGCCCACGGAGCGCCCTGTGACGGCCGGCAAACCGAAGCCCGTCCCTGGATCCCTGTCCAGCACAATTCAGACCCGCATCAGACGCCCGCGTCCGAGACGAGAAGTCTACTTCCAATCCGGTCCCGAGATTTCCTGGCAGCAGAGTGCCCCGCCGGATGCCCCGCCCCGAGAAAACCTCAGAATCTCGTCTGGAAGTGGGTCTGGACCTGCCAGCCCTCCCAGTTGAAGGCGTGGGCCGTGGCTCCTCGGGTATCGGCTCCCCGACCCGCCGTGACGGAGGTCGGCACACCGTCCCGGGTGTCGTAGTGGCTGACGAGCACTTCGCACAGGTTGTCCTTGGCCAGGCGGAACCGCGCCCCCAGGAAGGGCACCGTCTGCGTCGAGTCGACGTTGACGAAGCCAACGCTGTCCTGGGCCACGGCATGGCTGTTGTAGAGGCCCGCCGGATCATGGTGTCCCCTCACGGAGATCCGGTCCACGCCGCCCAGAAGCGTCCACCTGTCGGTCAGGTCCCAGGTGGCCCCCAGGTGCCAGGAATCGATCCCCAAGTCGACCTGGTTCTGGCTGCCGCCGAAGTTGGCCGCCAGCGTCGAGGGGCGAAGCAGTTCCGTCCGATTGTAGCGGAGTTCAGATCCCACATTGGGGACCTCCCACCGGTGGGAGACGACCAGGCCATGGCCTCGCTCCCGCCCGCGCACGTCCTCCAGGGGTCGCAGCGCGTCGTCGAAGGACGAGCCGGAGTTGGCCCCATACTGCAGAGGGTGGGCATAACCAGAGAAAAGGTAGTCGACGAAACCCGGCGAGAACCCCAACACGGGATAGTTCGGAGCCCCGACTCCAGCCGAGCCGGGCAGCGCTCGGACGTCATACAGGGACGTGCGCGCTTGATCCAGCCAGGACGCGTTGACGGCCAGTTCGCCACGGCCCTGGTCGAAGCTCCACCTGCCCTTGAGCCCGAACCCCTCCCGGTTGTGCGGGTAGTTCTTGAAGTCGTGCAGATGGAAGCGGCCGGCGAAAGAGTAGGCGGAAGGCGAACGGAACCCCAGCAGGTTGCTGCTGAAGGACATGGGCCCGTAATCGGGGGTCACGTTCAGGTAGAAGGCGGAAAGGTCCAGATTCCCCTGCAACGTCTTCCCGCCCAGCTCCAGGCGGACGGCCTGCCCCTGGGCGCTGTAGCTGGAGTTGCGACTGGATTTGTAGTCGCTGAGCCCCCACTCCCCTTTGACTCGAAGCGAGTCCCGACCGCCGAGCTTCCACTCATGGCGGGCCGACAAACCCGCCAGGGTCTGGTCTTGAGGGCCGAAGTTGCCTCCGCCGGTGGTGATGCCCAGGGCGTTGTCGGCAGCGGGATTCCAACCCGGAATCGGGCGGGTATCGATGGTGTTGGGGATGAACACTCCTCCCACCACGGCCGGGTTGCCCTGCTCGATGGCGCTGCGCTGGGCCGCGAAATGGCCCGGGGGGTTCACCCATTGCAGCGGGTTCCAGCCCGTGGAGGCGCCATAGCGGACGTTGGCGCCCGTGACCAGCCCCACCACCAGCGGGCCGCCCGTGGGGGCCTCATCGAAGTTGCGGATGAAGCTGGCTCGCACCAGGCCCTGCCCCTCCGAGAACTTCCAACCCAGGGAGCCCCCCAGGTTCTGGTGGAGGTAGTTCATGTCCTGGTAGACATTCCCTGAACCGGTCCTGGTGCCCAGGGCTTCCCACTCCAGCAGGCTGCCGGGGCCCAGCGCGGACTCGCCGGTCACGTCGAAACCGTAACCGGGAAGGCGTGGGGGGCCATGGACGCACAGGTTGCTCTGCCCCAGAAAGACCAGCGGGTCCAGCCGGGTCTTCTCGAGGGCTCCCAACAGCAGGCGGGTCTTCGAAGGATCGTGCCGCACCCAGAAGCTGTCCAGCGTCAGGCGCGTGCAGGGCTGGTTGCCCAGGGCCCAGGCTCCCCCAGCGCCAGCGTTGGCCCCGGTCGGACTGGACAGGAAGGGAGCGTTGACGCCCCAGTAGCCGTCGACGTTGGCCTCCCCCAATGAGGTATAGGCCGCAAACTCGGCCCCGGCGTCCAGGTCTGCAGAGACCTTGACCTTCAAGCCCAGGATGGCGCGACTGGTGAAGCCGGCCCCATTGGTGAGGGCCCGACCCCGCAGGTAATCGACCACCGGCAGCACGCCGTGGGTCTGAGGCCGCATCCGCGGACCGACGGCGCTGCCAACCGCGCTGTTGTAGTCCACGTAGGGGACCCCGGCGGCCCGACCGCCCCCCGCGCGCCCGTTGTCGTTGTCCGACGCTCCGGTGTTGGTGAAGGTCTGAGCCACGAAGCGCGCCTCCACCGAGCCGTAGAACGTGATGCGTTCCAGCTCCGCGACCCTGCGATCCAATCGGACGGCAGATGCCTCCAGCGCGGTCGTGCTCACGCCCAGGGCCTCCAACTCTTCGCGCAGGGCCATCCCCAGCTTCCGGACGCCGTCGAGTTCCGCCCGCGTGGCGAAGGCGGCCTGGTCCTGCTCGGCCCTGGCCAGGACGCGGGCCAGCAGGACCGCCACCTCCCAGCGGGTGGTGGCCCGGTCGCCCTTCCAGGTGCCGTCCGGGTCACCCTCGATCAACCCTTGTGCCACCAGCGAGGCCACCGCGTCTTCAGCCCAGTGGGCCTCCGGAACGTCGGGCAGGGCTGGCGCCGCCAAGGCCGGGAAAGCAAAGGTCAGGAAGAGCAGAAGCGCCAGCAGGGCCGTCCCAGTTGGACGGCATGCAGGACGGTTCGCCGGGACGCACGCCGCCCGACGGCGCTCGGATCTTGTCTTTGGGGACCAGGGGTGCACGAGAGGCTCCCGTCTCAGGCATTCTTTGGTCGATCCGCCCGTGCAGGCCGTGTGCCGGGGGCGCGCGGCTTGAAGCGCACACGACGGACCTGGCCCAGCAGGGATTGCGATGGCACGATCGAGGACATTCTACGTCCAGCGCTGCCCCGAGATCGGTGTCGCCGGACACCGGGAGGGAGCAGCGGGACTTCCGGCCCCAGGCACAGGGAGAGCCGCCAGAAGACCGAATGGCCTCCCAATGTCTGCAAACCCGGCCGACTGCTGCCGGCTATCCTTTCTCAGATACGTGGAACCCGAGCACCTGAAGCCCTTCCTGGAGCGCATGCAGGTGCGCGACGTTCCCCGGCGAGCCTTCCTTTTCCGTCAGGGGGAGACCAGTGACCCCGCCTACATCGTCATCTCAGGACAAATCCGCATCAGCGTCCTGACGGCCGAGGGAGCCGAGATGACCCTGGACATGCTGGGCCCGGGCGATGCCTGCGGCGTCGCCGGACTGGCCGGGGCCATCCCGCGCATCAGCAACGCCGTGGCGGTCCGGCCTTCGCGCGTGCTGGCCATCCCGACGATGGTCCTGAACACGCTGTTGGCCGAGCACGCCTGCCTGTACCACCCCCTGGTGGCGCAGTTGCTGCGGCGCCTGACCCGCTCCCTCCAGGAGCAGGCGACCGGCGCGACCCGGCGCGTCTACGCCAGGGTGGCCCAGAAGCTGTTGGCCCTGTCGCAGGACCGTGCCCCGGGCAGCCAGGAAAGGATTCTCCCCCAAGACCTCTCGCATCAGGAGCTGGCCAGGATGGTAGGCAGCACGCGCGCGACGGTGACCCGCGTGCTCAAGAAGATGCGGCAGCAAGGCATCCTGGACGACGATCCGACGTGCCGGCACCTCGTGATCTGCGAGAGGGACCGGTTGCTGGAGTTCTCTGACGAAACGGCCCTGTCCCAGACCTCGGGGCTCACCATCCTCCCTTGAGGAACGAGCCCCCCAGGCCAATGGGCCCCGGGTCGGCTCCCCTGTCCGGTCAGCGCGGTGGCAGGAGCTCCAACAGGAAGTTGACCACGACGAAGTCCGGGATGCCCCGCTTCAGGAACTCGGAACGGAGATAGGCCACCTGCTCCGCGGTCAGGGCTGCAGCGAACTGGACGGCCGTTGCGTCGTAGCGCTCCACCGCCGCGATCAAGCGCTTCAACAACGGGAGCATCTGGCGGGCCTGGTCCGCGCTGAAGGCCAGGCCGTTCCTGCCATCCATCACCAACAGCCAACGTGCCAATTGGGGGGGGCGTTCCAGGAAGTCGGACCACCGCGAGACCAGGGCCGGCGCGGAGTCTCTCCCGGGTGCGGACGGAACACAGACTCCTGCCTCATCGCCCGGCACGGGCGACACGAGGAACACGCCGGCCTGGCCGACCTCCGAAGACCCTTCGGGCGACCGCGGGCTGGAGGCTTCGGGTCCGGTTGCCCGGGCCTGGAGAGCCGTCAGCAGCCTCTCGAAGCTCTCGCTGGGCAGGACGTCGGGCCCTGAATCGCCTGAATGGAGACCTGTCGTGTCGTTGAGGAAGGCGACCTGCTCCGGAGTCAGCACGGCGCGCAGACCCAGGATGCTTTCCTGCTCGGCGCGGGCATCCTCCACCAGCCTCTGGACCAGTGGCCGGAGTTCCTCGAGCTGGGCCGGGGTCAGGTGATGTTGAGCGTTGCAGCGCAGCCTGTCGAGAGTCCAGGCGAAGCCGACCGATCTGCGGACCAGGCTGTGGTCCCTGCCCAAGAACAGCAGGAGCGCATCCTGCGGGGCGCCGCGGGACGCCCTGTCGGCGGGAGCCCCCTTCGGGGACCGGATGGTGGAAGAGGCTGGACCCGGCTCCGACCTTCCTTGATCCAAGGCCGAACCCCGAAGCATCCAGAATGCCTGCGCCCCCAAGAGCACCAGCAGGAACAGCAGCCACCGCTTCCTGGAGGCGAGGCCCGTCGCCCCCTGGCCAGCAGCCCGACCCGAAAGAGGGGGGCCTGCGCCCCCGTCAGGGATGGAGCGACGAGTCGAACCGGTCACGTCAGCCAGGTTCCTCGGAGACCTCCGGGTGCCATGTCTGCCGAGGCGCTTCGCAGCACGAGCGTGGCATCCTTCCCTGAAGACGGGCGACGGCGGCTGTGCCGACCGGGGGATTCCGGAAGGGGGGGAGGTCGGGGAAGACACGTCCAGCGGCCCGGCCCAGGCCCGAGCCGGCCTGGACCTCAAGGCGCGGCTTCCTCCGGCGCAGGCATGGCCAGCCGAAAGCCGACGTAGTTGTAGAAATACCAATACTCTGGCGTGGACTTGTCCCGATAGAAGCCGGTCAAGGTCTCCTCCTGGTTGTACCAACAACCGCCCCGCAGGACGCGCAGGGCTTTGGGGTCAGGGGCTTCGCGCCCGTCCGTGGCTCGGTAGGGGTAGTCCTCATACATGGAGGAGCACCACTCCACGGCGTTGCCCAGCATGTCCAAGACCCCGTAAGGGCTGGCTCCTGAGGGGAAGGAACCGACGGGAGTCGTGCCCCGCCCGACATCCATCTCCGCCATCTTCTGGAGCAGGGTCGGGTCGTCCATCTCCAGGTTGTTGCAGCGATTGTTGTCCCAGTCCTGGCCCCAGGGATACGGCAGCCCCGTCGTTCCCCGGGCCGCCTTCTCCCACTCGGCCTCGGTCGGCAGACGCCCTCCTGCCCACTCACAGTAGGCCACGGCGTCGAACCAGCTCACGTACACCACGGGATGGTCCTCGAGCCCCTCCTCGTAATGCAGGTCCCAGCGGCTGGCCAGGAGCTGGTGCCCGGTCTGCTCCAGAAACCTCTGGAACTGGGCGTTGGTGACCTCATGCTTGCCGAGACAGAAGGCTGCCTGGTCGACCTGCTGCTGGGGGCGGGTCTGTTCCAGGGTCTCGCTGCCCATCAGGAAGCCTCCTGCCGGGATCAGGACCATCTCGGAGCCGTCCTTGGGGTTGAGGTATTCCTTGAACCCGTTCGGGTTCGTCCGCAGATACCTCAGATCAACGGCTGCCCCTCCTCCCTGGACCTGCGGACGAAGGAGACTCCACGCCGCGAAGACCAGCAGCGCGGCGCCCGCCAGACAGACCACCACAGACCGGACCTTGATGTTCATCGAGAAGACTCCTGGCTGGGCAATACGCGGTCGAGGCCTCGGCCCCTGTCGCGACCTCCTGACATCCTGCACCTGGACCCGCTCCCAGGAGGATCACCCCGCAGAGCCTCCGAATCCCCGGGCCAGACCTCGTCCATCCACGTGGGGTGCAGACTGCTGGGCCTCACGCGACGATCTGCCCGGACCTCTTGGTGGACCTGGATCGACAGGAAATCAGGCCCCCTGGGAAGAGTCCCTCGAGATGAAGCCGTCCCAACACCGAATCCTCCTGGTCACCGCGCTGATGGTCCTCCTTCTGGGGGTTCAGCTCCTCAACCAGCGGGTCCGGCACACTCCCTCCGCCCACCCGCCCACCGCGGGTGGCCTCCCGGCATCGGACGTTCCTGAGGTCAAGCGGATCGCCCCTTCCGAACCCCCCTTGTTCGCGGGCGGGCGGTTCGGGGATGTTCCGACAGAAGACCTGATCGAATCCCGGGACCTCTACTTTTCCGCCCTCCGCAAACTGGTGGACTTCAATCAATCCGAGAAATCCAAGAGACGGGAGCTCCTTCTGCAGGCTGCCGAGAGTCTTCGCGGCCTCGAGAAATTCCCGGAAAACGTCTACGTCGACTCGGGCCTTCGGTTCGCTGCCTGGTGCCAGGAGCAACTGGGTGACACCTCCCAACGCGACAGGCTGATTGCTGCAGGTGTCTTTGCCGACACCCACTACCGCTTCCTCTTCTCGAAAGGGATTCCCGAGGGCGCCATCCGATATCAGATGGGGACCGAATGCCTGGCTGGCCGCGAACACATCGAGAAGGCGCTGCGTTCCTACAAAAAAGCCCACGGCGGCAGCCTCCCCGCTCGAATCGAGGACCTGGAAACGGAGGTTCCCTTCAGCCTCCTCCACTGCCCGGCCAGCGCCGACAACAGTTTCTTCCTCACGGTGGACGGCGAAGTCGCGTGCAGGAACCACCCGCCGAGACCGGACCACGAGGACCTGGGACAAACCTACAAGATCTACATGATGATCCTGGAGGGGTTCACCGAGACCGCGCGATTGTCCCTGTGCTGGGAAGACCTGGTCGCCATCTCCAGGCTGCACGAGGGGCAGACCGTCGCGGACGTCGGCTGCGGCCCGGGGCTCTACACGTTCCCCATGGCCGAAAAGGTCGGCCCCCGCGGGAAGGTGTACGCCGTCGACATCAACCAGAGCGTCTTGGATTTCGTGGCCTTCGCAGCCTCGGAGAGGCCCAACCTGCACATCGAGACCGTCCTGACGCACCAGAGCAGACTGGACCTGCCACCGGAATCGGTCGAGCTGATCACGGTCATCGAGACCTACCACGCCATGCTCGAGATCTCCAACCCCACCGAGGAGAAGAATTTCCAGGGCTTCCTGCTGCCCTGGCTGCGCACCGTCCGAGCCGCGCTCAAACCCGGCGGCCTGCTGGTGATCGGGGATGGCAACGTGGACGCCCGCATCATCCAGCAGCAGGTCCGCCAGGCCGGCCTGGAGGTCGTGAGGCATCCGGTGCCGGGCGTCACCGGGCGCGACACGGACTACTTCAGCATCTTCCGCCGCCCGCTGGACGAGAAGTAGCCCCCTGGGGTCCCGGCTCACGGTGACCAGCCCCCCCCGAAAGCGCTCAGGCCTGGTTGTTTGAGGTCCAAAGCAAGCATTGCCAAGACGGCACGTCCTCAGGCATAATGAATGGAATCCAAACCCGAGGGAGCGGTGTCCTGAGATGCTTGGTGGGGTGGGGCGTTGGAAGCGCATCGTGCGCATGGCAGGTTGGCTTCTGGTGTTGCTGAGCCTGGTCAACCTCTTCCTCCTGTTGACCCGCCCGGAACCGAGAGTGGACAAGCCGGCGACGGGTCGGCAAGCCAGAGGCTCCGGCCGCACGCCCCTCAAGCCCCGGACTCCCGGACCAGACAAGTGGACCCACCCCGACCGGAGGCTCAAGCCCTCGCTCCGCTACAAGGGTCTGAACCCGCAGGGATACAAGGAATACGTGGCCGCCGACGGGTCCGTGCTCATCCACATCCCGGCCGGGGACTACCTCGGAGCGAGGAATCCGGACTCTCGTCGTTCGACCAGACCTGCCACCAAGAAGATCCCCCTCGAAGGCTACTATCTCGGCAAGTTCGAGGTCACCAACGCCCAGTTTGCCCGCTTTGTCCGCGACACGGGCTACAGGCCGTTCGTCAACGCCTGGACGATCTACGCCCAGAAGTCGGGCGACGACTACCCCGTCGTCTACGCCTCCTGGCGGGGGGCGACCGCCTACTGCAAGTGGGCCGGACTGAGGCTCCCCACGCTTCGCGAGTGGGAGCGCGCCGCCCGTGGGACGGACGGGCGGACCTACCCCTGGGGCCAGGAATGGGACGCAAACCGCGCCAACCACTTCAGACTTGCCAACCAGAAACTGAAGTCGTGGCGAGCGGACTTCTCGGCCGGGAGGGGGCCCCTCCCGACGGGCCTGATCCCGGACGGAGCCAGCCCCTGCGGGGCCCTGGACATGGTCGGCAACGTCGCCGAGTGGTGCTCGGACCAGGGAAAGCCTGGAGACGCCTCCACGGACCCTCACGGGTTCGGGGGCTGGTACTGGCGGATGTTGTGCGGCGGCTCGTGGGACGACATGCCCGACCGTTGCGCCGTGTCGACTCCGGTCAGCATCAAAGGCCCGGAATACGGGGCGACCTACGCCTGGGGCTTCCGCGTGGCACGGTCGGAATGAAGGCGATTCGAACCAGGGCCCTGGTGACGACGATCCTGCTGCTCCTCCTGGCCGGCTGCAGTTCGGCTCCGGTGATTCCCGTCCCGCCCAAGGAGAGGATCCACGCCAAGGATGGCTCGGTCCTGATCGAGATTCCGGCGGGCGATTTCGTCATGGGTTCCGATGAGTACCGTGATTCCAAGCCCAGGTTCAACCTGAACCTGGACGCCTACTGGATCGGCAAGCACGAAGTCACCAACCGGCAGTTTGCAGCCTTCGTCCAGGCCACCGGATACCAGGCCGAGGGGAACTGGCGCCAGTCTTTCAAGCCTGGCCTGGAGAACCACCCCGTGGTCAGCGTCTCCTGGTATGACGCCCAGGCCTACTGCAGGTGGGCAGGTCTGCGCCTTCCCACCGAGGCCGAGTGGGAAAAGGCCGCGCGAGGGCTGGACGGCCGCCTCTATCCGTGGGGCGACACCTGGGATGCCCAGAAGTGCAACAATCGCGACCTGAAGCGCCCGGACCTGCTGGCCAGGATGGCCTCCGTGCACAATGGTCGTGGGACCCTGCCCATCGGCTCCTTCCCCGAGGGTGCCTCTCCCTTCGGCCTGCTGGACGCCGCCGGAAACGTCTTCGAATGGACCACCTCGCCGTTTGATCCCTATCCCTATCGGACAGATGACGGACGGGAGGCCAACGACGACCCGATCGAGGTCTCGCTGCGAGGTGGCGGGTGGGCCTACAGGCACGTCGGATTCTTCAGAACGGACACCCGGAGCCGATGCAAGCCGCCGATCTTCACCTTCTTCGTCGGTTTTCGCGTGGCGGGCTCAGGCTCCTGAGGTCGCCTGGAACGGCAAACCCGTGATCCAATGCAGAGGCTATCCTGAATTCTGAAAGGCGATCGCACGTGAAGCGTTGGGGAACTTTGGCCATCCTGCTCGTGGTGGTGACGGGCTGCGCCGTCGCAACCGGGATGATGTCCGGCTTCCGGAGAACCATGCCGCCGGCCCATCGGGGGCGGGAGGTCCAAGGTCCGGAGGGGTCCACCCTGGTCCAGGTCGAGGGTGGCGAATTCGTCATGGGCACCGACGAGGAGAGCGTCATCTTCGGCAAGCCGAAGTTCGTCTACCGGGTCGATCCCTTCTGGATCGGCAAGTATGAGGTGACCAACCGCCAGTTCTCGAGGTTCGTCGAGAGGAGCGGGTACGTCCCCAAGGGCAAGTGGCGGACCTACTATCACGCTGGCCTGGACAATCACCCGGTGGTCTGCGTCACCTGGAAGGATGCCGACGCCTACTGCCGGTGGGCCGGCTTGCGCCTGCCCACCGAAGCCGAATGGGAGAAGGCGGCCCGGGGCAACGATGGCCGCCATTACGTCTGGGGGAACGACTGGCAGCCCGAGCTCAGCAACAACTGGAACCTGCGCCGCCAGGACAAGATGGTCGGGATGGCCCATTTCCTGAAGAAGCGAGGGACCACTCCGGTGGGCTCCTTCCCCGAGAGCGTCTCGGTCTACGGCTGCTGGGACATGGCCGGGAACGTCTGGGAATGGACCTCGACGGTCTTCCGTCCCCATCCCTATCGAGCCGACGATGGTCGCGAGGATCCCACCTCGGAAGAAGGCCGCGTGATGCGCGGGGCCAGTTGGTACAGCGTCGAACAGCGCTGCCTGAACTGCGCCGAGCGGGTGGCGGCCAGCCCTCCCAGCATGTTCAGCCACTTCATCGGCTTCCGCGTGGCCAGCACCGACGAACCCAAGCAGGACCTTGGCGCTGACGAGGGGCCCTCTCCCGCCGCGACCTCCGGGGAAGATCCATCTCAGGCCCGCGCTTCCCGGTGACCCCCTGGAAGGCGCGCCTGACCTGGCTCGCGCTGGCCCTCCTGATCGTCGGAGGCGTGGAGCTGGCGACAGGCTTCTGGCCTGCTCCCCGCGAGCGCCTGGAAGCCATCCTGGAGATTTTTGAGCTGCACCCCACCCGGATCTGGGCCCTGCGCAAGGGCCTGGACACCCGCTTCATGGGGGTCCCCCTGCACACGGACCACGAAGGGTGGCGCATCAATCCGGCGGCGCCCCCCCGCGGCCCCTTCCGAATCTACGTGCTGGGGGACTCGCTGACCTTCGGCTGGGGCGTCGGCGACAGCCAGACCTGGCCGGCCCTGCTGCAGCAGGGGCTCGGAATCCCCGTGAGGAATGCCTCGGTGCCGGGCTACACGACCTGGCAGGGGATGCGGGTACTCAACGAGGTGGCGCTGCCGGACCGGCCGGAGGTCGTGATGATCTGCCACGGTGTCAACGATGTCAGCAAGCTGCGGTTCTTTGGCGCCGACACCCGCCCCGACGAGGATCAGCGCCCCCAAGGCGAGCTGGCCGTGGCCACCTGGAACCTCCTGATGAACACGAACACCTACCGGTTCCTGCGCAATCGCGCCTTCCGCAAGCGCGACGGCGCCATGGACGGGCAGGCCGCCTTCCTGCGCCTTTCCCAGGAGGCCCCCCCGCGGGTCTCGTTGGAGGCCTACGCTCGGAACCTCACGCAGATGATCGAGCAGGTCCGCGCCGCCGGAGCCCGTCCGGTGCTGGTCAAGATGCCCCTGAACCTGCCCCTGCCGCCGCAGGTCACGTCGGACGCGCGCAGACAGGCAGCCGAGCTCTTCGCCCAAGCGTCCAGCCTGGTTGGAGCGGGGGACTTCGCCAAGGCCACCACCCACTACCTGGAGGGTCTGCGCCTGGACCCCTTGGACCGGAAACGCTGCTGGGAGACCTACGAACTCGGCTGCCAGTCCGGGGATCCCGCGGCTGCAGAGTTCGCCTTGAGCCTGCTGAGACGCATGGAGGTCTACCAGAGCAGTGCCCGCCACGTCCAGTCCAACCTCCGAGTCGAACAGGTGGCCAGGAAGACCCGCACGCCCGTGGTCGATGTGGAGGCAACCTTCGGACGTTTCCCGGGAAGGCAGCTCTTCAACAACCCGGTTTCCGACCCCTACCACCCGAACGCGGCCGGACACCGCCTGATCTCGGAAGAGGCGGCCAGGGTCCTGGGCCCGCTTCCCGGAGGCCCCTCTCGGCTGAAGTGAGCCGCAGATCCCTCGACGATGCTCGGTCGAGGTTTCCGTTCGAACTCCTAGGAGTCTATGTGAGTATCCGGACCGAGCATCGCCGAGGGATCTTGTGCACCCCGCAAGGCGCAAAAAGTCGTGGTTTGCTGGAGGCAAATGAGACTTTTTGCAACACAGCGGGGGCCTCGCACCCGCGCCCCGCGCGGGTGCATCCCATCGAGCGGCGAGGCGACCGACGCGATATTCACACAGGCTCCTAGCGCGTGCGAGGCCCCAGTTGCCCGGCCGCCCAGCGGGCGAAGGAGTGGTCGACGATCTCGCCCATGGGAGGGCATTCGTGCACGTAGCCGTGCGCCTGGTACCACTTCAGGTCCTGGTCCATCGAGCGGGCATTCAGGTAGCCATCCTGGTTCAGACCGACGGGGCGCATCCGCCGGTACAGAGTCTTGTCCTTCACCGGCACATGCCGGGTCAGGATGGCGATCTCCGGCTCGGGAGCCTGCCTGGAGACGAAGGCCCGGTGATAGTCCCGGACCCCCCGAAGGTAGGCGCGCATGAACCGGCGGGCGGCGGCGGTCTTCTGGCAGAAGGACTCCGAATAGAGGATGGCGGCACTCTGCTGGTAGGGGTAGACCTGGTTGGCGGCGCACACCTCCCGGGCCCAACCCCTGGACAGAGCCTCGGTCAGCAGCGGTTCGATCTGGACGGTGGCGTCCAGGTTGCCTCGCGCCATCGCCATGTTGGCATCGGCGTAGGGCATGTGGACCAGTCTGAGGTCCCCGACCCCCAACCCTGCCCTGCGCAGAAAGCGGTCCACCACGATCTCCTGGGAGACCCCCTTCCCCGTGAAGGACACCCTCTTCCCTCGAAGGTCTTCGGGCCCGCGCACTTCAAGCCCCGGCCTGACGACCAGGCTGAGGTAGCCGCATCCCGGCGAGTTGCTGCCCTTGTCGGCCACGGCTTTGAGCCGGATGCCCCGACCCAGGGCATTGTAGAAGCTGGCCCCCAGGTTCCCACCCCCGACCTCGAGCTGGTCGGTGGCCAGGAGGGGAAGCATCTCGGGGCCCGAGGAACGGAAGGGGATCAAACGGACGCGGAGGCCCTCCGCCTTGAAGTAGCCTTTATCAAGTGCCAGGAAGAGTCCCGAGGACGACATCACGGGAGAGACTCCGACCCGAACGTCAACAGTTGCGGCCCCGGCGGGGAGCAGCAGCCCAGCCAGGAGCGCCGCGACCGTGAGCAGGACCAGACGGGGCCAGCTTCGTCCCGGTGACCGTCTCCTGCCGGGAGGATTCCGAGAGGTGCCGCCTTCGTGAGGTTCAGGTGGCCCCTCCGCCACGCTCGAGCCGCCAGTCGAAGGCCCGGGGCGCGCTGGAAGGCGGGGGGGAACGGAAGGAATGAATCTCACGAAAACCTCCGGAGCAACACACGAGACTTCTGGTGCCCCCCCAACCGAACTCCTCCAGGATGACACCAGACCTGGCAAGACCTGAATCCGCCACCTGCCGTGGCATTCGGCGGCGGATTCAGGCAATATTCTACATCTCATGGCCGCGATGATCGGTGTCAGCCGACACCAGGAAGGATTCGCTGCCTGAAGTCTCAGGCCCTCGGCTCAGAGCCTCATCGTGTCCCCGCCGGCGCCCAGGCCACCGCGTCGGCGGGACCAGGCCCCGCACAGCGCACCGACCAGGGCCTGCAGGAGGGCTCCGACCACGGCCAGGACGACCAGACCCGCATACATCCGGTCGATGTCGAAGAGGTCCCAGGAATTCCACACCACGTAGCCGATTCCCGATTCGGTGGCGGCAAACTCTGCGGCGACCAGGAGGACCAGGCAGTAGCCGGCGGCCGTCCGGACGCCCGTCAGAATCCAGGGCATGGCTCCCAGAAGCAGCGTCCGCACGGCGTAGTCCCATCCGCGGAGTCGCAGGTTCGAAGAGACCAGGTGGGTGCTCTGCCGGACCTCGGTCACCCCCTGCAGGGTATTCAGGAGCACCAGATAGAAGGCCCCGATCGCCAGGATCGTCACCCGGGGGGTCTCTCCGAGGCCGAAGATCAGCAACAACAGGGGCAACAGGGCGATCTTCGGGATCGGATAGGTCAGGGCCACGACCGGTTCCACCACGGCTCGCAGCCGGGGCATCATTCCCATCAGCAGCCCCAGGGCAACCCCGACTACCGAGCCCAGGGTGAAGCCCGCGGCCAGGCGCCGGGTGCTGGCCCACAGATGGGGCCACAACTCGCCGGAGGTGGCCATCCCCATCAGCGTGGCCAGCACCTGGAGCGGCCCTGGGAAGAAGCGCGTGTCGATCCATCCCAGGCGCGCGGCGGCCTCCCAGAGGAGGAGGACGACCAGGGGAGAGAAGACGGCCGCCAGAGGCAGCGTAGCCGCCCGACCCGGCCGGGCCGGGGTGAACCGGATGGCCGTGCGCGGTTTGCGGAAGGCCGCCAGAACCTCCTGCACCGCCGGGTCCTGGCTGCCCCCCCCTGCATTCCAGGGATCTCGGGAGCCCGAGCGGTCCATCGCCAGCTCTCGCGCCTGGCCCCCACCATCCATGAGGATCAGCCGGTCTCCCATGAACATGGCCTCGGAGAGGTCATGGGTCACGAACACGATGGCCGGTCGCTCCCGCTCCCACAGATCCAGGGTCTCCTGCTGAAGGTGGCCTCGGGTGGCGGCATCCAGACGAGAGAAGGGCTCATCCATCAGCAGCACCGGCGAGCCCGAGAGGAAGGCTCGCAGGATGCTGAGTTGCTGGCGCTGGCCTCCGCTCAACTGAGCGGGGAAGCGGTCCACATGGTCGACCAGATCCAGGGCGCGCAGCCACTTCTCCAGGCGCTGCTGGTATTCTTCCCGCGTCAGGACCGAGCGCCGCCTCCCCAGCAGGAGGTTGTCCCGAGCGCTCAGCCAGGGGAACAGGTCCGATTCCTGTGGGACCAGGTAGGGGCCTCCCCCGGCGCCCGTCGTCTGGACCCGGCCGCCGTCGGGACGGTCCAACCCGGCCAGGATGCGCAGCAGTGTGGACTTGCCCGAGCCGTTCGGGCCGACCAGGCACACCCGGTCTCCAGGGCGCACCTCCAGCTCCACGCCATCCAGGACCCGGATCTGCCCTCCCTGGGAGGGAAACGAGCGAACCAGGCCTTGGACCTCGACGACGGCTTCGGGCATCTCGACCCGTTCGCCCCCTTCTTCTGCGTTCCTCGGGAAAAGCGCTTCGACCCGACGTTCCTCAAGCCCGCCATGGGTCTCCCGGTCCGGATCCTGGAAGCCACCAGACCTCAAGAGCCGACCCGCCCTGGATGCCACTCTTCAGAGGGCCCCGTTCGGAACGGGAAGGCGGCGAAGCAACAAGACGACCTGGGGACCTTGTCCCCGAGGCCAACCCGGGAAGCAGGAACCTGAGGCGCCCCTGTCAGACGAGAGATGCAACCTGGACGGACGCGTTCAAGAGTCCCAGGGCCTCGTCCCGGGTCATTCTCCCGCGCTCCAGGAGCGCTTCGGCCACCCCTTCGACCTTCCACCAGTGGCTGGAGTAGGCCAGCAGTTGCCGGGTGGACCAGCGCATCCAGGTCACGAAAGCCGCCTGGACATCCAGATCCGCGCCGAGATCCATGGCGCACTGGAGGATGGCCTCTTCGTCCGCCTCCGTCCCCAACTCGGACGAGAAACCGGCCAACTCCTGGGCGACCTCCCCGGCCAGCAGGGTCTGGATCCGACGCTGCAGCATGTCCTGCAGCCGAGCCGACTCGGCGCCCTCCGGCGGCCCCTCGGCCGGACAGGAGAACCAGGGGATGCCGTGGCGCGCGGAATCGTCCCGATCCAGCGTGAGGTCCGAAGTCTCGGCCCCGAAGAGATGCCCCGCCACGGCGTGCCCCGCCTCGTGGAAGGCCCTGCGCCGTCGCTCCTGGGATTGCGAGAGCGGGGGGTGGGGGTCCAGCCCTTCCGCCAGGGCGTTGAACTCGTCCGGGTCGCTCCTCTCCAGAAGTCCGCCCGCCTCCGAGCCTGCCCAGAGCTCCTGGTAGATGGCCAGGTCCCTGGCCATCGTGCGCAGGACGCGGGCCTGGACCTCGGGCCTCATCATCCTGCGGGCGATCCCGATCACTCTCATGCTTGCCTTCCTCCATCCAAGCGGCTTGCCCCCCCGGGCCGCTCCCCAATCCAGGCAGTTCGGACTCGGGCGTGAGGTTTCCTCGAAGCGGGGAAGCCCACGAGGTCAGAGGCTCTTTCCGGTCCCGTTGCAGAAGTAGCACTTGCCCGAACCGTTGCAGATCGAGCAGGTGTCGCCGGAGTTGTTCTTGCCTGAACCGCCACAAACCGAGCACTTCTTGGAACCCTGGCAGCGCGAGCACTCCCCCTCGGCCACCTGGCGAGGGGACTCCTCGGACTCCCAGGCGGCCTGGGTCTGGGAGTGCACGTGGTGCCCGGCCCGGCCGGGGTGGACCCCCTCCACGGAGGCCAGGGCCGGCAGGGCGCGCCCCAGGAAGGCCACGAGGGCCAGGAGGATCAGGATGGAGAAGAGGATGCGGTTCACGGTTGCCTTCCTTTTCGCCGGGCCGACCGGGAGGCCCGGCGAGGCGCTGTCTTCGTTCGAGCTCTCGAAGGACGGAGACAGCCGGCCCGGGTTAAGTTCGCACCCCCGGAATGTTTCTTGACCGCCGCCCCCAGGGTCCGAGTGGCCTCCCACCCCCTCGAAGGCGGCCTCCTGAGCAGGCGCGGAACATGGTAGACTTGAGGCGGAGGCGATTCAGATGAGAGAACCCGGCCAGCCTGCCCCCGGCCCGGGGCGCTGGTCAACGGCGCTCGAGGGCGGCGTGCTCGAGTGCCATCTGTGCCCCCGAGCCTGTCGACTCCGAGACGGGCAGCGCGGCTTCTGCTTCGTGCGCCAGAACCAGGGCGGAAGCCTGGTCCTGACGACCTACGGGCGCAGTACGGGTTTCTGCGTGGATCCCATCGAGAAGAAGCCC
>DIWH01000018.1:0-46945 GCA_002423485.1 Candidatus Xenobium occultum | reverse complement strand
GGGCTGCCGCTTCTGCCAGAACTGGCATATGAGCAAGGCCCACGAAGTCGAGGCCCTCTGTGAGGAGGCCACTCCCGGGCAGATCGCCCAGGCAGCCCTGCGCTTGGGCTGCCGCAGCGTGGCCTTCACCTACAACGACCCCGTGGCCTGGGCGGAGTATGCCCTGGACACGGCCCGTGAGTGTCGGATCTCGGGTTTGCGGACCGTGGCGGTCACGGCGGGCTACATCACCCCCGAGGCCCGGCCGGAGTTCTTCTCCGGCATGGACGCGGCCAACGTGGACCTGAAGGCCTTCACCGAACGCTTCTACCACAAGCTGTGCTTCGCCCACCTCCAGCCCGTGCTGGACACCCTGCTGTACCTGAAGCGCGAGACCGAGGTCTGGTTCGAGATCACCACCCTGGTGATCCCCGGCGAGAACGACTCGCCCGACGAGATCGCCCGCATGTGCGACTGGATCGCCGAAAATCTGGGAGTGGACGTCCCCCTGCACCTGTCGGCCTTCCATCCGGCCTTCAAGTTGATGGACCACCCGGCCACGCCCGCCGAGACCTTGCAGCGGGCCCGCCGCCAGGCCCTGGAGCGGGGGCTGCGTTACGTCTACACGGGCAACGTCGTCGACCCGGCGGGTCAGACCACCTGGTGCCCGGGCTGCGGACAGGCCCTGATCGAGCGCGACTGGTACGAACTGGGAGCCTGGAGACTGGAGGAGAACCGCTGCGCGGCCTGCGGTCAGGAGATCGCCGGGCGCTTCGAGGGGCCGCCGGGAGGCTGGGGTCGACGGCGAATCCCGATCCGGGTCTGAACCCGGGGGGGNNGGGGGGGGGGGGGGGGGAGGACCCGAGCCCCCGACTGGATAACCTGGGGCGCGATGAGAGCGGAGCGCGGGCGCAACCAGGTGGTCGGCATCGATCTGGGCACCACCAACACGGCGGTGGCCCGGATCTCCATGGCGGAGGAGCGTCTGGAGGACTTCCCCGTCCTGCAGCGCGTCTCCGAGTCGGAAGTCGCTGCCCGCCGGACCCTGCCCAGCTTCACCTACCTCCCAGGTGCCCACGAATTGCCCGTGGGTGCCACGGCCCTGCCCTGGGATGCCGAACGACCATTCCTGGTCGGTGAATACGCGCGCGCCCAGGGTTCCCGGGTGCCGGGACGGGTGGTCTCCTCGGCCAAGTCCTGGCTGGCCCACCGACGGGCCGACCCCACCGAGCCGCTCCTTCCCTGGGAGGCCCTGCGCGACTCGCCCCGGCTCAGCGCCGTGGAGACCTCGCGCCGCTACCTGGCGCACCTGCGCGAGGCCTGGGATCACACGGACCCGGACCACCCCCTGACCCTGCAGGATCTGGTCCTGACGGTGCCAGCCTCCTTTGACGAGGTGGCCCGCGAGCTGACGGTCCTGGCGGCCGACCAGGCGGGCCTGGACCGGATCACCCTGCTGGAGGAGCCCCAGGCCGCCTTCTACGCCTGGCTCTGGGAACGACAGGGCCGCTGGAGGAAGGAGCTGGCCGAGGTCCGACAGATCCTGGTCTGCGACATCGGGGGCGGGACCAGCGACTTCACCGTGATCCGCGTCGGCGAGGAGGCCCTGGAGCGGGTCGCCGTGGGCGAGCACCTCATGCTGGGGGGCGACAACCTGGACATCGCCCTGGCCCACCTGGTGGAGGGGCGCCTGGGAGGACATCTCGACCTTCTGCAGTGGGGAGTCCTGCGCCACGAATGCCGCCGGGCCAAGGAGACCTTGCTGGGCGAGAACCCACCCGAGAGCTGTACCCTCACCATTCCCGGGAGCGGCGCCCGGCTTCTGGGTGCCGCACGCACGGCCGAAGTGCGGCGTGGTGAGGTGGAGGACCTGGTCCTGGAGGGCTTCTTCCCCCAGGTCGCCCTGGACGAGCCCCTGCACACCGAGACGCGGACGGGCCTGCGCGAGTGGGGCCTGCCCTATGCCGCCGATCCGGCCGTCCCCCGCCACCTGGCGGCCTTCCTGAGGCGCCACTCGCTGTTCCCCGACGCGGTCCTGTTCAATGGGGGGGCCTGTCGACCGGCCGCCATCCGGGAACGCCTGCGGGGAATCCTCCAGGGCTGGGGGGGGCGAGCCGTCCGCATCCTGGAGAATCCGGCCTCGGACCTGGCCGTGGCCCGCGGCGCGGCCGCCTTCGGCTGGCTCAAGGCCCACGGCCGCGAGCGGATCCGAGGAGGCATCGCCCGCTCCTACTACCTGGGGGTCGGTCAGGACCAGACCGTCTGTGTGATCCACCGCAACCAGGAAGAGGGCGAGCGGGTGGAGCTTCAGGAGCCTGAGTTGCGGCTGCTGGTGGACCGCCCCGTGGCCTTCCCCCTCTTCGCCGCCACCGACCGCCCGGGAGACCGCCCGGGGGAGGTGGTCGAGCAGGAGTTCCTGGACCCCCTGGGGACCCTCCAGACCGTGGTGGCCGGCACGGGCCAGGGCTCGGGCGAGGTTCCCGTCCACCTGGCGGCCCAGGTGACCGAGGTGGGGACCCTGGCCCTGTGGGCCACCCTGCGCGACGGCTCGCGCCGCTGGGCCCTGGAGCTTCCCCTGCGCGGGCGCCGCAGCATCCCCTCGCTTCCCGAGGTCCCCGCGGAGAGGGTCGAAGAGGCCCGCGCCCGCATCCGACAGACCTTCCTGCAGCGCACGGGACGCGGTCCATCCGAATCCCTGCGCCCGCGCACCCTCCTGGCCTCGCTGGAGGCCGACCTGGGGCACCGCGATTCCTGGCCCCCCTCCCTGCTTCGCTCGCTGTGGGAGGGATTCTACGAAATCCTGAACCGGCGCCGGGCTGACCCCGAATCGGAGTCTTCCTGGCTGAACGGAGCCGGATTCTGCCTGCGCCCGGGCTTCGGTTATCCACTGGATGCCTGGCGCGTCGGGCAGATGGCGGAGCTCGGGCCCCAATGGCTGCAGTTCCCTCGGGAGGAACGGGTGCGCCGGGAGTGGTGGGTCTTCTGGCGCCGCCTGGCGGCCGGGTTGAGCACGACCTCCCAGGAGGAACTCTGGGCCCAGATGTCCCCCCATCTCCTGCCCGGCCGCCGCCACATCAAGACCCGGGTCAAGTCGCTCCTGGCCTCCGAGACGACCGAGTTCCTGCGCCTGGCCGCCAGCCTCGAACGCCTCCCCCATCCCGAGAAGGAGGCCCTGGGCCTGGTGCTTCGCGCTCGCTTCAAGGCCCGCCCGGAGGACTGCTGGCTTCTGGCCAGGCTGGGTGCCCGACGCCTTCTGGGCGGAGGGCCCCAGCACGTCCTGGATCCGGAGTTCGTCACCCCCTGGGTGGAGGACTTCCTGGCATCCCGCTGGAGAGATTCCCGGGCCGTGGGCTTCGCGCTGGCCGAAATCGCCCGACTGACCGGGGACCGCCGGCTGGATCTGGCCGAAGAGACGCGCCGGGCCGTCGCCGACAGGCTCCGCGCCGAAGGCCTGCCGGAGGCCGCCCGGATGGCGGAGGAGATCGTCGAGGTCGAAGCCGAGGACAAAGCCCGCCTCCTGGGCGAGTCCCTGCCCGTGGGGCTGCGCCTCTGATCCCAGAAACCCTGGGGAGGCCCTGGAGGCCCGGCCGGGGAAGGATCCAGGCGATGTTGTACCTGGGTATGGACATTGGGCCGGGAGAACTCGAGGCCTGGCTGGTGGAGGACTCGGGCCGGGTGCTGGCGCGAAGCCGGGGGCCCGCGCTCGATGAGGTCCTGGCCCCCTGCCTGGAGGCCTGCCAGGGAAGGCCGATGCGGGGCCTGAGCGCCCTCCCGGCTGGATGCGAACCGCCCTCCGGGCTGGAGGGTTGCCCCCGCGACCACGCGCTCTTCGCCGGAGCCCTGGGCGGAAACCCGGGGATCCTGATCCAGGCCGACTCGCTGGTCCGGGTCCTGACCCTGGATATCTCCGGAGCACTCCGGGTGACCGAACCTACCGAGGACATCGGACTGGCGTTCCTGCGGCGAAGGCTCGAGGTGCTGGCCGGCGACTCCCGTCTTCCCGCGGGACGCCGGCTGCGACGGCGCATCGAAGCCGGTCAGGACCCGGTCTCGGCCTGCTTTGAGCTGGCCTGCTGGCCCGGGCCGGACCCGGACCTGCGCGGGCTGCTGTGGACCCAGGCCCGCCGCCTGGTCCAGACCGTCCGTCAGGCCCATTCCCGGATGCTGGGCGTCTCCGCCCCCCCGGGATCCTGGTCGGGCGGGTTCATGGTCCCTCCCCTCCCCGACCTCTTCTCAGAGGAGGTCTACCGCTTCCTTCCCGAGGTCTCCTGGCGTGCACCCCGCCTGCCCTGTGCCGCCGGGGCGGTTCTCCTGGCCCGGGCCGCGACCCCGGACCCCCGTCGTGGCGGATTGAGGGGCCTGATGAGCCAGCGGACGGCCCTGAAGGGCTTCATGAGGAGGCTGCGGGATGCCCTGGAATGAGACCTCAAGACGGGAGGTCTGGCTTCCCCTGGCTCCCTGCCCGGGGTGTGGCCAGACCCTGCCCCGGGGCACGGACCGTTGCCCGACCTGCGGGCGACCCGCGAGGCTCTCCATTCGTCTCTCCGACTACTCCCGCTGGCTGGGCCGGCGGACCGCCGACCTGATGATCCTGACCTTCTTCCTGGGCGCCGGGGCCGTGGCCCTGTACTTCTCGCCGCTTCTGGCCCTGTTCCCGCTGGTGCTCCTGAGCGAGAAGTCAGCGAACTCCCGCACCGCCCCGCGCCGCTCTCGCAAGCCCAAAAGCCCGCCCAATCCTCCCGCCTGAATGCCTTGGATTCTCACGCAGGAGGCCCTGGCTTGCGCTGGAATGCCTCCTCACCCCGCGTCCCGCCGGACGCCTCCTCGCGCCCCAGGCGAGGAGATCCCACCTGCCGGAGAGCCCCATGTCCGAGATCAGCGCCCCACCCGACGAATCCGAGCTCGACCAGAACCTGCCCGAGAACGCCTTCCGCGAGCTGCGCGAGGGTGAGGTCTATCGCCCGGTCGTCCCCGACGAGGCCCAGGTCCGCGAGGTCACGGTCCGCTCGGTGGTCCAGGGCTTCATCTGGTCCTTCCTGTTCTCGGCGGCCTGCACCTACATCGCCCTGAAGCTGGGGCAGGGCATCGAGTCGGCCATCCCCATCTCGATCCTGGCGGTGGGCGTGTCCACCCTGATGGTCAAGGTCCTCAAGACCCGGGCTTCAAGCCTGCTGGAGAACGTCAACGTCCTGGCCATCGGCGCCACCTCCGGGATCGTGGCCGGTGGTTCGGTCTTCACGATGCCGGCCATCCACATCCTGAACCTGCAGGACCGCTCCTCGTTCTTCCAGATCTTCATCGTGCCCCTGCTGGGAGCCATCCTGGGGATCTTCTTCCTGGCCCCGTTCCGGCGCTACTTCGTGCGCGACCTGCACGGCAAGCTCCCCTTCCCCGAAGCTCGAGCCACCACCGAGATCCTGGTGGCCGGCAAGAAGGGCGGGCACAGCGCCGCGGTCTTGTCCTACGCTGCCCTGCTGGCTGCGGCCTTCGACTTCCTGGGGCCGGCCATGCGCGCCTGGTCGGACATGTTCTCCACCGCCAGCATCGGCCTGATGAACGGCTTCACCCAGAAGTACAAGGCCGTCTTCACCATGAACACGTCTGCGGCCGTGATGGGCCTGGGCTTCATCATGGGGTTGGACTACGCGGCCATCATCATGGCGGGCTCGCTGGTCTCGTTCCTGGTCCTGGTTCCCCTCTTCGCCTGGGTGGGTCAGTACGTCGCCGCCCCCATTCCTCCGGGCACCGAACCCCTGGTGGCCATGGCGGCCGAGGACATCTTCTCGTTGTACGTGCGTCCGATCGGCATTGGAGGCATCTTCGCGGCGGGGTTGCTCTCGATTGCCAAGATGTCGCCTGTGATCGTCAGCGCCCTGCGCCAGGCCTTCGGGGAGATCGGAAGGATCCTCAAGGGGAACGCCACCACCAGCACCCATGTCCGCACGGATCGCTCGCTGCCGATGTCGGCAGTGCTGTTGGGCGGGCTTCTCACGGGTCTGGCCATCCTGGCCTACTTCCGTTTCTCGGTCCTGGCCCACGAGCCCAACGCCACTCAACTGGCTTTGCTGTGCACCGCCATGACCATGGTGATCGCCTTCCTCTTCACGGCGGTCTCGGCCTGGGCCGTCGCCATGATCTCGGTGACGCCCATCTCGGGGATGACCCTGACCACCCTGATCGTGGCCGCCATCGCCTTGTCGGCGATGGGGCTCTCGGGTGAGAGCGGAATGCTCCAGACCCTTCTGATCGGCGGCGTGGTCTGCACGGCGCTGTCCATGGCCGGCTCCCTGGTGACCCAGTACAAGATCGGCTACTGGTTGGGTTCGACCCCACGCACCATCGAGATCTCCAACATCGTGGGCTGCGTCGCGGCCTCGTTCGCCACCACCGCGGTCATCCTGCTCATGGCCCAGGTCTACGGGTTCAGCAAGACCCCCATGCACCCCACCCCCCTGCCGGCCCCCCAGCCCAACGCCATGGCTGCCGTGCTGACCGGCGTCATGGGCGACGGAGGGGCCCCCTGGTTCCTGTACGTGATCGGCGCGGTCTTCGCCATCGCCTCCGAGATGTGCGGCGTCTCGGGCCTGGCCTTTGCCCTGGGCATGTACCTGCCGATGGACCTGAACTCGCCGCTGGTCCTGGGAGCCTTCGTCTCCTGGATGCTGTCCCGCTCCAAGGGCAGCGAGGCCACGCGCAAGGCACGGATCGACAAGGGGACCCTGGTGGCCTCCGGGTTCATCGCCGGAGGAGCCCTGATCGGGGTCTTCACGGCGCTGCTGAAGTTCCTGGAGGACCAGTGGCGCGTCACCCTGATCCCGGACCTGACGGCGGTTCCCGGGCTGGGCCTGTGGCTTGCCGAGTGGGCCAACTGGAACGGCCTGGCCCTGTTCTGCATCCTGGGAGCCTGGCTCTACTGGAACTCCTGGAAGGCCCGCTCGGAAGAAGCGACCGACTGAACCTTCAGATTCCCGGGGTCCGGGACCGCCCCGGGACCCCGGGAATCAGGCCGTTCTCGAGCAGGAAGTCGCCGATCTCGGTGGCCTGCATGATCGTCCCCTCGACGGTGGGATGGCTGTCGTCCCGCAGATAGTCCAGGATATCCGGCCGCATCCTCCAGCTCCCGTCGAGGTCGATATGAGGGATGTCGTAGAGACAGGCCAGATCCTCCATCCGAAGATCCGGATCGTCAGGACTGTTTTGTTGCGAAGAGGCCATCTTGCGCGCTTCGGGATCCCTCATCCGCCGATAGAGGTCCGTCACGACAGGGCCCGGCCCGGGTGGCTTGGGAGCCATGAAACAATCCGTGGAGTGACTGTAGGGGGTGTACAGGACCATTTGAATCCCGCGATCCTGGCATTCGTCCATGAACCATCGGAAGTACCGGGAGTTGAAACGCGACTGCAGCTCGCTGCTGCCGTCGCGCCATGGATGCGGTGGGACAACCGGGTCGGGCCTGGCCCGAGCCGTCAAGATGGCCTGGCGAAACGTCATGTAGAGCATGCTCTCGAAGCCCAGGGCCCGCAGGCGAGTCAAGACCCCCTGGTGGGAGCGCGCGGGGTCCCCATTCTCGTCGACCAGGTGGACGTCGAAGTAGGAGAAGCCCAGGATGACCAGATCCGGCTTGAAGACGTCGACGATCTCCTCGAAGACCATCTTTCCCTGCCAGATCGAGTAACCGAAGACCGCTCCGTTCTGGACCCGGATCCAGGCATTGGGAGACCTCTGGCGCAGGTAGCCCTGCATGACGAAGGGATAGGTCTGGGTCTCGGAGAGGTTGTCTCCGGCTGAGACCGAGTTCCCGAGGCACAAGATGCGGAACTCTCCGGGTCGGCGGTCCGGATCGATCTCGACCCCTCTCAGGCCGTGGGAATTCACGGTGAAGCTCGGGTGCGTCGTGTGGCGATTGAAGGTCCAGTAACGGGCCGCGTGAGGGGCCAGGTAGAACTGCTCCCGGAAGGGCCAGAGCCTGCTCCGGGCCGAGAGCTCGGCACCGACTCCCCCCCCCGAGCACGAGCAGGACCTGGGCCACGACCACCACCCAGGCCCGTGGACGCGCTTGCGCCGGGAGCAGGAGCACCAGCAACTCGAGGACGATCAGGGCAGCCAGGAGCACCAGCGCCAGGGCGAGCAGGTCCGTCGCCAGGGGCAGGACCAGCCGGGTCGGGGGGAAGGTCCCCCCCCCGACAACCACGTGAGTCTCCAGATTGGACCAGCCGGCTTGCGGATTGGCTTTGAGCTGACGAAAGAGCAGGCCCGTCCCCAGAAGGGCCAGATTCAAGAGGATGGCGTTGAGCCTGGCCTGGGCAGCACGATTCACGGTCCGGTTCACCTCGCAGGCGGGCATAAACCGGCTCTTGAGCCATTGGTTTCAGGATGCCCCCCTGTCTGACCGGCCGGTCTTCCGTCCCCTGACCCTGCATCTGGCCGGAAGGACGTCTTCCTTTCCCCGCCGTCAGGCCCCCCCGGACCTTGTCAAGCCAGAAGCGAGTCTCCCACGGCAGGTGCCGGGACCTTGAAGACCTGGGCCAGGGTGGCCGCCAGGTCGGAGAAGGTCCCTCGAATCCCGTAATCCCGGCCTCCGGACAGGGCGGGCGAGTAGACGACCAGCGGCGCATACTCACGGGCATGGTCGGTGCTGGGCGTGGTCGGGTCATTGCCATGATCCGCCGTCAGGATCAGCAGGTCCGTCGGCTGCAATCGGCCGATCAAGTCCTCGAGATACCCATCGAAGGTCTCCAGGGCGCGTGCGAAGCCCGCAGCATCCTGGCGATGACCGTACAGCATGTCGAAGTCCTCGAAGTTGGTGAAGACCAGCCGACAATCTGTCCGCATCGCCTCCAGGGTGGCCTGGTAGTGCTCCTGGTTGGTCTGGGTCCGCCGGCTCCAGGTAAAGCCCCTCCCTCCGAAAACCTCAGGGACCACGCCCACGCCGGCGACCTGGATCCCGGCGGCGACCAGGTGGTCCAGGACGTTTGTGGGGGGATCCAGCGGGAAGTCCTTGCGGCGCTCGGTGCGCCGGAAGGCGCCGGGCTTTCCTTCGAACGGGCGCGCGATCACGCGCTGGACCCCGTGCTCGCCCTGCAGGATCCCCCGAGCGATCCGGCAGATCTCGTACAGCCTCTCGATCGGAACGACCTCCTCGTGGCAGGCCACCTGGAAGACGCTGTCAGCGCTGGTGTACAGGATCGGCTTGCCGGTCTGCAGGTGCTCCGGCCCCAGGTCTCGGATGATGTCGGTTCCCGAGGCCGGATAGTTGCCCAGGACTCCCACGCCGATGGCCTTCTCGAACGCCGCAACCAGGTCCGCGGGGAAACCATCCGGGTAGGCCGGGAAGGGGCGATCCACCAGGATGCCCATCATCTCCCAGTGCCCGGTCACCGTGTCCTTGCCCCCCATGGAGCGTTCCTGCAGGCGCCCGAAGGAACCGATCGGCTCGGGGCAGGGTCCCGCTCCCTCCAGGTCCAGGGCATTCCCCAGACCCAACCTGCGCAGGGTGGGAATCTTCAGGCCGCCGGCGGCTCGAGCGACGTTGACCAGCGTGTTCCCGCAGTTGGCGCCCGTGTCCCCAAAGAGCTCAGCGTCGGGGGCGGTGCCGGCGCCGCAGCCATCCATGACCAGAAGAAGAACGCGTTCAATCATGTCGAGGCAATACGAGACGGTGAGCGACGGCTCCTGCGCGCAGGGAGCAGGAGCCGGGGCGCAGGAAGGCGCTGAAGAGCGCCTCCGATGTCCCGTCCCCAGAAATCGTCAGAGGCCCGGGATCGAGGATCCCGGGCCTCCGACTGTCAGGATGGTCCAGCCTACTCGGCCGCCACCGGCTGCTCGAACTCCTCCTCCTCCGGCAACTCAGCCCGGGTGAAGAGCAGATTCTCGGGGTTGTCCGGATCCACGTCCACCAGGACCGTGGACTCCTCGGGGAAGGTCCCCCGCAGGAACTCCTCGGCCAGGGGATCCTCCACCATCCGCTGGATGGCGCGGCGCAACGGGCGGGCTCCATACTGCGGATCGTAACCGGCCTTGGCCAGGACCTCCTTGGCCGCCGGAGTGACCTCCATCCGCCGCTGCTGGGCCTCGACCTCGTGGCGCACCTTCTGGATCATCAGATCGACGATCTGCTGGATCTCCTCCATCTCCAGGGAGTGGAAGACCACGATCTCGTCCACGCGGTTGATGAACTCCGGCTTGAAGATCTTCTTGATCTCGTCCAGGATCTTCTTGCGCATCCGCTCGTGGCGAACCTCGCGAGGGCCCTCGTCCCGGGCTCCCCGGATGCCGATCTGCGGACCGGCGTCCAGGCCGGCCACGCCGATATTCGAGGTCATCACGATCACGGCGTTCTTGAAGTCCACGGTGCGGCCCTGGGCGTCGGTCAGGCGACCATCCTCCAGGACCTGCAACAGGATGTTGAACACATCCGGATGCGCCTTCTCGATCTCGTCCAGCAACACGACCGAATAGGGCTTGCGCCGAACCGACTCGGAGAGCTGACCGCCCTCCTCGAAGCCGACGTATCCGGGAGGTGCGCCGACCAGCCGTGAGACGGCGAACTTCTCCATGTACTCCGACATGTCGATCCGGACCATGGCCTCCTCGTCGTCGAAGAGGAACTCGGCNNCGGTCTTGCCCACGCCGGTCGGGCCCAGGAAGAGGAACGAGCCGATGGGGCGCTTGGGATCCTTCAGGCCCGCCCGGGCCCGGCGGATGGCCCGGGTGATCACGGTGACCGGCTCTTCCTGGCCGATCACCCGCTCGTGCAGGGAGGACTCCATCCCCAGCAGTTTGACGGTCTCGGCTTCAGCCAGCTTGCTGACCGGAACCCCCGTCCAGGTGGACACGATTTGGGCGATGTCCTCTTCGGTGACCTTGTTCACGCTGTCGCGCACGTTGAACTTGCGCTCGCGGAACTCGCGCTCGAGGTCCTCGCGGCGCTTGCGGACCAGCTCTTCCTTCTCGCGAAGCTGGGCGGCCTTCTCATACTCCTGGTTCTTGATGACCGCTTCCTTCTCGCCGCGGATCTTGCGCAGCTCGGCCTCCACCTCCCGAAGCTCGACGGGGGGCAGGGTGGCCTGCAGGCGCACGCGGCTGGCCGCCTCGTCCATCACGTCGATGGCCTTGTCCGGCAGGAAGCGATCCGAGATATAGCGATCCGCCAGGCGAGCTGCAGACGTCAGGGCCTCATCGGTGATCTGCACCTTGTGGTGGGCCTCGTAGCGGTCTCTCAGGCCCTTGAGGATCTCGATGGCCTCGTCCACCGTCGGCTCCCCCACCTGGATGGGCTGGAAACGCCTCTCCAGGGCCGAGTCCTTCTCGATGTACTTGCGGTACTCGTCGAGGGTGGTGGCGCCGATGCACTGCAACTCGCCCCGGGCCAACGAGGGCTTCAGGATGTTGGAGGCATCGATGGCGCCTTCAGCCGCCCCGGCTCCGACGATGGTGTGCAGCTCGTCCACGAACAACACGATCTCGCCGGCCGCTGCGCGGATTTCCTCCATCACCCTCTTGAGGCGCTCTTCGAACTCGCCCCGGTACTTGGTTCCCGCCACCAGACCCGCCAGATCCAGGGAGATCACCCGCTTGTCGCGCAGCAGCTCGGGGACCTCACTCTTGAGGATGCGCTGAGCCAGGCCCTCGACGATGGCCGTCTTGCCGACGCCCGGCTCGCCGATCAAGGCCGGGTTGTTCTTGGTGCGCCGTGAGAGGACCTGGATGACCCGCTCGATTTCCTTGTTCCGGCCGATGACCGGATCGAGCTTGTTCTCGCGGGCCAGTTGGGTCAGGTCCCGACCGTAGGAGTCCAAGGTCGGGGTCTTGGTCTTCTCGCGAGTCGGCGTGGCGGCCGTCTCGACCCCCAGGAGCTTGGTGATCTCCGAACGGACCTTGGCGGGCTCGACGCCCAGGTTGGACAGAACCCTGGCGGCAACGCCCTCCCCCTCGCGGACCAGACCCAGCAGCAAGTGCTCGGTCCCGATATAATTGTGGGCCAGCGCGCGCGCCTCCTCGAAGGCCAGCTCGATCACCCGCTTGGCCCGCGGCGTAAAGACCATCTCGTGCTGGGTAGGCTGCCCCCCCTTGCCGACGATGGACTCCACCTCATTGCGGACCTTCTGGAGATTGACGCCCAGGGCCTCCAGGACCTTGGCGGCGACGCTTTCGCCCTCCGAGATGATGCCCAGCAGCAGGTGCTCGGTCCCGATATAGTTGTTCCCGAGCCTCTGCGCCTCTTCCTGGGCCAGCACGATCGAGCGCCGCGCCCTCTCCGTAAACGGCTCCCACATAAGTCCTCCTCAATCCGACCTCTAGCGCAGGGCAGACGTCCCACGTCCACCCGGATTCCGGGCCAACGTCGTTCCCAGGCGCTGGGCCAGAACCCTCCAGGGCTGCCTGCCGGCAACCCCTGAAACCTCTTGCGAACCTCGCCTCCTTCTCGCGACGCCGGCCGAACCCTGCGCCCGGAAGGTCTGCATTCACACCTGGAGGTCCTCGATTCCCTCAATCAGGAATCGCCCCCGAGGGGCGCCGCGCTCCAGATGAGCGGTCCAACCCACCTGGCCACCGGCGCCGGGCCCCTCCTTCAAACGCTGAAGAGCCCTCTCGCCCAGACGCGCCAACACGGGCGCGGGGATATCGGGCTGGCCAGCCAGCAAGAGGTTCACGTCGGGGGCGGCCACCTCCACACTCTCTGGAATCCCCAGACTGGCCGCCTCACAAACCCCGGCCAGCAGGCCGGGGTGGCAGGCCAGCGAGGCGGCGTCCCGCCCCACGAAGGCGACCGCCCAGTGCGTCGGGTCGGCCAGGGCCAGCACCTGGAAGCGCCCCCCCGTGCGGTCCAAATCCCGTTCCAGAAGGCTCTCCAGGTCTTCACGGGCCACCCCGTCACGGTCCAGATCCGACCAGTCCAGGTAGACCAGATGATCCGGACACTCGCGGACGAGGACCTGAACCGGGCCCTGGATCGGGAGACGGGCCAGGCGTTCCGCCCGTCCGGTGGGAAGGGCGGCCAGCCAGGCGGCTCCGCGGACCTTGACGGCCAGGTGGGCGGGCGCTCCGCAGCGGCAGGTCTCCAAGGAGGGTGACTCCGGTCCCAGATGGAACCTCAGGTAACGCTCGGGCCCCTCGGGACTGGCCAGGACGGTATCCAGGGAGAGCTCCACGAGTTGCCCGCCCGGGTGACGCACGCACAGCCGACGCCGGCGAGGTTCGACCTCCACATGCCCCTGAGGGACCAGCGTCTCGGCCAGATCGGCGGCGGCCCGCACTTGATGCAGGGTGCGCCGGGCGCGTCGGACCGCCCCCACGGCGACTTCCTCGGGGTGCAGCCCGATTCGGATCCCCTCTTCCAGGGCGCCAGCCAGATCGAGGGCCGCCCAGGAATGGTGCTCATGCAACAAAAGACGCTCGGGGCACTGCCCGTCGGGTTCGTGGACCATGCCCTCCCTGTCGAGAGCCTGGCGCACCCTCTCGACGTAGGCCGGCCAGTCCACCAGGGCGAGCGCCCCCACCCCACCTCCCTCCAGCCGGGCCGAAAACTCGCCGGCCCAGCTCCGTAACGAGGGTTTCGCCTCCGAATTCTCTCCCACGATCGACACCGATCGGGTCGTCCAGCCGCGCAGCGGACCGAGCAGATCTTGAAGGCGGTGCGCCGTGGTCTCGGGCTCGCCTCCCGGCAAGGCGACCAGCCAGGTCAGTTCGCCCGCCGGGGCCGCCTCGGCCTGACCGCTGCGGCTGGCCCGGGCCAACAGATCAAGCCAGAGCGAGCACAGAGAATCGCGCCGTCCCAAGATCTCCTGGAAGACCGCGACGGAGGGCGTCCCAGGGAAGAGGCGCACCGCACCGGCCGGTTCATTCAGGGACCAGGATTCCACCAGGCGCCCGTCGGGCCATCGCTCGAGCTCAAAGCACACGTCCACCCCCGGCCAATCCAGGAAACGGGCGAACATCGCGTGTTGAAGGCTCTTCTGGGGGAGCATGCCTCCACACTCGCAAGGGACCTCGCGGGAAGAGGCCGCCACGATCCGGCGGGCCGCCAGGCGATCCCGCTCCAGGACGAGCCCGGAAGCCGGAAGGCTCTTCACCTCCTGATGGAGCCGCCCACACCCGGCGCATCTCCAGATTCGGGACAACTCGGGAAGGTCGTCCAATTCCCCTCGATCCAGGAGGGCCAGACGCCGACCTCGACCCATCTCGGCCGCCAGGCGGCCGTCTCCGCCCGGGGCCGGCTCGGCTGGGGCTGCCCACTCGACCCAGGCCAGCATCCCCTCGGGCGGGAAGGCAGAAGGGTCCCTGGCCAGCAGGCCGACGGTCCGGGCCGCCTCGGCCAGAAGACCTCCCCCCTCGGGGCGCAACAGGACCTCCCGGGCCACCTCTCCTGCACGAAGCCGCAACGGACCGACCAGGGTCCGGAATTCGAAGACGGGCAGACCCTCCTCCAGAATCCGGTTCCCCCCCGGGAGCATCAGGCTGGCGCCCAGGAAGAGGCCCAGGGCTCGAGCCGCCGCGGACAGCGTCGGCAGTTCGGGTTGGGCGCGAGCCAGGGCGGTCATCTCGTCATCCAGGGTGTTCAGGCCCGTCGGATTGGCCCGAACCTCACGCCCCAGGGCCTCGGACATGACCGAATCGATGGTGCTGGCGTCCTTCAGGTCGCCGGCGCCCTCCGCCAGGACCAGCGAGAAATGGAAACGCCGCCGCACCCCGGGGCGGGACAGGGTCCTCAGCGGGGTCTCCACGGTCCGGCCCATCTCATCCAGGAAGAGCAGGGTGTCACCCGAAAGCGGGCCCAACATCAGATGAGCCAGGCGCCGAGCGTATCCGACGGTGCCAACCTCGGGGCCGGCGCTCAACAGGGTGACCCTCTCGCCCGCCAGCAGGACCCGGCCCAAGGCCTGAAGGGGACCATCCGGCGTCGACAAGAGCTCCGAGCCGGCCTCCATGACCCAGGTCTCCCCCAGGGAAGCCAGGAACTTGGAGACCGCTGGGGTGGGAACCAGGCGACGGGCCTTCATCTCAGGGGATTCTCCAAAGCCTCGATCTCCCGGGTCAGGCGGCGAACCGACTCCAACTCTTCAGGAATCTCCTCAAGACGGGTGCGTGCGCTCTCGATCCGGGTCCTGAGCTCTTGAATCTGACGCTGGTGGGTGGCGTCCGTTCTCGAAAGGGAAGCGACCTGGGCCAGCTTGCGCTCCAGTCGGGGCAGCTCCTCACTCGACAGGCGTCGCCTCTCAGAATCCAGATTCCGCAAGACCTGGTCGAGCTCCGCCAGTTTGACCAGCCGAGCCGCGTGCGAGAACTCCAGGTCACGGGCCTCCTGGCGGGAAAGGGACGCCGGACCGCTGAGCGCCGAACTTCCAGAGGCCAACAGGTGATCCAGCCGATGGCCGTGCATCCGGGTCAGGTGGGTCGCCCCCCACAAGCACAGCATCACGCCTCCGACAGCCAGCAGGCCGTGGATCAAGGTCAAGCCGTCGACGGGAAGACGCCCCAGGAACTCCGGGGCTCCGTCGGCTCGTTGTCGGACACGATAGCGCCCCAGGGGAAGCACGGGCAGGTGCCCCACGATGAACATCAGGCGCGACTCGTAGGAGTAGCTGGCCGGGTCCACCCGCTCCATCCCGACCAGGGCCGTCCCCAGGCCCGAGAAGGAGATGACCAGGGGGGGACGAGACACCGGCACGAGTCCCCGGGAAACCAGGCGGGTGGCCATCTTGCGCCAGGCGTCCTCCACGCCCCGGGCATCCGCAGGGAGGCTGGCCATGTCCCGGGCTCTCTGGATTGCCGACTCGACGGCCTCCCGGTTTCCCTGGCGCACGGCCTCCTCGGCCTCCTCCAGGGCGATGAGCATCCCCGCGCGACGCGCCTGGTGGCTCTCGTAGCCCACCTCTTCCTGGCCGATCCAGCCGGGACCAAAGAGCGGGATGAGGCCGCCGCCCGAGGCTCCTTGCCGCCCGGGGGACAAGAGATCCTGAAGCTCCCGGGAGATCGAACGCTCCAGCCGGGCCAGGAGGTCCCTGGCCTGTGCCTGTTGCCCCTCGCCATCCAGGAACAGGGGTTCCAGGCGTCCCCCGTCCACGAGATGGCGCCACCACACCCGGGCCTGCTCGAAGTCGCGAATGGCGACGGCTGGACCTCGTGGAGCCGAGAGGGCCCGCGAATGGTAGAGGACCGCCAGGTTGTGCGCGGCCGTGGTTCGCCATCCCGGCTCCTCCTTCCAGGCGCTCTGCCACAACTCGACGGCGATCTCGAAGCGGCCGGCCTGTGCGGCTTGAAGGGCTTCCCGGTCGACGGGGGTCCGCTGATGCGGCCACAGCAGGCGCTCGCGCAGGCGCCCATCCACCTCGGACAGGACCTGGATCGCGCGCCGCAGGTTGGCCGGATCCTGGCGGACCTCGGGGAGCCAGGGAAGGTCTCCCGCCGGGCGGCGAGCGACACCCCGGGAGGCCACGGCCAGGGCCTCGCGTGCCGCCGCCTCCAGCGCTTCGGGCGGCTGTTCGGCAGACAGTCCCAGGACCCGGAACGCCGATCGGGAGTAGGCGCTCTCGCAGAGCGGGGGGATCCTGGAGGTCATGCCCCCTCCAGACCGGCCAACCAGGCTGCCGTGCGCTTCGGGTCCTCCGGCCAGGCCCGATAACCCACTACGCCATCCGGCCGCACCACCAGGACCTCTCCAGGCCTTCCGTTCAGGGCGCGCTGAAGACTTCCGTCCCCGTCATGGAGGATGGCTGGCCCACGGTCCCTGGCCGAGACCCGGACCCTTCCTAGGGAAGGCCCCTCTCCAAAACGGAGGACCAGGGGACGCGGCCCCACCAGGTCCAAGAGCCAGCCACGGCGGCCCGCCTCATCCTCAAAACGCACCTCGGGCAACCGCATTCCCGGCAGGGGCGGAGGGCGACGCCGGCGAGGGCGCTCGTCGAGGCACCACGCGGAAGGCCGGCAGGAGCCCGACAACCCACCCAGGGCCTGCCCCAAAGGGTAACGGAACAAGCCAACGCGCAGGAATGGAACCAGGCCCCGAACCAGTGCGGGGCGACACAAGCGCGGGATCCAGGATCGGGCCAGGGCAACCCGGGCCCGGGTCTGGGCAGCGCGCTCCAGTTCGTAGCCTTCCAACAGTCCCTCCGGGGCTCCCCGGTGGACAGCCGCCAGGCGCCAGGCCAGTGCCTCCGCCTCGGCCACGTCGGCATCCGCGCTTCTCCAGGCTCCCGCGGAAAGGCTTCGGGCGCCCGCGCCCAGCAGGAAGACCGGGCCCACGCTCCAGGTCGAGGCCGTGCCCACCTCCAAGCCGCCAGGCTCCACGGCCAGGGTGAACTCCCCGGGGAGATGCAGTTCCCGGCCCAATTGCCGCGGGTCGACCGCCTCCTCCCAGGCCTCGGCGGCCAGGAAGGGGCTCTCTCCCACCCGGGGGCAGGTCCAGGCCATCCCGGAAGGTCCCAGGAAGAGCCCCAGTTCTTCCTGGGGAGCGCTCGAAGCGCAGCCCGAGGCGCGCCAGGAAAGCCCTGGTGCCGGCAGCAAGGGGATGTCCAGCAGACGGCGGATTGAGGCACAGGCGGCCGCCAGGAAGCGAAACGTCCGCGTGCTCCCGTCTCCCAGCAGGATTCGCACCCGCTGCGAGCGGGCCTGGAGCCCGACCACCCGAGCGCAGGATGCCATCTCGACCAGCCCGGAGGAGCGCGCGACCTCGGCCAGCACCCGGCGCAGACCCCCTCGGGTCGGACAGGCGTAGAAGGGATGCCGGGTCGGCAACTCGGAGGTGGACACACACCCCAGCTCCTGCCCCTGACAGAAGGCCCGGACCCGCCGCAGGGCGGGAGACAGTTCCTGGAACCGCCCAACCAGGCCCCAGCGGGCCAGGGCCTCCAAGGAGCGCGGCCCCAGGGTCACCGACTGACCATCCTCAGGGGCCGGCGAACCCTGGTCCAGGACGACGCAGGCCACGCCCTGGCCGGCCAGCCCACATGCCAGGGCCAGACCGGCCACCGTGGCGCCGACGATTCCGACGGTTGCAGGCATCGCGATCGGAATTGGACCGACCGGGTCGGACTCCTGCGCGCTCATGACGGTTCCGGCAGGTGAGTTCGGACCACCAGACCTCCGTCCGGGAGATCCAGATGCACCTCCCGGGCGCTGGCCGGCACGAGCAGGACGTCGCCGGGCTGGAGCCTCTCGGCCTGGCCGTCGGCTTCCAGACGACCCTCCCCCCGGACCACGGCCAGGATCTCCAGGCTGAGACCAGCGGGGCTCCAGGTGGCGGAACCGGTCAGGGTCTCCAGGGCGAAGTGAAGGCAGGCCAGCCGAGGCTGCCCCACCCCCGCCAAGGGCAGGCGCCAGAGAGGCTCGGGACGGGAGTCCCGCAGCGACCGGACGGCCTCGGGCAGGTGGAGTGCCCGGGGGCTTCCGTCCAACCCGATCCGCCCCCAATCATAGAGGCGGTAGGTCAGATCGCTGCTCTGCTGGATCTCCAGCAACAGCAACCCCGGGCCCAGGGCATGGACCGTCCCAGCCGGAGTGTAGAGGATCTGGTCTGCGTGGACCACCTGGCGCTGCAGACATGACAGGACCTCGCGGCCACGGGCTCGAGCCAGGTCGTCCACCGAGACGCCCGCAGCCAATCCGTGAATCACCTCGGCCCCCTCCTCGGCCTCGGCCACGTACCAGCACTCGGTCTTGCCGCGAGCGGTCGGGTCGCCCGTCAGGCTTCGGGCCACGGCATCGTCCGGATGCACCTGCACGGAGAGCCAATCCCGGCAGTCCAACCACTTGACCAGCAAGGGAAAGGTCGGACCTGGCGGGCACCTTCGCCCCAGGAGGGCCTCGCCCTCGCGCCGGGCCAGTGCATCCAGGGTCAGGCCTTGATCGGGCCCCCGGGCGACGAGCAGGTCTCCGTGAACCTCCCAGGACTCGCCGATGGGGTCCCCGGAGTGGGGGCAGCGGGCGAAACGCCGCGCCAGGAGGTCTCCACCCCAGACGCGAGAGTGGACTTCCGGAATGAGACGAATGGGGCGCACCTGCATGATTTCAGGAGGACCTCAAGACCAGGATCGTCACCTCTGGACGGCACAGGAAGCGAAACGGCAGCGAGGCCTTTCCCAAGCCCCGATTGACATAGAGCGAGGTGGGGCCGACCTGGAACAGCCCGGCGGCATAGCGTCGATAGAAACGAGAGAAACAGTAGACCGGGCCCAGGAACGGCAGACAGACCTGCCCGCCGTGGGTGTGTCCGCTGAGCATCAGGGGGACCTGACGCTCCGAGACCTCCTCGACCAGGTCGGGATTGTGGCACAGCAGGATGGTGGTCTCCCCTTCGGAGACGTCCCTCAGCGTCCTCTCGAGATCGTCGTAGCCGGTCCCCACGTCGTCCACCCCGGCCAGCCACAAGCGCTCGCCCCCCCGATGGAGGGGAAGAGCCTGGTTGCTCAGGAGGGTGATTCGCGCATCCTCCAGGGCCTGGCGCACTGCGGAGGTCTGGGCGAAGTGGTCGTGGTTGCCAAGCACCGCAAAGGTTCCCAGGGGAGCCGTCAGAGCGGCCAACTCCGCCGCCTCCTTGGGAGTGCCGCGGGTGCCCCCCGCGAAGAGGTCCCCCGTCAAGACGATCAGGTCAGGACGGCGCTCCAGAACCTGCGCGAAGACCCGGCGCAGCCACCCGGAGGAAGCTGCAAAGCCCAGGTGCAGGTCGGAGAGCAGCACGACGCGGGTTCCCTCCCAGGCGCCGGGAAGTCCCCGAATCCCGACCGACACTGTCCGAAAATCGACCCAGAAAGGCTCCACCGCCTGGGCATAGCCCAGCGCCAGAACCACCAACACCAGGAAGACCCGGGCCAGAGGCGGGTGAACCAACCACAGGACCAGGAAGAGGACAAGAACCAGGAGCGCGACCAGGCCGACCATGGCGGCGATGACCGTCTTGCGTCCACCAAGGGGGGAAGAGAACATCCGTCCTCCAGGGGCGATCAGGACTCGAGGGGCAGGCCCATGTCCTTCCAGCCATCAGTTCCCCGGGCCACCGTGAACACCTCTGCAAAGCCCTGCTCTTGCAGAACCTGGGCTCCCTCCAGCGAGCGCTTGCCCTTCATGCAAAGCACGTAGACCGGACGCGACGGGTCCAGCTCGCCGACCCGCCGTGGCAGTCCGGCCAGAGGGATCGACAGTGCCCCGGGCACGTGGTGGGCCAGGTAGGATTCCGGGTCGCGCACGTCCACGACCTGGATCTCGGAGCGGGCCTGGATCGCGCGCCAGGCCTCCTCCGGGCCGATCTCCTGAATCTCGGTTCTCTGCATGGTTCGTCTCCTCGCTTGCAGGCCTGGGCCCGCGAATCTTCTATCGTGGCCTCGCCGGGGCCGGTCGATCGCCACACACCGGGCAGGCCGGGTTCCGCCCCCGCTTCAACAGCCTCTGCTCTCCAGACAGACCGTTGAAGAGCAGCAAGCGGTCGGAGAGGGGGCGACCCAGGCCCAGCAGGACCTTCAGGACCTCCAGGGCTTCCAGGCAACCCATGATCCCCGGCAGGGGGCCCAGGATCCCCTGGACGGCCGCCACCCCGCCCACCTCGGCGGCCTCGGGGGGCTGCGGGAAGAGGCAGCGCAGGCAACCCGAGCCCGGGCAGTACAGGGCCAGGCGTCCCTCGAAGCGCCGGACCGAGGCATCCACCAGGGGTCTGGCGGCCTTCACGCAGGCATCGTTCAACGCGTAGCGCGTGGCATGATTGTCGCATGCGCCGACCACCACGTGATAGCCCCCGACGATCCCCAGCGCATTCGTCGCGGTCAGGCGCCCGGGATGGGGCACGAGGTGAACCTCGGGGTTCAACCCGAACAGAGCCCGGACCGCACTCTCGACTTTGGGACGTCCGAGGTCCTCCTGGCGGTACAGGACCTGCCGGTGCAGGTTGGACAACTCGACCCGGTCCCCGTCCATCAGGCCCAGGGTGCCGACTCCGGCCGCGGCCAGGTAGGCGCTGGCCGGACAGCCCAGGCCACCGAGGCCCACCACCAGGACCCGCGAGGCGGCCAGGCGTTCCTGACCCTCGGCCCCGATCTCGGGTAGCAGCAGCGGCCGGGCATAGCGCTCCGACTGACTGGCAGTCAGTCGGTTCTGGCCGGCAGGCGGAGCGAACCCACCTTCGGGAAATCGAGGGGCCATGGCGACAGGGCAATTCCCTCCACGGCGAACCCTCCCTGCCGCTCCAGCAAGGAACCTTTCCATCCCTGGCAGGTTGAACCAGACATCCCGCCACCCCTCGAGGCCGGGCTTGGAGGTTTGCGCATGTCCAGACACGCCAAAGGCGCCCTCGCGCTGTTGCTGGCCCTCTTGCTCTGGGTCGGAACCTTTCCCACCGCCCAGGCGAGCTCCAACAAGGTCCTGGGACGGATGCCCGACTGGAGCCTGACCGATTCCAACGGTCGCCCCATCCAGGCCAAGGCTTTGCAGGGAAAGGTCCTCATCCTCGCTTTCTGGGCCTCCTGGTGCCCTCCATGCCGCGACGAGATCCCCGGATTCATCGCTCTTCAGAAGCAGTACGGCAGCCGAGGGTTGCAGGTGGTCGGATTCTCGATGGACCGAAGCCCCGAAGTCCACACCCGCTTCGTCCGAGACCAGAAGTTCAACGACCCTTCGATGGACCTGGACAACCCGGCGGGACAGAAGGTCCAGGCCACCTTCGAGAAGGTCGTCGGCCCGATCCGGAGCATCCCGACCACGCTGGTGGTGGACCGGAAGGGCAACATCGTGTTCAGACACACGGGATTCGCCCCCAAGAAGACCTTCGAAGACGTCGTGGTGCCCCTGTTGGGCGAATGAACACGCCGCGACTGCCGAAGGCTTGCAGGCCCCCTGCGGGACGAAGGACTTCCATCTCGGACAAGCGAAGGCGAATGGCCATGAACTCAGATTCTTCCTGCGAGCGAGTCCTGATCGTTGACGACGAGACGGCCATGGTCGCCCTGGTCAAAGGTTGGGTCGAGACCTTGGGACTGTGCACGGATTGCGCTTCGAACGGAGCGGAGGCCCTGGAAGTGGCCCGCCGATTCCTGCCCGACGTCATCATCATGGACGCGATGATGCCGGTCATGGGAGGTTTCGAGGCCCTGGCGGCCCTCAAGCAGGACCCCGTCCTTCAGGAGATCCCCGTGCTCTTCCTGACGGTGCGTGACGATATCCAGGACGTCATGACGGCTCTGGACATGGGAGCCTGTGACTACCTCAAGAAGCCCTTCAAGCCGCAGGAGTTCCTGGCCCGCCTCAAGTCCATCCTCCGTCAGAAACGGAAACACGACCACATCCGTCGCGAGGCCGATGAGGTGAGGCGCGACCGGGACCACCTGGTCTCCTGGTTGGATCAGCTTTCCGCAGGAATCCTGCGGCTGGATGCCAGCGGTCGGGTCGTGTCCTGGCGCGGCCCGAACCTCTCCGAACAGGACCTGCGTGGCCAGATGGCCACGCAAATCCTGGAGTGCCAGGGCGCCTTCCCCTGGCAGAAGGCCATCCCCTACGAAGGCCCAGCCCACATCCTGGTGGGTTCCAACCCGCTGCAATGCCGAGCCCTGGGCCGACCCGTGCAGGATGGCTACGAACTTCTCCTGATCCAATCCTGAGTCCCCCCCGGAATCCGGGCCCAGGACCCCTGGCCCCCCGGAGGCTGGGGGCTATTTCTTGGCCTTCCCCTTCTTCTTGGCGGCCTTTCCAGAGCTTCCCTTGCCTGCCTTGGAAGCCTTCTTGGACGCAGGTGCCTTCCCCGCAGGCTCCTCTGCCACCGGCGCGGGCTCCTCGACCACCGGGGCAGGTTGCTCCTTCGCCGGCGCCGGCCTGGCTGCCCCGGACTTCCGGCGCGTGCGCGGGGGCTCGACCGGCGCCTTGGAGAGTTCAGGGAACTGCCCCAGCAACCATTCGCCCTCGGCCGGCTCCAAGCCGCGGAGCTGATTCATCACCTGAGCGGCCTGAAAGGCCTTCTCCCTCTGACCGGTTTCCAGACAGACCTCGACCAGGGTGCGGTGGGCCGGAGCGAACCCGGGGTCCAACTCCAAGGCCCGTCGCGCCGCCCGCTGCGCCGCCTGCGGCTTGCCCAGGCGAACATAGGCTCGGGCCAGACGGAGACCGGCTTGAAGGTTCGGCTCTCGCTTCAGCAGGCGCTGAAGGTTGACCACAGCCAGGGAATCCTTCCCCACATCCTCGCAGGCCTGGGCCAGATTCTCCAGGCGAGCGGGGGTCTCGGGATCGGCCTCCAGCAGGCCGCGATAGAAGGAGACCAGCTCCACCGGACGGGTGGCCGGGTCGAAGATCCTGCGGATTCCCTGATGTGAACGAGGATTCGCCGGGTCCAGCAGAAGCTGGTTCCGGTAGAAATCCCGAGCCTCGTCCTCGCGCCCTTCGCGGAAGCGCTTGTCGGCCAGGTCCATCCGGAGCTCTTCGATCCGGGCCAGGGTCTCGGGATCCTGAGGCTGAAGCTGCAGGATCTGCTCGCAGACCCGGATGGCCTCCTCCGGACGGTCCTCCGCCTGAGCCCTGGAGGCCAGGGCGCGGTTCACGCGAACCATCCCGGCCAGCGCCTCGTCACCAGGCTCGGCAGAGGAAGCAGATTGGAAGAGGGCCAGGGCCTCTTCCAGCAGTCCTTCGGACTCCAGACGACGAGCTTCCACGACCTTCAGGGCGGAAATCCGCAGGCCTGCGTCCGGGTGCTCGGGCACCCGGCGCAGCAGGTTCTCGAGCACCTCGACGGCTCCCAGGGGCTGCCCCTTCTCCTCCAGGTCCCGAGCCCACTCGTCGCAGGTTGCGACGATCTGCTCCGGAACCGAGACCCGGTCGGGATCCGCCTGGACCAAGGCCTCCAGGATGGCGATGGCGTCCTGGAAGCGGCCTTGGGCCCGGGCCTCGGCGGCCCGCAGAGCGTGCAGACGGGCGATGGCCTCCCGCGCCTGGAGGTTCTCGGGTTGGAGAGCCGCCAGGCGTTCCTGGATCTCCAGGGCCTGCTCCAGTCGCCCTCTCGACTCCTCGGCCGACGAACACTGGCCATACAGCCGGGCCATCTCCGAGGTCAAATCCGGATCGCCGGGTCGAACCCGCAGGGCCCGTTCCAGAACCTCCAGGGCCTGCTGGGACTCCTCGTTCCGGGCATGGCGTCCGGCCCAACGGAGGAAGAGTTGCGTCTGCGCGCGGTGCGCCTCGTCCAAATCCGGTTCACGCTCGAGGAGAGCCTGCAGGACAGCCAGGGCCTCTTCCTCAAGGTCCTCGGCCTGCAGGGCTTCCGCCCAGGCCAGGTGGATTCTTCGGATCTCCCGGACGGGCGCCTCGTCCACCGGGTCGAGCTCTGCCAGGCGTTCGAAGACCGCGATGGCGGCTTCGAACTCTCCATCCTTCTGCAGACCCGATGCCCAGTCATTGAAGATCTGCAAGCGCAGACCCTGCGCCTGTTCCGGGTCGGGCATGTGGGCCTGGAGATCCGCCACTCGGGCGAGGGCCTCCTCGTGTCGACCGGCAGCCTGCAGGGAACGAATCCAGGCTTGATAAAGGCGAGGGATCCCTTCCAAGGCCAGGGAGCTCTCCGGCTGGGACTCCAACAGGTGCCGCAGGGCGGTGATGGCCTCCTCGAAGTGGCCCTGCTCTTCGGCAGAATGCGACCAGGCCTCGTGAAGCCGGAAGATCTCACCCCGCACCATCTCGTTGCTCGGCTGGATCTCCAGAAGCTCCTGGAAACAGGCCACGGCCTGCAGGTGGTCTCCCTGGGCTTCAAAGGAATCGGCCCAGGCGCCATACGAGCGTGCCACGGCCACCGAGGCCTGGACGTTCTCGGGTTGGGCTGCCGCCCAATCCCGGGCCACGGCGATGGCGGATTGGAACCGCCCCTCCCCGGTCTCGGCGGCAATCCAGGTTCCGTAAAGCCGGGCCAGTTCGTCCTGGATCCCCGGTGAGCCGGGGTGCTCGGCCAGCAAGGTCCGACATGCCTGGATGGCTGGTTCGAAAGACCCTTCGGCCTCCAGGGCACGGACCCGAACCCCGACCAGGCGGGCTGCCTCTTCCAGGGCCTGCGAGTTGTCGGGCTGCTCTGCCAGAAGTCGTCGCAGCACCTCCTGGGCCGGCTCGAGCTGCCCGTCGGCCTCAAGCTCTGCCGACCAGACCAGGCAGATCCGGGCCACGCGCTGGCGGGCCTCCGGACTCTGGGGCTGCTCGCCGCGCAAGCGCTCGAGGATCTCCAGGGCGTTCTCGAACTCGCCCCGCTGCTCGTGGATCGAGGCCCAGTTGTCGTACAGGCGAGCGATCTCGCGCTGGATGTCCGGGCCGGGTGCGCGCCCGGCCAGCTTGTGGTAGACCCCGACAGCCTCTTCGAAGTGGCCCTTCTCCTCGCAATCCTCCGCCCACTCCTCGTGCAGGCGGACGATCTCGTCGCGGCCCGTGGCATGGTCGGGCTGCTCGGCCAGAAGCCCTTCGAAGACCAAAATTGCCTGTTCGAAATCCCCATCGGCCTCGAAACAGGCCGACCACTCGGAATACATCCGCGAAATCTCGGAGCGGGCCCGTTCGAGTTGCAGGCCGGCCGCCATCTGCTCGCGATAGACCTCGATGACCTCTTCGAAGCGGGACTGTTCCTCCAGAACCCCGGCGCGCTCGCCGAAGATCCGCACCATCTCCGCCTCGGCCCGGGAACTCCGGGGCAGGATTTCCCGCAATCGGGACCAGACCGCCAGCGCCCCGCCCAGGTCGCCCCCCTCCTCCAAGGCCAGGGCCTGCTGAGCCAGAATCCGCTCGATCCCAGGCTCCACCCGTTCATCGTCGGGCGCGATCCGCTGCAATCGCAACAGGGTCTCCAAGGCCTGCTCAGGCTGGGCCATCCGCTCCTGAATGGTCGCCAGTCGGAAGCACACGTCCGGGCGCTCCTCCACACCAAGACCGCGCTGCCACCACCCTGCCGCGTTCTCCCAGTCTTCCTCGCCGGCGTGGCTGTCGCCCATCAGGAAGTGGGCGTCGACATTCCGGGGGTCCAGAAGCAGCACCCTCTCCAGACGCTGGCGGGCCTTCTCGACGCGACCCAGCTCCAGGAAGTCGGCGGCCATTTCCAGCGTATCCTGGATCTCGTCGGGCGAGACCAGCCCGGGACCGGGGATCTGGGCCGCCGCAGTCGGGACGGACTGCACCACTGGTGCTGTCGGAGCCGCCGGGACGGGTTCTGCCACGACCTGCTGGGGCGGCGGCGCAGGCGCGGGCTCCGCAACCGGCGAGGCTTCCACCGGGGCTTGGGATTCGACGGGGGCCACGGATGGCTGGAGAGACCCTGCAGTCGCCAGGGATGCCTCTCCCACCGGAAGCTCCGGGGCGATGGCTTCAGGCTCGGCTTCCACCGCTGGGGAGGGAGACCCCACGGTCTGGGGAGCAGCCGCCGCCGCGGACCGCATGCCGCGCATCTCGTCGTCGAACATCCGCGTCATGACCTGGTCGCCGGCATCCTGGGCCAGGCGGCGCCCCTGTTCGAGCATGGCCTCGGCCCGGGAGCGCTCGCCGGCCGTCGCGGCCAGACGCCCCAGATGCAGATACGACGGGTAATGACGCGAGTCCCGCGACAGGGCGCGCAGGAAGAGCTTGCGGGCGTGCTCCAGTCGACCCGTGGCCTGGGCCACCACCGCCTCCTGGAAGAGCTCGACCGCCGTCCGCTCCCGCGTCTCCGAGTCCCGGAAACCGGGGACCATCGGGACGTGCGGTTCCTGGTCCTGAACGACGGGGGCCTCTTCGCCCTCCATCCCCACAGGCACCGGGGCTGCTCCCGGTTCGCCGGCCTCAACCGATTCGGGTTCGGGAGCGACCGCCTCCGGGGCTGCGAAGAGCGCTTCCAGGTGCTCGGTGGCCTCGGGATGCTCGGGGTCCAGCTTGAGGACACGCGAGAAGGATTTCTTGGCCTCCTCGCGGTGCCCCGACTGCTCCTGCAAGAGTCCTGCCGCCAGCCAGAAGTCCAGGTTCTCGGGAGCCATCAGCGTCAGGCGCTGATATTGGTCCATGGCGTCCGCGAAGTCACCCTGGTCCAAGGTCAAGCGCGCCATGGTGGCTCGAGCGAAGATGTTCTCGGGGGCCTGGATCAAAGCCACCTGAATCTCTTCAAAGGCCGCATCGTAACGGTCCATTCGACCCAGGACCTGGGCATAGCGGCTGCGCAGCTCGACGTTCTCAGGCTGGACCTTGATGGCCTTCTGGAACTGCTCGAGGGCCATCTCTCCCTGGTCCACCTGGATGTAGGCTTCACCCAGGTCGGTCAGGGCTTCCAGCAGATCCGGCTGCACATCCAGGGCCTGCTTGAAGAAGTCGACGGCCACGCTGGCCTTGTCCAGGCTGCGGAGATACATCCGACCGATGGCGTGCAGCGCGCGGGCGTGCTCGGGTTCGACCTTGACCACCTTCTGGAAGGCGTCGAAGGCATAGGTGGGCTCATCCAGCTCCAGGTAGGCCATGCCGATGCGGAACTGGGCCTCCACCTGGGTCGGATCCAGCTCCAGGATGTGCTCGAAGTGCTGAATGGCCTGGTCGTAGTTGCGAGCCTGGAGGTTGGTCTCGGCCAACAGGCGGTTGGTGTCCAGATCGTTGGGGTTGAGGCGAAGCGCCGCCTCCAGCTCACCGATGGCCTCGGAAAGGCGCTGACCGCGGACCAGGGCCTTGGCCAGGCTCAGGTGGTATTGGGCGTCGGCGGGCTTCAACTCGACGGCGTGGCGCAGGGCCTGGATGGCATCCTCCACGTGTCCCAGCTCGTCACAGACCACTCCCAGGTTGTAGAAGCCGAAGCTGTCCCGGGGGTTCAATCCGACCGCGCTGCGATAGGCCTCGGCCGCCTTCTCCAGGTCTCCCATCTTCTGGTGGGCCTGGGCCAGGTTGTAGTAGACATAGGGGTCGCCCGGGTTGAGCTCCAGCGCCTTGCCCAAGGCCTCGGCCGCCTTGGGAAGCTCGCCGAGTTGGACCGCGATCTGCCCCAACTCGGCCAGGGCGTCCGCGTGCCGGGGGTTGAGGGCAACGGCCTGCTCGAAGCACTGCATGGCCAGGTCGGGGCGGTAGATCTCCTTGCAGCAGCGCGCCAGTTGATAATGGACATCCGCGTTCTTGGGGTCGACGTCCAGGGACTTCTGGAACTGCATCATGGCGGGTTTGAAGCGCCCCGCCTTCATGAGGGCCTTGCCGTTGGCGAACAGGAACCGCGGGTTGGTGGGTTCGAGCTCCAGCGCCCGCTCCAACTGCTTCAGGGCCAGGGCGGTCATGTTCTCCTGGTCGTAGATCATCCCCAACTGGAAGTGGGAGTCGGCAAATCGGGGATTGGCCTCGACCGCCCGCTGCAGGTGCATGATGGCCAGCTTGTTCTGACCCAGCTCGGCGTAGATCTGCCCGGCCTGATCAAAGGCCTCCCAGAGGCGCGGGTTGATCTCGATCGACTTCTTGAGGTTCTGCAAGGCCAGCTCGGGCCGTCCGAAGAAGCGATTGGCGCGCCCCATCTGCAGGTGTGCGAAACCGTCGTTGGGATTCAGCAGCAGGGGTCTTTCGAAGGCCTGCAGGGCTTCGTCGATCCGGCGCTTGTAGAGAGCCGCGGTGGACGGGTCCGTGAAGAGGTTGTCCAGGTGGGGGTCCAGCTCAAAGGCCTTCTGCCACTCCTCCAGGGCGCCCCCCAGTTCGGTGTTGCGGGCGAACAGGAACCCACGATGCAGGTAGGCTCGGGCGTAACCGGGGGCGACCCGGGTCACCTGCTCCAACGAGCGGATGGCATCTGCGAGATTTCCCTGTTCCTCGTAGGCCAGACCCAACCCGAAGTGGGCGTCGGGGTCATCCGGATGCAGCTTGACCATGGTCTGGTATTTCTGCAGGGAATGGATTGCCAGCTCTGCCATCAGTCACTCCTCGCGGGCTTGCGGGACCCGGGGGGCACGCCCGCCCCCTGGACCGGTCGGTTCGCTCCCCCTGTCCACGCGGCCGGACTCCGGAAACCTGGAATCCAACCAGCCCGGACGCCTTCGCCCGGGGAAAGAACCTTTCCTCCCGTCCGGCGGAGCGAGCGGGCTTGAAGCCCCTCTCAGGGTCGGGAGGGGATTCCCTGAAGGGGTGCGCGAAGGAGGCCTCCTGATCCCAGACATCTCGGAGGTTCACCGGTGATCCAAGGAGACCTGATCCGACTCTGGCCCCTGGAGCGCCACGACCTGCTCAAGAACTACCAGTGGGCCAATGATCGGGAACTGGCCCGCTTTGCAGGGATGAACCCCAGCCCGCGATCGGTCTTGGAAATCGAGAGATGGTTTGAAGGCGTGGCCAACGACCCCGAGGTCCAGATCTTCTCGATCAAGACCGCCGAGGGCGACTATCTGGGCAACATCGAACTGCGCGGTCTGGACCTGCGCTGCGGCCGCGCCGAAATCGGCATCCTCCTGGGGGAGCGCGCCTGGTGGGGGCGGGGCTGCGGGACCGAGGCCCTCCGGCTGCTGATCGGGTTTGCCTTCGCGGACTTGAGGCTTCACCGGCTGGAGGCGCGGGTCCTGGAGAGCAACCCTCGAGCGCTTCACTGCTTCGAGAAGTGCGGCTTCCTGCGCGAAGGGGTCGAACGGGAGGCCCACTACCAGGACGGCCGCTTCTGGGACATCCACCTGCTGGGTCTGCTGGCCTCGGAATGGGACTCCTCTCGCCCAGCTTGAAGTGGGCTCCCGACAGGTCCGTCGGGGAGGAAGCTCCCCCCCAACCAGGAAGGGAACGCCACCCCCGAACCAAGGAGTCTTTGATGCGCCCCATCCTCTGGTGTGATGACCACGTCGAGATGATCGACCAGTCCGCCCTCCCCGGGAGGGTGGACTGGCTCACATCCCGGACCTCCCGCGAAGTGGCCGAGGCGATCCGGTCGATGAAGATCCGGGGGGCTCCTGCCATCGGAATCGCGGCAGCCTACGGGGTGGCCCTGGCCGCCCTGGGTTCCAGGGCCACCGAGGCGACCGACCTGCGCCATGAATTGGAGGAAGCCTCCGAGTTCCTGGCGGCCACCCGGCCAACGGCGGTCAACCTCTTCTGGGCCCTGCAGCGGATGAAGGCCACCTGGGAGCGCCAGGCGGACGTCGCTGGGATGCGCCGGGCCCTGGTCGAGGAGGCCCGGGCCCTGGCTGCCGAGGACGAACAGATGTGCCGGGATATCGGACGGCACGGCGCCAGCCTGGTTCCCCAGGACGCACGCATCCTGACCCACTGCAACGCCGGCGCCCTGGCCACAGGAGACTATGGGACGGCCCTGGGGGTGGTCCGGGCCGCCCACGAGGCCGGGAAGGTTCGCCTGGTCTGGGTGGATGAGACGCGCCCTTTCCTGCAGGGTGCCCGGCTGACCGCGTGGGAACTGATGCAGGACGAGATCCCATGTCGGCTGATCTGCGACAACATGGCCGGCCATTTCATGCAGAGAGGCCAGGTGGACATGGTGGTCGTGGGCGCAGACCGCATCACGGCCCACGGAGACGTCGCCAACAAGATCGGGACCTACAGCGTCGCCGTCCTGTGCCGTGAACACGGGATCCCCTTCTATGTGGCCGCCCCCTACTCCACCATCGATCCCAACCTGGTGGAGGGGCACGACATCCCGATCGAGGAACGCAGCGGGGACGAGGTGACCATGATCGCGGGGCACCGGATCGCTCCCGAGGGAGTCTCCGTCGCCAACCCGGCCTTCGACGTCACTCCGGCCCGCCTGGTGAGCGCCATCATCACTGAACGTGGCGTCTTCCGTCCGCCCTACCCCGAATCCCTGTCGCGTGCCCTGACAACCGTGGGCCGCCCCGGTTGAGCGCGGCCGTGGCTTCGCCCAGGGCCCCGCGAAGCAGAGGGGCCCGCCCGGCCATGGAGGTCCTGGCCGCTCCCCGCCTGCCCGACGCCTCGGTGTTCCTGTTGGCGGGACCAGACGACTTCCTGCGCGAGCAGGTCCTGGACCGCCTGCGTCAGGAAGTCCTGGACCCGGGGTTCGCGGACTTCAACCACTGCCGAATCCACTGCACCTCGGGGACGAAATCGGCCGCACTTCTGGGCGCGCTCTTCGAACTGCCCATGATGACCGACCGACGCCTGGTCGAGATCCACGAGGCCCAGACCTTGTCGGCCGAGGTCGCCCGGGCCCTGGTCGAGCCGCTGGAAGAGACCCGTCGCACGGGAGGAACCGTGGTGGCCCTGTGCTGGCGGCCGGCAGGGCGGGGCGGAGGTGCCTCTCCCCTGAAGGAGGCAGCGGCCCGGGTGGGACTCCACCTGGACTGCACCCTGGCCGACGCCGACCGGCCCGCCTGGGTCCAGGCCGCGCTCAGCCGACTGAAGGTCCAGGCCGATGGAGCCGCGGTCTCGGAAATCCTCCAGCGCACGGGCTCCGACCTGCGCCATCTGGCCTCACAGCTCGAGAAACTGGCTCTGTACGCCGGCCCCGGAGCCCGGATCAGTCGAGAAGACGTCCGCAACGTCGTGCTGCGGAGCACCGAGGTCAAGACCTGGGAGTTGACCTCCGCCATCGGCAAACGCGACCTTCGCAGCGCGGTGCGCCTGGCGGAGATCCTCCTGGACGAAGGCGAGCAACCCGGTGGGATCTTGAGCTACCTCAACAGCTATCTGCGATCCCTGGCCCAGATCCAGGCTCTGGCTGCCCGGCACGGCTCCTCTCCTGCGACCCTGGCCCGGGAGGTCCCTGGCAAGAAGGAGTTCCAGATCAGAAAGACCCTGGACGAGCTCCGGACCTGGTCGGCCCGAGACCTGCAGAGGGCCTTCGAGCTGCTCTGCCGCGCCGATCTGAGGGTCAAGACCGGCCAGGACCCCCGATTGATCCTGGAGTTGCTGCTGGTGGATCTGTGCAACCGCCGAGGACCAGACCGCCGGGGATAAACCCCTCCCCAAGAGATCCCCCCCCCATGTGAGGTGGGGGGGCATGGTGGGAATGTCCCAGGTGTCATGGAACGTCCCGACAAAGGAACACCTCCCGGGACCCCGAATTCCTCCTTCCAGGCAGGGGACGACGTGATCCCCTGACAGACCACCTTGTCGTGGACCTCCCGTCGGAACCTTCCGGTTGGAGGTCCACCTGCACACAGTCAGCCTGGAGGCTCCTGGGTCCGCCCCTCGAGTCTGGACGGAGGTCGCCCATGTCGGACAGCCGGGTTCTGGTGATCGGAGCCTCGAATCTGGACATCAAAGGCCAGACGGATTCCTATCACATCGCCAAGACCTCCAACCCGGGAAGCGTTCAGAGCACAGCCGGCGGGGTCGCCCGAAACATCGCCGAGAACCTGGCTCGCCTGGGCTTGTCGACGACCTTGTTGAGCGTGGTGGGCGACGACATCCACTCCCGCCACGTCCTGGACGTGACGGCTGCGGCCGGGGTCGACCTGCAGCACGTGGCCGTGACCCACGAGGCCTCGACAGGCATGTTCCTTGCCCTGCTCAATCAGTATGGGGACCTGGAATCGGCCGTGGCCGACATGTCGATTCTCTCCCGATTGACTCCGGAGTATCTGGCTTCCCACCAGGATCTCTTCGAATCCGCTGCCTTCGTGGTCGTGGACGCCGACATCCCCGAACCCAGCCTGATCTTCTGCATCGAGCAGTGCGAGAAGGACGGCATCCCCCTGTGCGTCGAGCCGATCTCGGTGGCCCGTTCTCACCAGATCCTGCCGTACCTGGATCGGATGACCATGGTGACGCCGAACCGCGAGGAGGCGGAAGTCCTGGCGGGATTCCCCCTGCGCTCGGCGGAGGATGTCCGTCGGGCAGGGGCCCGTCTGGTCGAGAGAGGGGTCCGCTGGGCGATCATCACCCTGGGCCCGGAAGGCGTCCTGGCGGCCACGACCGAGGGCGTCGACTTCCTTCCCTCCATCTCGACGGTGGTCACGGACACCGTGGGAGCCGGTGACGCCCTGACCGCCGGCACCGTCTGCGGACTGGTGGACGGTTTGGACTTCGTGCCGGCTGTCCGCCAGGGCATCGCCTGTGCCACCTTGACCCTGACCACACGCCTGGCCGTGCACCCGGAGCTCGACAGGGAACGGGTTCTGGCGCACCAGAAACGCGGCGAGACGGAGCATTGCCCGGCTCGCTGACCACGACGGGATGATTTTCACGTCACGGTAACACTTTCACCCCAACCGGCTGATAAAGTGTCAGGTGGGGGCAAACTCGGACGGACCACCGAAAAGGGAGATCTGATTGATGTTTACGGTTGGTAGCAAGGTGATACACCCCCTCCACGGCCTGGGAACGGTTGAGAAAGTCGAAGAGAAGACCATCCTTGGGCAACTGAGCAAGTTTGCGTGTATCTCCTTCCAGAACGACCGGCTCAAGATCATGGTGAACCTCGAACAGAGGAACTCGATGATCCGCTCCCTGGTCGAGGCCTCCGAGATCGACAAGGTGATGGACCACCTGCGCAACTGCGAAGGCAACCTCCCCACCAAGTCTTCCGAGCGTTACAACATCAACCTCAAGAAGATCAAGAGCTGCGACATCTATCAACTGGCGGAGGTCGTGCGCGACCTGACCGGTCTTTCCCGCCAGAAGAAGCTCTCCCCCAAGGAGCAGCAGATGCTCAAGCAGTCCCGCAAGATGCTCTCGGTCGAGTTCAGCTACGTGACCAGCCGCGACGAGGAGGAGATGGAGGCCATCGTCGACGCCACCTGTCGCAACGAAGAGACCGAAGTCCTCATCGCCACCGCCTGACGCCTCAGATCTCAGGACCCATCCCCAGCGACATCACGACCCGGGGGGTCGCTGTGCGTTTCCGGACTCCTCAGCGAAGGCCTGCCAACCAGACCAGGGCCCGGTCCAGGGCCTCAGCCCCCGCCGGAACCACCCGGTCCGGCTGCAGGCCGACCTTGTCCAAGGAAGCTCCATCCCGCCCCCGATAGCGCCCCGTGGTGATGCGAACGCCATACCCGCCAGGCAGGGGATGGAGCGTCTGGATCACAGCCTTTCCGAAAGTCCGACGGCCGAAGACCCGGATCCCCGGCGTCCCCTTCAGGGCCTGGGCCACGATTTCGCCGGCGCTGGCGGTTCCCTGATCGACCAGGACGGCCACGGGAGCCCTCCAGACCGGCTCGGCCGAGGCCAGGACCTTCCGGGTGCCGGCCCGGGTCTGGACGCGAAGGAGCTCTCCGCCCCGGAACAAGGCGGCCACCTGGAGCCCTTGCTGGAAGTCACCCCCGGGATTCGTCCGCAGATCCAGGACCAGGCGACGCGCCCCGCGAGCCGCCAGGGCTTCCAGGGCCTTCCTCGCCTGAGTCCCCGCCTCGGGCCCGAAGTACCCCAGGCGAACCAGTCCGACTCCGGGGTGCAGGAGGCGGGCCTGCACTCCAGGGATCCGAAACTGCCGGCGCTGAACGCGGATCTTCAGGAACCGGCCCTTCCGCTCGACTTCCAGAAGCACCGAGGAGTTCTGGGGACCTGTCAGGAGGTCGCCAGCCCGATAGAAGGACAGCCCCCGAACCGCGCGCCCGTCGACGGAGACGATCCGGTCCCCGGAGAGCACTCCGGCGGCGTGGGCCGGCGAACCGTCCAGGCAGGCCACCACCACCAGGGTTGAATCCCAGGCCAGCTCGACTCCGATTCCGGTAAAGGTCCCGTGCTCGCGCGCCTGTCGGTCCACCGCCATGTCTTCCCGATCCAGCAAGGCGGTGTAGGGGTCCGCAACCGCCTCGACCATGCGGAGGATGGCCCTCTCGGCTGCTGCCCCCAGTGCCTGCGGTTCTCGGACCTGCAGCGCCAGCAGGGCCTCCTCCAGGGCAGGCCACCCCCCGGTGGCGGGTGCCTGAACAGGCCGGATCTCGCGCACCCCCGCCAAGGCCCCGGCTGAGAGCCGGGCCTCCGAGGGGGCATCGATGTGCTCTTCCAAAAGCAGGTTGCGGACCTGACGCAGGGTTGCCAGGACGTAGTCCCCGCGGACATCCGCGCCGGCCCCGGAAGTGAAGGACCCCACCAGAAGAACGAAGAAGAGGAAGCCCCACAGGCCGGTGCGCCAGGCCCGCGCAGGCGGGCCGGATGACAGGGCCTGGTCGGACCTCTTGAGAAAGAGCGAGGACCTGGCTGAGGACACGGGTGAACCTTCTGCGCCCGTCCCTGAAGCCCCTGTGCGGGACTCCAGGAGCCTGGGAGGCGGGTCCAGCAGTGTCGACGGATGCAGGGGAATCGCCTCCCGGCCAGAAGCCGGAGACCTGGTTTGGCGAGAGAAGGCACCCGGGCCGATGAGACCGGACGGCAGGACGTGCCTGGAAGAGCGGGGCCTGAGACCCGCACTCGGGACCCCGAGGAGGGCCCGGGTCCGCGACCGAGCGCCGCGGCGGAAGTATTCAGGAGGCAGCCAACTCATTGACCAGGTGTCGGACACTGCGGATCGGAATTCTCGTCCTGGCGCTGACGAGCTGGTTTGCCTTGGCGGCACCCGCGGGGGCCCGCAGTTCAGATCCCGAGGCCATTGAGGCCATCGCGGCGGTCAACTCCAAGTCCATCCGCATCACATCCTTCCAGGCGGACTTCAACCTCCTCCGCCAGGACCAGACCTTCCTTCAGAAGTTCTTCCCCGATAGCCCGTTCTACGACAACCTGAGCCTGAACGGAATCGTCAACTTCGACGCCCGTTCCGGCCAGTACAACCTGTACTTCCGTCTGGCCGGGGTGGACTACCACCACTTCGCTCTCCGCGGGGATGCGGTCACCTACCTGGGCGCGGAGCGGATCTACAACCTGATGTCGGACCCCACCCCGATCCGACTGGAACCGTCGCCCTCGCCCTCGCCGTCTCCCTCTGCATCCCCCCAGGAGGAGCCCTCACCCTCACCCGATCCGTCTCCTTCGGCCTCCCCCACGATGATCACGGATCTCGACCCCGCGACCAGGGTCCCGGTTTCGGGGCACCCCCTGCTCTTCTTGTGGCCCTATGCCCTCCATCCGTCGTCCCAGACCTACACCTACACCGTGGTCTCCCGAAACGAGATCGTCTACGGGCGCAAGTGCCTGCGAATCCAGGCCACCCCACGGGACTCACGCCATCCCGTCCTGATCTGGGTCGATCCCAAAGCCGGCTTGATCACCCAGATCCAGGTCACGGATTCCGGCACGGGGAAGAAGATCCGGACCACCTACGCGGGCTTCCATCCTCCGGACCCCAAGACCGGGTTCACCATGTACAGCCGCGCCCAGGTGGACGTCGAGAACCAGCCTCTGTACCTGGTCGTCCTGAGCAGCCTGGTGATCAACCCCGAGAAGATCATGATCACCCGCACGACCCAGGCCCGACCCGGCTCCGACGAGCGGACTCCGGCCCCCAACACGGACATCGGACCGGCCGTCCACATGCTGACCCGCGGACTGATCGTCCTGGTCTCGATCCTGGGACTGGTCCTGGCCGTCCTGGGTTACCGCTATCTTCGCTTCGCGGTCTCGCGCCAGGAGTTCTCGGACGAGCTCCTGGTCATCGATGAAGAAGATGGCCGCTTCACGGAACTTCTCAACAATCTGGGTTACGCGGTGACTCCTTTCAATGCCGAGATCCTGACCCAGGAACGCATGCTTCTGGGCAAGGGCGCCACCGCGGATACCACGCGGCGGCCCCGCGGGGTGCTGGTCGCTCCTGAATCCTTTGCAGAGGCCAAGTCCTATTTCTACCTGGTGCGTGCCTTCGTCGAAGAGGGAGGCCGGGTGCTGGTCATGTACCACTCGCCCCGATCGGCCGCCGGGATGCCGTTCACGGCCTCCTTCCTGCCCATGTCGCCTTCGGATGTCGCGACCGAGTATGTCTCCAAGTCGGGGTTGTTCCAGACCATCTCGGAAGACGATGTGGCCCGGCTGGCTGGAGCCCTGGCTGCGCCGGAGATCTACAACCTGGGCAACCAGCGCCCCCTGAACGAGGAATACCTGATCGGGAGGAACAAGAGCACCGGGGTGAAGGGAGCGGTGATCGGAGTAATCCGACAGGGCAAGGGCGAGTACATCCTCTGCCAGATGAGGTTCGAACCTGAGGTCACCCTCAACAGCGCACCGGTCCGGCGGGCCTTGAGCGACTTGATCCTGTTCCTGCAGGCGCGCAAGCCCGCCCGCGAAGAGGACGCTTCAAGCCTCACCTGATTCCAGGAAGGCCTTCAGACGATTCAAAGCGAAAACCGCTTCAGGGACGGACTCTGTCCCTGGCTGTCGAGAGCGACCGTTGGGGGGAATGCTGGTCTTCAGTCTGCGAGGAGGAACGTCGTCCGTGCCGACCTACCGGTACCAGGCCCAGACCCGTGACGGCCGACTTGTCACCAACACGATCGAAGCCGTCAACCTGAACCTGGCCATCGACACCCTGACAGCCAGCAAGCTGAAGATCCTGGAAATCAAGCCTGTCCGCTTCGATCCCTTTGCGGTCTTTGCGGCGCTGGGCAAGGTGGACCGCGAGTCCATCGTCATGATGACCCGGCGGATGGTGGCCCTGGTCCGCAGCGGTCTGGCCGTCGACCGATCCCTTCAGGTCCTGCACGAGCAGGAAGAGGACCAGAGGCTCAAGCCCATCCTGGCCTCGGTCCTGCACGACATCCGGGTCGGCTCCACCCTTTCCTGGGCCATGGCCAAGCATCCCGTGGTCTTCGATTCGCTCTACATCTCGATGGTCAAGGTGGGCGAAACCACGGGCGACCTGGGCGGGATGATGGACAAGTTGGGCGAGTTCCTGGAACGGGACCTGCGGGTCCGCAAGAAGGCCAAGGCCGCCCTGACCTACCCGGCCTTCATCCTGGTCTTCTGCATCCTGGTCATTGCCGGCATCTTCATGTTCGTGCTTCCCGGGCTCCTGGACGTCTTCTCCCAGATGGCCAGCGGCGAGCTTCCGGTGCCGACCCGGGTCATGTTCATGATCGTCTCCCTGGCCCGAAACCCCTACGTGTTCCTGGGACTCTTCCTGGCCGTCCTGTACTATCTGGTCTACTTCCAGGACTATCTCAAGACGCCGACGGGCAAATACAAGTTCGACCGCTTGAAACTGACAGTCCCCTTGTTCGGGGACATCAACAAGAAGATGCTGGTGGCCCACTTCTGCCGGGTCATGGGGACCCTGCTGTCAACCGGAATTCCCTTGACCCGAGGCCTGGAAATCCTGATGGAGTTCTCGGAGAACGAGTTCTTCCGGACCTCGATCGTCACCCCGCTCTATGACGGGGTCCGTGAAGGTCAGGGCGTCTCCCAGGTCATGCTGGATTTGGACTTCTTCCCCGACATGGTGGCCAACATGGTGGCGGTGGGCGAGAGCACCGGCGAAGTGCCCCGGATGCTGTTGCGCATCTCCCAGTTCTATGACGAAGAGGTCATCTACACCCTGGATGGCCTGCTGGCCTTGATCGAGCCGATCATGGTTGCAGGCATGGGCCTGCTGGTGTGCTTCGTCCTGTTGTCGGTCTTCCTGCCCCTGTATCAGGTGATCATGAGCATAAGCAGCTGAGTCGGGGCTGGATGGACGCGCGCCAGGCCTGACGCACGAGAAGAGAAGGCCTGCGCCATCGAAGGACGACGCAGGCCTCGGAGGAGAGGGCCTGCGCCGTCGGTCTCCGACGCGCAGGCTGGGGGGCGGATCAGGTCTTGTCGATCAGCCCCAGGTCCAGGACGGCCCGGCGCTCCTCTTCCAGTTCACGCGTCGTGACATCCATCCGGGCTTGCGAGAAGGGGTTGATTTCCAGGCCCTGCACGATGCTCCAGGCCCCGTCCCGACAAACGCAGGGGAAGCTGTAGACCAGCCCCTCGGGGACCCCGTAGCTCCCATCACTCCAGACGGCCATCGACACCCAGTCCCCCTCCGGGGTGCCGTGCACCCAATCGTGGATGTGGTCGATGGCGGCGTTGGCCGCCGAGGCTGCCGAAGACAGACCGCGGGCATCGATGACCGCGGCTCCGCGTTTGGCCACGGTGGGGATGAAGGTCTTCTCATACCACTCCTGGTCGGCCACCACCTCCAACGCCGGGCGACCGTCGATCAGGCAATGGTGCAGGTCGGGATACTGCGTGGAAGAGTGGTTTCCCCACACCGTCATCTGGCGAATGGAGGCCACCGGCGCGCGCAGGCGGGCAGCCAGTTGGGAGATGGCCCGGTTGTGGTCCAGTCGGGTCAGCGCCGTGAACTGCCGGGGTTCCAACCCCGAAGCGTTCCGCAAGGCGACCAGGGCGTTGGTGTTTGCGGGATTGCCCACCACGACGACCTTGACGTGCTTGCGAGCATTGCGGCCCAGGGCCTGCCCCTGGGGCTTGAAGATCTCCCCGTTCAGAGAGAGCAGCTCCGATCTCTCCATGCCCGCCCGACGCGGACTGGCGCCCACCAGGAGGGCCACGTCCACATCGGCAAAGGCCACCTCAGGGTCGTCGGTGCACTCCACCCCCGCCAGCAGCGGGAAGGTGCAATCCTCCAACTCCATGACGACTCCCGCCAAGCCCTTCATCCCCAACCCGACCTCGGCCAGATGCAGGATCACGGGTTGATCGGGTCCGAGCATGTCGCCGGCAGCGATCCGGAAAAGTAGACTGTAACCGATCTGGCCGGCCGCACCGGTGACGGCCACGCGAACTGGCGTTTTCATGACGCTTCCTCGTCTCTTGTGGTAGCCCAGGGACTGGGCAGGATTCGGAACCTGCGGGTTCCTGTCGGCGCCTGAAATGGGATGATGACAGACCCGAACCGAACCGGGCGATTCTGGGACCTGCGAGTGTCCTGCCGGAGAGGGGCAGACAAATGCGGAAGCCAGACACCGCCGTGGAGGGATGGTCCCCAAAACCCGACCGGGTCAAACTCCCCTGGCAAAATCTTCAGGCCGGAAACGGGGGTCGGACTTCCAAGACACTGGCCGCCGCGGGTTCCAGCCCGGTGGGAATCGGTCAGCGGCGCCCCGAGACGACCTGGATCTGGCGGACCCGGTCCCCCTGGAACCAGAATCCGATGCCCCGGATGTCATACCAGATCCGCTCGGGCTCAGCCCGGTAGGTGGTTCCGAAGACGCGCAGGACCTCGGCCCGGGTGGACCCCACCTTGACCCCCTCACGGGTGATGAAGTCCCCGGTCTCGAGGATCACGCCCTGGATGCGCCCTGCCAGCACGACCACGCCGATGGCTTCCTCCTTGAAGCTGTGCAGCCTTTCCTGGCCGCCCTGGCCCAGGGGAAGAACCCGATCGGCCCGGCCCCAGGCGTCCTCGAGCCGGGAGATGGGGTCACCGAGCAGAATCTGACCAACCCGTCGCCCTGGTTCGATCAGGCGGTCTCCCATCAACGCCCGGTCCCCCTCACGCTGGAAGACGTAGATCGTGTGGACCTTGCCATTCCGGAAGCTGAAGGCCAGACCTCGGGCCGGGTAGGTCAGGTTCCCCTCCCCCCGGACCAGCCCCTTGCCGAAGGACTTCGTGACCCGACCCTGGGGCGTCCCGACCGCAACCCCTTCGGGAGTCCGCCAGGAGCGACCGCTGATGACGACCCCGATGACGGCTCCACTGGAACCCAGGAAGACTGAAATCCCCCGCTTCGGGTAGTCCAGCAGTTTCGAGTTCGGATCGTTGGGGGAAGCCGTGACCCGGGTCGGCGGGCCCAGGACCTTGCGGAGCTCCCCCAGGGTCTGGCCCAGGCGGACGAGCCCCACTCCCTGCCCTCCTTGGATCAGGTTCGGCTGCGCCAATCCGGGCCGGGGTGCCAGAATCCCAAACGCGACGATCAGAAGGAAGAGGAACCCGGCGGGGCCCGATCGGGATGGGCTCCACAGCCAGGAGGCTGGTTGGCGGGTGTATTTCGAGGCGCAGGATGGCTGGGACGTCAACACGAACCATCTAATTCCCAAAGCCGCCCCGGTGTTCCTCTGCCCGACGAATCCGCGGAGCGCCCGGAGGCGGATGGCGCAAGGTGGCGGGGTCCACCCCCAGAGCCTCCAGCAAGGCGTCCCGCACCTGAGAGGGGGCATGGGGCCAGCGCAACGGCCGAACCCCTGCGGCGTCCAGGGCTGAAAGGTCATGCACCGTGCGCCCGAGCAGGACCACGACGGGAATCGGCCAGCCGGCGGCCAGTCGCAGGGCCTCCTGCTCGCGAGCCTGGACCGGCCCCAAAGCGCAGATCGCGACGGCCGCCTGAGGCTGGCCGGGGACCTCCGCCTCGACCCGCCAGGTCAGATTCAAGGGTTCCAGGATCGAGGCCACCAGCCAGGAGGCCAGCGCCCGATCTCGAGTCAGGACCAGTACTTCCGGCGGGCCGTCCGGACGCTCATCCCAGAGTCTGCAGGTCGATTCCCTCATCGCTCCCCTCCGCAGCGGACGCCAGTTCCCAGACCGGAATCCCGAACTCCTCGGAGAGCTGGGTCCGAAAGAGGCTCGCATAGCCGGCCACCCGCACCAGCAGATCCTCAAGTTCATTGGGACCCGCGTCGCCGACCGGACGGACGGCCACCACATGGACATCCAAGGCCACCGTGGCCAGGGCGGCGCAGACCATCTCGGAGTTGAGATCCAGCAGGCGCCGGTAGAAGGCCGGGTCCACGCCCTCCACGGGAAGCGACAGGATGGGCGAACTCAAGCGGAGGTACTCCTGGTCCTGGGCCACGAACAGACTCAGGACCAGGAGGGTCCCGGAGGCGGGCACATCGGCCTCAGGCGTCTTGACCCAGAAGAGCCACGAGGAGGTGGTCGAATTCTGGAAGAGGACGTGACGCTCGGGGTCCAGTCCGTGAGCCTTCAGGAAGTTTTCCGCCAGAAGCCGGGCATGGGCCAATCCCCCGCCTCGGCGCAGCCGGACGACGACTCCGCCAGCCTCGGACTCCGGCACCTTCATCGCGGCCTCCTCGCCCCGCCGCCTGGGCTTCAACCCGGCCCGCCCCTCCCAGGAATCCTCAGGCCTGCGACGAGGACCCTTGCGGATTCGACGCGCCGGGCGTGCCTCCCTGGAGAGGTAGGAGGCTTCCGACAGGACGCGAACCCCGACCCTCGCCCCGGTCCCCCGGGGGAGCCAATGGCCGAGGGCGGGAAGGAGAAGTCCATGATCACCGGAGTCAGCCACATCGCCATCGCCGTCCGCAGCCTGGAGGAGACGATCCCGTTCTATCGCGACGTCCTGGGCCTGACCTTGGAGGGGACCGAGGTGGTCCCCGACCAGAAGGTGAAGATGGCCTTCTTCCTGGCCGGCCAGACGCGCATCGAGCTTCTCGAGGCGACCACCGAGGACTCGCCCATCAGCAAGTTCGTCGCCGAGCGCGGCGGCGGAATCCACCATCTGGCCCTGCGCACCGAGGATGTGTCGGCCGAGATCGCCAGGATGCAGGAACAGAAGATCCGGATGATCGACTCGGCCCCCCGGGGAGGTGCCCACCACACCCGCATCGCCTTCATGCACCCCAAGGCCGCCCACGGGGTGCTCCTGGAGCTGACCGAAGAATCCGGCTCACACTGAGGGGCCCCGGAAGGAAGGCAGGCAGCGGCCCGTCTTTTCGTCCGGCTCAGGTCGCCTGGGCCGGACGGGACCCCGACTCCTCGTCCAGCCGACGAGCCTGCCGATAGGATCTCCCCTTTTCCACGTAATGGAGGGCCCCCTGGGCGATCCGTTCGCGCTCTTCGGCCCGGAGGGCCCTCACAGCGCGGGCCGGCACCCCCAGGTAGACCTGGCCCGAGACGAGGTGGGCGCGCTCGGGAACCAGGGCGCCGGCCCCGATCACCACGTCGTCCTCGATCACGACCCCGTCCAGGACCCGAGCCCCGATCCCCACCAGGACGCGATCCCCCAAGGTGCATCCGTGCAGGACGGCGGCGTGGCCCACCACGCAGTCCGAGCCCAGGTGGACCGGAAGCCCCTCATCCACGTGGACCACGCAGCTGTCCTGGATGTTGCTGCGGGGGCCGACCCGGATGGGAGCGTTGTCGGCGCGCAGGACGGCACCGAACCAGACCGAGGCGCCCTCGCCGAGCTCCACCTCTCCGACCAGCACCGCGGTGGGAGCCACGTAGGCGTCGCGGGCCAGTTGCGGGGCCTTCCCTTTGTACTCGTAGATCATCGGCCACCTCCAGCGGCCGCCTTCCCCGTGGCCTGCTCGGCGACCTGCCGTCAGAACGCCAGGAGTTCCCTGGGGGTCCGCGAAGCCGGACGCGCAGCATCTGCTCTGGAGGTCGCCATGATCCAGTTGTCCGACCGCGTCATGAAACTCAAGCCTTCCTCGACGCTGGCCGTCACGGCCCGGGCGCGGGCCTTGAAGGCTGAAGGCGTCGACGTGGTCAGCTTCGGGGCAGGGGAACCGGATTTCGGGACGCCCGAGCATATCTCGGCGTCGGCCTGGGCGGCCTTGCAGGCCGGGCGCACCCGCTACGAGGATACGGCTGGGACCCCCGAGGCCCGCCAGGCCGTGGCCCGCGACATGAAGACCCGTCACGGCCTGGAGGTCACGGCCCAGAACGTGATCCTCTCCACAGGCGCCAAGCACGCGCTGTACCTGGCCTTCATGGCGATCATGAACCCTGGGGACGAGCTGGTCCTGCCCTCACCCTACTGGGTGAGCTACCCCGAGCAGGCGGCCCTGGCCGGAGCCTCCTGCCGGGTGGTCCCAGGTTCGGTGGATCAGGACTTCAAGATCACCCCACGCCAGTTGGAGGAGGCCCTCACCGAGCGCAGCCGGGTCCTGATGCTGTGCTCGCCCTCCAACCCCGCCGGGACCACCTACACCCGCGCCGAACTCCAGGCCCTGGCCGAGGTGGTCCTGCGCCACCCCCGATTGCTGGTCTTCTCGGACGAGATCTACGAACGCCTGGTCTACGGAGGGGACCCCTTCACCTGCTTTGCCTCGTTGAGCCCCGAGGTGGCCGCGCGCACGGTGGTTTTCAACGGCGTGAGCAAGGCCTACGCGATGACGGGTTGGCGCGTCGGCTACGCGGTGGGTCCCACCGAGGTCATCTCGGCCATGGCCAAGCTTCAGGGCCAGATGACCTCCAGCATCACCAGTTTCACGATGCCGGCCGTGGTGACGGCGCTGGAAGGCCCCCAGGAGCCTGTCGAGCGCATGGTGGCCGAATTCGCCCGGCGGGCCGAACACATCCACCGCCGCATGAGCGCGGTCCCGGGGGTCAAGTGCCCTCGCCCGACGGGAGCCTTCTACATCTTTCCGGACATCTCCCAGGCGGTCTTCGGCCGGCGGGATCCGGCCGGCCGGATCCTGGACACGGCCCAGGCCTTTGCCGAATCCCTGCTGGAGCACGCCCGGGTGGCCGTGGTTCCGGGCGAGGACTTCGGCGCCCCGGACCACGTGCGGCTGAGCTTCGCCACAAGCATGGAGCAGATCGACAAGGGGATGGATCGCTTCGTCGAGTTCGTGGCCCGGTTGCAGGCCGGCAGCCCGGTCAGCCCGTAGGAACGAGCATGCCCAGATCTTCCAGGATGGCACGCATATCCTGGGGAACCGGGGCCTGAATCCGGAGACCCGCCTCTGGGACTTCCAGAAGCCAAGCGTGCAGCATGAGCCGACGCAGTCCGTAACGCTCGCGGAAGAAGCGATTGTGGTGGGTGTCGCCGTACTCGGGATCTCCCAGCAGAGGGTGGCGCAGGTGCTTGAAATGGCGCCGGATCTGATGGCGCCTTCCGGTCACGGGACTGGCCTCGACCAGCGAGTAGCGAGCCGTGGTGTAGCGGCCCACCGGGTGGTCGAATTCGATCTGCCCCAGACATCGATAGCGGGTCAGGGCCTCGACCCTCTCGCCCGGGTGGGCCCCCTCGACGGGATGGTCGATCTCCCCCTCCGGTTCGACCCAACCTCGGACCAGGGCCAGATACGCCTTGCGGGCCTGGCGCTCGCGGAACCAGACAGCGATCCGGCCGGCCGAGGCGGAATCCCGCCCGAAGAGCAGGACCCCCGAGGTGGCCCGGTCCAGCCGATGGACCGGGTAGACCCAGGACCCGATCTGGTCGCGCAGCAAGGACATGCAGGTGACCCGGTCGGAGGCCATGGGCGAGGGGGTGGTGAGCAGACCCGGCGGCTTGTCCACGGCCAGCATCTGGTCATCCTGGTACAGAATCGTCAACATCGAGCCCCCTTCGACGCCGCGGGGGGGCGCCTCCCCCAAGAGGGATTTCCCGGACCTGGCCCCTGGAAAGGGACGGACCTGGCGCGAAGAGAGAAGCCCCCCGGAGGAGTCTCCGGGAGGCTCACCAGAGCAGGAGGATGAGACAGGCCTACTTCGTCCCGCGCTGCTTGTTGACCCAGAACAACAGCCCCGTCGAGCCACCCTCGCGCACGACCTGGTATTCAGGCCAGTAGATCACGTCGGCCACGATCCGGACCACCCCGCCCTTGAGCTGGCGCACGCGGACCTGGGCCACCAGCCCCTCGTTGACCGGCAGGACGGCCTTGGGCTCCTTGCCCGCGACGATCGAAGCCGGCCAGACATCCATCACCACCTGGCGATAGTCATAGGCCCCGGGCGGCAATTCCTTGACGCGGTAATTCACCCGACCGTCGGTGTGAACGGCCACCTTGACCCACTGGCCGGTAGCCTTGCTGACCACGACGTTCCTGACCACGGCGGCCTGGGCCACCCCATACAGGGTCAGGGCAAATGCAACCAGGAGCACGGCGCCGAGCACGTGGCGGGCGCCCCGGGACATCCTTCGGAACATGCGACCTCCTCACGAATTGCCTCGGGACACCACGCTCGGGTGCCCGAACAAGAATGCAGAGGCGGCCATTCGACGGCCAAGGGGGCGCTTCCCTGCCGACCGGGGAGGAACCCGACACATTCCCTCCCCTGGAAGGGGCCTGTTCCCGGACTGCGAAGCACCCGCAACTGCTCATTGGAGTTGCACCATGGAACCGATCCGAGTCCTGATCACGGGGGGCACGTTCGACAAGGAGTATGACGAACTCCGAGGACGCCTCTTCTTTCGCGACACCCACCTGCCCGAGATGCTGCGCCTGGGGCGCTGCCACGTCGACCTGAACACCCGGACGCTGATGATGGTCGACAGCCTGGAGATGACCGAGACCGACCGCGATCTGATTCGGGATACGTGTCTGCGGGCAACCGAGAACCGCATCGTGATCACCCACGGAACCGACACGATGGAAGAGACGGCCCGACACCTGGGGCCTTCGATGACCGAGAAGACGGTCGTGCTGACCGGGGCCATGGTCCCCTATGCCTTCGGCAGCTCCGACGGGCTCTTCAACCTGGGCAGTGCCCTGGCCTTCGTCCAGACCCTGCCTCCCGGGGTCTATATCGCCATGAACGGACGCTGCTTCGTCTGGGACAACGTGCGCAAGAACCGCTCCAGCGGCACCTTTGAAGAGCTCACGCCCTCGAGCTGACCCGGCCCGGCAAGCCCCCCCCTCAAACCACAGGATTTCACTTGGAGTTGACCGATGTCCCAGAGTCCTCTCGAAACCCCCGCTTTGAAGGCCGCCACCATCCTGGCCCAGGAGCCTGGCCCGGCCGGAGCCCGGCGCGCGCTGGAAGCGTTGGGTCTGCGCTTCCCCTCCTCGCTGGAGGTGGATCCCCGGGCCCCTGGGGAACTTCCCCGCCATCCCAGCTTCCTGAAGGTTTCCGACCCGGTGATCCCCCACAAGACCGAAGTCGGCGCCGTCCGACCGGCCCTGCGCGGAGATGCCGAGGAGGTCCTGGCCTTCGCCCGGGAAGTGGAGGAGCGCACCGGCCTGGAAGTCCGACGGGTCACGCTGGACGAGCGGATCTCCATCCCCGAGGGAGGCGAGGCCCTGCTGGCCCTGGTCTTCGATGACGCCTTCGGCCCGGTGGTGGTCTTTGGCGAAGGCGGCCGGCTCACCGAGCTGCGTCGCTCGGTGGTCCGCTGGCAACCCGGCACCCCGGCCGGGCGAATCGCCGAAATCCTGGCCGGACTCCCCCTGGCCCGGGCCTGGTTCTCGGGCTACCGCTCCGCTTCTCCCCTGGCCGACCTGGAGTCGCTGAGTGCCTGGCTGGAGTCCTTTGGAGAGATGGCCCGGGAGTTCCACCGCCTGCGGCCCGACCTGGTGATCCGCGATCTCGAGATCAACCCCCTGGCCCTGACCG
>DIWH01000074.1 GCA_002423485.1 Candidatus Xenobium occultum | reverse complement strand
AGTACCGGTGCGGGCCTGCCACCTCGGCTTCCGAGACCTTCGCCGCTTGAGGCTCCGCCTGGATTGATGAACCTGGATCTGCCGGCGCTCAGGGAGCATCACCGAATCAGATCCAGGCGCGCGACAGGCATTCCCCGGGGCACAAGACGGGTGTCAGGGTGGGGTTCGCCAGGGTTGCCCCCCCCCCGCGTCCTCATTCGTCCCGGTCGATCTCCAGGGCTCCCGAGAGGTCCAGGCCCAGGGCACCCAACTGGCGGGGGCCGGTGACCGCCGGAACCACCAGGGTTTCGCCCAGTTGGGTCACCTGGTCGAATCCGGTGTAGGGGACCCCTTCCAGGATCACGTGGGCTTCGGGGCAGCGGACGGCCAGGTTGCGGTCGGCGGCGAAACCCATCTGCGAGAGCACCACCACCACGGTCTGGTCCACGTCCACATCCTCCAACGCCTGTCCCAGGGCTTCCTCTGGAGGGATCAGTGCGGTGTTTCGGGGCGGGTCGGGCCAGGCCAGGCCGACCAGGGCTACGTCGATCTCGCCGCAGCGAACCTTGTGGACCCGGTGGAACATGGCCCCTTCGCCGGAACCCCGCCAGTTCGAAGCCAGGAAGGGGAACTCGGCCAGCGCTGCCATCCGCTCCAGGGCCGAACCATCCGCAGCCTCCGCTCGACCGGGGACGGTGGCGACAAACCTCAGGTGGTTCATGACCTCGATCTGGGGCGCGCCCGCGTGGGGCCCGGGCCGGGTCTGGCCGCTGAAGTCCCCGGTGTCCACCAGCAACATCTGCGGGGTCTCGGCCCGCTGGTTCTTGATGACTGTGGCCAGGTAGGGCAGGGCCTGGAGATCTCCCTGGAGGTTTCCCGTGTAGCGGATCTCCAGGCGCGTGGAGTCCTTCCAGCCGATCCGGATCTTGTCGCTCATGGTCACGGCGCTTCGCTTTCCAGGCCCGGTTGCCTGCAGGGAAGGGCCTGAGCGCATGCGAAACCTCCAGAATCGTCAAGTTGGAGGGGCCCCCATGTCTGAAGTCCGTCGCATCGCTCTTTGCACCGGTGGGGGAGATGCCCCCGGCCTGAACGCCGTTCTCCGGGCGGCCGTGGTCAGCGCCTTGAATCGGGGTTGGGAGTGCCTGGGCATCCGGGACGGATTCAATGGCCTGCTCAACCCTGGGGACTATGGGGGGCAGGGCGTGATCCCGATGGGGCGCGAGATCGTGCGGGGGATCACCCACCTGGGCGGGACCATCCTGGGCACGACCAACAAGGGCAACCCCTTGAAGTTCCCCGTGCAGGGCCCGGATGGGAGCTGGACCGAGGTGGACCGAGGGGACGAGGTGGTCGGAGGCCTTCGCGGACTCGGTGTGGATGCCCTGATCTCGGTCGGGGGCGACGGCTCGCTGGCCATCGCCCACNNGTGCCCAAGACCATCGACAACGACCTGGAGGGGACGGTGGTCACCTTCGGCTTCGACACCGCGGTCGAGTTCGCCACCGAATGCCTGGACCGGTTGCATTCCACCGCGGCCGCCCATGGGCGGGTGATGGTGGTCGAGGTGATGGGGCGCTATGCGGGCTGGATTGCCTTGCACGCCGGGGTCGCTGGGACGGCCGACGTGATCCTGATCCCTGAGATTCCCTACGACATGGAGAAGGTTGCCGGGAAGATCCGCGACCGCCACGATCGCGAGCAGAAGGCTTTCAGCATCGTCGTCGTGGCCGAGGGGGCCCATCCGGCAGGCGGCACGGTGTCCGTCGTGGGGCGCGAGCTCGGCCGCCTGGAGCGTCTGGGTGGGGCGGGCGAGAGGGTCGCCGCCGAGATCCAGGCCATGACCGGGCTGGAGACCCGCTGCGTGGTCCTGGGTCACCTGCTGCGCGGAGGCTCGCCCAGTTCGATGGACCGCCTGCTCTCGTTGCGCTTCGGCTCGGCGGCGGTGCGGGCCCTGGCCGAGGGGATGACCGACGTGATGGTGGCCCTGGACCCGCCGCTGGTCCGCTATGTTCCCCTGGAACACTGCGTCAGCCGGATGAAGCGGGTTCCCCTGGACGGAGACACGGTGGTGACCGCTCGGGACCTGGGAGTCTCCTTCGGAGACTGAGAATCCCTAGAACCCGGGCCGGATTCCCAGTTTGATCGCCTCCCCGTTGCTGAGGGTCTCGAAGATCTTGCGGAACTCCGAGAGCGGGTGGATCCCGGTGATCAACTCCGAGACCTGCAGAGCTCCACTGGCCAGCAACTGGTAGGACTCGCGCACGGCGTCCGGGGTGAAGTGGAAGACGCCTTTGACGGTCAGGCCATCCATCAGCATCCGTTCCATGGGAATCTGGACCTTGCTGCCCGAGGCGCACCCTCCAAAAAACATCACGTGTCCGCCCCGGCGGGCCATGGCGATGGACTTCTCCCAGACCTGGGGGTGCCCCGCGCACTCGATCACCACGTCGGCTCCGCGCCCGTCGGTCAAGTGGCGGACCCGGGAAAGGACGTCTTCGTTGGTCTCGTCGACGACCACATCGGCTCCCAGGCGCCGGGCAGCGGCCAGGCGCATCTTGCGGCGGCCCACCATGACGATTCGGCCGGCTCCGCGCAGACGGGCCAGCATCAGGTGCAGAAGCCCGATCGGGCCGGCCCCGATGATCACCACGGTGTCGCGCGAGTCCAGAGGCAGGTGCTGTCCGCCGTACACCACGCAACTCAAGGGTTCCAACACGGCCCCCTCCATGTAGGAGAGGTTCTCTGGCTTGGGAAACATGTTCTGGGCGACGATGTGAGCCGGCACCCGGATGTATTCCGCAAAGGCGCCCAGCATCATGGTGCGCATGGTGTAGTCGCACAGGTTCCCGAAGCCACGTCGGCAGTGGGCACACTCCCCGCAGGGGGCCGTCGGAGCGACCAACACCGCCTGCCCCTTCTGGAAGCGGGTCACCCCTGGACCCACCTCCCAGACATCCCCGGAGAACTCGTGGCCGAACGGGGTGGGCATCGGGAACTTCGGGTGTCCCCGCCGGTAGGTCTTGAGATCCGTTCCGCAAGTCAGGGCCGCCTGGATCTTGATGACGACCTCACCGGGTCCAGCCTGGGGAGGTTCGACGGTCCGGAGAGCCAGGCTTCCCGGGCTGAGAAGGACGAGTTGTTGCATCTTGACCTCAAGCCCCTGAGGGGCGGGCGGGAGTGGACTTTCTGCCCCGGCGCCCATGGAAGAGTCCCCCAGGGCGCGACAAGCCAGGGGGTCTTCGCTGGATTATACACGATCCATGAAAGCGGGCTGCCAGGCCTGCGGGCCAGCATCTTCTTCTCAGTGCTCCCGGCGTCTCCCCCCAAAGGAAAATGGATGAGCCGAGACACCCTCGGTCGGGGCGCTCGGCTCATCGGAAGGGGCTGAAAGCCCGGAAGGTCAGCCTCGAGCCTGCAGGTAGTTCTGGTTGGCCTGGTTCCAATCGACCACGTGCCACCAGGCCGTGACGTATTCAGGGCGTCGGTTCTGATACTTCAGGTAGTAGGCGTGCTCCCAGACATCCAGGCCCAGGATGGGGGTCTTGCCCTCCATCAGGGGGTTGTCCTGGTTGGCAGTCGAGGTGATGGACAGGCCCTTCCCGTCCAGGACCAGCCAGGCCCAGCCCGAGCCGAAGCGCTTGGCGGCCGCCTCGCCAAAGAGGCGTTTGAAGTCTTCGAAGCTGCCGAAGGTGGACTTGATGGCCTGGCCCAGCTCGCCGGTGGGCTCTCCGCCCCCCTGCGGGTTCATCAGCTTCCAGAACATCGAGTGGTTGTAGTGCCCGCCCCCGTTGTTGCGGACTGCCGTGCGGATACCCTCGGGCAGTTTCTCGAGGTTCGAGCAGATCCACTCCAGGCTCTTGTCCGCGGCTTCGTGGTGCCCCTGGAGGGCGGCGTTGAGGTTGTTGACGTAGCCGGCGTGGTGCTTGCCGTGGTGGACCTGCATGGTCATCGTGTCGATATGGGGTTCCAGCGCGTCGGCGGCGTAGGGAAGCGCGGGAAGGGTGAAGGCCTGTTCGGTGTGGGTACTCATCAAGGTCCTCCTGGGTCAATCCCCGGGGCGCGCCGGTGTCCCGGTCGTCCCAGGTCGTTCAGTCCGCCTATACCCCGGTTGGCCCGGAGGAAAACTCATGAGTCGGCCTGGAAGGGTTCGAGCCGGCAGCGAGGTTTCCCACAGCGCCTGCACAAGGTATCAGCCCGGCGGGTTTGGACCGGGCCTCTGCTTCCCCCGCACGAGGTCCTGGCTTCTCCCACCGGGCTGATATGTCCATCCTAGGACAGGACCCTGCCAGAAGTTGTCAGGGGGAGGTTTCCTCGAGGATCCTTTGGGCCGCCTCGGTGAAATCCTCGGTCACCTGCACCCCGACCGGGGCCTCGGCCAGCAAGGCCTCCTGCTCTCGGCCGTGGCCCGTGCGGACCAGGATGGCGCGGCACCCCATCCTCAAAGGCCCCTCCAGGTCGCTCAACTTGTCGCCCACCGCCCAGGAGGCCCGGAGGTCCAGTCCCAGAGCCGCCGTGGCGGCTTCCATCATGCCCGTGGCCGGTTTGCGGCAGGTGCAGGTCTTGCGATAGCGAGGTGGGCCGTGTTCGGGGTGGTGGGGACAGTAGTGGAGTGCATCCAGGTGCACGCCTGCGGCCGCGAGCCTTTCGGTCAGGGCATCGTGCAGCTCTCGGAGGGTCTCTTCGGTCAGATGCCCTCGGGCGATTCCGGCCTGGTTGGTCAGCAGGACCAGGGCAAAACCCGCGGCTTGCAGTGATCGCAAGGCCTGAGGTACTCCGGGAAGGATCCGCAGATCCTCGACCCGGCGCAGGTAGTGGACCTCCTCGATGAGGGTCCCGTCGCGGTCCAGGAAGATGGCGGCTGGCATGGACTCTTCGTTTCTCTGCGCGGGCAGCCTGGCCTGCTGCGCAGGAGGGTGGACGGGAGGCGGGAACCAGGGCGCCGTGCGAATCCTGATCGACGGACGGATGTTCCGGGGCCGGATGCATGGGCTGGCCCGCTATGTCTTCGCCACCCTGCAGGTCATGGCCCGCAGGGCCCCCGACTGGCACTTCGGCGTGCTGGAGCGCGAGGGGGCCTTTGCCGACCTGGCTACGGAGTTGCCCAACCTCGAGCCGGTTCCGGTCCAGGCAGACCCTTTCACCCTGGCAGAGCACCTGGAGATCCCTCGACGAGTGGCCGAATGGAATCCGGCCCTCTTCCACGCTCCGACCATCGCCGTCCCATTGGGCGTGCGCTGCCGACTGGTGGCGACGGTCCCCGACCTGACCCCCTTCCATTTCCCACGCCGCGGATGGGAGCGCCTGTACTTCCGCTGGGTTCTGGCCCCGGCCCTGCGCCGGGCGCGGGGGGTTCTGGTCTACTCCGAGCACACCGCTGGCGACCTGGTCGAGAATCTGGGGATCCTCCGCGAGAGGATCACGGTCACCGGGTTGGGAGTCGATCCGGCCCTGGCCCGCGCCGTCCCCCCTGCGGCCCTGACCGACCTGAGGAGGCGCCTGGGACTGGAGGAAGGCTACGTCCTGTGCCTGGCCAATCCCAAGCCCCACAAGAACGTCGAGGTGCTCCTGAAGGCCTGGGAGAAGGCCCGCCCGCAGGCGGATCTGGCCCTGGTCTGCTCGCGCGCGGCCTGGTTGGACGAGGCCCTGGTCTCTGCCCACCGGGTGCGCCGCCTGAACCACGTGGCCGAGGAGGATCTCCCTGCGCTCTATCAGGGCGCGCGCCTGCTGGTCATCCCCTCCCTGTATGAGGGGTTCGGCCTGCCTGCGGCCGAGGCCATGGCGGCCGGAACCCCGGTCATCGCCGCCCGCGCGGCCTCCCTGCCGGAGGTGGTCGGGCAGGACGGCTGGCTCTTCGACCCCCAGGACCCGGAGGACCTGGCCTGGGCCCTGGCCAACCTGCTTCACGATTCCGAGCGCCGCGCCGAGTTCTCGCGCCGGGGCCGCGAGCGTGCGGCTCGCTGGACCTGGGAGAACACCGCCCAGACCCACCTCCGGGTCTATCGCGAGGCCCTTCGGTAGGACAATCTGCCTCCAGGCCGAAAGGGGCGCCCTTCGAGGAGGTTCCATTTGCGCGTTCTTGTCACGGGAATCACCGGGATGGCGGGCAGCCACCTGGCCGAGTATCTGGTGGAGCATGTCCGGGAGGCGGAAGTCTTCGGTTCGGTTCGCCCGGGCGGTTCGACCGGAAACCTCACCCGGGTCTTGGACCGGGTGCGCCTGGTCGAGTGCGACGTCTGCAGTGTCTCTTCGGTGGAAGGGATGCTGACCGAGTGCCAGCCGGATCTCCTTTTCCACCTGGCCGGTCAGTCCAGCGTCTCGGTCTCGTTTCGTCATCCGCACGAGACCCTGATGACCAACATCAACGGTCTGGTCAACCTGCTGGAGGTCCTGCGGCGCCAGAAGCCGGAGTGCCGGCTCCTGGTTCCGGGAACTTCGGAAGAGTATGGAGCCCAGGACGGGGTGCTGGACGAGGACGCTCCCTTGTTGCCCCTGTCTCCCTACGCCCTCTCCAAGGCGATCCAGGACCTGGCGGCCTTTCAATATGCCCGGAGCTACAAGCTCCACATCGTGCGGACCCGAGCCTTCAATCACACCGGTCCGCGCCGCCCCACCATGTACGCCGAGGCCGATTTTGCTGCCCAGATCGCCCGGGTCGAGTGCGGAGCCCAGGACTCGGTCCAGGTCGGCAACCTCGACGCCATCCGCGACTTCTCCGATGTCCGGGATGTCGTCCGGGGCTATTGGATGGCCCTGGCCCAGGGCCAGGCGGGCGAGGTCTACAATCTTTGCTCGGGCGTCGGTCGTTCCATCCGGGAAGTCCTGGAGGGCCTCATGGCCCTGAGCCCCACCACGCCCCGGGTGGTCTTCAACCCCGAACGTCTGCGCCCCAGCGATCCCCCCCGGATCGTGGGGACTGGCTCAAAGTTCAGGGCCCTGACGGGCTGGAAGCCCGAGATCCCTTTCGAGCAGACCCTGGCCGATATCTTGAAGGAACAGCGTGACCTGGCTCGTGCCCGGTCCCAGAACCAGGAGAGTGACCCGTCGTGAATGTCTTGATCACTGGAATTACCGGATTCGTCGGTTCCCACATGGCCGAATTCTGCCTGGACCAGGGTGTGAAGGTCTTCGGGACTGTGCGCTGGCGCAGCCAGATGGAGAACGTGGTGGGGATCCAGGATCGGGTGCACCTGGTCGAGTGCGACCTCACGGATGCGTCCTCGGTGCAGCGGATGATCGCCCAGGTCCAGCCGGACCGGGTCTTCCACCTGGCGGCCCAGAGCTTCGTGCCCACCTCCTGGCACGCCCCCCAAGAGACCCTCAATACGAACATCATCTCGCAGTTGAACCTCTTCGAGGCCCTGCGGGAGACCTCGACCCGGATTCAATTGGCGGGCTCCTCCGAAGAGTATGGCCTGGTCTTGCCCGACGAGGTCCCCATCCGCGAGGAGAACCCTCTGCGCCCTCTCTCGCCCTACGGGGTCAGCAAGGTGGCCCAGGACATGCTGGGTTATCAGTATCACCAGTCCTACGGCATGCACATCATCCGCACCCGGGCCTTCAACCACACGGGCCCGCGTCGCGGTCAAGTCTTCGTCGAGTCGAACTTCGCCCGCCAGGTGGCCATGATCGAGAAGGGTACCCAGGAGCCGGTGGTCCGGGTCGGCAACCTCGAAGCCCGCCGGGACTACACCGATGTCCGTGACATCGTCAGGGCCTATTGGCTGTCCTTGGAGGGATGCGTTCCCGGTGAGGTCTACAACATCTGCCAGGGCAACTGCTGGCGCATCAAGGATGTCCTGGACTTCCTGCTGTCGTGCAGTCGGGTCAAGGTGACGGTGGAGACCGACCCGGCCCGACTTCGCCCCTCGGACGTCCAGGTGCTGCAGGGCAGCGCCGAGCGCTTCCACGCAGCCACCGGGTGGGTCCCCGAGATTCCCCTGGAGAAGACCTTCGAAGACCTGCTGGACTACTGGCGGGCCAGGGTCTGAATCTGCCGCCTGTCGTGGCATTCGGCCGCCGATTCAGGCCCGTCTGCTTCGTCAGACGCACCTCTGCGGTGCTCACGTAGGCTCCGGCTACGCTGCGCTCCTCGAGGCACGCCTTCCTTGCATCCGAGCCCGTCTCGACGCCCTCGGTGCTCACGCCAGGCGGCGCATTCAGGCCAGGGTCTGAATCTGCCGCCGGGTTGAGGTCCGGTCGGTCTCCGGCCGGACCTCAATGCGGCGAGGGCATCGCCGTCTTGAGGCCGGCCAGCCACGCCCAGGTCTTCTCGAGGCCTTCGGCTAGCGGGATCCGGGGGGTCCAGCCCAACAGGTTCCGGGCCCGAGTGATGTCGGGGCAGCGTCGGCGGGGGTCGTCTCCGGGCAGCTCGCAGTGGAGGACTCGGGCTCGGCGTCGGGTCACCTGTTCCGCCTTCGCCAGCAACTCCAGGATGGTGAATTCGTCGGGATTCCCCAGGTTGATCGGTCCCGTCTGACGGCTGTCGGTCATGGCCAGCAGGCCGGCCACCAGGTCCGAGACGTAGCAGAAACTGCGGGTCTGCTGCCCGTTGCCGTAGATGGTCAGGGGCGTCCCGTCGCGCAAGGCCACCAGGAAACTGGTCACGACCCGCCCATCGTCCGGTTGCATCCTGGGGCCATAGGTGTTGAAGATGCGCACGATTCCGACGGGGAGCCCGTGCACCCGTCCGTAGTGGATGGTCAGGGCCTCCGCGAAGCGTTTGGCCTCGTTGTACATCGACCGGGGTCCCACGGGGCTGACGCTGCCCCGATAGTCCTCGGTCTGGGGGTGGACCTCCGCATCCCCATAGACCTCCGAGGTGGAGGCCAGGATGAACCGGGCCCCGTGGGCTCGAGCCAGTTCCAAGGCGTGGCTGGTTCCCTTGGAGTTGACCTCCAGGGTCTGCAAGGGGCGGGCCTGGTAGGCCGGGGGCGAAGCCGGACTGGCCAGGTGGACCACCGCATCGAAAGGACCGGGCAGTTCAAGGGGGTGGCACATGTCGTGCTCGAGAAGATCCAGGGGCAGACCCGCCAGGTTCTCCAGACGGCCCGTGCTGAAATCGTCCACCGCGACGACCTGGTCCCCTCGATCCAGGAAGGCACGGCACAGGTGGGAGCCGATGAAACCGGCCCCTCCGGTGACCAGAATGCGCATCGCGCCCCATTCCAGCCTGCTCCGGCTGTCCCTGCATCCCCTTCAAAGCTTCACCCAGATCCCTTCAGGCAAGCGGCGGACTCGTCCCTCGACCTCCAGGCGGACCAGCGTCGCCGCGATGAGACCGGGCGCTCGTCCCGTCTGGTCCACCAGCGCGTCCACGCGGGCTCCCTGGCACCCCAGGGCGGTGAGCACTTCGCCGGAGGGTCCGTCCAGCGGAGCGGCTCGCTCCAGGGCGGGGGAGAGGTGGATCCCGAGGGCGTCCAGGACGTCTCCCGCCGAGCGGACCACGGCTGCGCCTTCCGCCAGAAGCTGCAGGCAACCCTCACTCTGGGCCCAGCCGACGGGGCCGGGGACCGCCAGGACGTCGCGTCCGATTTCTGCGGCCAGGTCTGCCGTGATCAGGGCGCCACTCCGGCAGGCTGCCTGAACCACCACGACGGCCTCCGCCAGGGCTGCCAGGATCCGGTTTCGAGCCGGGAATCGCCAGGGATCCGGGCCGGCTTGCGCGGGGTATTCGGAGACGACGGCCCCACATGCTTCGATCTCCTGGCGCAGGCGGCGGTGCTCGCGGGGGTACTGGATCCCCAGGCCGCACCCCAAGACGGCCAAGGTCGGGCCACCTCCCCGGAGGCTTCCGCGGTGGGCCGCCGCATCGACCCCTCGAGCCAGGCCGCTGACCACGCGGATTCCCTGGCGGGAGAGATCCCTGGCCAGGCTCTCGGCGAAGGACAGGCCATAGGGGGTGGCTCGTCGTGAGCCCACGATGGCCACGGTCTTGCGGTCCGGTGGTGGCTCGCTCAGGGGGGACCCTCCCCGGACGTGCAGCGCCAGGGGAGGGTCGTGCAGATCCAGGAGGCGGTCGGGATACTCGGGGTCCACCGGGGTGACGATCCGGACGTCTTCCCGCTGGCTTCGTTCCAGCAGCACCCGAGGCTCCGGGAGAGGTCGCAAAGCCCCCCGGCCCGGGGAGGCCATCCACTGGTTCCATGCCGCCTGGGCCGAGCCGAGTTCCTGGATCCGTTCCCAGCAGCCGACGGTGCCCAGGCCGGCAGTCTGGGCCAGCGCCAGCCAGCAGGCCCGCTCCAGGTCGGGGTCTTCGAATGTCCTTCTGGAAATGAGACGGCCCTCTGTCATCGGGGTGCCTTTCAGGGGGGCTCCGGGGGCGGGCGGCATCCGGCCGCCCGCCCGGATCTCAGGCTTCCTGGAAGGCCCGGACCACGCTCTGGCGGAGACGAGCGGCCAGTTCCGGGTTCTGCAACTCGTAGACCAGTTGCCACGCTCCGTTCACCTTGCGCCCCGCCGAAGCCAGGTGGAACTCGCCGTCGCGTTCCTCCAGTTTCAGGCCCCGGAAAAGCATCCCCCCATACTCGACCTCGGCCACGGCCCGAACGTGGCTGAAGTTCTTGATCCTCTGAAGACTCTTGACGCGAACCTCCATGGCTCCGGCTCCCTTCGCTTTCTTGCGGGCGGTCCCGCCTCTTCAGTCTGACCCGGCCAGTCTGACAGGGTGTTTCCGGGGGATGGACAGGGGGTTTCCGGGATGTTTCCAGAAGATGAACCCCGAAGTCTGCTCGGGTTCACGCCGCCTGCCCGCAGAGGCGGATTGGACCCTATTCCCAGAGCGACGCAGGAGGGCCCGGGGTTGATGAAGGCAACGACGATCTTGTGCGTGAAACGCGCCGGCCAGGTGGCCATGGCGGGAGACGGCCAGGTGACCTTGGGCCGGACGGTCCTGAAGCACTCCGCCCGGAAGGTGCGCCGCATGCGCAACGGCAAGGTCCTGGGCGGATTCGCGGGCTCGGCCGCGGACGGACTGACCCTGTTCGAGAAGTTCGAAGAACGTCTGGATGAGTTTTCGGGCAACCTGGTCCGCTCGGCCGTCGAGTTGGCTCGGGACTGGCGGACCGATCGGGTCCTGCGCAAGCTGAACGCCATGATGATCGTCGCCGACTCTCAGTCCATGCTCTTGATCTCCGGGACCGGTGAGATCCTGGAACCCGACCACGATGTGGCCGCCATCGGTTCGGGGGCTCCTTACGCCCTGGCCGCGGCCAGGGCGTTGATGGACCATACCGATCTGCCTGCTTCCGAAGTCGCCGCCCGGGCCCTGGAGATCGCCGGGGAAATCTGTATCTACACAAATCGCGAGATCGTCCTCGAGACCCTATGAGCTTGAGGCCACCGGACGCTCCGCGTCGGAGCACCTCCATCGCGCAGAGGATCCGGGCCTCGCTGGTCTTCCTGACCCTGGTTCCCCTGGTCCTGGTGGGGGGCGTGGGGCTCTTCCTGGGCTGGAGTGCTCTGTCCCGGTCGCTTTCCTTCCTGGTGGAAGAGGTGGACGCGCTTTCCCGGGTCTCTTCGGGGATTTCCGGTTACCTCCAGAATCGGGAACTGGCCTTGCAGGGCCTGGCAGAGCTCTCTCCTCTTCCTGTGGTGGACCCCGCCCAGAGACGCCGGATGCTGGGAAGCCTGCTCGAGCAGTCCCAGGGCGTGGTCCGGGTGGCCTATCACCCGTTGCAGGGCGAGGAGACCGTGGCGATTCTGGACGCGCGCTGGCAGCCGCCCGGGGCCGAACTCGAACGTCAGACTCAGGCAGCGCTGGCTGGCGCGCTGCAGGGACGACGGTCGCGCAGTCGCGCCGTGGTCCAGCACCTGCACGGGTCGACCCTGCTGGTTCTGGGTCAACCCGTGACTCGCCAGGGTGTCGTCCAGGGGGCCCTCCTGGCCTGGGTGGACCTGGAGCCGGCCTTGGATATGTTGCGCTTCCGGCGGGAGCAGAGTCACCTGGCGGTCTGGCTGGTGGATGGCCCGACGGTCCTGGCTACCGCCGGGCTCTCTGCTGCCGGACAGCGTCCCTTCGAAGGGGTCACTCCGGGCATGCGACTGGCCCACACCGAGCAGGGACCTCGCCTGGAGGGGGCCGTTCCCGTCTCGCCCGTGGGTTGGTATCTCAAGTGGAGGTACGACCTGCCCGAGGTCTCTCATCTCTTCAAGAGGATGGCGCTGCATGTCGGTTTGGCGGTGACCCTGGTGGGCGTGCTGGCCTGGTTCCTGGGAGGCCTGGTGGCGCGCCGCGTGGCGGCCCCGGTCGAGGCGCTGTCCGCTTCCACCCTTGCCCTGGCCCGCGGCGACTACACCGCATTGACTCCCGACCCGGGCCCCTACCGCGAGTTGGAGGTCCTCACCGAGTCCTTCGAAGTGATGCGCGTGAACCTGCAGCGCACCTTGTCGGAAAACGAGAGGCTGCTGCGCTACACCGACGGTCTGCTGCAGGCCAGGATCCAGGAGCTGCGGGTCCTGTACAACCTTTCGCAGGCCTCCACGTCCCCCCGTGACGCCGGCTCCCTGGTCCGCCTCTTCATGGACCATCTCCAGCGCCTGCTGCCGGATTCCTTGCAGGTCCTCTGGCTGGAGGAGCGTGGCGACCTCCGTCTGGCAGAGACGCTGGGACTCACCCAGGAAGACCGCGCATCACTGGAGGCTTCGGCGGTCGCCGGATGGGCCGCCGGGCTGGAGGACCCCGCGCTCCTGACGGTCTCCGAAGCCGCCCGGCACCCTGCGGTCGGACCTCGCTTCCCCGGGCGGCCCAACTCCGGATACTGCCTGGTGCCCTTGAAGGTGCGCGGCTCCCTTCTGGGATTCCTGGAGGTCCTGCCCGGCCCGGAGGAGGCGCTGGAACCGGGCCTGGTCGACCTCCTCGCCGCGCTGGCCCGAGAGGTGGGTCTGGCCCTGAAGAACAGCCAGCTCTATGCCATCTCCATGGCGGAGAAGCGTTTCAACCAGGCGGTCCTGGAGGAGATGGGGGACGGGGTGCTGACCCTGGACGACCAGGGGCGGTTGGCGACGTTCAATCGAGCCGCCGAGAAGATGACCGGCTGGGAACGCCGCGAGGTGATCGGCCGCCCTTGTGAGGAAGTGTTCCGGCTGGCCGAAGCCCGGCATCCCTTGAGGGAGCTGCTCCGCCCCGGAGGCCAGCCCGCACCTTTCGAGAGCGAGGTCACGGTGCGGGGCGGGACCCGCAAGGTCCTGCTCTTCAATCCTACGATTCCCGCACCCCTGTCCGGTTCCCAGGAGGCTCCTGCCGCCATCGTGGTGTTCCGGGACGTGTCCAGGATTCGCGAACTCGAGGACCTCCGGCGAGATGTCTCGGCCACCCTTTCGCACGAGCTGCGGACTCCCCTGACCGCCATCAAAGGCTACCTGGCCACCCTGCTGCATCCACGGGCCGTCTTCGCGGAAGAGCCGGTGCGCGCTCATCTGCGCCGGATCGACCAGCAGGTGGATGTCCTGAACCGGCTGATCGGAGACCTCCTGGAGGCGGCCCGCCTGCGGAACGCCGCCCTGGAGGTGCACCCCCGCCGGGTCGAGATGGTCGGACTGTTGGAAGGCCGCCTCAGCTCGGCTCGGGCCAGAAACGACCATCCCATCCGCCTGGAGGTCGGCGGGGAGCTCTGGGCCTGGTGCGATCCCGAACATCTGGCCTACGTGGTGGACCATCTTCTCTCCAACGCCCTGAAGTTCTCTCCGCCCGGACGTGAGGTGGTGGTCCGGGCGGACCGCGAGGAGGGTCGGGTTCGGATCGCCATCCAGGACTTCGGGGTCGGAATACCTCCCCACCAGATGGAGCGCATCTTCGAGATGTTCCACCGGATCGAGAAGGGGAGCACGAGGATTCACTACGGCCTTGGCCTCGGCTTGTTCATCGCCCGGCGCATCGTCGAGGCCCACGGGGGAACCCTGACCGTCCAGAGCACCCCTGGGGCCGGCTCCACCTTCCAGGTCTGCCTTCCCGCGGCGGAGGGCATGCCAGAGGGAACCGGCTGAGTCGGAAGGTCAGATGATGCGCGGGTCCTGCGAGGCGTCGGCGCGGTGGGGCAGGCGGATCCGCAGGGCCTGGGGCAGGACCCGGATCCGGATGGGCAGCCGTCCCCCGATGACCCCGTCGACCCGCACGGGGGTGTCACGCCGAGCCGAGATCTCGATCTCCCGGCCCTGGTGATAGATCACGTCCGGGATGCGGTCGAGGTGCCTTCCGCTGAAGAAGAGCGGGAGCGAGGCCAGCAATTGCAGCTTGTTCATCAAGGGGATGATGCACACGTCCAACAAGCCGTCCTGCAGCCTGGCGTGGGGGGCCATCTGGATGCCTGCTCCGAAGAATCGGGCGTTGGCCACGGTGACCTGCATCAACTGGGAGACGATGAGGTGCCCGTCGACGGTGATCCGCAGGTGTTGGGGGTTGAAGGTGGACAGCGTGGTCAGGCCCAGACGGATGCCGGTCAGCCATCGCCAGATCCCCACGGGTTCCTGTTCGGGAGCCAGGCTCCAGGCCTCGGAGTCGATTCCGACGCCGACGCTTTCGGTGAAGATGGGGCCGCCGACCACCTGGCCCAGGTCGATGTGGTCGTCCTGGCCGTCCAGGGCTCCGAGGAGCGCCTCCATGGGGTGGTGGGGCAGGAGCAGGCTGGAGGCCAGGTTGTTGAACGTTCCCAGGGGCAGGATGCCGAGTTGGCAGTTGCTGCCGAAGAGTCCGTGGATCACTTCCCGGACCGTGTCGTCCCCGCCGCCAGCAAAGACCAGGGGGATGCCGGCCTGCTGATCCTTCCGCGCCAGGTCGGTGGCCTGGCCCGCGCGCTCCGTCACCCGCAGGACGCCACCCCGGCTCTGGACCAGCGCGCGAACCTCCTCCATGAAGCGCTCGCCCCGCCGAGCTCCGGAGGTCGGATTCAGGATGACCGAGAAGGGCGGTGGATTCAATTCTTGTGAGCCTTCGACTTGAGTTCCCGCCCTCGCCAGATGCGGCGCCCCCGCCCCCGCAGGACCCGGACCACCCTGGTCTCCATCCAGCGGACACCCTTCATCCACCATTGCTCCTTGAGATACATCGGCACCACGAGGATGGTGAACAGGCCCAGGCGGTTGCCACCCAGGATGTCGGTGAAGATCTGGTCGCCCACCATGGTCGCCTGGTGGGACCTCAGGCCCATCAGATCCAGCGCCTTGCGCATCGCCTTGGTGCTGGGCTTCATGGCGTCGGCCACGTAGGGGATCCCCAGAACCACGGACTGCGTCTCCAGGCGCATCCAGTGGGCGTTCGAGACGATGCAGAGTTGGAAACCCTCCTCGATGGCGTGACGCACCCAGTTCTGAATCTCATCGCTGAGCACCAGGTTGTCCCAGGCCAGAAGCGTGTTGTCCAGATCCAGCAGGATCCCTTGGACCCCCAGTGTGCGCAATTCGTCCAGGTCGATTTCAAGGACCGAGCCGACCTGTCGGCAGGGCTTGAGAAGGTGGAACATGGCCTTGAACGCTTCGATTCAGGGGCTCTGGCTCCTGGCCGGAAGGAGGCAGAGACCAGGGTTCTCAGTGGGGCTCCGGCGAGGGCTTCCTCAGGCCCTCGAGAGCGCGCCGGGCCATGGCGGCCCAACAGCTCTCGGGGTCGGTGCGGTCCGCCTCTTCAAAGAAGAAGCGGGCCTGGTTCAGGTCGCCCCCGGCCTGGGCCAGGCGTCCGCCTCGCAGAGCCGGCTCCCCGGCTGGTTGACCGCTCTTCAAGGCCCTTCGGAAGTGGCCCAGGGCCGCCTCGACCTCGCCCCGTGCCTCGGCCACGGCTCCTTCGGCCAGGGGGCGGTAGAGGAATCCTCTGGGGGAAGAGACTCGGACATGGAAGTCGAGGATCCGCTCGGCCTCGTCCGGCTTCCCGGTCAGAGCCAGCAGGAGGGCCTGGAGAAGGAGCAGTTCCTCCTTGTAGACGTCGGGAATTCCGCTGGTGTCGATGCCCTGGACGATCCGACCAGCCAGGTCCAGCTCGCCGCGTCTCCAGGCCACGCGGGCCCGGGCCATCTGCAGGTGCTGGATCATCACCTGATGCTGCAGGGCCAGGGTCTCTGCCTGGGCAATGCTCCGGGCCGCCTCTTCGACCCGTCCCAGGGCCAGCTCGCACGACGAGCGGTTGAGCAGGCGCAAAGCCTCTCCGTCTTGAGCCATGAAGGAGGCGCGATCCGCGGGGTCCAGGCAGACATCAGGGTGGCTGGACACCTCCAGACCCTCGCGGTAGCGGCCCTGGTAGTAGAGAGACGCGACGTAGCATGCCGCGGCCAGGGGAGCATAGGGACCAGCCTCGCGCAGACAGGGTCGCAGGCGGGCCCACTCGCGGTTGGCGGCTTCGTGGTCTCCCAGGATGCTCAGGGCAGCCAGGAGGTTGCTGCGCATCAGCACCCGGTTCCGACGCCCCGGATAGAAGGAAGCTCCCAGACGGAAGCAGGCGACAGCCTGTCGGGGACGACCCGAGTGGAGGTAGCGCACTCCGGTCTGGGCGGCCAGGGCCATGCCTCCCAGATAGCCCAGGGAAGCGTAGAGGGCCAGCAGGATGAAGGGGTCCATGGACTGCGCGCTTCTCCCTCCTGGTGCTGGCTCCTTCAGTCCAACCCGGTCGGGACCCGGCCTTCGTGCGCAAGCCCGGTGGATGGGACAGACGACCGGACCTCACCCCAGGACGATTCCCGAGGGCGACATCGGGTTGGGGGAATTTCAGGGTCGGAGTCGGGGCAGGTCTCTTCTGGGAGTGAAGCACCCGCAGAAACCTCTAAAAAAAGGAGAACCGTGGAGGCAGTCGGGACAAAGGAGGAAGGATGCCACGACCCTTTTCGGGTGGATGAAGTGAGGACACTCTTCCGACTGCAACCACGGTGATCTTCTAAACCAATTATACCATACCCTCCACCCCGGACTGTGAACCAGGTCACATCGGGTCCCCGGCTGGCCGGTTCGCCGGGCAGGGGGGCACTCCTGCAGCGGGGCCTGAGGCGTCCGTCCGCAGGGGGGCGGGCCGGCCCTCCGAGTCGATGGCCACGAAGGTCACCTCCGCCTCGGTGACCTTCATCGGGTGCTGTCCGCGCCGTTCGGCCTCCACTTCAACCCTGACGGTGATCGACGTCCGCCCCAGGCGGACCGTTTCGGCGTAGAAGCTGACCAGGTCGCCGATCAGGACCGGTTCGTGGAAGACCACTTCCTTCATGGCCACGGTGACGATGCGGTGGTCGGTGTTGCGGATGGCCTCCAGGCCGGCGGCCTGGTCGAGGTGGCTGAGCAGGACGCCTCCGAAGATGGTCCCCCAGGCATTGGTGTCGCGGGGCATCATCAGGACGCGGATGGTGGGGTCGCGCATGGCAGCGCCCCTTTCTCTGAGATCTGGTGTCTCCTCCTGCCGGCTTTGGAGGAAGTCGTCGCGGTTCGCCCAACATGAGGTTACTCGTGGACTCTTGGAGGCACCTCATGGCCGAGACTGCAGACTTTCCCCTGGTCACCCCGTCCAACCTGTGCAATACCCTGATCGAGGTGATGCGTCAGGTGCATGTGGGCGAGGAGGATCCCGCCTTGCTCCGTCGCCTGGCCCAGGAACGACTGGCCCAACTCCCCGAAGTGCGCGCCCAGACCCTGGACCGGATCCGCGCTGCGGGCCAGGAGCACCTGCAATCTCACGCTGTAGGCGTGGCAGCACTGGAAGCAGCCTTCCAGGACATGGACGCGGCCCTCCAGGCAGCCTGCCGCTACGCCGAGAATCCCCAGGACGAGGGGTTCCGCAAGGCCCTGGAGGCGCTGATGAAGGCCGGCTACTCAAGCCAGTTGTCCACCGACACCTATCAGCGCTCGGAGTTGGCCCAGGGCCCCACCGAGTTCCCCCTGCTCAACCTGATTCACCGCCTGAAGGAGGGTTTCTTCGACGCCGGCCTGGTGTCGCGAGTCGACCTGGACGCCGGCATCGAGGGCGCTCGCCGGATGACCCTGGCCGCCGCCGAGGAGATTCGCAACTCGGAAACCGAGACCGACCAGAAACTGGCCCTCATCAGCGCCTACGAGAACCTGGCAGAGGTCCTGGGCCGAGTTGCTGGTGCGGTTGACCGGGGTTTGGAGGCGGTGGATACGGCCCTGCAGGAGGCCGCCATGTCTGGGGTGGGGGTTCGCTCGGCCATGGAAGCCCTGGTCTTCCACGAGTCCACGGCGGGGCCGACCCGGATGGCCCACGCCAACCTGGTCCTCAAGATGGCCGAACTCCACCGGGGTGGAGGCCTTCCTGGCGAGACCCTGGCCCGCGGGCTGGAGGTCTTCCGGAACAGCCAGAAGGAACTCCTCTCTGAAATCGAGGCCATCGCCTCCATCCCCTCGGGCTCGGACGGAGTGTCCCAACAGATGGAACCCACGCGGACGGCCTTCAACGCCCACTGGGAAGCCCTGGCCCTTTTCGACCGCTATCTCCAGGGCGAGCCCGAACAGTACGATTCGGCTCGGAAGGCCCTGATTGCGGCTGCCGAGGCCCTGGCCGACTGTCAGGAAGCCTTCGAGAGCATCGGCGAAATGGCCAACAAGATTCCGTGCGTTCGTTGCGGCGCCCGCAACGAGCCCACCAATCGATCCTGCTCGAACTGCGGAGCCCAACTCCTGATGCAGACGGGGATGGGTGCCTCTTCTTCGACGATGTCGATCCAGGAGGAGGGGGGGCAGGCGCAGATCGGCGGGGAGCTGATCATGACCGAGAACCTGATGCGGGTCTTTGAGTCGGTGAACGGTGTGGCCGAGGGAAGGCTGGAGTTGGAAGCCTTCCAGGACATCTTGGAGTGGTTCGAGAACCTGGTTGCCGAGAACCTCCTGGAGATCCCTGAGGCCCCTGAACTGAGCCGGGAAGGCCTCAATGCCCAACAGGTCGCCCAGTTGACCCAGGTGGAAGGGCGGATCGCAGCGGCTCGGGACGAGATCCAGTCGGGAGCCCAGGAACTGATGGCCGCCGTCGAGGAGTTGCGTCAGTTCGTCGTCGACTCCGAGACCCGCCACCTGGTGGAAGGGGTTCGCATGCTCCGGGATGCCTCGGTCAAGGTGCAGTCCGCCCAGAGCCTGATTGAAGAACTGGTGGACGCCAATCGCCCTGCCCGCTGAGTCTTGAAGGACGCCCGGAAGCCGGGCCGAACACCCCGACCATGCCGGATGACAGGATTCGCCTCGGTCAGTTCCTCAAGTGGGTCTCCCTGGTCGGGACGGGGGGAGAGGCCAAGTTCCTGATCCAACAAGGCGAGGTCCTGGTGAACGGCGAGGTGGAGACCCGCCGCGGCCGCCAGTTACAGCCTGGAGACCGGGTGGAGGTCTCCGGGCAGGCTTTCGTGGTCCCCGAGCGCCGGAGCTCGTGACCCGCCTTCACCTTTCGTCGGGTTCGGGCTTCCCGGTCTTGGGGCGGCATAGTCCTCGCCTGAGGCGGTTGCGCGAGCTGGACACACCGGCAGGCCGATCTCGAACAGGCCGTTTCCTGCTCGAAGGCGTCCGCGTTCTGGCGGAGGCCTTGGAAGCGGGCCTGGACCTGGAGTGGTTGGTGGTCGCCCAGGGCGCGCCGGAAGAGGCCTTCAACCTGGCTGGTCGGGCCGCGCGCGCCGGAGCGGAGGTGTGCCTTCTGGACGCGGAGGTCATTGAACGCCTGGCGCCGACCCGGACGAGTCAGGGATTGCTGGGCGTGGCCCGCATGCCCAGCACGGACCTGCAGCATGTTCTGCAGGGGAATCCAGTGGTGATTCTGGAGGGGATCCAGGACCCCGGGAACACCGGGACCCTGCTGCGCACAGCCCGGGCTGCCGGCGCTGGGGGAGCGGTCCTGGTGGGGGGGGCGGACCCCTTCAACTCCCGGGCCGTCCGCGCCGCATCGGGCGCCACCTTTCGCCTTCCCCTGGTGCGCCTGAATCCAGAGCAGGCGCCCATGCTCCTGCAGGCCCTGGACCAGGCGGGCTTCGGGTTGGCCTGCGCCGAGGCCCACGATGGGCAGGATCTCTACCAGGCCCCTTTCCCCACGCGGATGGCCCTGGTCCTGGGTGGAGAGGTCCGCGGGGTCTCGGAAGCCTGCCGCCGTGCCGCAGTCGCGCGATGGACCATCCCTCTGGCCGGGGATTGCGAGTCGCTCAACGTGGCGGCGGCGGCGGCCGTCATCCTCTTCGAGGCCCGACGCCGTCGTCTCCAGGCGGGTGGGAGGGAAGGGCCCGGGGCCTGAGGTTCGCAAAGCTGGCTGGGAAGGCCGTCCTGATTGTGAACCAGATGTTTCCCGCGTTGCACGCCTGGTACGTCTGTGCTATACTCCGCACGTGGTCTGACAGTGTCTTGGAGGCGATTCCGGCTCCCAAGCAGGGGGGCTGGCTACGAGGGCAGGCAGCGTCGTGATCCCGGGACCCCCCTCGCCCTGAAGCGTCCCGGATTCTCGGAAACCAGACGGGAGGCCTTTGACCTTGAGCTCCAACCCGCAACTTTTCTGGGAGATCTTCACCGCCACCGGATCGCCGACGGCGTACATCCTCTACCGGAACCTTCTGACCGACCCTTCTGAATCGTAACCTCCAGCCTTCCCAGTTCGAAAAAAGGCCGCCTCCGTCACCCAGGAGGTGAGAAGGCCTCGAAGGTGAAGGTGTCTTCGACCCCGTGGGCCGGCGTTCCGGTTGTGCACTCGGGGTCGGATGAACGTCCAGGCGATCTGTCGTGCAGGTCACCCGGAGCCCGAGGGAGTCTTCCCCCCCCCATGCCACGCGGTCTTCTCCTGCCCCTGATCATGATCGCCCTCCTGGGTGCGGTCCTCCCTGCCCTGGCCCAGAAGAAGCCTGAGAGCACGCGGGAAATCAAGATCCACGCGGACCGCATGGACTACGACGAGACCCGCAAGCAGGTCCGCCTGGTCGGGCATGTCCGGATCGAATCCGGCGACACCGTCATGACGGCACCCTACGCGCAGTATCACACCGAGCAGCTCGTCGCCGAGTTCCAGGGCGGGGTTCGGGTGGCCCAGCCTGGCAGCACCCTGGTCGGCAATCGGATGAAGGTCTGGTATGGCGAGGAGCGTGCCCTGCTCTCGGGCAACGTCCGGATGCTGACCGAGAAGTCTCCGGGAGGCGACCCTCGCACTCCCGCCGTGATGACCTGCCAAGAGATGGAATACGCTTGGGTCAAGGGAATCGGAGAGGCGCGCGGGCAGGTCAAGGTCCGTCAGGGGAACCGCCGGGCCTTCTCGGATCAGGCCCACTATGATCGGACGGCGCAGACCATCGACCTGGCCGGGAACGTCCGTTTCGAGCAGGGTCAGGAGGACTGGCTGACCAGCCAGAACGCTCGGATCCACTTGGAAACCGAAACCATCGTGGCCAGTGGGCAGGTGGTCGGGCGCTTCGTGATCGAACAGTCCGAGGACGCGACGGCGTCGGAACCGGGTCCCACGATTCCAGTCCCAGACGTCCTCGAACCCGAGATCCCCCTCGCGCCCGTCGAAGCCGTTCCGGCTCCGGGCCTTCCGGGTCTGGAGGACTGACCGATTGCCCCCTGTGCGGGGTGTCGCTTGAGGGCCGGGCGCGGCTTTGCGCCCACGCGGCGTGCAGGGGACTCAGGGCCCGGCGAGAACCGTCCCGAGATGTATCGGACCCTCATCGCCCTGGCCTTCCTCCTTCTTGCCCTTCCCGTCTGGGCGGCTCCACCTTCGGGTGAAGCCCCGGGCGGACGTCCCGTCTTGTCCTGGTCCGGAATGGACCCGGAGGGGATGGCCTTCGTGGCCCGAGCGGCCCTCCTCGGCTTGGAGTCCCGCGAAGTGGAGCCTTCGCTGGCCCGCAAGGTCTTGTCGGATTTGCTTGAAACGCGCGTGGATCCGGGATCGTTCGAAGGAGCCGCGGTGGCCCGCGCCCTGGCGGAGGGGGCATTGGCCATGCGAAGCTCCGACCCTGCACTGGCCGGTCGGATGGCTGGGGAAGCCACTCGCCTGCTCCAGCCGGTGGCTTCCTGGATGGAGGACTTCGGAGTTTTCACCAAGGTTCACGGAGTCCAGGAACCGGTCTGGGTTCACGGGCGCCCGGACGTCCTGGCCCAGGCGGTGTTGGCCTGGGTCTCCCTGGACAAGGTTCAGTCCGATCCCAACCGGCTGGAGCTGATCCGCAGAGGGGCTGAGGGCCTCAAGAGCCTCTTCCGGGGAGACTTCTCCAGGTATCCCTTCGGTGCACACCTCTCGGCGGTCACCGCCCAGGGGCGACCTCGCACCTATGTGGCCCCCGGCACCGGCGATTCCGTGGCCGGGTTGTCCTGGGTGGTTGAGCGCAACCAGGTGGTCTCGGCCCTGTCCCGGGCCGGGCAGGTCCTGGGAGATTCCACATTGCTGGAGTCGGCCGAGCGCGAAGGTCTGGGCCTTCTGGCCCACCTCGCGGTCTCGGGCCGGATTCCGCACGGATACGCACCGCGCCCCGAATTCGAAGCCTCCAATCCCCGCAGCGTGGCAGCCGTGGTCGAGAACCTGGCCACCCTGCACCAGGTCGTCTCCAAACCCGTATTTTCGGACCTCACCGGTTTGGCGGCAGCGCGCCTTGAAGGTGAAGGCCCCCTCTTCGAAGCTTCTCGCCTGTTGGTGGCCCGGCAGGTGGCTCGTGCCGGGGCCTCTCGCTGGGTTGGGGCCAGGGACCTGCGTCCTGCCTTCGGGACCCTGGTGATCGAAGCCGAGGACGGTCGGGCCGTCGAGAAGGCTTTCGAGGCCGTTCTCATCCGTTATCCCGGAGGCACCCCCGGCAACCTGGCCGTCGTGGGGCGCGAGAACATGTTCTGGATGCGCTTCGACGTCGACCGCGAGGATGAATACCTCTTCTACCTCGCCTTCCTGAAGAGCGAGGTCTCGGGTGGGCTGGTCTCGGTGATGATGCGGATCGACGGGGACCGGATCTTCCAGGTCAACCTGGGCGGCGCCAGTGACGACCCCTACGTGGACGTGGACCTGGTGGCCGGCCCCCGCCGCCTGCGTCAGGGGCCCCACTCGTTCGGGATCCGGTTCTCGGGACTCCTGATGCGTCAGCCGGCGGTGTTGGACTCCGTGATCGTCCAGCCTGCGGTCGCCCGACGCTGGTTGACGCTGCGGGACGGGCGCGAGGTCCTGGCCCTGAAGGGTCTCAATTCGGAGCCTCTGCGGATCCGGATGGAGGAACTCGAAGGCGAGGGGGAGGCCCCGACCTGGAACCTGGTCAGCGGGATGGGCAACCCGGTCCCCGCGAAGCTCTCCACCGACCGGCGGGGCCGGGTCTGGCTGGAGATGCCCCCTGGCGGGCTGGCATTCCTGGAATGGTCCGGCTTGATTCCCGGGGTCGAGAGGGTTGAAGAGGAGGCGATGCGATGATGCTCTTTCTGGCTCAGGAAACCTTCGAGAGCTATCAGCAGATCGCCGTTCACGAGAGCATCGCCAGCCGTCTGGTCAACCCGTTCGATCCCAGCCAGTTCCTGCAACCAGGCAGCTTCTTCTATCCCTACGTGGCCAACACCACCGAGAACTTCCTGCTCTGTCTGCTTTTCGGGCTTCTGGTGCTGTGGGTCCATCGTCGGGTGAATGACACCTCGCTCTTCCAGAACATCGCCCTCGGACTCTTCGGCCTGGGCCTGGTCCTGTTGGTCTTCTTCCGCACGGCCTTCCCCTCGACGCTGGGGTTGCTGGCCCTGGCGACGTGTCTGTACGTCGTGATCCTCAACTTCTCCGTGGTGGTCTGCGTCGCTGCGGTCCAGAAGCTTCCCTATTTCGGCTTGGACGAGAAGGTGCTCTCCGACCCCCGCGACGGCTCGGTCCGGCCCTGGGTCCCCTACGTCGTGGCGGCCCTGCTGGTCCTGGGACCCTATTGGATGATCGACGATCTCAGCCGGGTGCTGTTCTCCATGTCCGGCAACATCGCGTTCCTGGCCTGGGTGGTCCTGGCAGGCATGGTCACCCTGGTCGGGATGGTGGGCAACGAGATCCTGCCCTGGCGCGTCCTGACCGACCACCCCATCCTGGGGGGAGGCTACATGCGCGAGCTGGCGCCGATCTTCAGCATGCCCGGGCCGGCCACCCGGGGCGAGGTCATGCTGATCGGCATCGGTGGGTTCGTGGCCTACCTGGTCATCCTGTTCCTCTTCAAGGGGCAGGTGACCGGAGCGGACATGCTCGGACTCTTCCTGGTGGCCACCGTGGCCTTGAACGTCATCCGAGCTGAACTGGCCCGGTCCGCACGGATCGAAGTCCCCGAGTCCAAGCCCCTGCGCAAGAGCGCCTGGCATTGAAACCCGGTTCCGGAGGCCTGATGGAGTCCCCCATTTCCCTGACCGAGTCCCGACATCCCGAGAGCGCGGACCTGGACCGCCTGTCGGTTCAGGAAATCCTGGCTTTGATGAACCGCGAAGAAGCCCACGCGGTGGAGGTGGTCCGAGGGGCCCTGCCATCAGTGGTCTCCCTGGTGGAGGCTGTTGTCGACCGTCTGGCAGCGGGAGGTCGACTCTTCTACGTGGGGGCGGGAACCAGCGGTCGACTGGGAGCCCTGGATGCGGCCGAGTGCCCCCCGACCTTCGGAACCGAGCCCGACAGGGTGCAGGCCTTGTTGGCCGGCGGCATGGAGGCCTTCGGTCGGGCCGTCGAGCACGCGGAAGACGACCCGGAGGCCGCCGCGGCGGAGTTGAAGCGTCGCGGCCTGACCGCCGGGGACTTCGTGCTGGGGATTTCCGCCTCGGGCCGCACGCCCTACGTCTTGGGAGCCCTGCGTCTGGCCACTGGAATCGGCGCGGGCACCGGTGCCGTCTTCTGCAGTCCCGGGGCAGCGCTCTCCAGTGAGTGTCAGCATCCCGTCCTTCTGGCGGTGGGCCCGGAAATCCTCACGGGCTCGACCCGATTGAAGGCAGGGACGGCCACCAAGATGGTCCTGAACATGGTCTCGACCGCGACCATGGTTCGCCTGGGACACTGCCTGGGGAACCTGATGGTGGACGTGCGGGCCAACTCCGCCAAGCTCCGCGAGCGACAGGTCCGGATCCTCTGCGAGCGGACGGGTCTGCCCGCCGGGTCGGCCGGCGAACTGCTGGAAGGCTGCGACTGGGATCTGCGCCGCGCCCTGGCTGTGGCCGGCGGCGCCTGAGGAGTGCGCGCCCGGTTCTTGATCGTGCTCCTGGCCTTTTTGGCTTCCCTGGGGGCTTCGGCTTGCGTCCAGGCCCGGGCGACCGCCCCAAAGCGCGTTCCAACCCGGACCGAGCGACCCGCCCCAGGCCGATGCGCCATCGGGGTCATGCACTCCGAGCCCACCTTGAAGTCGGGGGGGTGGCGGGCTTCCTGGGACTTGCGTGGGGTCGAGGCCACCTTCCGTCGCCTGGGCCTGGAGTGCCGGGCGGTTCGGCCCACCGACCTGGAGGGGGGGGGCTGGACGGGAGACCTGTTGGTGCTGGCGGACGTCCGCCTGATGTCGCCGGCCACACTCGAGGCGGTCCGCCGCCACGTGGCCCGGGGGGGGCGACTGCTGGCGACCGGGCAGACCTCCTATCGCGATCAGGAGAACCGCCCCTGGCAGCCTCCCGGTTTCGCCCTGGCGGAGCTCTTCGGTGCGGATTTCCACCGCTGGTCTGGGGTGGGCGTCGAGGCCGAGCTGGCTCTGGAGGAGGTGCTCGGAGGCGGGAACGTTTTTCTCGGCCGGGGTGAGGCGATGCTGGTCCGGCCCCGGCCGGGCTCTCGCGTCCTGGCGCGCTTCACCGACTCCGAGGGTTCAGCAGCCATCCTCGAGACCCGGGCCGGGATCTACACCGGAGTGTCCCTGCTGGCCCCCGAGAACTCGGATTCCGGGGAGGTGACCCGTCTGGTCGGGCGGCTACTGGAAAGACTCCTCCCCAAGTGGAGTGCTCCCAGGGCCCTCCCGGCTCGGGCCCGGGTCCGTCCGCAGATCTCCTTCCAGGAAGAACCCGAGGCACCCGAAGAGCCCCTGGTCTCGGTCGGGTTGCCTCCTCTTGACGGAGAGGCCCTGGCCGCCGCTGTGGGAGGCCTCACCTGGGAGGGTGGCCAGGCCAGGGAGGTTCGGATCCAGGCCGTTGCGACGGTGGGCAAGCCTCCCGCAGTGGCCCTGTACGACCCTCAGGGCCGGCTGCTGATCCGCTCGGAACGCCCGCTCCGCCTGAAGGGAAGCCCCTGGCTGGAACTGGTGCGCCTGAACCCGAATGGAACCTACCGCTGGTCGGCCTGGCGGGGCACCCTGCATCTGCGGCCTGAGGCCGATTCGATCCAGGTCGTCAACCGCCTGACCCTGGAGGAGTATCTGCGGGGCGTGGTCCCCAACGAAATGCCGGCCTGGTTTCCCCCCCAGGCCCTGCGCGCCATGGCGATCGTGGCCAGGTCCTTCACCCTGGCCCATCTGGGAAGGCATCGGGCCCAGGGGTTCGACCTGTGTGCTTCGGTTCACTGCCACGTCTATCAGGGGCTGGCCAGCGAACATCCGTCGGTGGGGGAGGCGATCGACCAGACCCGGGGGCTCGTCCTCACCGACCAGGGTCAGCCGTTGGCGGCGACCTATCACGCGGTCTGCGGAGGGGTGGGCGAGGCACCCGAGGCGGTCTGGCCCGGGGGGGGCAAGGTCCGCTGCCTGCCCGGTGGGGCGGACACTCGGGAGGTCTTGACCGGTTTCGGTCCTCTCTCCGAGGAAGCGGCCCTGCGCCGCTTCCTGGATGCGCCTCCCGCGGCCTGGTGTGAAGGCGCCAGCCGCTTCCGCTGGGAGGAGACCTGGAGCCTGGAGGAGCTGGGGCCGAAGGTGGCGGAAGCCCTGCCTCGCCTGCTGGGACCCCAGGCGCCGGAGCTGGGGCGCCTGCGCGCCCTTCGGGTGGTTGCGCGCACCCCCCATGGCCGGGTGGCCACGCTCCTGTTGGAGGGCGACCGGGCCAGCGCCCGAGTACACGGAGACTCGGTCCGCTGGCTTCTGAGCGGCGGGAGGATCGGGGCCGGCGGCTTGCAGAGTTCCTTGTTCTATCTGGACCAGTCGGAGGGTCGAGTCCGCTTCCGGGGGGGCGGTTGGGGCCACGGGGTCGGGCTCTGCCAGGAAGGGGCCGCTGGTCGGGCCCGCGCAGGGCAGGGATATCGGGAAATCTTGCAGCATTACTACCCAGGGGCTCGCCTCTCGACGGGCGATGAAGGGCGCGGAGCGGGGAAGGGAGAGGTGGAAGTCTCCAGACCATGAACAACCTGCGCTGGATTGCCTGGCTTTGCCTGATGGTGCTGGGCCTGGCCTGTTCGTCCCAACCACCGGCGGTCGACGGTCGCCTGTACTACACCATTCAGGAAACAGGTCACTTCCGGATCGAGTGGACCGATCCCGCGGGGGCCCAGGTCCATCCTCTCCTGGGGGGGCAGGAGGAGGCCCGCTCGCCCGCCGCGGCTCCGGATGGGCGCAGCCTGGCCTACCTGCGGGGATCCCCCCCGCGCGTCCACATCCTGGACCTGGTCACGAACAGCGATCGGCAGGTCTCCCAGACCCGGGATACGGTGTCGCGTCCGGCCTGGGACCAGACGGGCCGGAGGCTGGCCTACCTGCGCTTCCCCAGACGGGCCAAGGTCCGCCTGGTGCTCCAGTGGGCTGGCGGGGACACCGAGGTCCTGTACCAGGCTTTGAACCTCGGGCTTCCGACCTGGTCGCCGGTGGGTTCCCGGGTCCTCTTCAGCGAAACCGACTACTCGGGAAGAACCCGCCTTCTCAGCATGAGGGTCGAGGGAGGCGAGCCCGAGGTCGTCCTGGAGGGAGCCACCCAGCCCACCATGGGGACGACCGGGACGCAAATCGCCTTGATCCGAGACGACAAGCTTCAGCTCTGCGACCTCTTCACCAGGCAGTGCCGGGTCCTGGTCGACCAGCCGGGGATCGGCTCACCCTCATGGAACCCGACGGGCAGCCAACTGGCTTTCGTCCGGGAGGGGCAGGTCTGGACGGTGAACCTGGATGGCGGTGGGATTCGACAGGTCACCCGCTCGGAGATCCCGATTCTGGACGTCTGCTGGGGCAAAGGCCCCTAGGGGCCGGGTCTTCAAGCGGCTCCGAGATCCAGGCGCTGCGGGACGAAGTCCACGAAGTCGCAGGAAAGGAGCTGGTAGCGCACACCCCGGTGCAGGCCCTGGAAGGGATTGGCGCGGTGGGTGCGGTGGATGTGCCCGTAGACACACAGGTCCACCCCGGCTTCCTCCAGGCACGCAGTGAACTCCGTTGCTTTGAGGTGGGGCAGCAGGGGCGGATAGTGGATCATGGCCACGCGGGTCCGGACGTTTGAAGGGTATGCCTTCAGGGCCAGGCCCAGGCGCTCGACCTCGCGTCGGAAGATCTTCTCGTCCTGGGTCTGGCTGAATCCCTCCGAGCCGGGCAGAAGCCAGCCTCGGGTGGCGCAGACTCCGACGCCGCCGAAGGCCACTGCGTCGTTCTGGAGGAAGGTCATTCCGGGGAAAGCCTTTCGGATCTTGCCGATACCCTGCCACCAGTAGTCGTGGTTCCCCCGGCTGAGCACCTTGTGTCCCGGCAGGGCCTCCAGCCATTCCAGGTCGATTCGGGCATCCTCCAGGCGCATGCCCCATGAGTGGTCCCCGGGAAGCAGGACCACGTCCTCGGGGGCGACCCGCTCCCGCCAGTTCTCTTCGATCTTCTCCCAATGGCGGGTCCACTGAGGCCCGAAGACCTCCATGGGCTTCTCGCCCGAGAAGGAGAGGTGCAGATCACTCAATCCGAAGAATCGCAAGGTCGGTTGATTATATCCAGGAGGTGCCAGGGCTGCAACTGCGCAGGGCCTCGCCGCCTCCGGGCCGAAAGGGCGGCGGATGAATTCTTCTTCACCCGTCTACCGGATCGCAATCGACATCCTGCCGGTCGGAGGACGGCCCTGCCGCCGATTCCAGGAGCGGATCTCGGAGTATGCCATGGATGGCCGCCCACGCTTCGAATGGGAGGCGATGCGCCACCGGATGATCCTCCACGGGGATCCCATGATCGCCCAGGTCTGCTCGGTGTGCCCCCTGAACCTGATGCAGGGCCCCGAGGGGTGTCAGGGAACCCTGGACAGCTTCGAGGTCTTCCTGCGCGCCGTGGCCCGGCTGGCGCCCGAGTCCCCTTGGTCGGATCTCCCCCTGCTCCAGGAGCCGTTCTCGGCCGACAGGACCCGGGAGCTTTACCGCGAGTTGACGGATCTCGAGCAGGTCTTCGCTTCCTCCCCTTGGAAGGTGGCCCAGCTCTTTCGGCAGGGGACGCCGATTCTGGACGAATTCCCCGACGGCTCCACCCGCCTGCGGTTCTATGCGTGGAACGGGGAGTCTCCACCCCACCTGATCGCCAGCAACGAAGGCTATCAGGTGTTCCTTTGCCCGCACGGACTGATCGTCAAGGCCCACTATGAAGACCCGGTTCCTCATGCCTTCCAGAAGCTGTGGCGGGACCCCACGGGCGTCTTCGGCCAGACCGCTCAAAGCGAGACGATCGGCTTCCAGATGACCATGGCCCGCTATCCCGAGTGGGATAACGAGGAACCCCGGGCCGAAGGAGAGCTGGTTCTGACCGAGATGCCGGCCGCCGACGTCTTCCGGGACACCCTGGACATGCTGGCCGTCTTCACGGGCGTGGCGGGAGAGGCCGAGACCGGGTTCCTCCTTCATCCGCTGTGAATCGAGAACTCGGGAGGTGACGCTCTTGGCCGGTCGCGAACATCTTTGGGCTCCATGGAGGATGCAGATGATTCGGGCTTCCAAAGAACCGGGTTGTTTCCTGTGCACCAAGGCTGCCGAGGATCGGGACCCCGAGAACCTGATCCTGGAGCGGGGCCAGACCTGCATGTGCCTGATGAATCTGTACCCCTACTCAAACGGTCACCTGATGGTGGCGCCCTACCGTCACGTCGGGGATTTTGCGTCCCTGTCCGACGAGGAGGTCACCGAGATGATGCTCATGGCCCGGGGCTGGGTCCGAGACCTCCAGAAGGTCGGAAAGCCTCAGGGGTTCAACCTGGGCTTGAACCTGGGGACGGTGGCCGGGGCCGGGGTGGCCGACCACGTGCACCTGCACATCGTGCCGCGCTGGGGGGGGGACACCAATTTCATGACCGTGCTGGCGGAAGCCAGGGTCATCAATCAGGCCCTGGAGGAGACCCGGGTCGAGTTGCTACGAGCTCGCGCCACGCCCTGAATCCTTCGCACGGCTCCAGGAGGAGGTCTTCGTGTCCAGTTCATCCCCGCCGGAACCCACCTGCGAGATCCCCCGATTCGGGGAGGTCCAGTCCGAACTGGAGATCCTGATTCGAGCCCGCTACCCGGTTCTCTTCCTGGTCTCCTGGGAGGAGGAGCGCGTCGAGGACTGCCTGGCCGAAGTGGCTCGGAGGCGAGGGAAACGGCTGGTCTGCTGGTCGATCGTGCGGGGGCTGCACGCGCCCGGCGAGTCGCCCACCGCCGGCAAGAGGACCTTCAACGCCTCGACGACCGACCCGTTGGTGGCGCTGGACGAGGTGCTCCGCCAGGTCGATCCCATCATCTTCCTCTTCAAGGATCTCCACCCGGTGATGCGGGACCATGCGGTGGTGCGCAAGATCAGGGAGCTGGCCCGCCATCTCAAGTCCAGCCCCAAGACGCTGGTCCTGGTCTCGCACACCGCCTGTATCCCTCCTGAACTCGAGAAGGACATCACGGTGGTCGACTTCTGTCTGCCCCGGATGGAGGAACTGGGTCATCTTCTGGACTCCATCGTTCAGCAGGTGGCCCAGCAGGGGCGCCTGGAAGGCGAACTCGAACCGGCGGTCCGCCAGAAGCTTCTGCGAGCCGCGCTGGGACTGACGCTGAAGGAAGCCGAGAATGCCTTTGCCCGGACCCTGATCCAGCGCGGTTGTCTGTCTGAAGCCGAGGTCGGCCTGATTCTGGACGAGAAGAAGCGGGTCATCCGCAAGAGTGGGATCCTGGAATACCACGATCCCCATCGTAGCCTCTCCGACGTGGGAGGTCTCGAGCACCTCAAGGAGTGGGTCCGCAAGCGCTCGGTGGCCTTCTCGGAGGAGGCTCGCAGTTTCGGGCTTCCACCTCCCAAGGGGGTCCTTCTCCTGGGGGTCCAGGGCTGCGGGAAGAGCCTGTGCGCCCGGGCCATCAGTCAGGTCTGGAACCTGCCCCTGCTGCGACTGGACATGGGGCGGATCTTCTCGAGCCTGGTCGGCTCGTCCGAAGAGAACATGCGTCGGGCCATCGCCACCGCCGAGTCGGTGGCACCGGCCATCCTGTGGATCGACGAGATCGAGAAGGCCTTCGCCGGCACCCGCGGTGCCGACAGCGACGCTGGCACCTCCTCGCGGGTCTTCGGGACCTTCCTGACCTGGCTCCAGGAGAAGACCGCGCCCGTCTTCGTGATCGCCACGGCCAACAACATCTCCACTCTGCCACCCGAGCTGCTGCGCAAGGGACGCCTGGACGAGATCTTCTTCGTGGACCTGCCCACTCCCGAAGAGCGTCAGGCGATCTTCGAGATCCACCTCCGCACACGGCATCGCGATCCCCAAGGGCAGGACATCCCCCATCTGGTGGCCCTGAGCGAGGGATTCAGCGGTTCGGAGATCGAACAGGCGGTGGTCTCGGGGCTGTATGAGGCCTTCGACCAGGGGCGGGACCTGTCCACCGAGGATCTCGAGAAGGTCCTGGGCCAGACCGTCCCCTTGTCCAGGACCATGAAGGAGGAGATCGACCGCCTGCGCCGCTGGGCGGCCGATCGGGCCCGGGGGGCTTCCAGCGAGTCCTTCCTCAAGCCCGAGGCCACCAGCCGCCAACTCGAATTCGAGTGAATCACCGCGCGGGGGCCCTCACCGCGTGAGTCCTGGGGAGGTCGGATGTCTGGAATCTTCGTCGTGGTGCCCATCCTGGCGGCAGCCCCGGTGGTCCTCTCGGCAACTGCAGCCGTGGCGGCGGCCATGGGCTTCTCGATGGTCCGTCAAGGGGCGGAGGAGTTGGAGACCCTGTTCCGCAATCAAGGAGAAACTGTGGTCGCGTTCGACCTGGCCGAGGCTCGCGGCCTGGAGAACCTGCTGCGTGAGCAGGGGGGGATCCAGTTGGATCGCGAGGACGCCTCCTTGTGCTTCCTGCCCCGGAAGGGGAGGGTGCAGATGCTGGTCCGGGCCAAGGGACGGGCCACCTCCCAGGATTTGGAGACCCTGGGGCGTGAAGTCCTGGATGGCATCACCCAGCAGTATGCCTATCATCAGGTCGTTTCAGAGTTGAAATCGCGAGGCTTCAGCAAGGTCGAGGAGTCCCGCGAGGAGGACGGCACCCTTCGTCTTCGCCTGCGCCGCTGGGATGGATGAGCAATCGCTTCGACTGGCTGGAGTTCCCCGAGGTTGCCTCCGAGCAGGCTCCCCCAAGCGTCCCGATCCAAGACCCTCAAACCCTCCTCCTGCAAGCCGGGCAGGCCTTCCTGGAGGGGCAGTATGAGGCGTCCCTCCATCACTTTTCGCAGGCCCTTCAACTGGATCGGGCCCTTTTCGAGGCCTGGAGCGGACAGGTCCGCTGCCTGATCCGGCTGGGGGAGTTCCGCGAGGCGCAGGCCTGGGCGGCCAAGGCCCGGGGGCTCTTCCCCTCGGCGCCGCTGATCCTCAGCGCGCAGTCAGCGGCGCTGGCGGCCTCCGGGCTGGTCCCCCCCGCGCTGGCGGCCTCGGACGAGGCCTTGGAGCTGGCCGAGCGCCTGAACCTGCGCGAACCCCAGATCTGGCTGGATCGAGCCAGTTGTCTGCTGCTGGACGGCCAGAAGACCACGGCCGGATTCTGCCTTGAGAAGGTTCGCGAGCTGCGGCCTGAGGATCCGGACTGGGAGCAGAGGATCGCCGTCGAGCTTCTGGAGGGCCAGGACTTCACCGGGGCCCTGGAAGTGCTGAACCGGGTTGTCGAGCATCGACCCGTGCGAGCCCACGCCTGGTTCCTGCTGGGCCGGGCCGCTCGCAAGCTGGGCATGCGGGATCGCGCCAGGCAGGCCCTGGAAGAGGCCGAGCGCCTCCAGCCGGGTGACCCCGCCACCCAGAAGGAGCTCCGGGCCTTGCGCCGACCCTGCTGGGTGGCGACCCTGGTCTTCGAGGATTCGGAGCATCCGGTCGTCCGGACCCTGAGGGTCTGGCGGGACTCCCGATGGCTGTCCTGGCCCGGCGGGCGGCTGGCGGCGGAGATTTATGACCGGACGGCGCCGGGAGTCTGCGCCTTGCTGGTCCGGTTCCCGAGGCTGCAGGCGGTTTTGCGGGTCTGCCTGCGGAGCCTGGCGACCAGACTCCAGGTGAGGAGGTCCGAATGGCCAAGAGAAGAGACATCGAGGTGACCATCGCGCCGGATGGGACCGTGCAGGTGCACGTGTCTGGGATGCCCGGCAAGCAGTGCCTGCAGGTCCGGGATCTGCTGGAGGAGACCTTGGGGCCCCTTCAGTCCCAGACCCTGACTTCCGAATACCATGCGCCCGAAGAACCCACCCGGATCTCGCTCGAACGGCGCTGAGGCGGCGACGCTGCGCCTCTTCCGCCGTGAGTCCGCCTGTCGGGTGCTGGGCCCGGGGCTGCGGGCCGTCCTTTGGGTTCAAGGTTGCTCTCGGGCCTGCCCCGGGTGCGTGGTCCCGGAATCCTGGTCGCCTCGTGGGCCCGACTCCTCCCTGGAGGAGGTGGCTGACTGGATTCTGGAGTGCCCCGGCGTCGAGGGGATCACCCTGACCGGAGGAGAACCTATGGGACAGGCCCGAGCCCTGGCCTGCCTGGTGGATCGCGTCCGCTCCCGGAGGGATCTGGGGGTGGTCTGCTTCACGGGCTACCGACTCGAAGAGCTGCGACACGAGGACCACACGGCGCTGCTGGCCCGGGTCGACCTGCTGATCGACGGGCCCTATGTCGTCGAGCAGCACTCGGATCTGCTCTGGCGAGGATCCTCCAACCAGCGCCTGCTCCCCTTGACCCCGCGCTATCTGGCCTGCATGCCCGGGCCAGAGGGAGATCGGGGGGTCGGCCTGGAGTTCCGGTTCGAGCCCGACGGAGGCTACGCCTTCGCCGGAGTGCCTCCCTGGCCTGACCTGCGCCGGGCGCTCCCCGAGGGACGGCCCAGATGACCTGTCCGCATTGTGGCTTCGAAAACACCGAGGACCGCCAGGCCTGCTTCCGCTGCGGGCAGGTGCTGGACCTCTCCGGGGTCGAGGTGATCCCTCCGCGCCTGCGCCGGGGAAAGCCTGGAAACCCGGCCATGGAGACCTGGACGGTCTGGTGGAACCGCCATCATCCCGGCCGCCGGGCCGTCGAGCACGTCTCGGCCCTGGCGATCTTCCTGGCCAGCCTGGTTCCCGGGCTTGGACACTTCCTGTTGGGCGAGGTCCGCCTGGCCGGATGGCTGGCCCTGCTCTGGCTGGTCTCGGCCCTGGGCACCATGCTGGCGGAACCGCCCGCTTCCTACCGCCCCCTCCTGGTCTGGGACTGGCTCTTCCAACCTCGTTGGATCCCCCTGAGCGTCCATGCCTGGATCCTGGCCGACGCCTATTCCCGACGGGTCCGCCTCTCGGGCCGGGGCGTCCGGATGGGGGAGACCGCCGTCGTGACGTTGGCCGCCGTGGTCCTCTTGACGGCCCCCAACACGCTGGGCCTGATGCCGGGCCATGACCGGTTCGCGCAGGTGGCGGTCCAGGTGTCGCTGCCCGAGGGTGGGCTTCTGCCAGGGGACCGGGTGCTGGTGGATCGAGGCAGGGTGCCAGAGGCCCTTCCGGTGGGGACCATGGTGTTGTACCGTGGCCCCTGGATCGAGGTCGAGGGTGAGATGCTGGGGGTGGTCCTGGCGGGCCCCGGCACCCACCTGCAGTGGCGGGCCGATTCCGCCACGCTTCTTCGGGATGGACGGGTGGTTCATCTGGAGGGCCTCTCGGCCATGCGCGACGGGGAGGTGGATCTCGGGGAGGGCCAGCGGGTTGTTCTTCCCGCCCACCGAGCGGCGGTGAGGGAGCTGCAGGAACTGGTCCTGGCGGCGGAGGAGATCCGGGGAGTGGCCGTCGAGACGGTCTGGCCCCCGGAGCGCCGCCGTATTCTGTCGACGAGGTGACCCATGCTGATCAGTCCCAGTCTCCAGTTGCTTCTGCGCGAGTCGATGGAACGGCAGGCCTCCGACCTGCACCTGATGGCGGGACTGCCACCCAGCCTGCGGGTGGACGGGGAGATCGAGTTCCTGCAGTATGACCCTTTGCCCGCAGATGACCTGCGCAAGATGCTTCTGGGCCTGATCAGCGAGCCTCAGGCGGCGCGCCTGGAGACCGAGAGGGACCTGAGCTTCTCGTTCCAGGTTCCGGAAATCGGCCGCTTTCGGGCCAGCCTCTACTATCAGAGAGGAAACCTGGAGGCCTCGCTGCGGGTGGTGCCCCTGACGATCCGCAGTCTGGACGAGTGCAGCCTGCCCCGGGTGGTTCGGGACCTGGCCCTGCGGACTTCCGGACTGGTCCTGGTGACCGGCGCCACCGGCGTGGGCAAGACCACCGTCCTGAACGCCATGGTCGACCTGGTCAACTCCGAACGACGGGCCCGCATCGTCGCCATCGAGGACCCGATCGAGTTCCTGCACACCAACAAGCGCAGCCTGGTCATCCAGCGGGAGCTGGATTCCGACACGCCCAGTTTCCAGTCGGCCCTCATGGCGGCTCTGCGCCAGGACCCGAACGTGATCTGCGTGGGTGAGATGCGCAGCCTGCAAACGGTGGCCACCGCCTTGACGGCCGCCGAGACGGGGCACCTGGTGATGGCCACCCTGCACACCCAGAGCGCCAGCCAGACCGTTGACCGCATCATCGACGTCTTCCCCGCCCATCAGCAGAATCAGGTGCGGATGCAACTGGCTGGCACCTTGCAGGGCGTGATCAGCCTGCAGCTTCTGCCTCGTCTGGCCGAGAAGGGGCGCGTGATGGCCTACGAGATCATGTTGGGGACGCTGGGAGTCCGCAACGTGATCCGCCAGGGCAAGATCGAGCAGTTGGGCAACCTGATCTCGATGGGCGCCGGCGAGGGGATGGTGCCGATGGACCGTTGCCTGCGCACGCTGTATGAACGAGGCGAGATCAGCTACGAGACGGCCCTGGCCCGGGCCTTGAACCCCCAGGAGCTGCGCGCCCTGAGGGCGCCTTCGGTCTCCTGAAGGATCCCTGCCCCTTCCCGGCGCAGGAGCCTTCGCCCCGGACGTCCAACCTGGGCGGGTCGCTCCAGACTCCGGCTTCTTTCGAGACCATGCACCTTTCACGCCTCCACATCCTGTCCATCCTGTTCCTGCTCCTGGGCGGGCTTTGGCTTCCTGCCTTTCCTCAGACGCCTGACCAGCGGCTCTCGGCCGCCCAGGAGGCCTTCCGGCGCAAGCAGCCCGCCGCGGCCTTGGAGGCCTTCCGCTCGTATCTGGGACGCCAACCGGAGGGGCCGCGCACCTCCGAGGTCCACTATCGGGTGGCCCAGTGCCTGGAACAGTTGGCTCGCTCCAGCGAAGCCCGGGCCTCGCTGGAGGACTGGCTGGCGGCGGCGGCTCCCGATCCCTGGCAGGTCCGCGGATGGATTCTGCTGGGCGATCTGCGCGCACGGGACGGCCAGGCACGCAGTGCTGAGGCCGCCTACACCCGGGCCCTGGAAGTGTCGGGGCGGGTCCCCGGCACGCTCGAGTCCCGCTTGCAGGCCCTGTTGGGCCGAGGCAGCCTGCGGGCCTCGGCGCCCGATCTCCAAGAACATCGACCAGCGGCCGAGGCAGACCTGGTCGAGGTCATCCGGGGCGACTTCCGGGGCCCCCAGGGGGCCGCGGCGCGGCTGGTCCTGGGAGATCTCTACCTGGAGAACCCTCAAGTCTGGGATTTGACCCTGGATCGGGCCGTCGACGTCTGGCGCGAGATGGCCCGCGTTCAGCCCGAGCACCCGCTGGTGCCCGAGGCCCGTCTGCGATCCGCCCGGGCTTTCAGTACCAACCGTCGGCATCGCGATGCCCGGGAAGACCTCGAGGCCCTGCTCAGGGATTTCCCCCGTTCGCCTCAGGCTGAGGAGGCAGCCCGGATGCTGGCGGATCTCCAGAAGCCGCGCCTGAGCCTTCCGCCCTGGACGGTTTCCCGACCCGGTCAGCCCGCTCAGGTGCCCTTGCGGATTCGCAATCTTCAGGATTTCCAGGTCGAGGCCTGGAAGATCGACCTGGAACAGGCCGTCTCCAAGGGGGCGAATCTTCAGGATCTGGCCCGTGGCCTCACCCCGACCTCACCGTCTCGACTGCGGATCTCCGTCCCGAGCGTGGATCTCCGGGACCATCGCTGGCGCCGCGAGAGCGTGGAACTGAAGCTGACCGAGGCGGGCGCGTATCTGCTGGAGGCCCGGTCGCAAGGGACCAGGAGCCGCGGGCTCCTTCTGGTCACGGACCTGGTGGGTGTCTGCCTGGCTGGATCGGAGGGAGAGGCGACCGTCTGGCTGGTGGACGCCACTCGGGGGCAGGGCGCCTCGGGGGCGGAGGCCTGGATGGTCTCTCCGACCGGTTCCGACCGGCCCCTCGAGCGTCTGGCGGTGAGCGGGGCGGGACTGCTCACGGTGCCCGCTCTCTCCACCCCGACCAAGCGCTTCCTCCTGGCCCGGCGCGGGCAGGAACACCTGATCCTGCCGGACCTGCGCACCCCGGGACGTCTGCCGTCCTGGCGCGCCGTTCTCGAGACGGATCGCTGGAGCTATCGCGGGGGTGAACGCCTGCGCTGGAAGGCGGTGGTGCGCTCCATCAAGCCCGAAGGATATGCGGTGCCCGCAGGGCATCCCTTCCTGTTGGAGGTCCTGGACCCGAAGGGGCGCCCGCTCCACCGGGTTCGGGCCCAGGCCAGCCCGCTGGGAACCCTCCGGGGCGAAGTCCCCCTCCCCCAGGGGGCTTTGGAGGGTGCCTGGAGCGTTCGCCTTCAGGAAGTGCCCGGCTCGGGCTCCCCGGTCGCGATCGCCCGGTCGGATTTCTCGGTGGCCGCCTCTGAACCCGACAGACTCCGACTTCGCCTCCGGCCGGCCCAGTCTTGGTGGCTCTGGGGCGAGAAGGCGCAGGTGGACCTCGAGGTCCGCGATGCCCAGGAACGCCCGGTGCCGGGAGCCCGAGTCGAATGGCAGGCTCGGGGTCGCACCCGGGTGACCCAGGCTCCTGCGGACCCCGAGTTGGACTGGTTCCGCCCGCTCTCGACCCTGGCGCCTTCCCCTGGGAGCGGGTCTTCTCGTGGAACCGGGCAGGCCAGGACCGATGCCAGGGGAAGGGTCACCCTGGGCATTCCTCTGACCGCGCCAGGCCAGGAACCCTCCGTTGAAGGTCTGGAGGTCCAGGTTCGGGTCTGGGACGGCATGAGCCGTGAAGGCGTGGCCAGCACCGAGTTCGTCGTCGGTCCCAGCGCCGTGGTCCTCCACCTGGCCAAGGAGGGAGACCTGCGCTCCGGGCAACCCGCAACCGTGCTCGTCCAGGCCTCGGACCTGGAGGGACGACCGGCCCCCGTTTCCGTCCGACTTCGCCAGGTGAACCCCCAGGTCCAAGACCTGGGCTCGCTGCAACTGGACCGTCGCGGCCGGGGCACCCTGGAATGGACCCCGCAAGGAGTCGGGCCCTGGCGTCTTGAGGCCCAGGCCCGCGGTTCCCGGGGGAGGCCTGGGCAGGCTCACCTGCTGGCCTCCCCGGCAGAGCGGGCCCCGGGCGATTTCTGGGTGCGGACCGACCGTCCGCGCTACCGGCCTGGACAGGTGGCCCAGGTGGACCTGGGAACCCCGCTCGAAGGGACCCAGGTGCTGCTGAGCATGGAGGGCCGAGAGGTGGTTCGGCGGATGGTTGTCGAGTGCCCGACGCGCAAGACCCGAGTGGAGTTGCCGATCGGTGCAGACCTGGCGCCGGGGTTCCGCCTGCGGGCCACGACCCTGCGCGGGTCCAAGCCGCTTTCCGTGGACCAGGAAATCCTGGTCCCCGATCCGACGCGGGTCCTGGAGGTCCACATCGAGCCGTTGACCCCTCCCGTCCCCGGGCAACCGGGTCGGATCCGGGTCCGGACGCTGGATTCGGAGAAGCGTCCGGTCGAGTCGGAGGTCTCGTTGGCGCTGGTCAGCCTGGAGGCCTTCCCCGGGGAGGCCGTCCACCGTCTGGTTCCGGCCTTCTTCGGTCCGCCCACTGCGCAGACGCTCGTCGCGGGGACCTCGTTGACCACCCAGGCCCCGTCCCCGGCGGTGCCTCCGCGGCCTCCCGAATCTGCCTCGACCTGGCAACCCGTCGGTGAGACGGCTTTCTGGAGTCCCGACCTTCGGACCGACCCTCAGGGAGCCGCCGAGGTCTCGCTGAACTGGCCCCGGCGACCCGGGCGCTGGAGGCTGGTGGCCCGGGCCGTGGCTGGCAGCAGTCGGATGGGCGAAACCGCCGCCTTCGTGGATCTCGAGGCGCGCCTTGGCCTGCGTCTGGAAGGGCCCGAACACCTGGTGGAGGGCGACTCGGCGACCTATACGGCCGTGCTCGAGAACCCTGGCCGCGAGGCCCTGGCCCTGAAGTTGCAGGCCCAGGCCACCCATCTCGGCCTGGACGGGGCGGACCTGGTCGAACTGCAGGTGCCGGGTGGCGGTCGGGAAAGCTGGCCGGTTCCCGTCAGGACTCGGGGCACGGGGTCGGTTGAGCTGCTGGTCACGGCCCAGGCTCCCGGAGTCAAGGACCGGGCCCAGCGCCTCCTGCAGGTGGCGCCGGCCGGCCAGGTCCACGAGCAGGTTCGCACTGGAGCAGTTGAAGATTCAGCCGTCCTGGACCTCGCGGCCCTGCCCGAGTCCGCCCGCGACCCCCGTCTGGAGGTGGCCATTTCTCCCGGGCTGGCCGCCCTGCTCGGCTCTGCCGTCGAACCCCTGATTTCCACCCTCCCCAGCAACGAGGGGCTGGTCTCCAGGGTCGTGCCGGCCTTGGTCCTGGTCCGCACCCTGAAGGACCTGGAGCTGCCCCATCAGGACCTGGAAGAGCGCCTGCCGGGGGCACTGGAGGATTCACTGCGCCGTCTGGGCCAGGCCCAGAACCCCGACGGGGGATGGGGCTGGTGGGAGGGGATGTCCTCGGACGTCGCCACGACCGCCTACGCGTGCCGTGGTCTGGTCCAACTCGAGAAGGCCGGTCTGCAGAGCGCGACTCCGCTGTTGGAGAAGGCCAGCACCTTCCTGAGGACGAGCCAGGGCGCTCTCCCCACCGAAGAGCGCCCGGCCGTCCTGCTGGCCCTGTCGGAGGCACGTCGCGCCTCGGGGCGCTCGCTGTTGTCCCTGGTCGGGCCCTCCATCCGCCTGGCTCCGGCCTCCCGGATTCAACTGGCCCTGGCCCTGCATGGCATGGGCTACGCCGAGGCGGCCCGGGACCAGTTGCGTCAGGCCCGCCAGGTTGCCGAGCATGACGGCCGGGCCGGTCTGGCCTGGTGGCCGGCCGGAGCGGGGTGGACCGAGGTCGAGGCCACGGCCTTGGCCTTGGAGGCCCATCTGCTCCTGGAGCCCGAGCACCCCCTCACCGAGGCGGCGGCCCTCTGGCTTGCTCAGCGGCGGGACCTGAACGGTTGGGCTTCTCCGCGCGAGACGGCCCTGGCGGTCACGGCCCTGGCCCGTTTCCTGGCCCGACTCGGCGAGAAGCCGTCGGCTTTCGGCTACGGGATCTGGATTAACGGCAATGAGGTCGAGACGGGCCGGATCGCCCCAGCCGACTGGGCCGGGACCCGGATCCTCTCGTTGCGAGGAGCGCAGATCCCCGGGGGCCCTCTCCGGGTGGAGATCCGCAAGGGGGGAGGCGGTCGGTCCTGGTGGTGCGTCCGGCGATCCTCCGTGGGCCCGCGGCTGGCCGGGAACCTGGCCTTGTCTCGCCGACACTACCGCCTGGAGGCTTCAGGCCGGCGCCAACTGCTGGAGGAGGGAGGGCGCCTTCAGGTGGGCGATCGGGTCGAGACCGTCCTGGAACTGAAGGCCCCACGCCGCCTGCGTAACCTGGCGGTCGAGGAGTCTTCCGCAGCCGGACTGGAGCCGGAGCCGCCCTGGACCATTCCGGCCCGAACCCGGGTCCGGATGCGTCCGCAAGGCCCGACCTTCTACCTCCAGGAGGTTCCCCCGGGCCTGACCCGGCTGGCCTGGAAGGCGCAAGTCACGTCTGCCGGAGAGTTCACCTCGCTTCCGGCCCGGGTCTGGGAGGTCCATGCGCCCCAGGTCCACGGAGCCAGCTCGCCGTGGAAGGTGACCATCGGGAGGAGAGAGCGGTGAAGTCCGGTTGGACCCTGGCCCACATCCTGTTGTTGGGGCTCTGGGCTCTGGCCCTGGCCTGCGGGCCTCGGCCGATCCCGGGGCCCGATGCGGCGGACCTTCGACCCGAGGAGGCGGCTCGTGCCTTCGCTGCAGCCGTCCTGGAACAAGGCCGGTTGACCGAGGCCATGCGCTGGGCGGATGCCCGGGCCGCGCTGGCCGTCAGGTCCCAGGTCGGATTCCTGGGAGCCTCCCAACGCAAGGCGGTCTACCAGGTCGGCACGCCATCCCGGAAGGGCGACCTGTGGTCCGTCCCGGTCCGGATCGAGGCCCTGGAGGTGGCCGGAAGCCGCTACCGGGGGGAGATGCTGCTCGGACTGGGCCAGGATGGCCGCCGGGTTCACGACTCCAGCCTGGTCCTGGAGCGCTCGGATGGGGTGCGCTTCTCGCTGTAGACGTTCAGGAGGCGGGGGAGGGCTCTTGGAAGACCTCCTCCAGGAAGCGGAAGACCTCGCCCCAGGCGGACTCCGCCTGGGCCTTCTCCTGGGGGGTGACGTCCTGGGTCAGGTAGGGGGCGTAGACCAGGAAGCCGTGCAAGGCATCGGGATAGAGATGCATCCGGTTGGGCACGCCCTGGCGGTCCAGGGCCTTCTTCAGCAGGTGGGCCTGTTCCGGGGGGGTGGTGTCGTCCAGCAGGCCTTGGAGGATCAGCACCGGCGCCTGGAGGCCACCCAGTTGGCCGACAGCGTTTCGAATCCTGAAGGACTCGGGCCGAGCCTGCGGTCCGTCGCCATAGGTCCGTCGGGTGATCGCGTCCCGGCCCAGCTTTCCCTGGGTCTTGAGGTAGTCCCACCAGCGATGCAGATCGGCCACGCCGTAGGCGAAGACCACTCCCGCGATTCGCGACTGTCGGGAAGCCGCCAGCAGGCTGATCAGGGCCCCGTGGGAGGCGCCCGCCAGGGCGATCCTGTCGGGGTCGGCCTCGGGAAGAGCACTCAGCAGGGGCAGCACGTTCAGCACGTCGCGGACCTCGCCCTTGGCGATCTCCACCATCCCTTCGGACCCGTCCTCTCCCCGATAGGAGGGCGAGAACACCACGTAGCCCCGTCGTGCCAGTCGCAGGCTGCTGAGGTGATGCTCGCGGGAGATCCCCGAAATCCCGTCGTGGTTGAAGACCACCACGGGCCTTCGCCCCTCCCGGTCGGGCAGGTACAGCCTTCCCTTGACCCTCAGTCCGTCGGAGAGATAGGTCCACTCGCGAACTTCGACGCCCTGCTGGCGACCCAGAGGGCGCTCCAGGAGGGGTCTGGGAGGCTGGGCGGTGCGAACCGGCAGGGAAGGGAGAAGCACCGCCAGGCACAGGGTGGCCAGAAGGACGCAAAGGGAGACTCGCATCCTCGAAGATTCCGTCCGCTGCGCCGGGAAACCTTTCCCAGGAGGGGATCCCTGCGTCTTGCAGAAGGCCAGCGGCCGGTTCGCTGAGCGCCCGAGACGGCGCCGACGAGGGAGGAGTTCGGAGATGATGGCAGACCTGCCCGTGTGGGTGACCTGGCTGGTGCTGGCGGCCTTCGTGGCGTTGGCGCTATTCCCACCCCGACTGCACTTCGGCCTGCGCTTCCTGGCCATCTTCGGATTGGCGGCGGCGCTCTTCATCCTGGGACTGGTGGCACCCGACGTGTACTTCGGCGCCTTCCCCCCGCTGGACGACCTGATGGGCTCGTTGAACGGCTGGATGGTGGGCATCCTGGGCTTCATCCTGGGGGCTCCCGTGGCGGTGCTGGCCTGGGGGATCCGCAAGCTCCTCGCCCGGCGCCAGGAAGCCGAAGGCTGAGAGGACGGCTTCAGGACCCCTCCGGCTGGATTCGACTTTCCCGGAGGACTTGCCCCGGACGGATGCGAACTTGTGTCTCCAGGACGATGTTGCCCCGATCCCGGGGCCGGGAGGTAGGATGTACGGGTTTGATGCGCGCCGGACTCCGCCCTGGGTCTGGCTCTCTCTGGGGCTCGGGTCGGGGCTCTTGATCACCCTGGCCCTGCGTCGCGCCATGCGCCGGACGGACCCGCACCCGGAGATGGATCCTCGCGCCCGGCAGGTCCAGGAGCTGCTGGCCGAGGCCGAGCGTCTGCTGCACCAGGGGCGCCGATCGCGGCCAACCCCTGGTGCGCTGGAACCGTAGACATCCTCTTCGATGCGAATCCTGCTGACCAACGATGACGGGATCCACGCCCCCGGGCTGGACGCCCTCCTGGAAGCTTTGCGCCCCCTGGGACACGTCACGGTGGTGGCTCCGGACCGCGAGCGCAGCGCCGTCGGTCACGCCCTGACCTTCCATTCGCCTCTGCGGGTTCGCGAGCTGGCGGGGGAGGAACGGCTCACCCGCTTCGTGACCGACGGCACCCCCACCGATTGCGTCCTGCTGGCGCTGTACTCCTTGATGCCGGAAAAGCCCGATCTGCTCTTTTCGGGCATCAATCGCGGAGCCAACCTGGGAGACGACATCACCTACTCCGGGACCGTCTCAGCGGCCATGGAGGGTCTGATCCACGGGATTCCCTCGATCGCCATGTCCCAGGTGGGGAGCCAACCGCTGCACTACGCCACCGCGGCGACCTTTGCGGCTCGTCTGGCCGGGCGTCTGGCCCACCACACCCGGATGCCTCCGCACACCTTGCTGAACGTCAACGTGCCCGACCTGCCCCAGGAGGCCATCCGCGGGGTCCAGGTCACCCGCCAGGGACACAGTCTGTATGACCAGCAGATCGTCAAGCGGGTGGATCCCCGCGGAAACGACTACTATTGGGTGACCGGCGCGATGCCCACCGGCAGGCCGGAAGAAGGAACCGATTTCCGCGCCATCCAGGAGGATTGCATCTCGGTCACCCCAATCCAGACCAACATGACCCACCATGCCCTGCTCGAGGAGATCGACTCGTGGGGCCTGTGAACCGGGATGCCTTCGAGGAGTGCCCCGAGGGTGGGGTCCTGCGGGATGACCTGACGGGTCTTCCGATCCTCTCTTCGGTGCTCGAACAGGTGGAGTTCTACCTGCAGCGTCGCGACCAGGTCGGCTTCCTGTACTTCGACGTGGTTCAGTTCCATCTCCTCAAGGAGACCTATGGTCGGGAGGTCTCCGAGTCCCTGCTCGAGGAGCTGGGGCAGGCCCTGGCCCGGCTGCGCGGCAAGCTGTTTCGCGACCGGGACCTGGTGGCGGTCGGGGGACGTGGGGCGGACTACTTCGTGATCTTCCTGTTCTCGCCCCCCCGCCACAAGGCCAGCTTCTCGCAGTCGGACCTCAAGCTGATCTCCTATCGGGTGGTCCAGAAGCTGACCAACCTTCTGAACGAGAGGGCCGCTTTCCTGGGCGTCAAGGAGAAGATCGACTTCCATTCAGGCTACACGGTCATCGTCCACGATCCCGAGAGCTCGGTCGAGCGCCTGGTCTACGAGGCCCAGAAGGAGGCCGCGCTCAAGAGTGAACTGGACGAGATCCTGGTGACCTTCGTCTCCAACGTCACCCACGAGCTGCGGACCCCTCTGACCTGTATCAAGGGCTACGCTGAGACCTTGCTGGAGGGGGCCCTGGAGGACCCCGACCTGGCTCGGCGCTGGTTGCAGGTGATTGGGGGGGAGGCCGAGCGCCTGGAGCGCCTGATCAACGACCTGTTGGACGTGTCCATGATGGAGGCCCAGCAGGTCGAGTTCCACTTCGAGCCCACCGACCTGCTCTCCCTGGCCCGGCGGACCGCCGAGGTGCTCATGCCCCACGCCTCCAAGTCCGGGGTGACCCTGGCCGTGCGCGGGACCGACGCGCTTCCCCTGGTCCAGGCGGACCGGGATCGGCTCAGCCAGGTCCTCCTGAACCTGGTCGACAACGCCGTGAAGTACTCTCCTCCCGGAAGCGAGGTGACCCTGCGCCTGGGGCTCGGAGCTCCTGGCTGGGTCCTGCTGGAGGTCCTGGATCGAGGGACCGGGATCCCTGCCGGCCAGCTCTCGCGGATCTTCGAGCGCTTCTATCGCGTCGAGAAGGGGCGCGGGGCCCGCCACGGCGGCCGTGGCCTGGGTCTGGCCATCGCCAAGCGGATCGTCGAGGCCCACGGAGGCGACCTCTCGGTGGAAAGCCAGATGGGCTCTGGCAGCGTCTTCCGCCTGGACCTGCCGGTCGAGGGGCCCTTCGTCGAGGAAGGTCGCGACGAGGAGGATTGAGGGCCTGGCGTTCCGGTCGGGGTACCCTCCTGGGCCCGGATCGGTTCCGGGGCCTTGGCGCACCAGGATCCCCGGGCCGCTGTCGAGAACGCAGCGCGGCGATGTCTTTGCCGACTGAATCCACTCCCATCACCCTGCGCGTGCTCGGAGTCAAGCTGCACGCGGTGTCCATGGACCAGGCGGTGGAGCGGGTCCTGACCATGGCCCACCAGCCCGGTTTCCATCTGGTCGTGACCCTGGGCACCGAGATGGTCATGCGAGCCCAGCACGATGAAGAGTTTCGGGAGCTGGTCAACGGGGCTGATCTGGTGGTCGCCGACGGCGCCGGTCTGCTGTGGGCGGCCCGGCGCTGCGGCTTGAGCCTTCCCGAGCGGGTGGCCGGCATCGACCTGGTCTGTCGACTGGCCGAGACCCTGGCCGGCTCGAAGGGTTCCTTCTTCCTGCTGGGGGCGGCACCCGGAGTGGCCGAGGAAGCCGCCCGGACGCTCTGCAAACGCTTCCCCGGCCTGCAGATCGTGGGGGCCCAGGACGGCTTCTTCCGCGAGGACGGCCCGGTCGTGCAGGCTATCGCGGCTTCCGAGGCCAGGGTGCTTCTGACCGGTCTGGGGTCGCCTCGCCAGGAGCGTTGGATGCGCCAGCATCAGGATCGGCTGGGCGTCGGGGTGGGAATCGGGGTGGGAGGAAGCTTCGATGTCCTGTCCGGCCGCAAGACCCGGGCCCCGGGCTGGATGATCCGGCTGCACCTGGAGTGGCTCTTCCGACTGGCTTGCGAGCCGTCCCGCCTGCTGCGGATGATGGCGCTGCCACGCTTCATGGGGCGGGTCCTGGGCTCGCGAGGCCAGGCCGTGACGCTTTGGAGCGACCAGGTCTCCCCGGGCTCTCCGGCCTCCCCTTGAACCGGCCAGGCTGGCCAGGCTGGTGGCAGTCCGCGCTGGACTGGCTGTTCCCACCTCGATGTCCGGGTTGCGGCCGCTTCCCGGGCCGACGTTTCTGCGCGGCGTGTCTGGAGGGCCTGGGCCCCTGCCGTCTTCAGGCGCCCGGGGGGGTGGAGGTCTTCGCCGCAGGGCTCTACCGCGGCCCCCTGCGCCGGGCTGTCCTGGACCTGAAGCACGGTGCGCGGACCGCCTCGGTTCCGGCCCTGGCCGAGGTGATGCAGCGGGCCTGGAGCGGCCGACCTCCCGATGCGCTGGTTCCGATCCCGCCCGAACCTCGACGCCGTCGGCGGCGTGGACTTCACGTTCCGGGCCTCCTGGCCGAAGGGTTGGCGCGTGGTCTGGGGGTCCCGGCCCGGTTCGACCTGCTGGTTCCGGCCCGGCGCCTGGCCACGCAGAAGAACCTGTCCCGAGACGAACGCCGGGAGAACGTGCGGGGGGCCTTTCAGAGCGGCTCGGTCAGGGGCCTGGATGTCCTGCTGGTGGACGACGTGATGACGACCGGTTCGACCCTGTCCGAGGCCGCCCGGGTGCTGCGCGCCGCCGGGGCCAGGCGGGTTCAGGCCCTGGTGCTGGCGGTGGTGGAATCCGGATGAGGGCTGCCCGGGTCACTGGATGACCGGGTGCGCCACCATGATCCGGGCGACCGAGGTGCCCTGAATCGAGAAGTGGATGCCCTGGGGCCAGTAGTGCAGCCAGTAGTCCTCGGGACTTCGGGCCTCATACTCGTAGCGCTCGCCGAACGTGCGCAGGACCAGATCCACGTCCGAGCCCACCGCGATGCCCTCCGCCGTCCGGAGGTCGGGCACCTGGACCAGGATCGACTGCACCAGTCCCTTCCGGGTGGCCAGATGGACTCCGACATGATCGAAGAGGTAGAGCTGCGAGTCCTCCTGGGGTCGGACCTTTCCCGCTCCCAGGACCTCCTCCACACGGGCGATGGGCAGGTCCAGCGTGATGAAGTCCACCCTCTGGCCAGCCACGATCCTCCCGTCTCGGCGGGCAGGCGGCGCTCCGGAGGCGGGAGATTCCGGACCGTCGGCCTGGAACTGGCCCACTGCGGCCAGGCAGCCGACCAGCATCGCCGCCAGCATGAGGGCAGCCAAGGGCCGGGAGACGCGGCGAGGGGGCGAGGGGTCGGTCTGGGGCACAGCGAGATTGATTATACCAGAATCGTCCAGATCCGACGGTCTGGCCTCCCCCGATGGCCTGCTTCTCACTGAGAGGTCTCCCGCAGCGGCGCTCCACTGAAGTCGGGGTGGGTCTCGCCCCGTCGCCAGCGCGATAGCCACAGGCCCCACATCGAACCGAGGATCGACAGCCCGCCGACCAGCCAGGGGTCGGCCGCAGCGGGGAAGGGGAGTGACCAGAGCCGAGCCAGGGCGCCCGCGGTGCCTCCCGCGGCGGGGAGGGCCATCAAGAGGCCAAGCGTCGACCACAACGGTCGCCGGACGGGCCAGCGGCCGTCCGCCAGCAGCGTGAGGATGAGAGCCAGCGGAAAAGACAGCGGGGCGGCCGCTTCCAGGAAGAGGCTCCACATCCCCCAGGCGAGGCCTCCTACGGAGACGGTCACCAGGCAGCCGCGTCCCAGTTCACGAGCCAGCCGGGCCATGCCTCCCAGGGCGGAACGGTCCTCGTGGCCCAGGGGGAAGACCACCCAGGCTTCACCCAGCCGGGCGCCTGCGTACCAGGAGGCTGCGGCGGGAAGGAGCAGGAGCGCCTGCATGGTCCACTCGTCGGTCGGCGTGACGTGGAAGGCTCCGGCCACGGACAAGGCACATCCCGCCACGAAGAGGTCCCAGCCCGGGAAGTGCTGCCAGCAGACCACCGCCGTCAAGGCACCGGCCAGGGCAGCCAGGGCCACGACCCGCCAGTCGTCGGCGGGCGCCAGAAGGAAGAGGGGGACGAAGAAGAGCAGGGCCGCGGCCAGGGCGGCCAGGGCCCGGTGCTCGGCGGCCAGACGGGGCCAGGAGATCATCGCCCTGCCTTCTTCCCGCCGGGCAGACTCCCTTCGTGGCGGGCCCTGGGTGTGTCAGGTCCGTTCAGGGCGCCGGCCAGGCCTCGGCGTGCAGATGCGGACCCGTCCACCAAGGAGAGTCGTGCAGATATTCGTTGAGGGTTTCAAAGCCGTTCTTGCGGGCCAGGTCCTCCAGGTGCGAGCTGTCGAACTCGTGGGTGTCGGGCCGGTAGCCGTCGCGGATCCGCTCCAGCACCAGGTCCAGGGCCCGCCCCTCCCCGTGGGCCGTCCCCACGTGCTTTCCGCCCGTGGTGCAGGTGATCGCCACGCGGTGCCCGGGAAACTCCCGCTCCACCGTCTTCTCCAACGCCAGGAAGCGCTTGAAGGTCAGGGCTCGGGCTTCAAAGCCCCGGTAGCGCACGAAGCGGTCCGGTTGGCTGGCGGCCACGCGACGGACCTGGTCCGGGCTCAATCCGTCCAATCCCCCGCGCAGGGGGTGGCCGGTGGTCAGGGCGCGCTGGTAGGGCTCTTCCTGCTCCGGCTGCCGTCGGTGGCGGGGGCGTCCGTCCGGGTTCTTGATCCAGAACTGCCCGCTGTGGACCTCGTCCAAGAGCCTCTCGGTGTTTGCGTCCAGGCAGCGTCCGTCCACCCCGGTTCCGAGGACCTCTTTGAAGAAGGTCAGGGCCCTGGCGGTCTGGGGTCCATAGCACCCGTCCTCCACCAGGACTCCCCTCCAGCCCGGCATCCAACGGATCAGGTCGGCTTGCAGGCGCAGGACTTCCTGGCCCTGGTCCCCGAGTCGGATCTTCGGAGTGTGCACCGGGAACTGCGGACTCGCCTGGAGCATCGCCCGGGCCTGCGGAGAGAGTTCCAGGCGATCGCCCTGGAGAGGTTCCGGGCTGCCGCCTTGCAGCCGGATCCGAACTGCTTCTGGCTGCCGGGTGTCCGTGGCACGAGCGGCGGGGCAGGTCGGAGTCTGTGCCGGAGTCTTCAAGGAATCCATGGGTTCCACCTCGTTGTCTGGGAAGTCATTTCCCTGATGTCACAACGATTCTTGACGACGATCCGGGAGCCGGTCGAGATCGTGAACGTTTCCGGTCCCTTGCCGGAGTGTTGCCGTTTGATGAACACCGGGGGGGCCGGTGGCGGGCAGGGCGCGCGCCCGGGGCGTAGAAAGCTCCTGGCGAACCTTCCCCTGGAGGCACCCGTGTCGCAGAATCAGGATTCCAAGCCTCACATTCAGGACGGCGCGATGGACCTTCAACAGATCATGGAGGTCCTGCCCCATCGCCACCCCTTCCTCATGGTGGACCGGATTCTGTGCCGGGATGGCTTGCGGTCTGCCCGGGGGCTCAAGAACCTGACGGCCAACGAGGAATTCTTTCAAGGCCATTTTCCCGGCCGCCCCGAGATGCCCCGGACGCTGCTGGTGGAGTGCATGGCCCAGGCCGGTGCCGCCGCAGTCCTGGCGGCCGAGGAGAACCGGGGTAAGAATGCACTGTTCGCCTCGATCGACCGGTGCCGTTTCGGCCGGGCCGCGGTTCCGGGGGATGTCCTGGAGATCGAGGTCGAGACCCTCAACATGAAGCGGGACATGGGCAAGATGCGCGCCATCTGCCGGGTCGGTCAGGAGGAGATCGCCAGTGGGGAATTGATGTTCGCTCTGGTCGACTCTCCGTCCGAGGACTTCAAGTAGGCGGCGGATTCAGGGTTCCCCGCAGACTCGGCGCCGTCAGGCGCCGGGCTCCCAGCGCGGAAGGCCCACCTCCTGGCACATCCGGCGCGGCAGCGCCGTCGGGTAGGGATCCACGAAGGCCTCGACCACCACGCCCACGCGAGCCTCCAGCAGGTGCCCGCCCTTCACCGAGAAGTCGTGGCCCGAGATGGTTACATGCGCGTGCAGGAAGGCCCGGCCCTCCAGAAGTGAGAGGTTTCCATTCAGGGAGAGCATCTCCCAGACGCCGGGGAAGACCTGCTTGTGGTAGACCCGGGCCTCCGGGTCCCAGCAGCCCAGTTCCGGGTTCTCCAGGGCCCCGATCGCGCTGATGCGGGCACTGACCAGCCCCCAGTCGGCTGCCAGGCCCTCCAGGCTGGAGCGCAGGTCTTCGCCACGATCCAGGTTGAGCAGGATTCGTCCGTCGGTTTCGCGATGCCACTTCATGGTTCCGGGTCTTCGGGCTTGATCGGGTCAGTCCTGGCCTGCCTGGGGGGCGCCTTCCCCTCAGCCGGGAGGTGGCCGGCGCAATCCGGAGTGGGGGCGGCCTGGAGGAGACCTGCTTCCCGAACGGGGTCGCTCCCCCTGACCTTGTGTCTCAGGGAGAGCGACCCGGCCGTGGAGTCCTTCCGGGGACGTTCAGTCCAGGGCGTGGCTGACGATGGAGTCGCGCAGTTTGGGCTCGAACCAGGTCGACTTGGGCGGCATGATCTCATCGGCATCCGAGATGGCCATCAATTCGTCCAATGAGACGGGAACCATCGAGAAGGCCACGGCGGCGCGGCCCTCTTTGACCCTGCGGACCAGTTCCTCGGTGCCGCGGATCCCTCCCACGAAGTCGATCCGCTCGTCGGTGCGCGGATCTCCGATGCCCAGGCAAGGGGCCAGGATGTGGTCCTGAAGCAGGGCTGCATCCAGGCGCTGGGCCGGGCTGCCGGCATCGGCCTTCAGGGCATTGAGGTCCAGGTCGTGCCAGGACCCGGACAGGTACAGACTGACGTGCCCCGGGGTCTGCGGCGAGGGGGATGCGCCGGCCTGAACCGGAACTCGGGCCCCGATGGCCTGAAGCAGCGCCTCCGGCGTCTGCCCGTGGAGATCGGCCACCACGCGGTTGTAGGGCATGATCCTCAACTGGTCCGCGGCGAAGGCGACGGCCAGGAAGAAGTTTCCGGGCTCCTGACCGTTCCAGGTTCCGGCCTGCGAGCGCAGCTCCGCCCGGGTCCGGCTGGCGCTGGCAGCCCGGTGGTGGCCGTCGGCGATGTACAGCCTGGGGATCTCGGAGAAGGCCTGCACCAGCGGGCCCGTCGCAGTCACCCGCCAGGCGGTGTGGCGGATGCCGTCGGGGGAGGTGAAGTCGTACAGAGGATCTCCCTGGCAGGCGGTCTCGACCAGGGCCTCGAGCTTCGGGGTGCCCCGATAGGTCAGGAAGACGGGGCCGGTCTGGGCTCGGGTGGCCAGGATGTGGCGGGTGCGGTCATCCTCCTTGGCCTTGCGGGTCTTCTCGTGCTTCTTGATCAGGTCCTGGTCATACTCGTCCACCGAAAAGGTGCCGGCGACTCCGGTCTGGACGTGGTCGCCCATCTGAAGGCGATAGACGTACAGCGCTGGCTGCTCATCCAAGACCAGGATCCCCTCGCTCCGAAGGCGGGCGAGGTTCTCAGCCGCCTTGCGGTACACCGCCGGGTCGTAGGGGTCGACGCTTTCGGGCAGGTCGATCTCGGCGCGCGACACGTGCAGGAAGCTCATGGGCTGGCCTTCAGCCAGGGCGGCGGCTTCGCTCCGATCCACCACGTCGTAGGGGACGGCGGCCACGTGGGCGACATGCTCGGGGTTGGGGCGCAGGGCGCGGAAGGGACGTAGGATCGACATGAGAGGTCCTTTCAGGGATTCTGTGCGCCAGAAATCGGCGCATCGATGGAGAGGGGAGCAGGCTGGACCTGCCCGAGGGCGGCTTCCCCATCCACCCTCGGAGGCCCTTTCGGGATCAGCTCTCGGGTTCCAGGCGCCAGCCGGACGGACGGTGCAGGGGCTCGAGGTCCGCGGTGAAGTGTCGCAGGAACGGGGGTTCCTGGACGATCCGGTAGCCTGGAATCTGCTCTTTGCGGGCGGCAACCCGATGGGCGACCTCCAGGACGTAGTCGATGTGGGACTGGGTGTAGACCCGTCGGGGAACAGCCAGACGCAAGAGCTCCAGCCGGGCTTTGGGGAACATCAGCGAGCCGACTTCCACGCTCCGGATCCCACCCTCCAGGTAGAGGGCATTGGCCAGCGAGACTCCGGGGAATTCAGCCGCCGAGAGGTGCGAGAGCAGGCGCCCCGCGTCCACGAACACGGCGTGCCCCCCTGGCGGGCGCACGATCGGGAATCCCGCCTCCTGCAAGCCTTCGGCGAAGTAGGCGATGCTCCGCGTCCGGTAACGCAGGTAATGGGGGTCCAGGGATTCCTCCAGGCCCACCGCCATGCACTCCAGGTCCCGGCCGGCCAGGCCTCCGTAGGTCAGGTAGCCTTCTCCCAGGATCAATTCGTTGCGGAACAGGGCAGCCCAGTCGTCCAGGCGCGTCGCCAGGATGCCCCCGATGTGGACGATGGCGTCCTTCTTCGCGGACATGGTGAACCCGTCGGCCAGGTCGAATATCTTCCGGGCGATCTCCGGCAGGGTCCAATCGGCGTATCCGGGCTCGCGGGTGTGGATGAACCAGGCGTTCTCGGCGAATCGGGCAGCGTCCAGGAAGAACGGAACCCCGGCCTGACGGCAGCGTTCGGACACAGCCTCGAGGTTGGCCATGCTGACGGGCTGGCCTCCCACCGCGTTGTTGGTCAGCGTCATCATGACCAGGGCGATGCGATCCCCGTCCGCGACCAGGGCCCGGTCCAGCGCCTCGAGGTCCATGTTCCCCTTGAAGGGGTCCTCCCGCTCGGGCTCCAGGGCGCAGGCAACGGGCAGGTCGCTGGCCACGCCTCCGACCTGCTCGATGTTGGCTCGGGTGGTGTCAAAGTGGGTGTTGTTCAGGACGATTCGTCCCGGGCCCAGGACGGTTCGGGCCAGGATGCGCTCGGCGGCACGCCCTTGGTGGACCGGAAGGATGTGGGGGAAGCCGGTCAGCCGCCGGACCACCGACTCGAAACGGCGGAAGGAGGTGGACCCCGCATAGCTCTCATCCCCCTGCATGAGGGCAGACCACTGGATCGCACTCATGGCCCCGGTGCCAGAGTCGGTCAACAGATCGATGGTGACCTCGGTCGAGTTCAGCTTGAACAGGTTGTGGCCGGCGCGCTCCAGGGCTCGAAGCCGGGCGGTGGCGTCCAGGATCGGGATGGGCTCGACAGACTTGATCCGGAAGGGTTCGACGATCGTCTTGTATCCCCAGTCTTCCACAAAGCCTCCAGGTCGCGCGTTGATTCCCCCGTCGGCGCGGTGGTCGAACCGCGCCAGGCTCCATGCCAGACCGGTTCGGAGTTCGAGGCAATGATCCGAATCACCCCGGTCGGGTCCGGGCCTCCAAGCGGGCCAGGTTGCGCAGCGCCTCCTGGCGGTCCGCTCCGCACATGGCGGCGGAGGGGCGCAGATGGGTGCACACGGAAGGTCGCTCGGGCCGACCGAAGAGCACACACCGGAAATCGCGGGTCAGGTGGGGACAGTGCCTCCCGGCGGGCTTGCCGTCCGGGAGGCCGGGGATGGCCGTGCTGATCGAAGGGGCGATGCAGCACGCCCCACATCCTGCTCGGCAGACGACCTCCTGGGCGAGCGTCGCTCGCCCGTCTGGCGCGGTCTTGGAGGATGCCGGGGAACACGCCAGGAAGGGGGGCTCCTTCTCAGGAGGTCCCCCCAGATGCAGGAACGCTCCCCGGTCCGTCCCTGGGAGATCGGATTCGTGCTGTTGGTCCTGGCGGTCACGGCCGGACTGGCCACGGTCTGGATCCTGAACGACAAAGGCCCGCTGCTGGAGCATTCCGGGCGGTCGATCCAGGACAGCATCCTCTTGTGGAAGCGCCTGGGCGCCGGCCTGAGCTTCGTGCCGGACGACTATCCCCCCCTGGCCTCGCTGGTCAGCTCGGCGTTCTATGTCGTCTGGGGGCCTTCGCGCCTGGTGGCCCTGGCTTCCCAGTTCGTCTTCCTGGTTCCCTACCTGACCGGATGCTGGTGGATCGGGCGCGAACTGGGCGGGCGGGCTGGAGGAGCGCTGATGCTTCTGGCTGCCGCGGGCAACCCCTGGATGAGTCTGCATCTTCACGGATACTACCTGGAGGTGGGGACCACGTCCATGGTGGCCCTGGCTCTGGCCTTGCTCCTGGCCTCACGGGGAGGCAGGGCCCCGGCACCAACGCTGGCCCTGGGTGTGGTGGCGGGTCTGGGCATGCTCTCGAAATGGTCCTGGCTGCTGTTCATGGGGCCGGGGCTTCTCTGGCCCCTGGCCCTGGCCTGGAAGGCCGGTCCCAAGAGCCGTCGGATGGGGGGGGCCGCCCTGGCCTGCCTGGCCTTCACCTCCCTGATGCTTCTGGCCGCCCGCCAGGAGGCCTCCCACGGTTTCCCCTGGATGCCCTACGGCTTGTCACTGCTGGCCTGGTTGCTCCTGGGAGCCCTGGCGGCGCGGAGTTGGAGGCGAACCGGGTGGACTCCCTCGGCAGGGATCGCCCTGTCCTGGGGGATGGCCTTCCTGGTCGGCGCCTGGTGGTACTTCCTCTCGGCTTGGGAGTTGCAGGCCAAGGCCGCGGGGGATGCCGGACAGGGGGTTGCGGCCTGGGTTTCGCTGACCCACCTGGTGGCCACGCTGTCCACCTGCACCTGGGCCGCGCCGGCGTGGTTCGCCCTGGGCTCCCTGGCCGCGCTACGAATCCGGGAACTGCGCGTTCCCACGCTGCTCGTCTGGTCCGGAATCGCGCTCTTCCTGGGCTTCTATGCGGTCTGGCAGGTTCCACCCGGTCCCCGTTACGCCTTGCCGGCGACGGTCCTGGTGCTGGCGGTGTCCTTCGGTTGGTTGGGGAGGTTCCGGAAGGCCTCCCTCCTGGTGGGAGCCCTCCTGATTGCGGTGGGGTGGTTGCAGGTCGCGTCCTGGACCCTGGGGAGCCGCAGCATCTCGGGGCCCGCGGGTCCCGACCTGAACCGGAGCCGATGGCTGGTCCGCCTCTCGCCTCCCCGGTCTTCGGGTCCACCCGTGGAGGCCACGGCCCGCAGGGTCCTGGTGGAACTGGAGGATTCAGGGGAAGGCGCGATCACCGCGATCCTCCTTCCCGGAGGGCGTCTGGATCCGGACGTCCTGATCCTCGAGTCGATCCTGCGGGGGCGTGAACTCGATATCCGCCACATCCTGGACTCGGACCCGGCGCCGCCGGTCCGGACTTCCCTGCTCCTGGTGGTCGGGGAGGCCCCCTCGTCGTCTCCCTGGATGGATGATTTCCGCCTCCTGGAAAGATGGGAGACGGCCGACTGGGGGGCCTGGTCGCTGCACCGAAGGAGGACGCCCGGCGTCCGTCGGCCGTCTTGAAGGTCGGGTGGGACTGGACAGGAGTCGCCTGTTCTGCGGGGAATGAACCCAACAGGCCAGCCCTGGGAGGTGAGCGGACCGTGGCGGACATCAAGGACGAGCGTTGCCTGGACGGATTCTCCGGCCGGATTGGCCAGAGTCTGCGCCTTCTGGACACGGCAGACGGCCGTCGACAGATTCGGGCCCTTGATTGTCCTTGTGGACAGGACCCGGCCTGCTGGGAGTCCTTCCAGGAGGCCCTGGCCTACGCCCGAGGGGCTCGCCATCGTCCGGAATACCGCAAGGTGGCCCGAAACAGGAGAGCCTCCGCCATGCAGGTGGCCACCGCGGATTTCCTGCATGCGCCCGAAATCCACCACATCGACCTGGAGGACTACCACGGTCGACGGGGCGACCTCATCCGCATCTACGCCTCGGACGACGTGGCCGTCACGCGCCTGGGCGTCCTGATCGTCGACTCCGCCAACCATCTGATCGAGATGGGCATGGCGCGGCACGACGAGGGGGATCGCTGGGTCTACCGCGCCAGGCGTCAGGCTCCCGGCGAGCACGTCCGGGTCATCGTCGATGCCGCCGACCTTCCCGGCCACCTGACGGAGGGCCGGGCCGAAAAGACCGTCTGAGAGATCTCATGTCCGACTTCTCGGTGTGCATGGTCACAGCACCCTCCATGCTCCAGGCCCGCGACCTGGCCCGAAACCTGTTGGAGGAGCGCCTGGTGGCGTGCGTCAACCTGGTCCCCGCCGTGGGCTCGATGTATTGGTGGGAGGGCCGGATCGAAGAGGCGGAAGAGGTCCTGATGATCCTCAAGACCCATGCCAGCCTGCTGGACAGACTGATCGGGCGGGTTCGGGAGCTGCATCCCTACAGGGTTCCCGAGGTCCTCTCCTGGCCCCTGGGGCCGGGCAATCCTGAATACCTGGAATGGCTGGCCTCCGAGACGACCGGGCCGAGGATTTCCTGACCGTCGGTTGACTTCCCGGAAACCTGTCGTGATGAAACGAGGGATAGGTTCTCCGAACGGCAAGTCATGGAGGCTCCCTCATGGATGCGATTGATCCCCGTCTGCACCTCGGCCAGGTCGCTCCGGTCCTGGCGCGCACCCCGCGCGAGGTTCCGACTCGCACGGAGGAGCGGCCTCCAGCGGCTCCAGCCGAGAGCTTCCTGCCCGGTGAGGTCCATGAATCGGGGGCGATGGGCCCATCCGGGCCGCCGAGACGGGCTGCCTCCAGCGGGCCGGATCCCTTCGAGTTCGGTTCGGATGCCGAGTCCCTGCGCAACATGCGCCTCATGGCCGAGGAACTGCGCCAGACCCGCAAGGACCTCAAGGCCGAGCGCAAGGACCTTCGCCAGGAGAACGGTTCGGTCGCAGACAAGGCCCGGGTTCACGGGGGCCTGCAGGATGTGGGCTCGGCCCTCGAGCGGATCGAGCTGGCCCACCGCGACTCCAGGTGGGATCAGGTGGCTTCGGCCGTGGAAGGCGAGGTCTCCCCGGTCTATCGCTCCTATTTCCTTCATGGCCGCACCCCGATCCAGGAGATGCAGGAGGTCCTGCGCACCGCCCAGGATCTGGCCGATCCGGATTCCCAGTTGCGCCTGAAGGGCAACGACATCCAGCCCCTGGTCCGCGACGAGATCTGGAAGACCAAGATGGAGCGCCTGGAGGAGGTGGCGCGCCAGCCCGTCCGGGATGGGCAGCCCGTGGAGATCGATGCCGAGTATTATGAACTGGCCAGCCCCGATTTCGTCGAGAAGCTGGCGCGCGCGTCGCGGGGCGGAGCGGACGTCAAGGTCCTCATGGACCCCGGGACGGTCTCACGGATGAGCGGCACCCCAGACGCCACCTCCCTGGCTTCCCGCCTCAACACCGTCCGTCGCCTCGAGGAAGGCTCTGGCGGCCGCGCGGGGGTTCAGTTCTTCGCCAACCGCGAGGTCCTGGGCGGCCGGGACGAGATCATGCACCGCAAGCTTCTCCGAGTCGGAGACGGAGTGGTCTTCGGCGGGATGAACGCCAACCAGGGTTCGGGCGAGAACGTGGATTTCGGGATGGAGATCCAGGGCCCTGGAGCCGCCCGCTTCGTCGAGACCTTCCGCCGAGATGTGGAACTCTCCCGGGGTCGATCCGTCGAAGCCATCTACGGCTCGCAGATCGAGGACCTGCGCCAGACCGAAGGCGTGGTCCTGCAGGCTCGAGGGGTCCTGGACCTCCTGGAGTCCCAGATCCCGGGAGGCCCCCGGACCGGAGAGTCGCGGGAGAAGAGGGTCGACCGGGTCCTGGAAAACGCCTCCTACCAGGGGCTTCGGGTCTCCGACCTGGTGGAGCTTCCCAAAGCCACGCCTGGACAGGCTCCCACCGCCGAGGAGGAGAGGGCCTGGCTGCTGGCGGGGCGCGGAGAGGCCGTGCTGACCGAGAAGGGGCGCAACCTGCTGGCGGATGGCGTGGAAGCCACCGTCAACCGGATGAACTCTCCGACCAACCAGGAGACCCTGCAGGCCATCCGCCCGCCCAGCGCCCAGAAGGTCGGCAACGAGACCCTGGCCGTCGGAGACACTGCCGCCGAGCGGCAGGCGATGGTCCTGCACGCCATCGATTCGGCCGAGAAATACATCAAGGTCTCCGCCTTCGTGCTGAATGAGGACCTGGCGCGCCTGCTGGTTGAGAAGAAGGAGGCCATGGAGGCCCAGGGCAAGCCCTTCGAGGTGCAGGTCGTCATGGACCCGGGGGTCTACCCCTACGGGGGGTCGCCGAATGAAGCGGCTCACCGCCTTCTGGAAGACCGGGGCGTCGAGGTCCGTTGGGCCGCCCTGGACCGCAGCACGCCCGACCATGACCGCAAGGTGCACGCCAAGCTCCTGCTGACCGACCAGATGATGGTGGCCGGAAGCACGAACTTCTCGCACAAGGGGCTGCGGGACAACTGGGAGCTCTCGGACGTGACCTTCTTCCAGGACGAAGCCAGTCGCGCCGATCAGCAGAAGGTGGAGGCCGACTTCCAGCACCTCTGGGAGCGCGAGTCCCTGCCCATCGACACCCGGGCCCTGGCGGACTCCAAGCACGGGGTCGGACAGGATCCCGAGTCGGTCTACCTTCGCGATGAAGAGCGCACCCGCAGCTTGCGCGGCTTCCTGCGCGGAATCGGGAACCTGGAGAAGGAGATCGGTCGACAGGTCCAGGACCTCCGGGCCTCCGACCCGGTCCTGGCCTACACGGTGGACCAAAGGGTTCGCGAGGGCCAGTCCGAGGGCTACGCAACCTTGAACGCCGTCGGTGAGGACCGGTTGGCCCGGATTCGCTACGAGTCCTCCGCCTGGCAGACCCTCCAGCAGATGGTCACGACCTGAATTCGGCTCGACTCGGGGAAGGGATCTCACCCCGGTACTGGAACGCTCCCCCCGCCTGTCGGGAGCGAGGCTCCCTGATTGAAGACGGGCTCTTGAAGAGGATCCTCGGCCCCTGATGATCATTCCGGCGACCCCGGCGCGACGGCGTTTTCTGAACTGGAGCCTGGCCAGTTGGGTCAAGGTTTCCTTGTTGTCCAGCCTGGCCACGGTGCTGATGCTGGCACTGCAGCTTCCCCTGTTCCCCTGTGCCCCCTTCCTGACCTACGATTTCTCGGACGTGCCTGCCGTGGTGGCGGGTTTTGCCATGGGGCCCTGGCAGGGGATGGCCGTGGTGGTCCTCAAGAACCTGCTTTTCCTGATCCAACGCCCCCAGGCCACCGAACTGGTCGGGGTCCCGATGAACATCCTGGCAGGGCTGACCCTGGTCGGTGTGTCGGCCGCGTTCTACTGGCACCGCAAGTCGCGGTTCAGCGCGCTCCTGGGCCTGCTGCTGGGAACCGTGGCCATGGCGGTCCTCATGATTCCGGTCAACCTCCTGGTCTATCCCTTCTTTGCCTGGATTTTCGGCCTTCAGTCCGAGTTGGACCTGACGTCCTTCGTCCTGGGGACGGTGACCCCGTTCAATCTCCTCAAGGGAGCCCTCACGGCGGCCTTGACCCTGCCGGTCTACAAGCGCTTTTCCTCCTTCCTCAAGCGCTGGTAGTCGAAACACTCCCGGACGCCAGGCTCTGGTTGCGCCTGCATCTTGTTGCCAGGAATCCCGGACGCGACTCGGAAGGGGCCGGCCCTCGGAACGAGAAGAGGCGAATCCCCCGGTCTTCTGAAGCCTCCGCCGGGGTCGGAGCCCCGCTTGCCGGAGATCACCCGCTTCTTCCAGGATGTCACCTTCAGGGACCTCTTTGACGTGTCCCTGGTCTCTCTGTGCCTGTACTACCTGCTGTTGGCCCTGCGGGGCACCCGCGCCATCCAGATCCTTCAAGGCCTGACCGTCCTGCTCATCCTGCTGGCCATCGCCTACCTGGCCCGCCTGCAGACCCTGACCTACCTGCTGAACGGTGTCCTGGTCTCGACGGCGGTGGCCCTGCCCGTCGTGTTCCAACCCGAGCTGCGACGGACCCTGATGCGCTTGGGTCAACAAGGACTGCTGACGCCCGGTTCGTTGCGCAACCTGGGCAAGGAGGAGCTCGGGCGCCTGGTCGATGAGGTCTCGTTCGCCGCCTCCAACCTCTCTCTGGCACGCTTCGGCGCCCTGGTCGTGCTCGAACAGGAGACGGGCCTGGAGGAGATCACCGAGACCGGCCAGCCGATTCGCGGGATGATCTCGGCCAAGCTGTTGCAGACCATCTTCCATCCCAAGACCCCGCTTCACGACGGGGCGGTGGTGATCCGGGGGGCCCAACTGGTCGCTGCGGCCTGTTACCTGCCCCTGACCGAGCAGGTGGTGGACGCCCGCTTCGGGACCCGTCATCGCGCGGCCCTGGGAATCACCGAACAGACCGACGCCGTGGTCGTGGTGGTCTCGGAGGAGACCGGCGAGATTCGGATCGCCCATGAGGGGCACTTCTCTCGCCCCATGACCGAGGAAGCCGACATCCGCAAGACCCTCAATCAGTATCTGGTTGCCGAGGTCTACCGCAGCCGGACCTCGCGGGTGCGCCCGGCCACCACCCCGGAGGGCGGCTCGTGAGATTCCTGCGACAGAATCTTGGCCTGAAGCTTCTGGCCTTGTTCCTGGCCCTGTGCGCCTGGAGCATCGTCCGCCTGACCGCAGCCCCGACGGGCGAGACTCCCGCCCAGCGGGTCTTCTTCAAACCCCTCCAGGTCACTCCGCCGGAAGACCCGGACCTGGTCTACAAGGTGGGCCACCAGGAGGTGGTCATCACGCTGCGCGGCCGCCGGACCGTCCTCGAGAAGATCGATCCCGGCCAGATCTCGGTGGACGTCGACCTCTCCAAGCGGGTGGCCGGAGACTACATGGCCAAGGTGGACGTGCTGGCACCCGGAGGGGCGGAGATCTCCGATGTCCATCCCACCCACGTCTGGGTCCAGATCACCCGCAGCGAGGCGGCCTTCAGACCGGTGCGGGTGCAACTTTTGGGGCGCCCCGCCGAGGGAACCCATGTGGGCACGCCCGCTGCCGAGCCTCGGAGCGTCCGGATCACCGGTCCGCCTGGGAACGTCGAGGAAGTCCTGGCCGTAGTGGTTCCGGTCAACCTGGCCGGCCTGGACCGGACCTTCAGCACCCGGGCGCGGACCCTGGAAGCGGTCGATGCCAACGGCCGGGCCATCGAGGGCATCGAGATCCAGTCGGAGGGTGTCGACATCACGGTGCCGATCGAGGTCCTGCACGAGGCCCGGGTCCAGACCGACCGGATCACCGTGCAGGAAGCCCCGGGGTGGGCCTACTCGGTCACCGCCAACCCGCCGATGGTCACCCTGGAGGGCCCCTCCGGCACAGAGATGCCCGACGTCGTGCAGACCGAACCGTGGATCGTGCAGCACGCGGCCCGGCCCCAGACCCGGGAGGTGCGCCTCGTGCTTCCCAAGGGCATCCGGGTCTCGGGCGAGGACCGGGTGCGAATCCAGGTTCTTCCAACCCGGACAAGCTCGCCGGCTCCCTGAAGGGGCTCGGGGGCAGGCGGCGAAAGCGCCCGGCCATCCAGTCGACGGCGGAGATTCCCATGTCCTCACTCTTTGGAACCGACGGAGTTCGCGGGGTTGCCAACCGGGACCTGACCCCTGAACTGGCCTTCCGGATTGGCCGAGCCCACGGCCACCTCCTGGGCCGGGAAGGACGCCGGCCCCGCGTGGCCATCGGACGCGACACCCGGGTCAGCGGACAGATGTTGGAGGCTGCCTGCGTGGCGGGCCTGTGCTCGTCCGGAGCGGACGTCATCCTGTTGGGCGTCATGCCCACCCCTGGGGTGGCCTGGCTGGTTGGCGAGCTCCAGGCCGACGGCGGTGCGGTGATTTCGGCCAGCCACAACCCGGTGCAGGACAACGGGATCAAGCTTCTCAACAGTCAGGGTTTCAAACTCTCCGACGAGGAGGAGGAGGCCCTGGAGGCGTTCATCGCCCAGGCAGACGAGCTTCCCCGCCCCATCGGAGCCGACCTGGGCCGGGTGGAGTCCCGGGCGGATGAGGCCGAGGATCTCTATGTGGGTCACCTGGTCCGCAGCGCGCCCTCACGGCTGGAGGGGCTTGAGGTCGTCCTGGACTGCGCCAACGGCGCGGCCTGTCGGGTGGCTCCGCGGGTCTTCGAGGCACTGGGAGCCCGAGCCACGGTCCTGTCGGCCCATCCCGACGGGATCAACATCAACCGGGACTGCGGGTCCACCCACCCCGAGGAGCTGCTCCGGACGGTCCGCGAGAAGCGGGCCCGTCTGGGCCTGGCCTTCGACGGGGATGCCGATCGCTGTCTGGCCTCCGACGAAGAAGGCAGCCTGGTGGACGGGGATCCCATGCTGCTGGTCTTCGCTCGCTGGCTTCGCGAGCACGGTCGTCTGCCCGGCGACATCCTGGTCACCACCGTGATGGCCAACTTCGGCCTGGAGGAGGCCCTGCGTCGGGAAGGGATCGGAATGGTCCGGACCCCGGTGGGTGACCGCTACGTGCTGGCCGAGATGCGACGCCGGGGCGGGACCTTGGGCGGCGAGCAGTCCGGTCACATCATCTTCCTGGACCACTCCACCACCGGCGACGGGGTCCTGACCGGAGTCATCCTGGCTGGCATCGTTCACGGGGCAGCGGAGCCGCTTTCCCGGATGGCCCGGGCCATGACCCGCATGCCTCAGCTCCTGGTCAACGTTCCGGTTCGCGACAAGTCGCTCTGGGACAAGGACCCCCTGATCGCCCAGGCCGTGGCCCGAGGGCAGGAACAGCTCCGCGAACGTGGGCGTATCCTGGTCCGCCCTTCGGGGACCGAGAACCTGGTGCGGATCATGCTCGAAGGCCCCGATCGCGAGGAACTCGATCAAATGGTGGGCGAGATCCGGCAGGTCATGGAAGAGCGCCTGGCCGCTCCCTGAGAAGTCCGCCGTCCCGGCCCCACACGCGACCAGGGCGTCCTGTTCGATGGAAGCCCCGGTCCCCCATCTTGAGGAGGCAACCTGTTGAATCCAGAATCCACCTCCGAGCTCCTCTCGGCGCTCCAAGAGGCCCAGAAGCGCCTCACCGAAATCGCTCGACCCTTCAAAGAGGCCGAGCGGCTTCTCAAGAGTCTTGCCGAGCCTCGGACCCGACAGGATTTGAAGAAGTTCGGCCTGCTCCTTTCCCGGTTGCGCGCCCTGCCGCCGGTCCAGGCGGAGTTTCCGGTCGAACTGGGTCCCCTGGTCGGGACCCTGGAGGCCTTCCTGCGCGAGCAGGAGCGCGGCCGCCCCCTGTATTTCGGTCGCAGCCTGCGCGAGGCGGCCGAGGCCCAGGGCGTCGCATTCTCGGTCTTGACCTCCGAGCCCCCCGAATACCGTCTGGACCCCTTCACCGTCGGGGCAGACTTCCGCCAGGGCAGCGCCGAGCTGCGCTACGCGCGGTTGCCGGTCTGCGAGGTGGACCTGGATCCCGACCTCCTGTTGAAAGCCCGCGTCAAGATGCTGGAGGCCCTGCAGACCGCAGATTTCAGCCCCGAGGCCTTCTTCGACCGCCTGTTGGGGGCCTATCGGAGGGTCCTGGGGGGACGGGCGATGGGGGAGAGGGTCAATCTGGTGGACCTGCTTCCCGAGGTGGCCTTCCTGGGCCAGTCCGATCGCTTCCGCAAAGACCCCTCCCGCGACCACTTCCAGCCCTATGGCCGGGTCCGCCTGGCCTGGGACCTGGCTCGTCTCCGGCGCAGCGGGACTTTGTCCCGCAAAGGGTTGCGCCTGGGTCTGGGCAGTGCCACCATGGCCACGACCCGGAACAAGGACGCCGTGCTCTTCCTGGAGGACGAGGCAGGCCGGGGGCAATACTATCTGAGCCTGTGGTTCGCTCCCGACCCGGCATCCCAAGGAGCCTGAAGACTTGAACGACAAGACCGACATCTTGGACGCCGCGCTGGCCAGTCACATCCTGGCGCGCATGGGCGAGGCGGGCCAACCCCCCGAGCACGGGATTCGCCACGTCAACGTGGGCAACGAGCACTTCCTGGAGATCCTGCGGGTCGAGTATCTCGAGCGCCTGCTGACCCAGTCCAGAGGTTCGGCCTTCAAATTGGTCCAGGGTTACTATGGCGGCGGAAAGACCCACTTCCTGTACTGCGTCCGCGACCTGGCCTGGGAGAAGGGCTTCCTGACGGCCCTGGTCAGTCTCTCGCCCCAGGAGTGTCCCTACGAGGACCCCTACCTGGTCTATCGCGCGGTCGCTGGCCAGGTGGCTGCGGCTCCCGGAGAAGCAGGCCTGGAACCGACGCGCGGGCTTCCGGACGTCTTGCGTGATCTGGCTGAGGAGACCCTGGCCCCCCTGACACCCGCCGAGCGGGATCGCTGGTTCCGCCGGACCGCCATGCGCTTCCCGGTGGACAGCCACAGCTACCGGCGCGCCGCCGCCGAATTCCTGCGCTGCGTGGTGGAGGAAGACCGGGAGGGCGAGGTGGTCCTGGAAGCCTGGCTGCGCGGGGACGCTGTTCCCCGCAGTGAGCTTCGCCGTTTCGGGATTTTCGAGGTCATCGAACGCTCCAACGCCTTCCAGGCTCTGCGCAGTCTATGTCAGGTCCTGGTGGGCTACGGGTTCCCCGGGCTGGTCCTGATGTTCGACGAGGCGGATCGCAACCTGTCGATTTCCAGCCGTCGCATCCAGGCGCTGGGGGACAACCTCCGCCAGGTGATCGACCTGTGCGGCGCTTCTCAGTTGCCCGGGGTCCTCTTCCTGTACGCCGTGCCACCCGAGTTCCTCCGCCTGGTGGTCCCCGAGTATCCGGCCTTGGACCAGCGCCTGCGCAGCCCGGTGCCCATGTCACGGCACAGCCCTCAGGCGGCCCTGATCGACCTCGAGCAGATGGCCCTGGGGCCCGAGAGCCTGTTGGAGGGGATCGGCACGCGACTCCTGGCGGTCTTCAAGGCTGCCTATGACTGGGAGCCCACCGTGGCCATCCAGCAGGGCAACCTGCAGGCGCTGGCCCGGGCGTCGGCGCGCTTCAGCCTGGAGATCGGGCATCGCCGCCAGTTCGTCAAGACCTGGGTGGCCTTTCTTCATCAGCAGAGGCTGCGCGGAGAATCCTGGCTGTCGGATGAAGCCGCCGAGGCCCTGCTCTCACAAGGTTTCATCTCGACTTCTGCCGACGAGGACGGCTTCTCCGATGTGTAGCCGGGTCTCCCGACCATGAGCGCTCCGTTGCAGCCTGGCGAGGAGGTCTTCCATCCGGCCTACGGCCGGGGGCGGGTGGTCCGCCTGATCCGGGGGGGGCGCTACCTGCTGGTCCTCTTCGAAGGTCGGCGGGTCCTCTCCCAGATCTCTGCCCACGAGGTGGCCGGGCCTTTTCGCCCGACCCTGGCCCCGGCGCGCGCCCCCAAGAAGGGATGGGCGGCCCGTCCGGAGCCGCCTCCTCCTCCCCGGATTTCGGTGGAGGCCCTTTTACCCCGGGGGATCCCTGGCGAGCACCAGGCGATGCAGGTCCTGGAGGCCTTGCGAGTCGGCGTGGCTCCCCGGCACATGGTGGAGCTGTACACCGTGGGCCGCGAGCGGGAGATGGCCCTGGTGGATTCCGATCTGGACCAGGTCCCTGAAGGGGGGGCAGCCCGGGTCTTCCTGGGCGACTATGGCGCCGGCAAGACCCACATGTTGGAGTGCATCGAAGAACGGGCCCTGCGCCGGAACATGCTGGTGGCTCGGGTGACCCTGGATGGGGGCGAGGTGGCCGCCAGCCACCCGCGCCGAGTCTATCGGGCCCTGATCCAGAACCTGGTGTACCCGGACCGAATCGACCGGCCAGGCTTGGAACCACTCCTGGAGGCGGCCTGCGAGAAGAACCTGGACCGCTGGCTGCGGCGGGGGTCGCCGCGCCATCATCACTACCTCTCGCCGGCGCTGGCCTACTTCCGGGAGTTGCGCGATCCCCAGAAGGATCGGCCCCTGCGAGAACCCCTGCTGGACTGGCTGGAGGGCCATCCGACGGTCTCCAACACCGAGCTGGACCCGGCCTTGCGCCAGGCGACGGGCCTGCGAGGCCAGCGCCTGTACGCTTTGCAGGACCACCGCACCCTGGCGCACCTCTACGCCTACCTCCTGGGAGGGATCTCCGTCCTGGCCCGAGATCTGGGGTATGCCGGGCTGGCGGTCCTTTTCGATGAGGCCGAGTTCTACAGCCTGCTCTCCGGGCAGGGGCGCGAGTTCGCCAATCTGCTCTTCGGATACTACGCCGCGGCGGCCCTTGGCCCCGAGAAGGTCGCCTTTGATGTCCACTCGGCGGCCCGGGGAGGGCACCTGATCCACCGAACGTTCCCCCCGATCTTCGATCCGGTCCAGGGAATCTACTGCGTCTTCGCCATGACGGAAGATCCCGTCGGGCTGAAGGCCCTGGAGGCCATCCTGGGGCAGGAGCACTTCACCCGCCTGACGCCCCTGAGCCTGGCTCACTTCCAGGAGTTGTGTCGACGCGTCCTGGAACTCTATCGCCGGACCTATCCAGCCTTCACTGCAGCCGACCAGGTCGAGCGTCCCATGGGCGAGGTGGTCTACCAGGGGGTCGAGCGGGGGGTCTTCGAAAACCCCCGTCAGGTGTTGAAGTTCGTGGTCGAGCTCTTGGACTACTCGCGCCTCTGCCGAGACGGGATCCCCGAGTACGTGCGCGAGCTGCGAGGGCACCTGACGGCGTGAGCGACCTGCGGGCCCGCCTGCCGCGAACCTGGTATGCCTTTCTGGCCCGGCATCCGCGTCCCCGCCCCGTCCAGGTTCTGGCCGCCGAGCCGATTCTGGCAGGGAGCGCGGTTCTGCTGGCCTCGGCCACAGCCTCGGGCAAGACCGAGGCCTACGCGGCTCCCCTGGTGGAGCGCTGGCTGGAGGACCTGCGCGCCGGGGTGACCCGGATCCTGGTGGTCAGCCCCACCCGCGCGCTGGTCAACGACCTGGCCCGGCGACTGGAGATCCCGCTGCGCCGCTGCGGGGTCCGCGTCCAGCGGCGCACGGGCGACCATCCCAAACCCCTGGAAGGTTCGCAGGCTGGGGTCCTGCTGACCACGCCCGAGTCGTTGGACTCGCTGCTGTCGCGTCATGCCCGCCACCTGGGGGCGGTTCGCGCCGTGGTCCTGGACGAGCTCCACGTGCTGGAGGGGAACGCCCGAGGCGACCAGCTCCGGATCCTGCTGGAGCGCCTGGAGCGAGTCGTCCAGGCACTGGGTGGTCCGGCCCCTCAACGCCTGGCGGCCACGGCCACCCTGGGTCGGGTCGCGGAGGTGGCCCGGCAGTTCCTGGGAGCCGGTGCCGTCCTGGCTCAGGTCGAGTCTGCCCGGGACCTCCAGATGCACATCCAGACCGTGGAGGGCCCCGGACTCCTCCAGACTCGCCTGCTGCAGGCCTGCACGGACCTGTCTGCGCGCAAGGTCCTGGCGTTCGTGCCCTCCCGGGCGGATGCCGAGGACCTGGCCGTCGCCCTCTCCGGTCGCCCCCCCTTCCACTCGGCGGTGAGGGTGCATCATGGCAGCCTCTCTCGCCAGGAACGCGAACGCGTCGAGCAGACCCTGCTTCGAGCGGAGGCGGCTCTGTGCCTGACCACCCCCACCCTGGAGGTGGGCATCGACGTGGGGGACGTGGACCTGGTGGTCCTCCTGGGACCTCCTCCGGACGTGACCTCCTTCCTTCAGCGGATCGGACGGGGGAATCGCCGCACGGGAGCCTGTCAGGTCCTGGCCCTGGCGCGCTCGGTCGGGGAGGCGGCCCGCTTCGCCCATCTGGCGGAGTGCGCCCGGGCGGGGCGGCTGCTGGCTCCGGCGCGTCCCTTTCGAAGCTCGGTGCTGGTGCAACAAACGTTCTCGTTGCTCTTCCAGAACCCCCATCGGCTCGTGACCGGATCTGCCCTGAGCGGGCGGCTTCCCTCCGATCTGGCCTCCCGCTTCGGCCCCGAGCGCTGCGAAGAACTGCTGGCGCACCTCTGTGACCAGGATTGGCTGGTTCCCGCCGGAACCGGCCGCTTCGGCCCCAGTCCCCGGTTGTTCCAGCTCTTTGAGAAAGGGAAGATTCACCACAACCTGGATGCCGAGGGCTCGGACCAGGATCGGGTGGAGGTTGTCGATGAGCAGACAGGACGCCTGCTGGGCCACGTGCACCGGGATTCCCAGGGGAACCTGCCTGAGGAGATCAGCCTGGGGGGGCATCGCCGCCGGATCGTGGCGGACCACGGTCGCCAGATTCGCTCGCGGGCAGCGGGGGAGGGGCGGGCGGAGTTCCGCTCGCGGGGCTCCGCCGAGATCTCCGCTGAACTGGCCGCGGATCTGGCCCGACACCTGGGTATCGACCCGAAGCGCCTGCCCACCGCGCGCAAGGGTGGAAGGTTGCTGGTCGGGCACTTCCTGGGCTCGGCTCGGGCGCGCCTGCTGCGCGAGGCCCTGCGGGATTCGGTCGGGGCCGGCGCCGGGGCGGGGCCTTTCCTGGCCTGGCTTCCAATCCAGGCCGAGTGGCCCGAGAAGCTGGATGAGGCCAGCTTGCGTCGACTTCTCCTTCGTCGTCGCCGAAGCCTGGCCCGTTCCCTGGGAGCGGGCCCCTGGGCCGGCTCCGTGCCGGGTGACTGGTTGATGGAGGATCTCGAGGCCCTGGCCGACCCTCGGGGGACGGCGCAGGTCCTGGCGGGTCGGACCCTGGCCCCGGCAGATCCGGACCTGGCCGAGATCCTGGTGGGCCTGCTGCCTTCCTGGACGAGCGAACCCGAGCCCTGAGCTCGGGTTGGACGGACCCCTTCTCGGGGGGAATCCGATTCCAAGGGCGAACCAGCCCGTTGGTCCGGCCGTGCCGGGGAGACTCCCAGTTCGCTTCAGAAAACCCCTCAGGGGCTTCCATGAAGACCTGCGAGGACGACCCGTTTGTCGGACCGAGTCCCGATTGAAGGAGGCCAGACCAGGCGATGAAGGTCCTCTTCCTGGTTTCAGAGGCGGTTCCCTACGTGAAGGTCGGAGGGCTCGGCGACGTGGCCGGAGCCCTGCCTGAGGCCCTGCGCCGGGCCGGGGTCGACGTGCGGGTGGTGATGCCGCGCTATGGCCTCTTGGACCCCCAGGCCCTGGGCCTGCGGCAACTCCAGGACAACTTTCCGGTGACCATGGACTGGCGACGCGAGGAGTGCCAGTTGTGGGAGGATCCCCGCAGCGGGGTCTGGTTCCTCGAGAACCAGTATTTCTTCGGCTCGCGCCACACGGTCTACGGAAACGGAGATGAGGTCGAGCAGTTCGTCCTCTTCTGCCGGGGCGCCCTGGAGGCATGTCGCCTGGAGGGCTGGATTCCCGACGTGATTCATGGCCACGACTGGCCGGCCGCGGCGGCCATCCGACTGCATTGGGCCGCTCCAGGTCGCGCTGGACTGATCTTCACCGTCCACAACCTCGCCCACCAGGGCGCGCAGAGACCGGACGGCTGGCCTCTCCTGGGTGTCTACGACGGCCGAGGCCCCTTGAACCTGATGCAGCAGGCCCTGTTCTGCGCCGACGTGATCACGACCGTCAGTCCCACCTACGCCCAGGAGATCCAGAGCCCTGAGCTCGGCTTCGGGCTGGACGGCCAGTTGCGCGAGCGCAGCGACCGCCTGGTGGGCATCCTCAATGGACTGGACCTGACATCCTGGGACCCCTCCACCGACCAGGCGCTTCCTCGGAACTTCGGGCCGGACGACCCGACGGGGAAGCTGGCCTGCAAGCAGGCCCTGCAGCGGGAAATGGGGTTGCCGGTCGAGGACGTCCCCCTGATCGGGGTGGTCAGCCGACTGGACTTCCAGAAGGGCATCGATTTGCTGGTTCAAGGTCTGGACGAGATTCTGGCGACCACCTCGGCCCAGCTGGTGATCCTGGGCAGTGGAGACCAGGGGTTGGAGGACGCCCTGCGTCGGGCCTCGGCGGCCCATCCCACCCGAGTTGCGGCCTGGCTGGGTTTCAGCGCACCCCTCTCCCGGCGGATCTACGCCGGTTCCGACGTCTTCCTCATGCCCAGCCTCTTCGAACCCTGCGGCCTGAGCCAGATGATCGCCATGCGCTATGGAAGCCTCCCGGTGGCGCGAGCCACCGGCGGCCTGGTGGACACCATCGTCGACTGCAGCCGGCCGGAGGGATTCGGCTACCTCTTCGGCCCCTATCAACCTGAAGCGATGCTGGAGGCCCTGGCTCGGGCCCTGGCGGACCATGCAGACCGGGATTCCTGGAGCGCCGCCCGCCATCGGGCCATGACCCAGGACTTCTCGTGGGACCGGGCGGCTCGCCGCTATCTGGAGGTTTATCGTCAGTCCCTGGCCTTCGCGGGCCACTCGGCCGCAGACTGAAGAACCAGGGGGGGCGTCAGCGGCCCGGGTGACCGGCGTGGTTGAGCAGATTGGCCAGCAGATGCCCCTGTTCGAGGGCGTCGTGCAGGGCGTGGTGGGGCTTGGGGTTGGCCGGGGGGGCCAGCCCGGCCTGGCTCAGGGCCCGCCGCAGGTCGACCCGGGTGCAGCGCAGCAGGCCCATGGCATAGCTGGCGATGTCGAACCCGCTGTGCCCCAGCGGGTTCCTGCCCAGGAAACGCTGCAGGTACCACCCCACGTAGGGGGAATCGAAGCTGGAGGGCCAGGCGGCTGCCACGAAGCGTCGCTCCAACGCCTTCAGCCAGACCTCCAGGCGCTGCATGGCCTCCAGGGGGGGCAGGCCGTTCGCCAGCAGGTGTTCTGGAGTCAGGCCGTGGATCGCCATGGCCTCGGGATCCTGCCCGGCTCCCTCCAGAGGCTGGATCTCCAGGTAGAGGGACCGCTCGGGATCCATGGTCCAGGTCCCCTCCCGGCGCGCGACCGGGACCGCCCCCACGCTGAGAAGGCTGTACAGCCCCGGAAAGGGTCCCGAGGCCTCGACGTCGATGCTGAGGAAGATCATCGTCCCTGGGATTCCGGAGGCCGGCATCCATCCCTGCCGGGTTTTCAATGTCCCGGCAACATCTCGGGGTGGACGCCGGGGCCGTTGGCCGTGATGGGGACCTCATGCCCCCCCTGGGAGTGATCTCGTCCCTGTCCCCCCCTCCGAACCCCTCGGAGAGGCCTGCCCATCTCGCTGTCCCGACGGGGGGGATCTCTGCCCCGGTGGACTGCTGTTCACGGCCCAGCCCCGCCGGACAAGGCTTCCACGACAGCGCTGCCCTGCGCACCCTGGCGGTCTCCGGGGGTGCCCTGGCCTCCCTGGGGGCCGGGTCCGTGGCGCTTTCCGGTTCAGCCGCCGGGTTTCCGCTCGACAAGGTCAAGCACGCAGGAATCTGCTTCACCGGGACCCTGGCCCTGGCGGGCATGGGCCTCTCGCCGGCGGTCTCGGCGGGCCTGGTCTTCGCCTCGGCGACCCTGGGCAAGGAGCTGCTCTGGGACGGCCTGCTGGGTCTGGGCCACTGCGACCCGCTGGATGTCGCGGCAAATCTTTCGGGAAGCCTGGCCGCCTATTCCTTGCTGAGCGCCCTGAAACCCGCCGACGACTCCAGGTAGGGGGGCACCGGGAGGGGGGCGAAGCCTCCTGCGATGGTCTGCGGACCTGCGGACCACGAAACCCCGCCTGGAGGGACCGTGCCATCCATCCTGGTTGCAGTTGAACCGGCCTTCGTTTCGGCCGGGACTCTCACCGCTTCGGCAGCCCTGGCCCGGGCCCTGGGCCTCTCGCTGGTCCTGGCCCGCCTGCCCTCGGAGGGGCGCTCAGATCGGCCGGACGCTCCGCGCGACCTGGAGGCAGCGCTCCAGTTGGTCCAGGAGTTGGGAGTCCAGGTTCAGCCGTGCCCTCTTCAGGGAGAGGCGGAGGCGGGACTGATGGGCTGCGTGCAGGAACACGAGGCCCGCCTGGTCGTCTTCGCGGAAGACCCCCAATCGACCCGGATCGAAAGCCTGACCGGGACCATCATCCGGAACCTGTCGACCGCCCTCCTCCTGGTCCGGGACCCCGAGCCTTTGAAGCGTTGGGCGCAGGGGGAAGTCGCCTTGCGGACCATGCTGGCCATGGACTTCTCGGCCTGCTCGCAGGCAGCCCTCTCGTGGATCCAGGGCCTGCACGCGCAGCTTCCAATCGACCTGGAGCTGCTTCATGTCAGTTGGTTGCCAGGGCAGAGGCGACGCCTGGGCATGCTCAACCCCAGGGAACCCCACTCGGAGGAGGCGGAGGAAGCCGAGATTCGGCAGGTCCTGTTGCGCGAGATGGCCGAGTTCTCGGGAATGCCGCCCGGGGTTCGCTGTTCGGTCGGCCTGAGTCTGGGGCGCACCGCCGACGCCATCGCCTTCGCTGCGGCCGAGCGGGCCTCGGATCTGGTCGTAGTGGGAACCCGGCAGCGTCAGGGCCTGAGCCGTCTGTGGCACGGATCGGTGGCCGGCGGGGTGCTGGCCGAGGTCCGCTCCAACGTCGCCGTGGTGCCCCTGGCCAGCGAGTCGGTCTCGCAGGTCGGGCCCGTCCGCCTGATCCGTTCGGTCCTGGCCGCCACCGACTTCTCGGAGAACGGGGACCGGACGGTCCAGGCTGCCAGTTCGCTCTTGCCGGACGGGGGCACCGTCCACCTGGTCCACGTGGTGGACCCCCACCTGCCCGAGGAGGCCCAGGCCCAGCTCCGCAGCCGGCTGGCCGCCCTGGAGGTCCCCACGGCTCGAGCGGCGGGAGTCCGCCTGGAGGTGGAAGTCCTCTCTTCCCGGGCTCCGGCGGAGGCCATCTGTGCTCGAGCCGAGCGCCTGGGGGTCGATGTGGTGTGCGTGGGCTATCGGGGCCGCACGGCCTTGGGTTGGGGATCGGTCTCCGACGCCGTCCTGAAGCGCTCCGAGCGCCCCGTTCTGGTCGTCAAGAACCCCGTTTACCCCGGCTCTTCCCGGTGAGGGGCCAGGGGCACCGGAAGGGGTCGAATCGCAGTGGGAGGTCGGGATGGCTTCAGGGATGACACGAGATCAGGCCTGGGAGATCCTCTGCCGCTTCACGCAGGGAGAATCGCTGCGCCGCCACGCCCTGGCGGTGGAGGCCGCCATGGCCTTCTACGCCAGGCACTTCGGCGAAGACGTGGAGCTCTGGCGGGTGGTGGGACTGCTGCATGATTTTGACTACGAGCAGAACCCCTCCCCACCCGACCACACCCGAGAAGGTGCCAGGATCCTGCGCGAGATGGGTGTGGAGGAGACCATCGTGGGAGCCATCCTCTCGCACGCCGAGTGGAATCTCGAGGAGTCTCCTCGTGACACCCCCTTGCGCCGAACCCTCTTCGCCGTCGACGAGATGTGTGGGTTCCTGATGGCCTGCGCGTGGGTTCGCCCCACCCGCCTGGAGGGCCTGGAACCCAAGAGCGTCCGCAAGAAGATGAAGACCCCGGCGTTTGCCGCCGCGGTCTCGCGGTCAGACCTTCACGCCGGGGCCGAAATCCTGAACCTGTCGCTGGACGAGCACATCACCAACTGTCTTGAGGCGCTGCGGGTGGTGGCTCAAGACCTGGGGCTCACGCCACCCGGTCAGGAATAGAGGACCTCATCGGCATCCTCCGCCAGGGCCGGGATCACGTGCACGGCCACCAACTGGCCGATCCGGCGGGCAGCTTCGGCTCCTGCGTCGGTGGCGGCCTGGACGGCTCCCACGTTCCCGCGGAGGTGCACGGAGATCAGTCCGCCTTCGGCGTTCTCGTATTTGACCAGGGTGACGGCGGCTGCCTTGACCGCCGCATCTGCGGCTTCGATCGCCGCCACAAGTCCCATGGTCTCGATCATCCCCAAGGCCTGGACGTTTGCCATGTTCTGCCTCCGAAAGCGTTTGCCAGGCTCTATTCCGGTCTGGAGGACGGAATCCTCTTGGGAATCCTGCGGATCTCCGGCCCTTCCGGCAGGGGAGGGTGGCCAGGAAAGGCTGCAAGGAGCGCGAATTCGCCTCCAGGTTCATGTCCGGGCCGGGTCGAGGAAGAGGCCCGCCGATATCCCAGGGGGGCTGGATGCCGGCCGGTGGTCGAGCCGCAGATGGAGGCGCGTTGAGGTCCCTTTCCCTGCCGTTCGAGGAGATTCCCGAACCCGAATTCTCGGTCATCCTGAGGGAGGCTGAGCGTCCAGGGCTTCCGAGGATCGCCTATGACGACTTGACCGGCCTGCCCAATCGGAGGCCCTACATCCGGGCCCTGGCAGAGGAAACCGAGCGGGCCCGGCGCTACGCCACCGACCTTGCGCTGGTCTGGCTGGACGTCCAGGGCCTGCGCGAGGTGAACCACGAGCACGGGATCCCGCAAGGGGACCACGTGCTGGCACAGGTAGCGGCTCTCCTGCACGCGGTGGTGGGGCCCCAAGGTCGACTCTTCCGCTTCGCCGGCACCGAATTCGTGGTCCTCCTCCCCGGGGCAAACCAGTCCGTAGCCTGCCGACTGGCCGGAGCTTTGCTGGAAGGGGTGCGCAAGTGCACCGTCCGCTTGCTGGAGTCCTCTCGCACCGTGCGCCCCACCATGTCCGCGGGTGTTGCGGTGTTCCCCCAGGGGCTGGCCGATCCCGACGACCTGCAAGGAGCCGCCCGCCGGGCCGTCCGAAGGGCCCGGCGGGAGGGGCGCAACCGCCTGGCCGTGCACGGTTCCGAGCGGGATGCCGACGGCGCCGAGACGCAGCTCTCGGGAACCTTCCCCTGCCCCCTCCTGGTGGGGCGGACGGGGGTCCTCGAAGAGGTCCTGGCCGACCTGTCGCGCGCCATGTCCCCGGGAACCGCGGTCTTGACTCCGCCGCTGGCCCTGATCAAGGGAGTCCTGGGAGTCGGCAGCACCCGCCTGCTGGAGGAAGTCGCCGAACGCTGCCGTCAGAAGGGGTTTCGCATCTTGCGTTCGCAGGCGCGGGTGGCCACCGTGGGGCAGCCCTTCGCTACCCTGATCCGCGGCCTGGAAAAGCTGCTGGAAGGCGAGCCCGGGCTGCGCCGCCGACTGCGGGCCGGGTTGACCGAACTCGAGCTCACCGCTTTGGGACGCTTGAGCCCGATGCTCTCCTCGGGTCCTCCCGCCTCCGAGCCCGTCGAGGCCCCGCTGCGGCCAGCGTTCGTGCGGATGTTGGAGACCCTCTGCCGCGAAGGCCCCCTGCTCGTCCTCCTGGACGACGCCCATCGCGTGGAGCGCACCACCTGGCAGGTCCTGCATCACCTGTGGTCCCGTAAACAGCCGGGCCTGTCGATCTGTGCCGCCGTCGACCCGACCGACCCCGAGGCTCCGCCCGAGGCGGAAGGGCACCCGCTGCGCGAGTTCCTGGAAGAGGTCCGCGCGGTCCAGGGGGTTCGCGAGGTCGTCCTCGAGCCCCTGACCCCGGTGCACGTCCGAGCCATGTTGGAGGCCATCCTGCCGGTTCCGCCGCGAGATGTCCTGGTCGCAGAGGTCTATCGGCGCTCGCGAGGCCTCCCTCTCCTGGTCCAGGAGACGCTCAACGACCTGCTGCATGCCCGGCAGACGGCTCCCGTGGCGGGCCTGGAACCCCGGATTGAAAGCCTGGATGAGGTCTCTCGCAACCTCCTGGCTCGGGCGGCGGTCCTGGGAAGTCCGTTCGATCTCGAGACCTTGCTGGCCGTCGAGGACCTGGACGACGGATTCCTCCGGGGCCTCCTGGAACGGGCCTGTGCCCTTGAACTGCTGGAGGAGCAGAATCTGGGGGAGAGCTTCCGCTTCACCTCCGAGCACCTGCGCCGCGACCTGGAACAGGGGCTGTCCGAGGAGGAGCGCCGGGCCGTCCACCGCGAAATCGTCCGGGTCCGCCGGGACACCTGCGGGCTTCGCCCCGACAGCGTCCTTTCGGAGCTGGCCTACCATCTGCGGCGGGCGCAGGACTCGGCCGGTGCCCGCCGGGTGGAGCTGCAACTGGCCGAGTTGCACCGCCTGGTTTCAGGAGCCGGCGAGCTCGTCCGCGGGCAGCCCGCCGAGGCCTCGGAAGGTCCCGGGCCCGATCATCCGCTTTCACCGGCCGAATGGGCCCTGGCCATGGAGATCGTCCGCCTCCTGAGGATGCTGGTCAAGGGGGTCCGCTTCTACGGGGTCGGGCATCCCCAGGTGGGGGTCACCCAGACCGAGCTTCTGCGCGTCCTGGCGCAGTTCCATCGCACCCGGGCCCGATTGGACTTCAGCGAGGCTCGGGGGGTGCTGATCGTCAACGGCCATCCTCCGGACGCCGCCGCGCGTCGAATCGGGAGGCTGGACCTTGGACCCTCCTGGAACCTTCAATCCTTGTCCTTCATCCCGGGCGTGAACCTCTCGGAGCTGCGGGCCTTGACCGAAGCCCTGGCCCTCTCGCCGGATGAACTCACGGCCCAGGCCGGCATGGCGGCCATGCTGGGCGAGCGCGGCGTCAGCCACGTGATCCCCAATGATCGGCTCTTCGTCGAGGTGGGAGAGCGGGATGTCCTGATGCGCCGCACCAGCGACGACGCCCTGGTTCTCGTGCGACCTTCCCTTTCTCCGGAGGAGGGGCAACCCTCGCAGGGCCTTGCCCCTCGAGGCGCCGAGTCTGAGACGGCCGAAGTTCCGATGGCCGAACTGGCCAGCCTCATGGCGGCCAGGGAGGAGGTGGCCGCCTGGTATGAGGAGATGTCCAAGTATCTGGACCTCTCGTTCGTCGAGGACCTCTCCGAAGATTGGGACGTCCTGGTGGCCGACCTGGAGTCGGGAAATCGGATCAAGGTCACGGCGGCCGCCAAGGCTTTCCTCGAGCGAGGAGAGGATTCGATCCATCCCCTCACGCAACTGCTGGCCCGAAGCCCCGACGCCCGAGCTCGCAAGATCGCCCTGCACCTCCTGCAGCGGTTGGATGGCGAGGTGGTTCCCCACCTCCTGACGGCCGTCCACCGCAGCTCCTCGGAAGAGGAGCGTCCCCGACTCCTGGCCTGCCTGGAGAGTTTCGAGGCCCCTGCCGTGGGAGAGACCCTGGTGGCGTTCCTCTCCCATCCGTCCAGCCAGGTCCGGCGGGCGGCCATGCGGACGTTGGAGAAGCGCGACCGGCAGGCCTTGCAGGCGGAGCTGGCCCGGCTCCTGGCCCAGAAGAACGCGCCGGTCGAGGTCCTGCTGGATTGCCTGACCGCCGTGGGCGAGAACCAGTTCCAGGAGCTCCTGCCCAGGGTTCTGCAATACTGTCGTTCGGCGGCTCCTTTGTTCGCGGATCCCGACCCGCGCCTCCAGGCCAGGGCATGCACCACCCTCGGCCAACTGCAGGAGCGCGATGGGCTTCAGGCCCTGCTGCGCTGCCTGTCGCGACGCTTCAGCCTGTATCGCGCCCGCAGTCTCGAGGCCCGTTGCTCCGCGGCCCTGGCCCTGGCGCACTTCCCTGTCCTGGGCAACGATGCCCCGCGGGTCGAGCGCGCCCTGACTCGAGCCGCCCAGGATTCCGAGGCGGCAGTCCGGGCCGCGGCCCGCCTGGCCCTGGCCAGGATGGAGGCGCGCCAGGGGCCGTTGTCCAGCGACCTGGTCGAGACCCGCCCGCCCGGGACGCTGGAGGAGACCCTGCTCGAACCCCTGCTCCCCACGGTTCCGGCCAGCCCGCCGGTCCAGGACCTCGAGCAGGAGCTGGAGACTCTGGACTGGGAGGGTTCCAGGCCCGGAACCCCGGTCCCGGCGGAGCCCTCCGACCTGCCCGAGGCCCTGGACTTCCAGGCCCTGCTGGGCTGGGGGGCGGCGGCTCCACTTCCCCCGAGTTCGAGTGACGAGGCCGTGGCCTGGCCGGACGGCACCTGGCCGGGGCCGGGTCCTGACTCTGAACCCGCCACCCCCCGGGAGGTCCAGCCATGAGCCCCTCGTCCTGGCCCGATGGCCACCTGACCATGCTGTACCTGGAACCCGCCCCGGAGGCGCCGGAGTTGTCCTCTCACCGCCGACAGGTGTTGATGAAAGCCCTGGAGGGCGCGTGCGCCGAGCATGATGGAAGCGTCGCCCGGGAAGGGCCTCCCGGAGTCCTGGCCGTGTTCCTCTCCACACGGAAGGCGCTGGATTGCAGCCTGGAAGTCCAGAAGGCCTTGGCGCGCACCCCCCTCGGACAGACCTTGCGGATCGTGGCGCACACCGTCCAGGCGCCGCAGCGGGGGTTCGCGCTGGGAGACTACTCCGGTCCTGACCTGGACAAGACGTTGAGGGTCGCTGCCCTGGCCAATCCAGGGCAGATCCTGGTCACCAACCCGGCTCGCCGGTCCTGTGCCCAGGCCCGCGAACTGACCTGGAAGGCCTGGCGCAACCGCAGCCTGGGTGAGCCGGGCCTGTTGGAGACTCTCTGGGAGCTGCTCGTGGAAGGGGGCTCACGCGGAGAACCCGGGGGGGGCGGGCGCGAGCTGCTGGGGCGTGCCCGGGAGGCAGTGGAGCGTGGGGACTGGGAGGAAGCCCACCAGGGTTTCCTGCTGGCCCTGGACAGGTTGCGCGAGGCGGCGGATCGAGAGGGACAGGCCCTGGCCCTGAATTCTCTGGGCGCGGTTCTCCTTTGCCTGGAGCGGGCCCAGGAGGCCGAAGAGGCCTTCCAGGAGGCCTTGATCCGGACGCGGGAGATCGGGGACATTGAAACAGAGGCCCGCGTCCTTCAGAATCTGGGAATCCTCCACGCTCGGCCCGGCCGGTTCCAGGAGGCCGAGGTCTTCTTGAACTCAAGCCTGCACCTTCGCGAGCGGGCTTTGGACCGGGTCGGTCAGGCTCGCTGTCTTCGCATCAAGTCGATGATCCGCCGGCGATCCGGAGACCCCTCCGGCGCCGCCGAGAGTCTGGTCGCCTCCCTCGAAGCCTCCGAAGAGGCCCAGGAGGCCAGGAACCTGGCCCTCGGGTGGTGGGCCAGGGGGCTGCTGGACCAGGCCACGGGAGACCTCGAAGCCGCCGAGACCCACCTGCGCAAAGCCCTGGAGTTCGCGGTGGCGGCCGAGGACCGCCCCGTCGAGGCTCGGGTCCTGTCCAACCTGGGACTTCTCAGCCACCTGCAGGCTCAGCACGCCCGGGCCACCCGCATGCATCGGTCCGCCCAGGCCATCCTGCAGGAGGAGGGCGATTCGCAGGCCCTGCTGAGGGCCAGGGTCAACGCCGCCGCCTCCATGTTGGCTCAAGGCGAGACCGGCGAGGCTCGGAAGGTCCTGGAGGATTGCTTCGATCAGGGGCGGGCCCTGGACGACAAGGAGGTTGTGGGCGTGGCCCTGGCCAACCTGGCGTTGTTGATGGACCAGAGCGGCGACTGGGCCCCAGCCATCACCGTGGCCCGCCGGGCCGCCCAGGTCCTGGGCCTGGCCCGGCGCGAGGATCTGCAGGCCGGCGTCCAGGCCTGGTTGGAAGAGTGGGCCCCCAGCGGAGGAGGCCATCAGCGCGACCTGATCGACCATCCCCCCATCTGAGATCCTCTCGGGTCGAAGGCCTCAGGAAGAGGCGGCACGGGACCGGGGCAGGATCAGCACCGGCCTGCCACAGTGGGAGAGGACGTACTGGCTGACGCTGCCCAACAGCAGGCCAGAGAGCCTCCCGCGTCCCCGGCTGCCCATGACCACCACGTCGCAGTCCTCGGCCTCGGTGCAGATCACCTCGCCGGGGGCTCCTTCCAGCAGTTGGCAGGTCACCTCTTCGGCAGCTCCCAGTTCCGAGAAGATCTTGTCGAGGAACCCGCGCCCCTCGTTCGCCAGGCGCTCTTCGACCTCTCGGGGCAGAAGATCCACCTCGCTCAGCGAGACCCGGTTGGAGAGCAGGTCGATCAGATACAGCGGGACGACGTGGATCAGGCGGAGCCTTCCACCGTACTTGCGGGCCAGATCCAGGGCGACCCGGGCCGCCTCCAGGGATTCCGCCGAACCATCGACGGGACAGAGCACATTCTTGAACATGGTGCCTCCAGCTCACTGCAAAGGATGCCGTGGTCCAGGAACGTCTTCGCTCCGATCAGGCCGGTCCCTGGCCAGGGGCTTCATTCAGAAGCCTCGGGAGCAGGGGAGGGGACCTTCTTCTTCCAGACCATGTGATACAACACGGGCACGGCCGTTCGCGACAACAACAGCGAGGCCACCTCTCCGGCCATCAAGGAGATGGCCAGTCCGTTGAAGATGGGGTCGGTCAGGATCACCGCCGAGCCCACCACCACCGCCGCGGCGGTCAGGAGCATGGGACGGAAGCGCACGGCCCCGGCGTCGATGACCGCCCGGTCCAGAGGGACTCCCTGTTTGAGGCGCAGCTCGATGAAGTCCACCAGGATGATCGAGTTGCGGACGACGATGCCCGCGCCGGCGATGAAGCCGATCATCGAGGTGGCCGTGAAGAAGGCCCCCAGGCCCCAGTGGGCGGGCAGGATTCCCACCAGCGAGAAGGGGATGGCGGTGACGATGACCAGGGGGGTCACGAAGTTCTCGAACCAGCCCACGACCAGGGCGTAGATCAGCACCATGACCACCGCGAAGGCGATGCCCATGTCCCGGAAGACCTCCCAGGTGACCTGCCACTCACCATCCCACTTGACCGAGTAGCTCTCGGTCTCGAAGGGCTGGCTGATGAAGTGGGTGAACACCTGCGCTCCGTCCGGGGCGACCAGGCCGTCGATCTCGGGCTGCAGATTGAGGATGGCGTACAGCGGGCTCTCCACCTCACCCGCCACGTCGCCGGTGACGTAGATCACCGGTTGCAGGTTCTTGTGGTAGATCGAGACCTCCGCCGTCTCCTCGAAGGGGCGGACCAGGCTCTTGAGGGGAACCAGACGGCCTTCTCGCGAGGGCAACAAGGTCGACTCCAGGGCCTGCAATGTCCGCTCCGGCCGGGCATAGCGCAGCACCAGGGGGATATCCTCGCGGGCCGTCGGGTCGTGCAGCAGCCCCACCGTGCGCCCCTTCAGGGCCGTCTCGACGGCGGCCGCCACCTCGGCGGGAGAGATGCCGGCCTGGGTGGCCTTCTCGCGGTCCACCACGAGGTGGATGCGGGGCTGGGGGTCCTCCTGGTACCAGTCCACGTCCACCACGCCGGGGGACTTCCGGTACAGTTGCTTGACCTGGGCGGCCAGCTCCTGACGGCCCTTGGCCTCAGGACCGAAGACCTCGGTGACCAGCGTCTGCAGAACCGGTGGACCGGGGGGGATCTCGGCGACCAGCAACACGGCGCCGTGGCGCTCGGCCACGTCGCGCAACCCGGGACGCATGGCCTGAATCCGCCGCCTGTCTCCGCG
>DIWH01000030.1 GCA_002423485.1 Candidatus Xenobium occultum | reverse complement strand
CTAGGGGGGGCGCACCCCTCGGCTCAAACGAACGAGGCGCCCCGCAGGGCGCCTCGCTTGATTTCGCCGGCCGCTCGGTTGTTTCAGGACCCCCGGCGGGGCAGGCGGACGCCGCCGATGACAATCCAGTCCTCACCCTTCTCGATGGTGCCTGCCTGTTCGGGCGGGGCTGGGGCCACGACATCTTCTGGACGAGTGCTGTGATCGACCTCCAGGTCGGTCAGTCGGGTCCATTTCGCCGAGGCCGGATCGCAGGACCACAGAACGGGGCCTTCGCGGAACAGGATCCGGCCGTCCTCCAGATCCCCTTCAAGCTGGAACTTCGAGCGCGACGGGTCCAACTGGACCTCGGCCTGGGTGGTTCCGTCGGCTCTCAGACGAGCGACGTGGTCCTCGTGCCGGACCAGCAAGGTTCCGGGTCGGATGCCGCTGCGGAACGTGTCGGCGCGTGCCGAGAGGTCGGCGACCTTCTTGGGCTTTCCCTCGGCGTCGACGATCCGGACCTCCTTGCCGCCGTCATTGAAGAAGAGGCTGCCGTCCGGGTTGACCGCAAACCTGGTCGTGTCCGAGAACTCTCCGGTGGCCCATTTCTGGGTCCCGTCTGCCGCCAGGCGGACGAAGGCTGTGCGGGTCAGGGTTGTGGGCATGCGGCTGTCCGGGTCGAAGTGCCGGCCCATCCCGGGCATTCCGAACATCCCGCCGCGAGGAGAGCGCATGGTCATGTAGCTGTTGCGCTGCACCAGGACGTCGCCGTCCATCAGGCCCCATGCCTTCTCGGTGGAGTAGCTGATCCTGTCCTCCGCCGGCCAGGTGGGGAGGGGCGTCGTGGTTGCGCTGACACCGCCGGGGGCCAGGCGAACCGCTCTGTCGCCTGCCAGGATCATCATGCCCCCCTCCGGGGTCGGTTGGATGGAGCGGGCCCGGGCGCCGGGGAGCGGGGCAGGAAGGGCCACTTCCTGCCCGCCAGGCGAGACGGCACGCAGCGCCTCACCGTCCCGAAGGTGCTCCAGGCGCATCCCGGTTCCATCCTGGTGGTGCACCCGGACGGCAGGGCCACCCGTGCGGGTTTCGGCCAGGCGTCCGTCTGCCGAGCAGACCAGTTGGCCTTCTGGCGTTCCCAGGTGGATCCGGCCATCAGGAGCGACCCCGACATGGGTGACCCGGTTCTCACCCAGAGGAAGCTCCCAGGCGATCCTGCCATTGGGGTCCACGGCAGCCAGGTAGGCCAACTTGCCCTGACCACTCTGGCCATAGCTGATGTAGATCGTCCCGTCCGAGGCTCGCGACCAGGCTGTGGGTCTGTAGTTGGATTCCGACTTCTTCAGGCGGTTTCCCTGGGTGAGGGTCCTGGCGGCGCGCCGCAAGCGGTCGGGGTCCTCGGTCGGTTTTCCGTTCTCGAAGCGGTCCGCCGGGCCCGAGGCAGGCGACGGAGACTTGGATGGGGTCGCGTGCGAGGCGCCGACGCCGACCGGGTTGAGGTTCACGTTCACGTTCAAGTCGTCACCTGGCTTCCGGAAGATTCCACTTGAGCCTGGGGTCGGATCTCCTGGAGCCAGTTGTAGCCGTCGACCTGCCGGGTCAGCAGGATCGTGTCGGGGGCGTTGCCCCCTCGAATGCTGCCCGTCATCGGGCGTCCGTCCAAGGTCCCCTGCAGGTGGGTGACCTGACCTCGGGGATCGGGTTGACCGGCCAGGTGCAGCGCGACCGAACCGAAGTGGCCCGTCAGTTGAAAACCCAAGGTCCAGGGGTTGAGGCCCAGCTGCTGACGCACCGGGACGTCCCCGACCTGACCTGAATATCCGAACCCTCCCATGAGGGTGTCGATTCTCATCTGGTCCTGGGAGTTTCCGATGCGGCCCTGCACCTGAAGACCCATCGGATGGCTCAGGACGGTCTCCTCCAGGGCCTGGTCGCCGGCGTGCCCAGAGATCCGGAGCCCCTGGAAGGTCTTCTCCAACCGGTAGTTCACCTGGGTCTCGGTCCCGTCGGGAGCCTGAATCCTGTTGAAGACGTCCACCACGGGCGTCCGGTTCAGCATCTGGCCAGTGACCATGTTCGACACGGCGTCGGCGGAGGGGGAGGCCATGGCCTCCAGCGGATTGTCCACACGGTCAAAGCGGACGGGATAGGTGTTTGAGCGGATTTGCATCTCCTGAGCCGCCTTTTCAAGAATCAAGGACTCTTCCTTACTATAAGAGGGGAGCCCCCTGTCGTTGGTGAACTGGATGTGAACGATGCTCGGGCCCAGCGCAGGATCTTCCTCGTCCTGCAAGAATGCCCCCCCCTCTAGCCTGGAGGTCGCCCGTGTCCGATACCGCTGACATCCTCGAAGCTTTTTCCCGTCTGGACGGTGTCCATGGGGCCGTGGTCCTGTCTCGAGAGGGCCAGGTCCGGGCCGATCATCTGGTCGACTTCCCCGATCCCGAGGGCCTGTCCGAGGCGGTTCATCGCAGTCTGGGCGTCGCGGCTCGGCTGAGCAGTTGTTTGCACCAGGGGGCCTTGACGCAGCAGGCTCTGGAGTTCGAGGACTCCCAGGTCATCGTCGAGATTCTGGAAGGCGACCAGGCCCTGGCCGTGGCGGCCGCCCCCACAGCCAACCTCGGCCGAATCCGGCTTGAGCTTCGCAAGAACAGGAAGGCCGTCGAATCCAGCCTGACCTGAGGAATTCCATGCCCCACCGGATCCTCGTTGCTGACGATGAAACCCATATTGTCGAACTGGTCCGGGTGAGCCTGGAGGAGTTCGGCATTGAGGTTTTGGACGCCGCCGACGGAGCGGCTGCCCTGGCAGCCGCTCGGCGCCACCAACCCGAGATCCTCCTGTTGGACGTGATGATGCCCCGGGTCGACGGCTTCGAAGTGTGTCGTCGCCTCAAAGCCGATCCGCTGACCCGTGGAATCATCGTGGTCATGTTCACGGCCAAGGCCACGGAAGCCGACCGGCAGCGCGCTCGAGAGGTTGGCGCCCAGGGCTACGTGACCAAACCGTTCAGCCCCTTGCAGCTCGCCTCGGTGGTCCGGGAGCACCTGCGGGGCCTTCCGTCTGCGCAAGAGTGATGGTCGGGGGACAGGAAAGCCGGCCCCGAGAGCAGTTGGCTGCACTCTACGAGATCGGCCGGGCTTTGAATTCCACCCTCGAACCGGATGAGGTCCTGGATCTCATCCTGGGCATGACCCTGGAGATCTTCCAGGCGGATGCCGGCTCGATCATGCTGATTCAGGACGACCATCTGCGCATCCGGCGTGCCCGAGGGCTGCCCCAGGAAGTGGTCGAGAACACTGTGGTTCCCTTGGGCCAGGGAATTGCCGGATGGGTGGCCAGGACGGGCGAGATGCTGCTGCTGAACGGCAGGATCGAGGATTCGCGCTTCCGCAACCTGGTTCCCCGCCAGGATGAGATCTCGTCCTCTCTGTGCACTCCCCTGCGCAGTCGGGAAGGCGTGATCGGGGTCATGATGATCCGACGCGCCGGGTCCACGAATTTCAGCCGCAGCCAACTCGACTTCTTCGCGTCGGTGGCCGACCAGGCTTCACTGGCCTTGGAGAACGCCAGGCTCTTCCACAGCGAACAGGAGCGCTCTCGGCAGTTGGCCCTCGAGCAGCAGAAGTTCCGGGCCATCTTCCGGGACATGGCGGACGGGGTGCTGGTCGCCGACCTCCAAGGCCGGGTCACGCATCTCAACGCTTCGGCCCGGCGCCTTCTTGGTCTGCACCAGGACGCTCCCGGGATTCCTCTGGCGGAGGTCCTGCCCCGCTTGCCCCTGGACGTGGTGCGCGAGACGATCTCGGGTCAGGGGGGGGTCTTCGAGGCGGACATCAAGCTCCAGGCCGACTTGGGGAGCTCGGTCCTGCGTGTCACGGCCACGTCCCTGGGGGCGGATCCGGTCGAGCCCGAGGGGCTGGTGCTGCTTTTGCATGATGTGACCGAGCGGGTGCGAGTCGAGCGGATGAAGTCGGAGTTCCTCTCGGCCGTCTCCCACGAGCTGAAGACGCCCCTGACGACCGTTTCGGGCTTCCTGGAGCTGATGCTGAACCGCGAGTACGACCGGACTCGCCAGGAGCAGTATCTCTCCATCAGCCTGGCTGAGGCCCAGCGCCTGCAGCGCCTGATCGAAGATCTCCTGACCCTGTCGCGTCTGGAGTCCGGGCAGTTCCGCGTGCAGCCCGCCCCGGTCCGCCTGGACCATCTGGCCGCCTCGGTCCTGGCTGGATTCTCGGAGCGCTACCCGGGGTTTCACTTCGAACTGCGGGTGGAGGGGGAACTCCCGGACCTGGAGGCGGATGAGGATCTTCTCACCCAGGTCCTGGTCAACCTCGTCTCCAACAGCGTCAAGTACAGTCCCGACGGAGGGGCGGTTCGGGTCCTGGTCCAGGGCGAAGCCCAGAGCATCCGGGTTTCGGTCGAGGACCAGGGAATCGGGATTCCCAGGGACAAGATCCCCTTTGTCTTCGACAGGTTCTACAGGGTGGACAACTCCCTGACCCGCAAGACCGGCGGGATCGGCCTGGGGTTGGCCAATGCCCGTTATATCGTGGAGGGGCACGGGGGGACGATCTGGGGTGAGAGCCCTGGAGGGAAGGGAAGCCGGTTCACTTTCGTCCTGCCCTGCAAGCGGAATGAAGTTGGAGAGAGCGAGGCTTGACCAGGAAGATGGAGACCTTGACGACCATGGAGCAACAGCTCGAACAGGCTCGAATGGCTGCCCGCGAGGCGCCGGAAGACCTTGAGGCCTTGCTGGTCTGCGCTCAGATGTGCCTGAAGCGGGACCTGCGTCTGGAGGCCCTGCAGCATTTTCAAGCCGTCCTGGGAACCCAGCCCCGGGTCGAAGCCCGGTTGGGCCTGGCGCAGCTCTTTGCCCGCCAGCACCACTTCCTGGAGGCCTACGACGAGCTCAGACGGCTTTTCGAGCTGGAGCCGCTGCACGTCCTGGGACACGCACTTCTGTTGTCCTTGAACCCCCGTGAGCCGGTGCCAGCGGACCTCCAGCCTCGGCTGAGTTTCGTTCCCTCCCGGAAGGACCTGTCTGAGCAGCGTCGCCTGCTGGAAGCCGAGCGCGAGGCCATGGCCAGTGAGGTCGATCAGTATCGGGTCCTGGCCTCCGCGCCGGATTCCGAGCCGATCCTCCAATATCATCTCGAGGAGTCCCGAAAGAGGGTGGAGCGGGTCCAGGGGCTTCTGGACTGCCTGGAAGGTTGGGAGAAGCTGGCCCTGGAGGTTGAACCCGCAGAAGTCACTCCTGCTGGCGAACCCCCGGTGGCCGGGGAGTCCGCCGAGATCCCAGAGGCGTCACCATCCGACGTGCCGCTTCCCGTCGCCGCCTCCCCCGAAGCCCTGCAGGGCTTCTACGCCGGGATCAGCCTTCAGGTCGACGAGGTCCTGGGGCGCCTGGGGCGGACTCGGGGAGTGCTGGGCTCGCTCTTGCTGGCGGAGGACTTCGGTCTGGTCTGGAAGGTGGGCTTCCAGGAGGAGCTCGGGACTCTTCTTCAGGACGTTCTGGAAGGGGTCGGGGTCCTGCGGGCCTATCGTCAAGACTTCAAGAGCTGGGTCCTGGAGTCCGAGGCGGGGCTCTTCGTGGTCCAGCAGGTGGATGCCCGTCACCTGCTGCTGGTCTCGGGGAAGGCCGGGGCCAACCTGGGGACGCTGCGCTATACCATCGAGAAGAACCGGACGGACCTGGCCGAACTCGTCGCGAGTCGACCTTTGTCTTGAGGATGACGGGATCTTGACGCGGTCCCGGATCCTTTCAGCCTTTCTGGACGGCCTGGCTTGCGCCGGGCTGTTCCTGATCATGCTCTTCCCAGCCGTCACGGCCGTGACCAAGATGGGCCACGGGCAGTCTCCCTCCGGCCTGGGCGCCGGGGCCGCCCTGGGGGGGGCTGGGGGGGTGGTGCTGCACATCCTGTTCCAGGGCGACTCGGGAGGGCAGATGCCGGCTGCGGCGGGTCTGCTCCGGGGGATCCTCTTTCTGGCCGCAACATTCTGGCTTCTGCGGCCCCGGCGGTTGGACGGGCGGCTTCGGCCGGGGATGCTGTGCGCCTTGGCCTTCCTGCTGCTGGCCCTGGCCTCCGCCCTGGCCTCCCACCACCTTCGCGACGCCCTGACCGGATGGGCCAATTACCTCGCGATGCTCCTGGGTTTCATTCTCGTGGCGGATCTGGCCCGGGAGTCTCGCCGTCTCCCTCTGCTGCACCTGGGATCCCTGGCCCTGCTGGTGGCCATCATCATGGTGCTCCCCGCCGCATGGTTCATCTTCGTCCTCAGCCCCGAGCCCGAGGTGGCCCTGTTCGGATCCTTCTATCAGCCGAACATGCTGGCGGGCTATCTGTTGCTTGGAGTGCCGCTGGCATCGGCCTGCTTCTTCTTCCCCGAGGGCCAGCCGCGTGAGGCTCGGATCCGCAGTCTTCTGGGCGGTCTGTTCCTGGCCGCCTTCCTGGTTTCGCTGTACTACACCTATTCCCGATCCGCCTGGGCCTTCGCCTTGCTGGGCACGCTGCTGCCCCTGGCCCTGGTGCCTGCCCGGGGGATAGGGGCGTCGTTTCGACGACTTCTGATGGCGGCTGTCTGCCTGGGAGGAGTCGGCGGGGGCGCCTTGCTTGGATTGAGGGGTGAGACTCCGTTGGCCGGGGGACTGCTCGTCCTGGGTCTGGTGGCCGGTGGCTGCTTGCTGGCGGCGCTGCCCAGGGTTCGTTTGATCCTGCCCTGGATGGTGTTGGTCGGACTCTTGGCGCTGGGCCTGGCCTGGTCCCTGTCCAAGAGCCAGACCTTGGTGGCTCCCCACGCCGTGGAGCGCGCCGGACAACTGGCCAGCGGCCAGGACAACTCGGGGGCCGCGCGCGTGGAGTTCTATCGGGCCGCCTGGAGGATGGCGTTGCGGAATCCCTGGTTGGGCGTGGGCCCGGAGGGGTTTCAGCGCTATTACCCTTCGCTCCAGGCGGATCTGCGCTGGTTCGCCAAGTACGCTCACAGCCTGACGCTGACCCTCTTGGCGGAGACGGGCTTTCCAGCGACGGCCTTCTTCTACCTGGCTGTGCTCAGTTGGGCGTGGGTCGGTTGGCGACGCTCGTCGTGCCCCGAGCCCCCCTCGGACCTTCCTTACTCCGGGCGGACCCTGCGATTTGGACTGGGATTGGGGGTCCTGGTCTTCCTGGGACACGCTCAATTCGATGTCGACTTCACCTTCCTGGCCCTTCCTCTGTCGGCCGCCCTCATGGCAGGTCTGGCGGTGGGTTTTCCCGCCGCGGGGGAAGACGTGGAAGAGCCGCCTCCCCGGCCTGTCTCACAGTGGTCGATCCGACCCGGACTGGCGCTTCAGTATCTGGCGAGCCTCCTCTTGTTGGGTCTGGTCTGGGTTGGAGCCCGCTGGGGATTGGGGGATTACCTGGCCGGCCAGGCGCGCCTGGCAGGGGACGCCCATCGCGATGAGATCGCCCTGGACCTGTATCGGGCGGCGTCTCGATGGGACCCCCTGCAAGGCGAGCACGAGCGCCAGGCCACGTTGATCATGTTGGAGGCCATGCTGGGGGAGGGCGCTGCGCCTGAGGTGGCCCGCGAGGCGCTGCAAAGATCCACTCGGGCCGTGGAGCTCGATCCCCATCGGGCAGTCAGCCACAGCGCGCAAGGCCGCGTGCTTGAGGCCCTGGGACGCTTCCAGGAGGCGGAAGCCAGCTATAGGAGGGCGCTGGAGATTGACCCGGTCAACTTCCCCTCCTTCTACCTGGACGTGGCCCGGATGATGGCCCAGAGTCGCGATCTCGAAGGCGCACGGAAGTTCCTGCAGCAGGCCCTGGAACTCTACCCGACCGAGGCGTTCGCGGTCATGTTCAACTTCCGCTCGGCGGCTCTCGACCAGCAACTGGCCGAGGTCCACCTTCATCTGGCCCTGATGTACCCGGTCGGCGCGCCTGAACGCCTGGAAAACCTCGAGAAGGCTTGGGGCTTGGATCCGACGTCCTCCCAGGTTCGTTTCGCGTTGGCGACCGAGCGCTTCCAGGAAGGGCTGCGACTCGAGGCGGCGGGGGACGACGAGAAGGCCCGTCCGCTCTTTGAGGAAGTGACCCGGGTCATGCTGGAGCTTTCTCGGACCGATCCCGGCTTCGTCCCATTGCAGAACTTCCTCAGGGAACTGCGCCGGCGCGGTTTCGGGGTCCCGAGTCCCAGCAGCAAGAAAGCGCACCCCTAGGGGTGCGCTTTCCAGGAAGCGGGGCGACTGCTTCTTGCGATCAGCGAGCCGCCATGTGGTTCCCATCCAGGCTGCTGCGGACGGCGTAGAAGATGAAGTTGCCATCCGGGTGGGAAGGGGCGGTGTTCATCGCCTGTTTGGTGGTGGTCCGCAAGGCTCCCGTGGCGGGATCCGCGAAGGTCACGTTGTCCCCTTCGGTCTTGACGATGGTGACGATGTGACCGCGCCCCGAAGGTGAGAACTCGGGCCCGTTCAGGCCGACGATGACCGGAGTCTTCTCGTTGTTGACCTTGTGGTCGATCAACTCCCACGAGGAGGCGGAAATCTCGCCACCGTCCCGCCAGCGGAAGCCTGCCGAAGCCGACTCGCTGTTCAGCGCGTTGAGCAGCTCAAATCCGTAGCGGCCGTCGATGTCCTGGTCACGGAGGTTCTTGCCGGTCAGGGTGTTGACGGCCATTGCGACGCTGGTCTGACCACAAGAGATGTCGTTGTTCTGGGCCAGGCACTGAACGTTCATCGAACCGGCCCGGCTGGCTCCGAAGATGGAGGGATCCATGCCGGCGGGCTGACGCATCAGGCTCCAGAGCTGGGGATTCACTCCCTGGATGCCACCCAAGGTGAGCGGCGAGTTGCCCGCTGGAGAAGACGCCAGGGATGGGGGCATCGGGGCCCGATCCGCCCGCTCAAACGCGTGCTGGAAGGCACTGGAATCGACCGGTGGACCCTGGCTGAGCCGGTTCTCGATCTGCTCGATCCGGTTCATGACCTGGTTGATGTTCTCGAGCATTCGGGCCTCCTCGATTCTTGGAAAGCGATTGAAGTCTCGCAACTTGATTGTAGTCCATGGGGGCGCCACCTGCCCACGCGGGGGTGTAAATCTTTTGTGAACATGGGCGTCCGAACAGGCTTGAAAGCCCGTGGGAACGGCGTTTCTGTCAGTGATATACTGGGGGGGAGGGATTCTTGAGGAGGTGGCCGCGTTGTCTGGCTCCTGGGTCGTCGAGGCACCGGTCCGAGTGGATGGGGAGGAGTGTCCTCGCTGTCTGGACTCTGCGCTCCACAGTCTGAGGACGAGTCCAGGGGTTCGCGCCGTCGAGCGGGATCCGTCGGGCAGGATCCTGGTTCAGTATGACCCCGACCGGGTCACCCAGGACGAACTGCAACGGATCGTCGGCGCCGCTCCGGAGGGTCTGGAGCACAATGTGGTGCCGGTTCGGGGGATGGACTGTCCCGACTGTGCAGCCACCATCGAGGCCGTGCTGGCCCGCACACCCGGGATCCGCTTCGCATCGCTCAACTACGCGGCCCAGAGGCTCTTTCTGGAATACGACCCCTCCCAGATCACCCTGCCCAGCATCGAGAGGGTGATCCGCCGCCTGGGCTACCGGGTTCCGGCCCAGGGGGATTCTCCGCACGAACGGTTGCTGGATTTGAGGCATCTGGAAGTCCGCCTGGTCTTGGCCTGCGGCCTGCTCCTGGGACTGGGAGGTGGCGTCTGGATGGCCACGGAGCCTGTCGCCTGGCCCTCCCTGGCACTCTGGGCGGCGGCCGCCCTGGTCGGGGTCTGGACACCGGCTCGCCGGGCCTTCGGATCCCTTCGGGCCGGCCAGGTCGACATGAATTGCCTGATGGTCCTGGCGGTCTTCGGAGCCTTGGCCCTGGGCGAAACAGCAGAGGCCGCCACGGTGGTCTTCTTGTTTTCAGTCGGGGAGATGCTGGAGGGGTTTGCGGCCCGGCGTTCGCACCGCGCGGTCCAATTGCTGCTGGAGCAACGCCCCGAGGTGGCGCGGGTGGAGCGGGAAGGCCGATTGCTGGAGATCCCGGCCCGGGATGTCGCCGTGGGAGAGGCGGTGTCGATTCGACCGGGAGAGCAGGTGCCGCTGGACGGCCGGGTGATCCAGGGGCGATCGACCGTGGACCAGGCCTCGGTGACGGGCGAATCGGTCCCTGTCGAGAAGGGCCCCGGCGAAGAGGTCTTTGCAGGAACCCTCAATCAGGGCGGGGCCCTGAAGGTGGTGGTCACCGTTCCCTACGAGCGGTCGACCTTGGCCCGGGTCCTGCAGGTGGTCGAGCAGGCGCAGATGCGGAAGAGCGACCGACAGCGCTTCGTCGACGCCTTCGCGGCCCGCTATACCCCGGCCGTGGTCCTGGGGGCAATCCTGATCGCTGCCCTGGGCCCCTCGCTGCTGGGAGGAGCCTTCTCGGAATGGGTCTACAGGGCCCTGGTGCTGCTGGTGATCGCCTGCCCCTGTGCCCTGGTGATCTCGACCCCGGTTGCCGTGGTCTCGGCCCTGACGGGAGCCTTGCGCCAGGGAATCCTCATCAAAGGCGGGGTCTACCTCGAACGCCTGGCCCGGGCTCGGGTCTTCGCCCTGGACAAGACCGGAACCCTGACCCGGGGCAGCCTGCAGGTGGTGTCGCTGCACCCCTTGGGCGGGTTGTCCTCCATGGAACTGCTGGCCCTGGCCGCCGCTGCGGAGGCGCATTCCGAGCATCCCCTGGGCCTGGCCCTGGTCCGCCACGCACTGGAACATGGCGTGCATTTCGAGTCCCCTGAGGAGTTCCAGGCTCGCCCCGGTCAGGGAACCTGGGCCCGGGTGGGCGGCTTCGCTCTCGAGGTGGGGCGTCCGGAACTCTTCGGCGACCTCTTGGAACCCGCTGCGAAGAGCCAGGTGGAAGAACTCCGGGACCAGGGCAAGACGGTGGTGGTCGTGGTCCGCGAGGCCGAGGTCCTGGGGCTGGTGGCCTTTGCTGACGCGCCTCGATCCGAGGCCGCGGAAGCCCTGGAGGAACTCAGGTCCCTGGGCCAACGGCTGGTTCTCGTGACGGGCGACCATCCCCGCGCCGCCGCACCCCTGGCCGCCCGCTTGGGCATCCAGGAGGTGCACGCAGGCCTGATGCCCGAGGGAAAACTGGCCGTCTTGAGGCGATTCGAGGCGGAGGGGCTTCCGGTCGTCATGGTCGGAGATGGAATCAACGACTCTCCGGCGCTGGCAGCGGCGACCGTCGGGGTCTCGCTGGGGGCAGCCGGTTCAGCCGTGGCCTTGGAGACCGCGGACGTTGCCCTCATGGGCGACGATCTGCGGGGCCTGCCGGCGGCCTTGCGCCTGGCTCGCCGGGCCCGGGCCGTGATCCTGGAGAATATCGCCTTCGCGCTTCTGCTCAAGGCCGTGTTCCTGGGGCTGGCCCTGACGGGGAAGGCCGGGATGTGGATGGCCATCGCCGCCGACACAGGAGCTTCGCTTCTGGTCACAGCCAACGGCCTGCGCCTGGTGGGAGCGGGGAAGCGGGCGGGGGGGGAGTCGGTCCGACCGCACGAGCCGGGGCCTGTCCATGACCCTGAAGATCATTCAGGCTGCCCCTGCGGCGGCCACTGAATCCTCCGCGGGCGCCTGATTACAAGGGCAGGTCCGCCAGGAGGGGAAACTCCCGACGGAAGCTGCCGTCCACGATCTCCCTCACATGCTGGACCCTCTGGCCCGCGACCGGCAGGAACTCCTCGCCTCCATAGGCATCCGCGTACTCGTTCCAGGGCCCCTCGCAGACCGGGTAGAAACGGCACGAGAGGCAGGGCGGGAACTTCTCCTTGATCTGCAGGCGGATGTTGGACCAGTTCTCGACCCCCCGGTCGCTGCCGTATTGGTTGAGTTCGACGTAGTCCTCCAGTTGCTGGCCGATCTCGGTGACGTGGCCTTCATAGCCTTCCATGTGGCAAAACAGGAAGGTCTCGGCGTCGGCACCCCTGCCTGCCGCGCGCAGTCGATCCAGGGCCTGGTGCAGGAAGGGGACCACGTCCCGATAGCGGGGGACGACCTGGTCCCAGAGCTTCCGCGCCCGCCCTTGGGCGTGGGGGAAGGCGATGCTGACGTGGCAGGACCCCAACTCAATCAGGCGTTCGACCGTCTGGGGAAGGACCTCGTAGTTCAGGCGGGACAGGACCACCTTGCTGGTCACGCACTGCTCCAGGCGGACCAGGTTGGTGATGCCCTGCACCGTCTCGGCGAAGGAGCCCGGGCGGGTGGTGACGGCGTCGTGGACCTCGGCGTTGGGTCCGTGCAGGGCGATGCAGTAGGAAATTCCGCCCAGACGGGCGGCCTCCTCGGCCAGGTCGGGGTTGGAGAAGCCTCGCCCGTTGCTCTGGATCAGGATCTCGAACCCCAACTGTCGGGCAAACCTCAGGATCTCCTTGAAATCCTTGCGGATCGTGGGTTCCCCCCCGGTGATCACGACCTGGTCGCCGCGAGTCCGGGCGTCGGTCAATTCGGCCTGGATCTCCTCGAACGTCTTGTCCTGCCTGCGACCGCTGTGCTGCAGGGCGTCCCGAAAATCGTCCACGACGCAGTGGACGCACGCGTCGTTGCAACTGTAACCAACCTTCAAATCGATGCGACCCATGCCCTGTTTTTCGTGGCCCAGGCCGGAAGTGCCTGCAGGGGCGGGCGCGTGGGCGAAGAACCCAGTTCGTGCCGATGGGACCTTTCAGCGCCAGTGACCCCTCCCTCATCGTCCGCGCCGCGGATCTCGCTCCTTTTCGAAAGGGCGGGCGTTGGCTGGTCCTGGCACCTCGCACCGGAGCCTCGATCCTTCTGGAAGGTCAGCGTCTGAAGCTCTTCGGCTCGCTGGCCCGGCCGATCTCCGTGCAGAAGGTCCACGAAACCAATCCCGGCCTGCCGGAGGGTGAAGTCCAGGCTCTCCTGGGTGAACTCCACCGGGCCGGGATGCTTCAGGTTGCGGGACATCCCCTCGAAGAACCCGACCGGGAACCTCTTCCGCTGGTCCACATGCCGAGGCTGACCTTGAGGGTGACGCCCGGTTGCAGCCCCTCCTGTCCGGAATGTGCGCTCCGGCATGTCCATGGCCCGGCCCTCGAGCCTGACGAAGCGGTCCGCCTGCTCGAGGAGGGGATGGAAGGGCTTCCCCAGGGCCCCGTCTGTCTGGACCTGACCGGCGCCGAGCCCCTGCGGGCGCCCGCGACGATCCAGGCCGCCATCCTGCGGGCCCGGGAGCTGCGCCCGCAGGTCCAGATCGCCGTGCGCACCGGAGGGCACCTGCTCGACTCTCAGCAGGCAGGCTGGTTGGAGCGGCAGGGCGCGTGCGTCATCCTCTGCCTGCACGAGGCCCCGGGGCGTCCGGGTCTGGAAGAGGGGCCGCTGGCGGTCCGGGCGGTCGAGGCGCTCCGCCTTCTTCCCTCGGCCCTGGCCACGGGCTTGTCCTGTGCACCCGTGGGCGTGGCCCGCCGGCCGGGGCAGGCCTTGCAGTTCTTCCACCTCTTCATGTCGATGGGCTATCGGACCATGCGATTGGAGTTTCCGGCACCTCGTCGCGAGCAAGCGGACCGCGACCAGGTCCTGGAGGCCATGGCGGAGGACCTGCTGGCCGTGGCCGACGCGGTGGCCCGTCACGAAGAGCGGGTTCCCGTGCGGGTGCGGGTCCATCCCTTGGAAGAGATGTTCAGCCGGCTGGCTTCCGGGAAGGCCCGACCCGCCTGTGGCCATCCGGAGTGTGGGACGCGCCTGCAGGCCCTGGAGGTGGGGCTCGAACGCCCTTCCACGTGTGCAGGCGCCGACCAGGCCGCCACCGGGACGAACCCGCGTTGTCTTCGCTGCCCCTTCTGGACGGTGTGTGGGGCCGGTTGCCGCTTCCAGCGGGCAGAGCACGAACTGGACCTTCGGTGTCGGATGTGGTTGAGGGCCTACGAGGGCCTTCTCTGGCGCTCGCACGAAAATCCGGCCTGGGCCGGGCGTCATTTGGAGCCCTAGGGGCCCAGACGTTCGACTTCTTCGGGTCTGAAGTCCCGGGGAGGTTCAGGAGTTGCCGGATTGGCGCTCTTCCAGGGCGTCGTGGAGACGGTGGGAGACCTCTTCGATGGTTCCGTTGCCGTCGATGCCCAGAGACTCTCCCCGGCTCCGGAAGTAATCCATCACCGGTTCGGTCTCCTGGCGGTAGATTTCCATGCGGTTGCGGATCACCTCGGGGGTGTCGTCGGCGCGGCCTCGCCCAGCCAGACGGCGGGTGACCTCCTCCTCGGGAACCTCCAGGCCCAGGACCAGGATATCCCCCCAACCCATCTCCCGGCGCATCTCTTCAAACTCTGCGAGTTGCTCGTCCTGTCGGGGATAACCGTCCAGGACGAATCCGCGGGCTGCATCGTCGCGCTCCAGGCGGTCCTGGATCAGGTCTCGCACCAGGGCAGGGGTCGCCAGTTTCCCGCCACGGGTCTCCTCTTCCAATCTCTGGCCCAATTCGGAGCCCGAGGCGACCTCCTGGCGGATCAACTCGCCGACCGAGACGTGGGGGATCCCCTTGTCCTGGCTGAGGATCTGGCCTTGGGTCGACTTTCCGCTGCCCGGAGGGCCCAGCAGGACGAAGCGCAGGGTCGCTCCGACCAGCCCAGCGACGGCTCCTGCCGCGGCGCTGGAGGAGACCAGCGAGGCCGTGGACAGGCCGGGCAGGGTCGGTTGATAGTAGCGAGGGGGCTCGGCAGTGGGAGGGCTGGACTCAAAGCGGTCGGTCAGGCGGGCGCCGTCGGCGTTCATCGGCACCATGGCTCGCCAGGGACCACTCCGGAGGACGGCGGACAACGAAGAAGCGGGGGTGCTGATGGGATTCATGTCGCCTTGAGTATACCGCGGTCTTTCCATGTGTCGATGAACTGAAGATGAACAAAGTCCCCGGTTGAAGACTGGAGACCGTTCTGTTATGTTCCTACTCGAGCGTGCTCCGTGGTGTCTGAGAGGGCCTGTCGGACGCGCCAGGACCCGGGCGATGGATTTGCTTGGGATTTTCTGGTTTTTCTGGGGTCCTGGCGGGCTGCCCCGAAGGCCCCTGCGTGAGGTTGCTCTTGCCCTTCTCGAATCCCAATCCTGGCGGCAGTTGCGCAGACGGCGGGGCCTTCAGGCGACGGCTCCAGGTCGGTCGGGCGCTGTTCATGTGTCTGGCCGTGTGGCTGGTCGTGCTCGTGGTTTCCCCGGCTTGGGCCCAGGCACCGCCCGGAGCGATGGAACCAGGGGTGCGGGGAGGGGCAACCATGCCGGGAGGCGGGATCGAGCCGTTCGGAGAGGGATCCGCCCCCGGGTCTGAGCGGTTGATCCCGGGCAGGGCCTCTGAGTCCTCTGGAACCGGGACCGTGGCCTTCTTCCTGGTGGTCGTCCTGTGTCTGTTCGGCTTCCAACTTTTCACCAGTCACGGCCTGAATTCCAGGATCGACCGCCTCGAGCAGGTCGCCCGAAAGGCCTCTGGCGTGAAGGCAGGCGACGAACTGGTGCCCTTCTCCTGGGATGCCGTCCTGCGCACCCTCGAGGGAGGGGCCCCCTTCCTGCCCGGGCTGCTCCTGCCTCGGCCCGGTCTGGTCCTGGTGGGGGTCTCACAGCCGGCGCTGATCCCCGTCCTTCTGGCCAACATCACTCGCTGCGTCCTGCAGGACCCGGAACTGGCGGTCCTGGCCGTGACTCGCAGCCTGGGGGCCGACGAACTGGGGCGACGCCTCCTTTCGCTGGAAACCGGGCGGGACTGGCGGGCCCTGGGCCCCGAGGCGCGGCGCTCCCTGTTGCTGGGGACGGCCCGGGGGTTGCAGCGATACGAACGCTCGCTCTTCTGCACGACCGACCTGGCCCTGACTCCTCAACAACTCTTTGAAGCATGCCAGGACCTGCGCAAGGAGGCTGAACTGGGAGCGGTCCTGCTGGACGACCCTGGGATGCTGGTCGGGGATCCCGACGTGCCGGACGCCAGGATCCTGGATCACCTCCGGCTGCTGGCCGTCCGCTGCCACGTGCCGATCCATCTCGTGGTGCCGCTTGACTCTCCGATCTGGCAGGCCCGCGAGGACTCCGACCTCTTCCTGGCGGTCGCCGAGGCGGCACCTCTCGTTGAGGGGCAGGTTCGCATCCGATTCCAGCAGTTCCCTGGACCGCTTCCCGAGGTGGCCGTCCGTCTCGATCCGGTGTCTGGACGCCTGGAGGCCTCCCCGGCCACCGTGGTCGGCGATTGACGTGATCCGTCGCCTGCGTCTCTTCTTGACCTTCCGGCCCGTCCTGAGGGCCCTGCTGGTGGCCCTGGTCCCCTTGGCGGTCTTCTCGATCTTCATGGAGTTCCGAATCGCCGCCTATGTGGCCGGAACCGCCCGGGTCCGGGGCAGTGACTGGACCGAGTTCCGTCCGCATCCGACCATGTTCTGGCGGCTGCGGCCCAACCTGGATGTCGAGCTGGCCATGCGGGGCGAGCGTTTCCGGGTTTCCACCAACTCGCAGGGAATTCGCAGCCCTGAGGTTCCGTTCCGGAAGGGCCCCCGGACCTGGCGAGCCTGGTGTCTGGGAGACTCGATCACCTATGGGTACGGGGTGGACGACGACAAGACCTACGAAAGCCGCCTGCAGGCCAAACTCCAGCAACTCCACCCGGACCGGCAGATTCAGGTCCTCAATGGAGGTTGTCCCGGTTGGACCTCGTTCCAGGCCCGTGAGTTGACCCGGTCGGTGGGCCTGAAATACCAGCCGGACCTGTACATCCTGGGATGCGTGTACGCCGATCCCGCCTACGAGGACAAGCCCGATTCGGCCCGGGTTGATGCCAATCCCCTGGTGCGCTGGTTCCGTCTGGCCCTCTTCCGTAGCGAGTTCTACATGTTCCTGCGCCAACGGGTGGTGCGGCGCAGCAACCCTCAAGGCCTTCCGCCGGCGGATTACACCCTGGCGACACCCAGGGTGCCACCGGAGGAATACCGCGAAATTCTCAACTGGTTTGTCGGGCAGGCCCGAGCCAGCGGGGGGCACGTGGTCTTCCTGAACCTGGGCAAGAGGGATCCAGACCCCCACCCGGGCTACGACCAGTTGCGCAGGATCGCCCAGGAGGTCGCCCGCCAGACAGGCAACGCCTGGGTGGATGTGGACGCCATGTTCAAGGAACGTCCGGACCGGGCCACGTTGTTCTCCGACCGGATCCACCCCAACGTCCAGGGGTTTGAGTTGATGGCCGAGGCCCTGGCCCAGGCCATCCAGGAGAAGGGGTGGATTCCGTGAGGGTCCGCCTTCTGGCCGCCGGGCTCTTCCTGACCCTGGCCCTGGCTGTGGTCCTGGTCTTCCCGGTCTCAGCCCAGCAGCCCGGACGTCGGGTCCAGGCGTCGACCCGCCAGCCCCACATGTTCTATGAGCCTCAGGCCAAGTATCCCCCTCTGGGGGCCATGCAGGCCTTCCGCGATGGTCTCCCCACGGCCCTGGGCGCCGCCCTGGCCTCGCTGCTCCTGGCGATGTGGCTGACCCGTCCGCTGCCGGAGATGGAGAGGGCCCTGCACGAGCGCCAGGTCAAGACCCCCACGGTGGCTCCATCCTCGCCGGGCCCGCTCCTGGTCACCCCCGAGGCTCCATCCTCAAACCCAGCTTCTTCGGCAGGGACATCGGACCGTCTCGAGCCTGCCGAAGAATCCTCGGCTCCCCCGGTCCTGGAGGAACCGGCCACTTGTCCCGATCCGCCTGCCGGACCGGAGACCCCGGGGCAGGCGGCTCTGCCAGGGGTCGAGGCGTCGCTTCCCGAGCCGCTTCTCGAGGACCCTCCATCTCTCCAGGCCGGGCCCACCCTGGGGCCCGTCGAGCCGACCGCTCTCAGGGCAGGCGCCCTCCGATCCCTCCGGGCACCTGGCAGGACCCGAAAGCCGGATTTGACCGAGGAGGCCCTTCGCGAACCCGTCCCGCCAGCGAGGAGGCTCCGTCCGCCCTTGGACAGTCCCTTGCTGGCCTTCTCCTGGAATCAGGTGGCTCCGGAGCACATCCTGCCCTTCCGGGAAGGAGAATCGAGCTGCCCGGGCCTGCTGGTCTACCTGGTGGAACCGGACCGCGTGAGTGGATTCTTGGCGTCATTGGCCTGCGAACTGCTCTTGGAGTCGACGGGGAGCTTGATCCTGGCGACCGTTTCAGCAGGCCCCCTGGAGGTGGTCCAGGCGCTGCTGGAAGCCGAACCGACCACGACCCCGGCGGAGCTCCTGGTCCGTCTGCGTCGGGAAGGCCGGGCCCTGGAGAAGGTGGTCCGGCGGCTCTTCGTGCCCCGTCCTGGGGGCGTGAGCCTGGAGGATCTTCTCCGACGTGCCCGCGACCTGCGGGAGGGCCGTGGGGGGCTTGCCGGAGTGCTGGTCGAGCCGATCTCGCGTCTGGAGGTGGGAGGAGGCGACCTCCACGCCTGGCTGCAGCGACTGCACGACGGGGCGGCCCTGGGCGGGTTCCCTGTCTTCATGGTCGCTGCGCGCCCCGGTTTCCCCGTCGAGACCTGCCCAGGCCGGGTCCTGACCCTGGGCGAGGCCGAGGTGGCTCGGATCACCGGCCGCTCCTCGGCGGGGGAGGAATCCCGCAGGGGGACGCCGGTCCCATGAAGGCCTTGTCCCGGACCGGTTGGCTGGTGGTGTTGCTGGCGACCCAGGTCGTGGTCCTGGGAGCCTTGTTGGCCTGGTCGGCCAGCGTTCACGGCCAGATCCGCATGCCGCTGGAGGCCCGTCTTCCCGAGCCCCAGCCCGGGATCCACCTGCCGGCGCGGGACCTCCTGGAGACCGCCAGCATCCTGGGCGCCCCCGAGTTCCTTGGGATCGAGCTGCCCACCCCGTTTCGGCGACACCTCTCCTTCCAGGAGGGCCAGATGTTCTGGCTCTTCCTGGAGCGGAATCTGTCCGCCGCAACGCCCCTGGTCGAGCGGGCTCGGGAGGCGATCCAGGATCCCGAGGACGCCAGGCGGGTCCAGGACGGGCTGTGCGACGGGTTCCTGAGCTTCCTCTACGAGGTGGGCGGCCAGCGGGACGTGGCCCGCCAGAATTGGGCCGCCACCGCGGTCCGTGAGCTCCAGGCCTCGCCATTGGTGCCCTGGGCCAAGAAACTGGACTTCGTGGTCGTGTCCAGCCTGGCTGAGACCAGCGTGGGCGGGTTGGGGTTCGTCACCGACCTCAATCCCGAGGTCCTGCTCATCCTGCCCGAGCACGACCCGGCTCGCCTCCAGGAGTTGCGCCTGTTCCGTCAACGGCCCAACGCCGTGGTGCTGCCTGCCGGGGTGCACGCCCTGGCTCCTGGTTTGTGGGCTCAGGTGCTCGAGGCGCCCGTCGGGACGGGCCACCCCGCAGAGCTCAATCTTCTCGTCGAGGGAAGGGACGGACGCGTTGTGCTGATCTCAGGCAGTTCCCTGAACCGACCTCTCGATTCCTTGCGCCACGCGCAGCAGAGCCTGGACCGAGAAGTCTCCAGGTATGTGGGGGCGACCGGCTACGTGACGGGCGCCGACACGTCCAGCCTTCAGGATGAGATTCGGGAGCTTCGTCACGAGTTCCCGGACCTGATCCTGATCCCCAACGGGAACACCAGCCTGCTGGCCCACGGTGCGCTGGAGGCCCTCCTCGGCCCCCGCTACCGACCGGGCCGTCTGGGAACGCGGGTGGACCTGTGAAGACCAGACGCCGCACCTCCTGGTTGGAGTGGCTGGGCTGGGGGATGGTCTGCGTGCTGCTGGCGCTGTGGCAGACCTCCGCCTGGCAGGGGCGTTGGACCACCCACTACCTGGGAGCGGGCGAGCTGGAAGGCTGGCTCTGGCGTTACTGGTGGCTCAAGCAACTCATGACCGAGGTCTGGACGACACCCGGCGTCGGTCTGGACCTCGCGGTCTGGGTCGCCCTGGTGGCCGGAGCCTATCCCGAAACCGGCAACGTCCTGGACCTGCAGGTCATGTCCTGGCCCCTGGAAGCCCTGCTGGGAGCCCCGCTCTATCACAACGTCAAGTGCGCCCTGGTCCTGGCCCTCAACGGGGCGGCCGGCTACCTGCTGGGGCGGGAGGTCCTCAAAGCCCGAAGCGCCGCGGCGGTCTGCGGGCTGGTCCTGCTGCTGAGCCCCTACGCGTTGCACGAGATCGCCAATGGTCGGGTCCGCCAGGCCATCCTCTTCCCGCTGGCCTTGTACGCGCTGCATCTGGTGCGGCTGTGGCGTGAGCCCGGTGCCGTCCAGGCCGTCTATACCGGGGTGTGGGCCGGGCTGTGTTCGGCCGTCTACCTCTACTACGGGATGGGGGTGGCCATGTTCACGGTCCTCTTCCTCATCCTGGCCGTGCTCGGTCGTTCTGGTCCCCGACTGAGGGCCAGCCACCTGGGCGCGGGCCTCTTGACCCTGCTGGTGGCCCTCTTGACGGCGTTGCCCTTCGCCTGGGCCTACGTGGACCACTTCTTCAGCGGGCACGGCCTCTTCGAATTGTCCTGGCAACGCGACTTTCCCCCCTTGAGCCAACTGACCTCGCCCGACATCCACGTCATGCTCAAGCAGAATGACCAGCTCCTGAATTCCTTGCAGCGCTTCCGAAATGATTCCCTGCCCTGGCAGTATCCGTTCATGCCGCGTTTCTACCGGGGGCTTCCCTGGGTCTTCTCGATCCTGGCGCTTCTGGCCATCCCCCTGGCTTGCTGGCGCGCTCGTTCCTGCCCGGAGGGGGACTCCGCCTTGCCCCGTGCCCGGGATCTCGTCCCCTGGCTGGGGGGAGCCCTCTTCTTCTACATGCTGACCCTGGGCCCATATCTCTTGAGCGGAGCCGAGGGCCGATACGTCGCCTTCGAGTCGGGGGGCGTGGCCACACCCTACGTCTGGTTCTTCAAATACCTCCCCGCCTTCTCGCGACTCTTCTCACCCATTCGCATGTCCGGGATGTTGGTGGTCTGCGTCGGCGTCCTGGCCGGCGCGGCCTTCCTGACGCTGGCGACCCGCTTGTCCATGCCTCGCGTCCTGCGCGTGGCTTCCGTCCTGCTGGTCACCATGCTGGTCGTCCACGGCATGAAGCTGTCCCGCGCCGTTCCCCTTCCCGAGACCCGAATCATGATCCCGGAGTTCTACTATCGCCTGGCCCAGGAACCGTTCTGCGCGGTGGCCGAGCTGCCGTTCCGCACGGGCGACTACATCCAGAACTACCAGACGGTCCACGAGAAGAGGCTTCTGGGGGGCTGGTCCGGCGTGACGACACCTCCGGGTTTCCCCGAGGGGGAGGTCACCCGACTGGCCGAGATGTTCACCGGGCTTCCCGAGAATTCGTTCTTCCGCTACCTCGAGAGTCTCAACGCCCACCCCGAGAACCCCTCGGACTTCAGCGAGCGCGATCTCGAGTGGATTGTCGAGAAATACGGGTTGCGCCTGCTGATCGTGCATGAGCGGGGATACTACCGCGACAGCCCCTTCGGGGGGCGGGAACAGTATGAACTGGTCCTGGGGGAGTTGACGAAGCACTTCGGGCCCCCGGTCGAGATCCATGCCGAACTGGCCTTTGAACGCCTGGGTCCAAACCATTCACCTTGGGACGTCGGCCCCTTCGATTACGAGATGGCCGTCTTCAGAATCAAGCCCTGACGCTTCCAGAGGACGGGTGGGGAACTCTGGGGGGAATGGCGAAAGGCGCCGGCATGCTGCGCTCGTTGGTGGCCCTTTTCCTGGTCTTGTTCCTTTCTGGGCCCTCCTGGTGCGAGGAGATCCTGGAGGTCCGCTTCCGCTTCACCCCCTCCGGCAGTCCACGGACCGTCTCGGTGGTGGGCTCCTTCAACGGCTGGAGTCCGGAAGCCGCCCCCATGTCCGACCCCGACGGGGACGGAACCTGGGAGGCCAGGCTGGAGCTTGAACCGGGTCTGTACACCTACAAGTTCCTGGTGGATGGACGGGCCTGGTACCCCGACCCGGCAGCTTCCGAGCAGGCCGACGACAACTTTGGAGGGGTCAACTCGCTGCTTCGGGTCGGTGAAGTGGGGCAGGGGAGCCCCGCGGCGGCGCTGCGTCACGGGACCGGGCCGCAGTACTGCAACCTTCTGGCCGACGGCAGGGTCCGGGTCCGCCTGCGCACGCCGGGGAACGTGCGGGCGGAGGATTGGGAGGTGGTGACCCCGTCCGAGCGCCTCCGCCTGGAGCCGGGTTGGAGTGATGGAGCCTTCCTCTATCCCCAGGCTCGACTCCGTCCCGGGACCCGGATCTACTGGTTCCGCCGGGGGGAGACCTGGCTTGGCGCTTCGGGCCTGGCTCGCTTCCCCGGCGAGCCCTTCGTGGTCCCAAAGGGGCCCGTCTTCCAGACGCCGGAGTGGGTGTCGCGGGCCGTCTTCTACCAGGTCTTTCCCGAGCGCTTTGCCAACGGGGACCCCGCTGGAGACCCTCCGGGAACCCGGCCGTGGGGAGATCCTCCCGAGAATTTCAACTTCTTCGGGGGCGACCTGGTCGGCCTGGCGGGACGCCTGGACGATCTGCAGGAGCTGGGGATCGGGGCCCTCTATCTCAACCCGATCTTTCGGGCTCCCTCCAACCACAAGTATGACACGGCGGACTATCTCCAGATCGACCCCGCCTTCGGAACCGAGCAGGACTTCCGCCATCTCCTCGATGAGTGCCGTCGCCGGGGAATCCGCGTCCTGTTGGACGGTGTCTTCAACCACTCCGGGACCGGTCTCTTCGCCTTCCAGGATCTGCTCGCCCGAGGCCAGGAGTCTCCCTATCGTTCCTGGTATTTCGTCCACGACTTCCCAATCCGGATGGAGCCAAAGCCGAACTACGAAGCCTGGTGGGGGTTTGCCCACCTGCCGAAGTTGAACACCCGGGAACCCGCCGTGCGGGAGTACCTTCTGAAGGTCGCGACGTGGTGGATCCGGGAGTTCGGCGTGGCCGGATGGCGACTGGACGTGCCCAACGAGGTGCCCCATTCCTTCTGGAAGGACTTCCGGGTCGCCGTCAAAGAGGCAGATCCCCAGGCCTACATCACCGGCGAGATCTGGAGCGATGCCTCCCCCTGGTTGCAGGGGGACCAGTTCGACGGTGTGATGAACTACCCGGCGCGAGCGGCGATTCTCGACCTTCTGACCGGCAAGTCCACAGGTCAGGCATTCCTGCTGGCGATCCAGAAGAACCTGTTGCCCTATCCCGAGCAGGCCCATGAAGGCCTGCTGAACCTCCTGGGCAGTCATGATACCCCGCGGATTGCCACCCTGCTGGAGAAGGACCCGTCCCGCCTGGCCCTGGCGGAGGTCCTGCAGTTCACCTTGCCCGGCACCCCGATGATCTACTACGGGGACGAGATCGGGATGGAGGGGGGCAAGGACCCGGATTGCCGTCGCTGCTATCCGGTGGACCCGCAGGCGGGTGACCGCCAGCAGCGCCGGCGCCTGGCGCACCTGATCTCCTTGCGCCAGGAGCTGGAGGTCCTGGTCCGCGGGGATTTCCACCCTCTCTTCGCGGAAGGCGATGCGCTCGCTTTTGAACGGCGGCTTCCTGGCCAGGCGGTCCTGGTGGCCGTCAACGCAGGTTCGGCGCCAGCACGGATTCCCGGGTTGGAGGGTCGGGATCTCCTGACAGGTCGCCCTCTCTCAGGGCTCCTGCCTGCCCGCTCGGCGGCGGTCCTGGAGCGATGAGCGCGCCCTGGCGTCGTTCGGGGGACTGGCGCTCGTCGGGGCCTGCCCGCCTGCTGCCCCTGGCCCTTCTGGCTGCTGCGGTGCTGGTTGTGGCCTGGCCTCAGCCAGGGACCTGGACCGGATCGGGGCGGGACCTCGGACTGTGGGTCTGGCGGGATTGGTGGTTCCGTCTGATGATGGGGGACCTCCTGGCTGGTCGCACCCCGCCCGTGGAGGCCCTGAAGATCCTCCTGACCGGCGGAGTCGGCCCGAATCTCTTCAGCCCCGTGGACCTGTATCTGTTCTCGGTTCCCTCCTGGCTGCTGGGGACCGGGGGGGCTGCGTGGAACCTCAAGGTGGCCCTGGTTCTGGTGGCCAATGCCCTGGGAGGCTACCTGCTGGGTCTCGGGGTCGCCCGAGACCGCTGGGCGGCTCTCCTGGCCGGAGCCTTGATGGCTTTCAATCCCACGGTGCTGGGGCTGGTCGAGAGTGGGGACCTGCGGGACGCCTTGTGGGTCTTCCCTGCCCTCTTCGTCGCCAGTCTTTTCCATGTCGAGCACCCCGAGGGGCGCCCTCGGTCCTGGCTGGCCTCGGCGGCGCTGGCCGGGTGTTTCCTGACCACCTGGTTGCAGGGGCTCCTGGCCCTGGGCGCGTTCTTCCTGCTGGCCTGCGCGGGGACGCTGCCCCATCTGCGCGGCCACCTGTGGACTCGTCTGGTGAGCCTGGTCCCCGGGCTGTTGCTGGCGGCTCTCTTTCACGGGCCGCTGCTGGCGTCCATCCTGGAGGGAGCCTATCCGTTCTCCTGGCCGGCCCCCCTGGCCAGCCCCCTGGAACTTCAGATGCTGGGGGGGCATCGGGTCCTGCACCACAGCTCGCTGCCTCTGGATTTTCTGGGTCAACCCCAGCATCCTGAGGGATTGAATCCGCTGCTCCTGCTCCTCCTCATCCTGCCCTTGGCTCGGGGAATCCGCGGGTGGTATCTCACGGCCTTCGTGGGACTGCTCCTGGTCGGCGGGCCCTTCCTGCGCCTGGGGGCGGGCGGGCAGCCGGTCCAGGTCGGGGGAAGCCTGGTCCCCATGCCCTTCCTTCTCCTATATCGTTGGGTGCCGGGGATGACCTGGGTCCAGTCCCCGGTCTGGTTCGCTCCTCTGCTCTACTTGGGATTGGCCGGGTTGGGGGCGCGAAACCTGGGGGCCATCAAAGCCTGGTTCGAGGAACATTCCTTCCTGGTGCCCCTGGTGGTCCTGGTGGTGGCGGGCGTCACGGCCTTGGATGCGGGGCACCGGGGCAGCCTGCCCTTACGCCACGTCCGGCTCGCGCCTCCCGGACTGTACCTCTCCCTGGACCCTGGCGCCGGCGGGCTGATCGAGTCGCCTGGGACCGGCGACCGCAAGATCCTCGATTTCTATCAGGCCGCCACCGGCCTGGTCGTTCTGGGGGGGGCTGCGGACCGAGAGGCCCTGCCCGGATTGCGCACGCCGGCAGCTCGGGCCTACCAGACTCCGGTGGAGTTGGCCGACCTGCCCCTCCTGCGTCACCTGATGGAACCCGGGCGTTTCTCGCTGGGGCCAGACCCCCGAGGGGACCTGGAGGTCCTTCGCCGGGCGGGTTGTTCCAATGTGGTGCTGCACGAATCCAGGTTGGGCGGGCTGGCCTCCGGGCCCCGGACCTTCCTGCGCTTGATGGCGACGCTCAGTGCCCTGGTGGGGCCCCCGGCCCTGGGGTCCGATCCGGGGGTGGATCTCCAGTCCTCCTCTTCCCCCGGCTTGCGGAGAGGTCGGCTGGCTCTGTTCTCTCTGGGGAAGGGGAGCGCTGCCACGGGTGCGAACGGGAAGTGATGAGCACCTGCAGCCTGATCCTGCTGACCTACAACGAGATTTCAGGAAGCCGGGCATTGTTCTCCTCCCTGCCCCTGGACCTCTTCGACGAAGTCCTGGTCGTCGATGGCGGCTCGCAGGATGGGACCCGTGAGTTCTTCCAGCAGCAGGGGCTCCAGGTGGTCGGGCAACAGCGCAAAGGCCGGGGTGAAGCCTTCCGGGTTGGATCCCGGAAGACCCGAGGCGACTTCCTGGTCTTCTACTCTCCGGACGGCAACGAGGACCCCGCCGACCTCCTTGTCCTGGTGGAGTGCCTGCGGCAGGGGGCCGATCTGGCCATCGCATCGCGCTTTGCCCCAGGGGCGCGGAACGAAGAAGACGACCAGTTGTTCCGGCCTCGCGCCTGGGTCAACCTGCTCTTCACCTTGATCGCCAACCTGCTCTTCAACCACGGGCCGTTCGTCACCGACACCATCAACGGTTTCCGGGCCATCCGCAGGTCGGCCTTCGAACGTCTGCGCCTGGATGAGATGGGTTTTCCGATCGAGTATCAGATGAGCATTCGAGCGATGAAGGCCGGCTTGAGGATCGCGGAGATCCCGACCCGGGAGGGAGACCGGATCGGCGGGGCGTCCAAGGCCGAATCCTTCCCCGTGGGCCTGGGGCACCTGAAGGTCCTTCTTCGCGAACTGCTGAGGCCCCGGAGAATCTAGGGGTTTCCGACCGCGTTCCTAGGGCCGTCGGCCCAGGTTCGGAGCCAGGGCGTAGAGGACCCCGCCGCTGGCCCCGGTCGCCAGCCTCAGGGCGTGGAAGAGCATGGACAGCGCCATGGCCTGGGCAGGGGTCATGGTTTCGCCCAGAAGGGTCACCATGAACCAGTCCTGCAGTCCAAAACCGTTGATGGTGACCGGCAACTGGGCGAAGACCGACACGGTCGGGACGAACAGGAGCAGGGCCAGCAGGGGAGCGTCCAGATCCAGGGCTCGGGCCAGCAGGACATGGATTCCCACCAGGGCCAGGGGAGCCACCAGGGACAGAACCAGGCAGCCCCACCAGACCCTCCGCTGCCCCCTGTAGGCTCCGACCGCCAGGCGCAGGCGGTGCAGCCACTCCATGAGACCCTTTCCCGACCTGGAACCTCCCGGTCGGGCGCTTTCGAACCACAGGTAGCCCAGGACCAGGGCGGCGCAGAGCCCGGCCGAGGCCAGGGTCAGCGGCCAGAGGGCCTCCGGGTTCCTCAGGAAGGCCACCAGAAGGGTGACCGAGGCCAGGGCCAGTTGTCCGACGGTCCCCGACCAGCGCTCGGCCAGGACGGAGGCCATGACCTGGGGGAGGGCCTCCTGCTCGCGGCCCAGATCGGTGGCCCGTTTGAGGTCCCCCGTCCCCGTCAGGAAGGAATTGAAGAAGTAGCCGACCGTGTAGTGGTAGGCCAACCTCAGGAAGCCCGGCCGGATTCCCTGGACCTCCAGCAACAGGCTCCACTTCCAGGTGTTCACCAGCACGATGCCAGCCATCATCAGGCCTGCCAGGCTCAACGGAGCCCAGCGGACCCGGGTCAGGGTGGGCAGCCACTGGTCCGGGGGCGCCTGCGTGAGGACCACGGCCAGAAGGCCGGCCGTCAAGAGCCAACGGACCAGCCCTGCCGGTTTCACCTCTTCCGCGGCCTCAGTCGGGGGACGAGCATGGGCGTGTGGTTTCGGTAATCCAGATACTCCTGTCCGAAGACCCGGATCAGGTCCCGGTCCTGTCGCGAGCCGTTCCAGACCAGCGACCAGGCCAGCAGGATCGGCAGGATGCCGCACAGGAAGCTCCAGGAGTTGAATCCGATTCCCAGCCCCAGGACGCCCAGGAGCTTGGCCAGGATCGAGGGATGGCGGACCACCCGGTAGGGCCCCGTCCGGACCAGCCGGCGCGTCTTGGCCGAGAAGGGAGGGACCGGCCCGCCTTCGCCTTCCAGGATCAGGTAGGTGTAGCTCCAGAACAGGAGCGCCCCTCCGGCCCCCAGCAGAACGCCCGCCGCCAGCAGGTTCCAGGGGAACGGCAGGACCTCAGGAAGGCCGAGCCGGCGGTCCAGAAGGCAACCCGCCCAGGCCAACATGGAGGCGAAGGGGATCAGGGCGAGTCCGTAGATCGGCAGGACCACCAGAATCTCCGGGCGCAGGGCACAGCGAAGGCGGTCGGCGGTGGTGAACGGGCCCGGCCGCCAGTCCGGGTCTGGAATCAGGTCTCGGAGCACGGCGGCGGATCGACCTTGTCCGGCAGCGGTTTCGGGGTCCGGCTTGAACCCCAGGTCCCGTGCGGCGGACCAGGCTTCGGCATGCTCACGAGGCAGTCCGGTCCAGATTTCCCGGGCCCCCTGTCGGCGCAGCCTCTCCACTGCAGCCAGGAGCAAGCGGCCTGCCACGCCGGGAACCGCCTCCTCCCCCTCCACGTCCAAGGTCAGGATCTCGGCCGTGGTTCCGGGGCGCCGGACGCCTCCGAGAAGGAAGCGCAAGGTCCGGAGGGTTTGCCGGGGCGCTGCCCAGAGGCTGGACAGGAGAGTTCCCGGGCGGCGGGACCACAGATCGCTGGCCAGCCTCTGACGGTCGCTTGTGGCCAGGACCAGGCCCAGGATCCGGTCTTCCTGAACTGCCACCAGGGCGAGGGCCAGAGGGCTCTGGAGGAGGGTTTCCCAGGTGGATCCGAGCAGCGGCAGGGCTTCTTCGGTCAGGCCGAGGCTCCGGGCGTGCGTCTCCACCACCTGGGGCAGGTCCGCGGACCGGACGGGCCGCACCTCCAACAGGCTCGCAGAAGGACTCATGGTTGGGAGGAGTCCGAACCCGGTTGCATGGGTTCCGGGCGCTTCTTCCGGAAGACGTCCAGGGTCAGGTACACGATCAGGTCCAGGCAACGCAGATAGTTCCAGATGGTGGCCAGGTGTGTCAGCTTGCGCAACTGCCGGCGCAGCGTCTGAGGCCTCCAGTAGAAGCGTCGGTAGAATTCCTTGTGAGCGTCGAGAAGGTCCTCCCGGGTCAGCCCGTGGGGCACGAAGACGGCGTCGAAGAAGGAATACCTCGAATAGTCCACGTCGTTCAGGGTTCCGTATTTCCGGGCGTGCGAGAACTGGGGGGTGTTGGGCAGGGGCGTGTTGATCTGGACCGTCACGTCCGTCAGGGGAAGCGAACAGGCAAAATCGATGGTTTCCCGGATGGTCTCCAGGGTCTCCTTGGGGTGGCCGATCATGAAGAACGCCTTGGTGTGGATGTCCACCTTGTTGCACAGTTCGATGGCGCGGCGCACCTGGTCCTTGGTGATCCCCTTGCGGATGAAGTCCAGGATCTCCTGGTTGCCGCTCTCCACCCCGAAGCGAATGGAGCAGCAGCCCGCCCGCTTCAGTCGGCGGAGCAGATCTTCGGTCACCATGTCGACGCGGGTCGAGCAGGTCCACAGAAGGCCCAGGTTCCGCTCCATCAACAGCTCGCAGAACTCTTCGGCATCCGACCGGCGGGCGGTGAAGGTCGTGCCCACGAAGGCCACCTCCCGGGCTCCGAACTCGCGGACCAGGTGCTCCATCTCGTCGACCATGTAGCGCGGACTGGGGGTGCGATACCTCTTCCCCTCCGCGGCGTGGTCGCAGAAGGTGCAGCGAAAGGGGCAACCCCGGGTGGCGAGTTGGGTGAATTTCGGGAGATAGCGGACGTCTGTGGGGAGTGAGGCGTAGAGCTTGGGGTTCAACAGGTCCCGGGCCGGAAAGGGCAGGGTGTCCACGTCCACCTGGGAGAGGCGGGGTGGGGTGAACCAGACCCCGCCTCCAGGATGGCGCAGGACCAGCCCCCGCACCGATTCGGGGGATTCACCGCGTCCCAGGGCCGTCACCAGTTCATGGAAGGCCTGCTCTCCTTCGCCGGCGCACCCGACATCGAAGCAGTCATACTGCATGCTGGCGATCGGCGCAGCGCTGATATGCGGGCCGCCCACCACCACGGGCATCCGGGGGGACCACTTCTTGACGGCGCGGGCCAGTTCGATGGCGCGGTGGAAGACCGGGGTGGTCGTGGTGATTCCGACGACGTCCGGATCGGCCTTCCGGATTCGGGCCATGGTCTGTTCCATGTCCAGCCTCTCGGCAGGTCCGTCGATGGCCGCGACGTCGATTCCGCGCTCCCGGCAGTAGGAGGCGATGTAGAGCAGCCCCAGCGGCATGGCGTTGGAGAACAGGTTGGCCACCACCGGGTTCTTCAGCTCCGTCCGTGAAAGGGGCGGGTTGATCAGGATCGCTTTCAATGGTTGGTTGGACCTTCAGAAAAGGAATGGTCGGTCCGCGGCGGGATCCGCCGCGGACCGACGAGACCGGGGAGTGCCCCTGGGGGTCTCAGTAGCCCGGGAGACGCCGATCGCTCTCGGGTGCGGGCGTGGGGTAGCCGCCGCCGGTGGAGCCGGCATCCAGCACCGAGCCGCCATCCGAGCTTGAGTCTTGGGGCCCGGAGCCTCCGCTTGGGGGAAGGCTGCCCGAGGGGGGGGCGTTGATCGATCGACTGGGGTCGGCGGTGAAGGTTCCCGAGTTGGTGTCATCCTCGAGATGGACCTGGGGAGGCAGAGGACGGTCAGGCCGGATCAGCGGCGGGGGCTTGGGGGGAGCGGGTGCCTGGCGTGGGGCCGCGGGCCTGGGGGCCGGGCGCATGGGAGGCGCGGGCGCCGCTCTGGGGGCCTGCGGCTGGATCAGCGGAGGCTCGGGCCTGGGCTGGAAGGGGGCGGAAGGCGGAGGTCCCATGGGGGGCGGAGCCGGCTGGGGCACCGGCACTGGAGGAGGGCCTGGTGCCAGGGTCGGTTCTGGAGGGGCGGACGGGGCCGGTGCCGCGGGAGCGGCCGGTGCAGTCGGACGCATCCGGGAGGTCGTGGCCGGGGTCGAGGAGGCCGCCGCACCCGCGCCGGGGATCTTCGCCAGGTCGGTCCAGCCTGAGTTCCAGGAGACCCAGCCGTCGGACTTGTTGGGTCTCGGGCTCTCCAGGACCAGGGCCCCGGCCGTGGCCTGCTCGTTGGCCTTCACGATCAGGTTGGCGGAGGTATCCTCCAGGTGGGTGACCCGGACCGAGCCTTCGACCACCTGGACCGTCGTCGATTCGGTCAGATCCGACTTCTCGATCTGGCTGACCGAGAAGCGGGTCCCCACCGGGACGACGTTGACGAACTTGGTCTCGACCGAGACGTCGCTTTCGGGGCCCTCGCTGATGAAGACGCGACCCCGGTACAGGATCAGATGGACCTTCTGGCCTTCGCCTTGGGCCCGGATCGAGACCAGTTTGATGCTGGTCCCACGGTCCAGGCGGATCGACCCTCCGTCCGTCATGGCCAGGATGTTGCGGTTGTCGCTGCCGGTCTTGAGAAGGGTGTCGACGGAGAGCGTGCTGGGCAGGGACAAGGTGGCCCAGTCGGCCCCGGAGAGGTTCTTGCGGACATCCCGGCCCGCGCGAAGCTCCAGGTTGGAGTCGTTGATCTGGGCAGGAGTGCGGCTCAGGTTGGTCCAGATGGCCAGGATGGCCAACAACAGGACGGCACCGCCCAGCGAGCCGAACAGGACCCGCCGATCGACGTAGACGGGCTGGGAGGTCACCTGGGAGGGAGGGCGATAGTTGACGGGAGGTCCGGGCCTCACGGGGGCTGCGATGGCTGAAGGAGGAACCCGGGGCGGGAGCGGTCGGGCGGGGGGAATCGGCCTGGAGGGCGGGATCGGGGGCGTGAATCCGCCGGGAGCCGGACTCTTCGAGGAAGGCTCCTGAGGATTGGTCGGGTCAGGTCGATGGTTCTCCATGGGGTCCTCTTCACACAGGTCTGGCCTCTCGTCGACGGGGAGGCCTGCGCGGTAGATTATAACATCCGATCTGTCGGACTGCATCCGCTTCCTATTCCCTGGAATCTGGACCGGCGCCACGAATCCAGGTTCTCGAACCTGCCCGCACGCCAACCGACCACCATATAGGAGTCCTGATGAAGGAGGCGCGCCTTCGGAAGAGGCTCTGCCGGGATCCCGTGGAATTGAGAGTTTCAGGCTGCAGGATCCGGTTGTCGAAAGGCCCCTGGTGTGTCATGTTTGTTCGCGTGACGAGCCGCCCCTTCCCTCGAAAGCCCTCCAGCCCTGGCCTCCGACATTCCCGGCCGGGCCCGGTCGCATCCCGCGGATCGGCGCTGGAGGGCGGGGGATGTCATCGCAACTCGCGCGATGAGGTTGGTCGATGACGCTCGTCCTGCTGATCCCGGTCTACAACGAGATGCTGCACCTTCCCGGTTTCCTGGCCCGACTTCCCGGTGAAGCCGAGGTCCTGCTGGTGGACGATGGCTCCCAGGACGGCAGCCGGGACTTCCTGGCCGGATGGGCCCGAAGCCGTTCCGGGGTGGAGATTCTGCATCTGCCTGTCAACCAGGGAAAGAGCGCGGCCCTGGCGGCCGGGTTGGAGAGAGTCGCCGCGCGTTTGCGTGCAGGCCTTCTCCAGGCGGAGGACGGCCTGGTCCTCTTGGATGGCGACGGCCAGCATCCCCCCGAGGTCTCCGTTGAGCTCAGCGCGGAGCGGGTGCGTCGGGGACTGGACATGCTCGTCGCCTGCCGGGACTTTTCGCTCTATCCGTTCTGGAAGATCCTCGGCAACCGCCTGCTGACGCTCCAGGCCCGGCTCCTGACCCGAGTGGCCTGGAGGGACACGCAGTGCGGGATGCGGGCCCTGTCCGTCGGACGGGCCTCTGAAGCGGCGGCAGTGCTGGGGCGGGAGCGCTATTGTTGCGAACAGGAATGGTGCGTGGCCTTGCCGTTGCGCGGCTGGAAGGTGGCCAACGACTTCCCGATCCAGACCCAGCACTATCGCTCGAACAGCACCTTCCTGGACGCCTTCCTGATCTTCCTGGCCGCCCTGCGCGTCTGGGCCCGGCATCGCTTGGATCGGGCCTGTCGGACGGTCGGATCATCCCCCTCGAGGTCCTGAGTTCAAGAATCATGGATTTGATCTTCCGCTGGACCCAGGCGCTGGTCGGCAATCCGGAGTTCAGGACGCCGGCCGAAGTCTTCCTCGTCCGAGGGACCTTCCCGGTCTTCGTGCTTCTGCTGGTCCTGACCTTGTTCTTCTGGCTGCCCCGTCTGGCCGAACTGCGCAGGATTCTGGGGGAGGTGCCTCGAGGCTTCCAGTTGCTCCTGGCGGGCGTGTGCCTGCTGGGTGCGGGGCTCCGCCTGGGTTGGGCCCCACATGCCCCCCAGGTCTTCTTCGATGAGTTCAACTTCCTGGAACTGGGCCGCGGGATGCTGAAGGAAGGGGAGGCCCTGCTGCCCGGATGGTTCGGCGCAGGTCCTGCGCTGATCCCCATCCCGGCAGCCTGGTCCTTCTTCCTGGCCCTGGTCTTCATGGCCACCGGCCCACACCTCTGGGCGGCTCTGGGCCTGGCGCTGACCCTGGCCATCCTGAGCCTGCCGCTGGCCTTCCTGGTGGGGTGGAGCCTGTTCCGACGTCCTCTGCCAGCCCTGTTCCTGACCCTGTTGCTGGCCTTGTTCCCGGTCCACCTGCGGATGTCCGGCAGCCTCGCCTTGGAGACCGGGTCCCTGTTCTTCCTGCTGGCCACCTGGGTGGCCTTGCTGCGCTACCAGGCAGACCGCCGTCCGGTGTGGCTCTACTGCGCCGGGACGGCGGCGGCCTGGTGCGCCAACTGGCGGATGGAGAACCCTTTCGTCGTCTTGCCCCTCCTGGTCGCGTGCGCCCTGGTCCTGGACCCCCGGGGCCTGCGAGTGTTGCGCGAGAAACACTTCTATCTGGTCCTGGCGGGGGTCTTCGCCTTCTCGCTGCCGGGCCTGGTCAGCTACGTCCTGGGGACGGGGCAAGGCTTCTATCTCTTCTATGGTGCAGAGGCCACGCGCCTCGAGCAGGTGCGGATGAACCAGATCAACAACCTGCTCTATTGGGTCGAGGGGCGGATTCATCCTCCCGAGATCACCGCCCTGGCCTTGCTGGGGGCCCTGGCCTGGCGCCCCCGGCGCGCGGCCCTGGCCTGGACGCTCTGGGTGGTCGCCCTGCAGGTCTTCTATTCCCGGATCCCCTCGGCGGATTTTGGCCTCCACCACGCCCTGGATTCTTGGCGCAACGCGATCCAGCCGGCCCTGGGCCTCATGGTGCTGGCGGCCGCGGGCCTGGAGGTCCTGCGCGAGGGCCTGGTTCGGCGTCTCTCAGGGGGATGGGTGGCCGCCGTGCTGGTTGTGGCGATCCTGGTCCCCTGCACCTGGCCCTTCCGTCATGGAGACTTCGTCCACTCCAGGCACGTCTGGCAGGAGGAATTCTACTTCATGCGGGAGGTGGCTTCCCGTCTGCCCGAGGGGGCCCGCCTTCTGGCGGAGGGGCATCGCGACCACCTGCGCAGCCTGGAGCTGCACACGGCCGAGTTGGGCTACGCCTCGGGTCGGGACTGGCATCGCCTGGAGATCTCCGAGGAGGCCTTCGACCGGCCAGGCGTGGCGGAGCCTCCCGCCATCCTGGGCGAACTGGCCGATTCGAAGAAGGCCGGTCAGCGCACCTTCCTCTACTACTTCGGGATGAGGGGAAGCGACTGGGACCACCGGAGGCGGACCTGGCTGCATGACCACCTGCAGATGCGGGTGGTCGCGGGAATCTCGTTGCCTGCCTCCTGGGTCTGCCTGACGGTCTACGAGGTGGGAGGCCTCTCCAAGCAAGGCCAGGAATGGCTGAAGGCCTTCCCAGGGGCGGGCTCGGGGAGGTCTTGATGCGCATCCTCCTGGTCTGGCCCTCGCAGCCCCACATCATCTCACCACCTCACATGAAGGCGATCCAGGAGGGCTTGGGACACCTTCCGCCCATCGGCTTGATCTGCCTGGCCACCTGGTTGCGCGAACGCTCCGAACATCGGGCGGAAGTTCTCGATGCCCTGCTGGAGGGGATGTCTCCTGAAGAGGTGGCTCGCCACGCGGTGGCCACGGGAGCCCAGGCAGTGGGCCTCTCGGGCATGACCCATACCTGGATGGACTGTCTGCTGGTCGCCCGGGCGATCCGCGCGGCGGCCCCGCAACTCCCGATCATCCTCGGCGGTCCCCACGCCACGCTCTTCCCCAAGGAGAGCCTGGAGCACTCCGAGGTGGACTACGTGGTGGTGGGTGACGGTGAGATCCCCCTGACTTCCCTGCTGGACCGTCTGGGCCAGGGTCGAGAGGACACCGACGGCCTGCCCGGAGTCCTGCGCCGGGGCGACCCTGTCGGGCCCCGCTACGTCCACCCCGACATGGCGGACCTGCCGATCCCCGACCGAAGCCTGACGCCCTGGCGTCGGTACGCCAGCGTGGTCAGCCGCCGCCCGCCCACCACGGTGGTGATGTCCAGCCGAGGCTGCCCCTACCGCTGCTCGTTCTGTTCCACGGCGGGAGGCAAGAAATACCGGGCCAACCCGGCCGTTCGCGTGGTGGACGAGCTCGAGCACTGTGTCAGCCTGGGGATCCGCGAATTCCTATTCTTCGACGAACTCTTCACCTTCGACCGCCAGCGGGTTCTCGAGATCTGCGGATTGATTCGCGAGAGGGGACTGGACGTCTTCTGGGACGTCCGCTCCCGCGTCGACCGGGTGGATCCCGAGATGCTCCGGGCCATGGCTGCGGCAGGTTGTCAACGCGTTCAGTATGGGGTCGAGTCGGGGACGGAGCGCGTCCTGGGTCTCTACACCAAGGACATCTCGCTGGAACAGGCCCGCCTGGCCGTGCGCTGGACCCGCGAAGCCGGAATCTCGACCTACGCCGACTTCATGATCGGCGCTCCCGGCGAGACCCGGGAGGAGGTCCTCGAGACCCTGAGGTTCGCCCACAGCCTGGATCTGGACTTCGTGCATTTCTCGATCACCATGCTGCTGCCCCGGACGCGCCTCTATGCCCAGGCCCTCCGCCAAGGCCTCCTCACGCGGGATGTCTGGAGGGAGTATGTGTTGGAGCCGTCGGAGGATTTTCATCCGCCCTACTGGGAGGAGGTCCTGGACGCCAGCGAGTTGGAGGCCCTGCTGCGTCAGGCCATCCGCTCCTTCTACTTCTCGCCCCGATTCCTGTGGCGCAGTGTGGCCAGCCTGCGTTCCCCGGGGGAGTTGCTGCGCAAGGCCAGGGCGGGCCTGAAACTGGCGCTGGGGTTGTAGCCGGGCCGTGGTGACGACCTTCTTGATCGAAGGCGGCTACGTCAGCATCCTGGGCTGGCACCTGACGGCCCTGGCCGGGGTCAGCGCCTGGTCGCTTCTGTGCTGTGTGAGGGGTCTGGGGCGGGCGGCCCTGGCCACCCTTCTGGGCCTGATCCTCTTCGGGATCCTGGCGGCCGGTCGAATGGAGGCGCGCCCCTCGGTCTACTACGACGAGTTCTTCTACGTGGCCATCGCCCGGAACATGGCCACCACAGGCCGGGCCGAGCCGCTGATCTTCGAGGGGCTGCCCCCGCGGGTGCGCCAGGTGGGCCACTTCCAGCCACCCTACCCCCAGGGTTGGCCCTATCTGCTTTCCCTGGCCTTGGGGCCGGCCTCTCCACCCCGGCCCGGGCTTCTGGAAGCCTCCTCCTGGGAACAGACCCTTCTGGTCAGCCGTGTGCTGTGGGCTGCCCTTCCGCCCCTCTTCTTCCTGGCCGCCAGACGGCGCTTCTCGTTGCCCGTGGCGGCCGCTTCGGCGATGGCCCTGCCGATGCTTCCCTTTGTTCTGCGCCTTTCGGGCTCCGTCGGGGCGGAGAGCGGCGCCTTGTTCTTCATGGTCTTGTCCTGGCTGGCCCTGGAGTGCTTCCTGGGCGAGCCCTGCTCGTTGAACCTGGGCTGGCTGGTCCTGTCTGGAACCGCCCTGGCCGAGATGCGACCCGAAGGTCTGCTGTATGTCCCCTGCCTGCTCGCCGTGGCGGCTGGCGGGATGAGGTCCTTGAAGAGGTGGGTCTGGATCGCCTGGCTCACGCTGGGGGGAGTTCTGCTCGTGCCGCCGGGGTTGGTCATGGGCGGGCACGACCCGACCTTGGCCCACCACTTCCAGGTCGTCCCTCGGGGCGGCTTCAGCCTCTGGGGCAACCGGCTGGCCAACCTGGTCCACAACGGATTCTACTTCCTGCTCAATCGGATCTGGCCTGTCAGTTTGACCTTGCTGGCCCTGGTCGGCCTGTCTCCCATGGCCTCCTCCCCGCAGCGCCGTGTTGCCCTCCTGGCGGTTGGATGGACCGGAGCGATCACCCTGTTCCTCTCCTGGCTTCCCTTCGGGGATTATGGCGCGGTGAACTCGCTGGATACCTGGAGGTTCGGCCACCACGTCGCTCTACCGGGGGTGCTGGCGGCGGCGGCGGGAGCGGAAGCCCTGACCCGGCGCGGGGGCTTCGGGCGCGCCCTGGCCGGGTCGGCCTTCCTGTGGGTGTTGCTGGCCCCCTGGACGCACAGGGGCTTCCTTCAGCAGTCCCATCCCCTGCTCCGACAGGACGAACTGGTGGCGACGCTGCGCTCGGAACTGGGCGACGGGATCGCGGTGGCGGAAGCCCCGGAGTATTTCTGCTACCTGCGCTATCGGCACGGCCTGCCGGTGACCCTGGCCCCCTTGGCCGGGCTTCCGCAAGGAGGGGCCGTGCTCTTCGCGGTGGACGAAGGGGCGGGCCTTCCGGATCTGGAGGCCTGGAAGGCCTATGATCTCGAGCCTCTGGCGCTGGACCAGGAGCTTCGTCCCCCCGCGGGCCTCTTCCGGGTGCACGCCAGGGCCAATGAATCCCGGAAGATTGAGGACTGACGACTGGATTCCGTCGGGTGGCCCCCCGGCCGGACTAATTTCTGTTAGAATAGAAATATGATTCGTCCTCCAGCAGTCCGCTCGCCACGAGGTGCCCTGCGCAGAGCCCTCGCCCTCGGCTTGCTGGCGGGCCTGCTGTTGCTTCTGGCACAGTGGCTTCCCCTTCAGTCGCGCTCGGGCTCAAAGGCGGACCTTGCCCCTTCCGGAAGCGCTGGTTCCGGTCAGCCCCCACGGGCAGCCCTCCAAAGCCTCGCCGACGGGCTGGCTGCGGGAAGCCTCGAGGCCCACGCCCTGTCCCGGATCGAGCGCGACCTGACCAACGGTCTGCGCCGGCAAGGGTACGTCCACTTCCTGGAGCATGCTGCCCTGGCCTTCGTCAGGAACCGGCAGGGTCAGCGCGTCCCGGCCTTCGCGGACCCGGGCGAGGCGGTTCTTTTTGACTACATCTTCGGCCGCGGCGACCTGGCGGCCGCCCGATACCTCCACGGATGGCTGCAAGAGGGGGATCACCACTGGCGCGCCGAGTTCACTCAGATTGGGGACGGTCTTTTTTCCTGGAACAACCGGGGGAGGCGCTGGCTGCCCTTCCTGGAGCCCCTGAATCTCAAGGGCAGGAAGGTCTGCGACCTGGGAGGAGGGATCGGCTACCTCGCCTGGATGTTGGCGCAATCCTATGGACCAGAGACGGTCTTTTTGGCCGAGATCGACACCTCGGGGTTCGAGTTCATCGGGTTTGCCGCTCAGCATCCGGGGTTTGGCGCTCTTGCCTCCGTCCGGTTGCATGCGGTCGCCCGGCCCGGGGCCAGGCCTCAGATACCCGAGCCGGTCGACGTGATCCTCATGTCCGATGTGCACGCCCTTCGGGATTCGGACTTCGGGGAGAGGGGAGGGCCCCTGCTTCTGAACCTGGCGCGGGAATTGCTTCCGGGGGGGGTCCTGGCCCTCCACGAAGAGACCTTTGCTCCAGAGCGGACCGTCGCCTTCAAGGAAATCCAGCAGGTCGTCACCGCTCGCCTCAATGCCTGTGGATATGACGTCCTACGGCTGGATCCGGGCCAGACGAAAGAGGTCGGCGTCGAGCCCCAGTCCTACAACGTGTATGCTCGGCTCAAGTCCTCCGCGAAGATGCGGAACACGCTGGTTCGTCTGAACTGAAGCGGGTCGGCCGAGGCGCCTGAGGGGAAAGACGGATCTTCCCTGGCCCCTGCGCCCGGGCCATCGGGTGGTTCGGGCAGGCCCTGCTCGGGGGAGGTACCGGCTCGAGGAGTCCACCCTTCCAGCATGGTCGGGTTGAAGCCGGCCGGCGGCGCCTGATATAATCCCCAGGTTCCGGCCGGCAATCGAGGAGGTCCTCTTGCAGGCCGGACAGGACGGAGAGCCCGATGGCCAAGCCCGCCATTCCTCCCCAGGTTCCGGGAGTCCATCTTGGGGACGAAGTCCTGGTGGCTCGGACCGAGGGGATTCAAGCCTTTCGCCGTGGCGAGAGGGTGTTGGTGATCGAGCCCCAGTCCGCCTCCTGGACGGTCATGGACCCTGCGTCCTGGGCGGTCTTCGTCCGCCTGGACAGGCCCAGGCTCTTTTCATCCCTGTGTCAAGCCCTCCCCGATCTCAAGCGGGGGTTCGTGACGTCGGTGGTCGAGCAACTGCACCGCCTGGGCATGGTCGGCCTCAATGGCCGTCCCTACCACGACCTGGCCCGCCTCTGGCCTGATCACGACCCGCTGGGCCCCCGATTCCTGGCCCTGCGCGTCACCCAGGCGTGCAACTTCGCCTGTTCCTACTGCTACAACTGCTCGGGAGAGGACCAGGGAGCGACCATGACCCTGGCCCTGGGTCGCCGCATCCTGGAGAAGGCTTTCCAGGAGTTGCCGGCACCCCACCTGTCCTTCGACTTCATGGGGGGCGAGCCGTTGCTGGCCTTCGAGACGATCCTGGGGATCATGTCCCATGGTCGGGAGTTGGAGCAGAAGCACCAGAAGACCGCTTCGTTCCTGATGCAGACCAATGGAGCCCTGTTGACCCCCGAGAGGGTTCGGCGCCTGCGGGATTTCCAGGTGGGAGTCGGGGTCTCGCTGGATGGCCCCGCCGAGATCCATGACCGCAACCGCTGCCTGGCGGGGGGACGGGGGACCCATCAGACCGTCCTGACCAACCTTTTGCGGGCCCGCGATCAGGGCCTGAGGGTCACGCCCCTGGCCGTGGTCGACGAGCCCTCGGACTATCCCAGGGTGCTGGACTATCTGGTCGGAGAGCTGGGCTTCGAGTTCCTGCACCTCAATCCGTGCAGCGCCCTGGGGCGGGCACGTGGGACCCGAGAACCAGGACCGGAGCGGGCTGAGGCCGTCCACCGTGGGTTCATGGCGATGGTGGAGCGGGCCTGGCACCATTCCCGGAAGCGCGGGCGGCCTCTGGCGGTCCACAACCTGTCGGACATGCTGGCCAACCTGACCTCCAAGCGCCGGGATTTGATGTGCATGCGCTCGCCGTGTGGCTTGGGGGACGCGATCCTGTCCTTCTCGGTTGAGGGAGAGGTCCTGGCCTGCGAGGAGTATGAGCCCTCGACGAAGGGAACCTTCTATCTGGGACAGCTTGAGGATCTCGACCTGGGCAGCCTGGCCCTGAGCTCGACGCGGGTGCGATCCTTGAGGCAGCGTCGGGTCGAGAACATCCCGCGCTGCTCTCGTTGTCCCATCCGCCGTTTCTGCGGGGGAGGTTGCGCGCACAAGGCGCTGGCCTGGTCGGGCGAGTTGCTGCGCGAAGACCCGATGTGCCGCTTCTACGAGTTGACCTTCACCGAGTTGATGTGGAAGATTGCAGACGAGCCGGAAATCGTCCCGGCCTTGGGAGGTTGTGGGAATGCTTCGAGTTGAGAACCCCGGTGGAACCGGCCAGCCAAGTCTTCCCGAGAGCGCCCTGCTGACTCGGGCCTCCGGGATTCGCATCCGTCGGCGGGGAGATCGGATGCTCTTCATCGAGCCCGAATCGGCGTCATGGATCGTCCTTGAAGAACCCTACCTGAGTTTCTGGCAGAAGCTCTCGAGGGCCATGACCTGGTCGGAAGCCAGGGGACTCGATCATCCGCTTCCTGCCTCCGAGCGTGAGAACTTCCTGATCCGGATGTATGAATCGAACATGCTCCAGGTGAACGGCCGCTCTTGCCTGGAGCCCGCCGATTTGTGGAAACCGGTCCAGAACTACCCGGCCTATCTGTGTCTGCACCTGACCGAGGCCTGCAACTTCGGCTGCCTGTATTGCATGGCGGATTCCTTCCCCAACAAGGGGAAGATGCCCCTGGAGACCAGTCGGCTGATCATCGAGAAGGCCCTTCACGAGATCCCCAGCGATGGAATCACGATTGACTTCCACGGGGGCGAGCCGCTTCTGGCCTGGGACGACATCCAGGAGCTGGTGAAGTGGGCCCGCCACGTCAACCAGCGCGACGGCCTGGGCAGGAATCTCTGGTTCATGTTCCAGACCAACGGCGCGCTCCTGACCCCAGAGAAGGTCGAAGTCCTCAAAGAGCTGGACATCATCGTCGGGGTCAGCCTGGACGGGCCGCGCGAGGTCCATGACCGCAACCGGGTCTTTGCCGGAAGCAGCCAGGGAACCTTCGAGACCGTCTTGCAGAACGTGCGCAAAGCCGAGGAGATGGGCTTCGAGGTCGGGCTGCTGGGGGTTGTGCACGAGCCCAAGGATTACCTCAAGGCCTTCCGGTTCATGGTCCACGAGATGAATCGCCGTTCCTTCCGGTTGAACTATTCGTCCTATATCGGGCGCTCTCACTATCGCCTGCGCTTCCCCGTGGACCGGACCGAGGAGTTTGCCCACGCCTGGCTGGAGATGATCGACGAGGCCCTGGCGTGGTGCCGGGAACACGGCGAGTCCCTGAACATCTCGGATGTGAACAACCAGATCAACAATCTGCTCTCCAAGAATCGGCCCTTCATGTGTTATCGCTCGCCCTGCGGCGCCGGCAACTCGGTCCTGGGCTTCGGAATCGACGGGGGCATCCACGCCTGCGAGGAGATGGCCAGCCTGGACATGTTCCGCATGGCCAACATCCACGACGAGGGCCTGAACCTGGCGCGCATGGTCGAGTCCAACCCGATCCAGCGCCTCCTGCAGTCCAGGACCGTCGAGACCATCCCCAAGTGCAGCCAGTGCCAGCTCAAGCGATTCTGCTATGGAGGCTGCACTTCCAAGACGATGGCCCGCTTCGGAACCGTCATGCGCGAGTCGCCGATGTGTGGATTCTATCAGGTGGTCTTTGAAGAGTTGATGTGGAAGATCCACGAGAACCCGGACATGGTCGGCTACCTCGGGCTGCCCGGACTGCAATACCGGCCCTGGCCGGGTTCCGGCGCGGCCTGAAGACTCCCGGAAGCCCGGGGGGAGGGGAACAGAAAAGACGCGGACCCGAGAGATCGGATCCGCGTCTTGCGTTTGTGGCGTGCCCGGAGGGACTCGAACCCCCAGCCTTCTGGTCCGTAGCCAGACGCTCTATCCATTGAGCTACGGGCACATCTTCAATTTTCCGTGACTCAGCGCTCCTGTCCGCCAGAGACCAGGTCCATCAGGACCACCGGCCAGGCCAGGACCAGAAGAGTCAGACACAAGGCGCAGTAGAAGCGCTTCGAAGTCAGGCCCAGACGGCCATCCGAGGCCTGGCATTCCAACATGACACTGGTCAACGTGTCCTCGAGACCACTCCAGATCAAGACCATCAAGCCCAGAACGATCCAGAAAGTGGCAAACTCCACGAGGACCAGGCCTCCCGAAAAGGCCCGCCTGGCAGGCGGGCCGCTCGCACGTGACAATCTTATAGCACGGGGCCCTGAGCGCTGTCAACACATGGGAGGGCCCCTGAATCCGCCGCCTGTCT
>DIWH01000085.1 GCA_002423485.1 Candidatus Xenobium occultum | reverse complement strand
ACCCCCCTATAAGTTACTTACCCCTGGTCGAGCCCCAGGAGCAACCGGCCCTGTGTGCCGGGCCGCACAGCCTGCTGGCAGCGGTCTCCGACGTCGCCGGAAATCGCAGCCAGGAAACGGTTACCTTCACGGTTCGCCCAGGGAGTAACCGGTGAGCGCCGTCGGCGTGGCGGGAGGCGGCCTGCCCGCCAGCGGGCCGTGAAGCGCCGCCCCCACCACGCCCGCTACTGTCCCACCCCCTCGCCCGGCACATGGTGCCCAGATCCCGGGCTGAGGGGTTGACCGGCACCCGGGTACTCAGGGCGGGGCTGGCTTCTTCCTGCCGCGGCGGGCGGTTGCCGTGGGGGTGTCACCCTGGTAGAGGTGCTCCAGGTCGTGGGCGATGGCGATCAAGCGGTCGCGGCGGCAGGCGGCCAGTACACCGGGGCCTGGCGGTGGCTCTTGGAGTCGCGCTTCAGGTGCCAGGCCCCTGGCTGCCGAGGGGTCAGGACTCAATGTCCCCTGGGACCAGGCCGGTGAAGCGCGTGATCGAAGCCCAGTCCAGGCCGGCCTCGAGCATCTGGCGAGCGGTCTGCATCTGCATTTCCCTCCGCCCTTCCTGGAGCCCCTCCTGGCGAGCCTCCTGGCGTGCGTAATACAGCCGGGTGGCCTCGTCGTGCTGTGCCTTCAGGCGCAGCTCGATCAGCTCGCGCACTTCATTGCTGGCCTGGGCCTTCCTCATGGATTCCAGCGCCATGGCGATCCCCTCCTCTTGTCTCAAGACCTCTGGCAACAGTGCAGGCTCACCCTCGTACAATTCGCCGAACTTCAGGACGTGCAGCCATTTCTCGAAAGGCGTCCGCAACTCGTGGGGCTTGTCCCGCCGGAACTTGACCAACTCGATGAAGTGCAGTTCCAGCAGGTCGGTCAACTCGCGGTCATGCCGACGGTCATGGAGCCGATAGGTGCTGTGCAGGTCCTCCATGTCCGGGAAGACCGTGAAGTCGCAAAGGGAAATCCCGATGGTCCGCGCCAGGCTGCCGTAGGGCTCGCCCTTCTCCAACTGACCGGTGAACAGGCGCGTCAGGTAGTAGACGGCCCGCGCGATGTAGGAGTTCTGCGGACCGACCTGGACCTCGATGTTGTACAACCGCCCTTGGCCGTCCCGAGCCTTGACATCCAGCACCACGCCCTTGTCCAACAGGTGCTCCTTGTCCAGGGCCGGGTTCAGGATCTCCAACTCGACGATTCGAGCGCTGCCCTGCAGGCCCAGCAGTGCGTTCAGCAGGGCCCGCAGGACGGGGACGCTGGAATCGGAGCCGAAGACGATCTTGAAGATGATGTCGTTGAGCAGCGAGTATCCCGACATGGCAACTCCATTATAGGGGCACGGCCCAAGGTGGTCCAAGGCCACGGGCAGCCACCAGCCTCCCCACCGACATGGCGCCACGGATACGCCGGGTCGCGCAACCAGGCGGTCAGTCCGCGTCAGCTTCTTTGAGGATCTCCAGGCACGGCAGGCCGCGGGGCCTTTCACCCGCGCGCACAGCCGGGTTGAACCCGGCAGCGTAAGGGGCATTGGGGACCTATATACTCCCGTTCTTGCCGGGGGTTGGGAACTGACCCACTATGTCGGCCCTCCAGTTGTAGGGTGCCACCAGCGACTACCGCCCGTGAGACAAACTGATCGCGGACATCGAACTCGGCGCCTGTGCTACTGTCCAACCCCGGTAACTCCTGACGCCAAGAGTGCTCGGGCAACTTCATCCCGATTCAGAAGAACAATCTGCTGTTCCTTCGGGTCGACCTCTTCTGGGTTCTGGTCCAAGCCGATCAGGCGTTCCAGGTAGGGGACCATGCACGCGCGGGTGGTCACCTCCAGCACCCCGTTCTCCATCCCGTAGTCGAGTTCTGTTACGCTCCGCGTGCCCCCGGTCAACTTGGGATGAGGGCCAATCTTGAGCACCACCGTGAAATTCCAGCCGACGTCCGAACTCGGGTCAACAGCGTCAGGCTGGGGGTCGCGAACCTCCAGAATGCGGCCCATAACAAAATCCAGGAACCTGGCCCGGGTGTGGCACCAAGCCCGTACGTGCCAGCGCAGGCCGTCGAACGCCAGTGCGTGCGGGGTCAACCTTCTCCAGGTCGGCTCAGGCCGAGAGAAAGATTGATATCTGACTTCGACGGATGAGCTGGTGCGAATGGCGTCGAGCACGTAACGGAGCGTCCATGGGTCCACCCGACGCCGCAGGATTGGCAAGACCGAGTGAGCGGGCAACCGGCCGACCCGCGACTCCTCGCTGGAGAGCAAGCCAGTGTCCAGCAGTTGTAGCTCCGCAAGGTAGCGATCTGCCGACGGGACGAAGAAGACGGGGACAAAACGCGGCCCGGCGACGTAGGCTTTGGCCGTCTTGTCGTAGACCATGTTCCCCTCTGCCATCTGCTGGTAGGTTGTGAGGTCGGCGGAAGCCTGCGGAACCGAGATGCCAAAGAAGTCCGTCAGATCGCTCCGGTTGACCCGCCCCTCCCAATAGAGGCGAAACTCGATGAACTCGAGTCGCCTCTGGGCGCTCCACCGTGGTCTGGTCATTTCTCCAACCAAGCACTTGCCCTCAACCCGCAGGATGGGTATACTTTCTTTATACATAAACTATATATCCTGGTTCGATTATCGACGCACCACCAAGCCACTGTCAAGTCGGCCGGGGCTGATGGGCTGATAGTCGCACCTCGCCAGCCCGGCGGCCAAGGTCGATCAGGTCGGCGAATCATTGATAGTATCTCCAATAGGAAAGTCTAGTATTGGGCTGCACAGGGGTCACCGTATGCCGGGCTCAGCATACCTCGACGCAGCTCGAGCAGAAGCACGGGGATAGGGTGTCTGCAATTCTTCTTGAGAGGAGAGTGCATCTGTGATCGGTTTGCGACC
>DIWH01000079.1 GCA_002423485.1 Candidatus Xenobium occultum | reverse complement strand
GGCGGATTCAGGTATACTCCTGGCATGGAGGACGCTCGCATGGAAGCCCTGCTTTATGAGGAAGAGCCTCTCGAGCCGGACGTCTCGCACCTGGTCACCGAGGACGATGCGCCCGTGGACAGTTGGATCTCCGAGAAGCAGATGCGCCTCTTCCCCAACATCCTGCACGCGTCGTGGAAGCCCGGCCGCCCCTTCGTGGCAGCCGCCGATGTGGGCCTCTTCGGCAGCGTGGACCAGCCGGCCGTGGTGCCGGACATCATGGTCAGCCTGGATGTGACGCTTCCCGAGGATTGTCGGCCCAAGGGCCGGCGCTCCTACTTCACCTGGGTCTTCGGCAAGGCCCCGGATCTGGTGATCGAGGTGGTCTCCAATCGGGAAGGTTCCGAGGTCGAGAAGGCCCAGCGCTACGCCCGGCTGGGGGTGCGCTACTACGTGATCTTCGACCCCGAGCGCTGGCTGGGCGACCGGGTCCTGCGGGGCTACGTGCTGCACGGGCTGAACTACGTGGAACTCCTGGACCTGTCTTGGATTGAGGAGCTGGGCCTGGGCCTGATGACCTGGCAGGGTCGCTGCGAGGACATGGAGGGCCTGTGGCTTCGCCCCTGCGGACGCGACAAGGTGCTTCTGCCCCTGCCCACCGAGGTGGCGGAGGCTGCCCAGACGCAAGTCGAAGAGGAGCGTGCCCGGGCGGAGGCTGCCCAGACGCAAGTCGAAGAGGAGCGTGCCCGGGCCGAGGCTGCCCAGGCCCAAGCCGCAGAGGAGCGTGCCAGGGCGGAGGCTGCGCAGGCGCAAGCCGACGAGGAGCACGAAAGGGCCCAAGGCCACAAAGCCCGGGCGGAGGCCGCCGAGGAGTGGGCCGAGCAGGAGCGAGCCCGAGCTTCGCAGGAACGGGACCGGGCGGAGCGGCTTCTGGCTCGGCTGCGGGAACTGGGGTTGGACGAGTAGGGGCGGGGGGAGCCTTCGCCCCTGCTTGGCGACAAATCGGAGAGGGCCACCGAGCCCGGGCACGATGCGGCCAATATTCGATTGAGCGGCAACCTCCGTCACATATCGCAGGGGGCTTCTGCGAAACGTGTGGGATTCCGGGTGTCCGGAGACCGGGCGCTGAGTCTAGAAAGCCCGAGGAGCCTGGAGAGCGATCCTTCCTGGAGGAGTTCCCTCCAGGCTGGCCAACTCGTTTGCGTGACCGATCCGTGCCGCTTTCCATCGGGTTTCGTCTGGGGGACGGCCACCGCCGCCCTGCAGATCGAGGGGGCTGCCGACCTCGACGGCAAGGGACCCTCGATCTGGGACGACTTCTGTAGGCGCTTTCCCGAGCGGATCCACGAGCGGAGCCATCCTGATGTGGCCTGCGACCATTACCACCGATGGGCTGAGGACGTCGGCTGGATGAGTCGCCTGGGCCACTCGGGCTACCGCTTCTCGCTGTCCTGGCCTCGCCTGCTGCCCCAAGGGGCTGGTGCGGTCAACCAGGCTGGCCTGGACTTCTACGACCGCCTCCTGGACGCGCTGCTGGAGCAGGGGGTCGCTCCCAACGTGACGTTGTATCACTGGGATCTGCCGCTGGCCCTGCATAGTTGGGAAAACCCCGAGACCCTGGAGGCCTGGCTGGAATACGCCGAGCTGTGCTTCCGGCACTTCGGCGACCGGGTCAAGCTGTGGTCCACCCTTAACGAGCCGGGCTGGTCCACCATGCACGGCTACCTGACGGGTCTGCATCCCCCCTGCCAGCGGGATCCCCGCCGCGCCCTGAAGGTGGCCCACAGCCTGCTCCTGGCCCACTCCCGGGCCGTGGCGCTGTACCATCGGATCTGGGGGAAGCCGGAGCCAGGTCAGGGGATCGGCATCGCCCTGAATCTCTCGCCGGTCCATCCGGCCAGCGACTCGCCCCAGGATGCCCAGGCGGCCCGCCTGGCAGACGGGCTCCTGAACCGGTGGTTCCTGGAACCCGTCCTTCTGGGTCTCTACCCCGAAGACGTCCTGGAGTTCCTCCGCGGCTGCGGATCCGCTCCATGTGGGAACCTGGACTTCGCCGAACCGGCGTCGCAGGAGGCCTGCAAGGCAGGCTCCAGCCCGACCGTCGATTGGCTGGGCGTGAACTACTACCTGCCCCACCATGCCACGGCCGATGCCCCCACCACCGACTTCCACCTGAACATCTCCGGGGACCCGCAGGAGGCCTCGCGCTTTTCGATCCAGGGGCTCTTCCGCTTCGTCCAGAATCCGCACGGGCGCTACACGGACTGGAACTGGGAGGTCGATCCCGACTCGCTGACCGAGATCCTGGTCCGGATCCGGGACCTGCGTCGCCTGCCCGTCTACGTGACCGAGAACGGGATCGGGCTGCCCGACCAACTGCGCGGGGGGCAGGTGGACGACTGGTCGCGGATCGCCTACGTCACCGGGCACCTGCAGGCCGTGCACCGGGCCATGCAGGAGGGGGTGGACGTCCGGGGTTACTACATGTGGTCCCTGATGGACAACTTCTCGTGGCTGAACGGCTATCGCAAGCGCTACGGTCTGCTGTACGTGGACCGCCAGACCCTGAAGCGCACCCCCAAGCGCAGCGCGTCATGGTTTGCGGAGCTGGCCCGCACCGGCGTGCTGCACGGCGGGGTTCCTAGCGTCTCGGCTTCCCCTGGACTCGGAAGACGGAGGCTCTGGAGGACTTAGAAGACCATGCCGCCCGGCGCGAACGGACCGGTGGACCAGCCCCTGCCGGGCCGCCTCTCAGGCCTTGGTGGAACGGGCCTGCGCAGCCACCAGGCGGCGCAGCAGGCTGCCGAACTCGGCTCCCTGGCGGTTGATGAAGGCTTCCTGCCGGTCGGGCCCCTCCAACAGGATGGAGCCCGCCGTCTCGGTCCGGGCCACGACCTGGGCCATCCAGGCGGGCCGCTTCAGGGCATACAGGGCGGTTCCGAAGAAGTGGTACCAGGCTGCGAAGTTGTCGCCCACTTCCGGGGTATCGTTGCGGAGGTATTCCAGTTTCCGCTGCAAGGGCTGTTCGTCCCGGCGAGGGTCGTAGGGGTCGCGGGCCAGCACGTTCTCGGCGGTCAACAGGGTAGCGTACAGGTCGCCCTGGTTCAGGACGTAGCTCTCGCGGAGGAGCTCCGAGGGCGTCACCGAGCGGTCCGGTCGGCGCATCAGGGCGGCCTCCAGGGCCGACTCCTTGCCGGTCAGGGCGAAGCGCGCAGTCTGCCCCGTGGCCAGCAGCAGGAAGAGCTTGCTGGCGGGAACGTCCGGCGTCGGGAAGTCCTGGCCGCCGCGCATCCAACTGCCGACCCGGCGCCAGAAGCCCAGGCGTCGGTATTTCTTGGCCTCGGGAGACCACTTGTGCTCGGGCCCGACGGTCGGGCGGATTCCGGTCTCGCGCACCAGGTCCTGGAAGTCGCGGCCCAGTGCCTGGACCTCGACGGGAGCCTCGCGTCCCACGCGGTGGGGAGGGCGCACGCTGCCGTCCCGCTGGTCCCACTTCTCGCCCCGCAGGAGATGGCTGAACAAGGCTCCGACCAGCCGCTCGGGGATGCGGTCCAACAGGCGGATCAGGTGGGCGTCGCCTTCGGGGTCGACCCAGGCCGGAGAGGTCTGCTGGTAGGTCGGGGTCACCCGGCGAGGCTGACCGGGCACGACCGGCGGCCGGATCCGCTCGACGCGTTCGGCGAAGGCGGGCGGGCGCGGGATCAGGCTCGCCCCGGTCGGTTCCACGGCGGGGGAGTAGCGGTCGACGGGTTCGGGACCTTCGCCCGCAGGCGCAGTCGTGAGCCCGGGACAGGGGACGGTCGGGATGGAGGCAGCCTCGCAGATCCTCATGGCCCCAGGTTACTCTCGAGACGCTGAAAGGTTCCGGAAACCTCCGGCTTCAGGGACGGGCGTGGGCGTCGGAGGCACCACCACCAGGCAGTCCTGGGCCACCGCCACGACGAACTCGTGGTCCACCGGAACGACCGCGTTGCGGCCGTGCACGGCCAGTCCCACCAGAGGGACCACGGCTGAGATGCCCAGGCTGATCACGTGATTGGCGCTGCCCGAAGTGGCCGAGGAGAGGCGCAGGGGGATCGGCCGGCCGTCCACGCCCTGCACGCTCTCGATCCCCAGGACCAGGACGCCTCCGTGGTTGGCTGCACCCGCTTCGCGCGCCAGCAGCACCGTGCCCGTGGCCGGGGCCCCGGCCGCCACCAGGGTCTGCCCGTTCAGGTTCAGCTCTCGGGAGGTGACGAAGGACACCGCGTCCCCCGTCACGACCTGGTCGGAGACGATCTCCGAGGCCGGACGGAGGCTGACCGGGGTTCCCGCAACCACCCGGACCGGTTTGCCCGGGAGCCCCTTGGGGGCCGCCAGGGGAGCCGCGACGACCTTGGATGAGGCTTTGACGGAGGTGACCAGGAAGTCCTGTCGGGCCGAAGTCCAGGCTTTCAGCACGCGTTGGGAGGAGAGCCTCCCGTTGCGCCCCTTGGGGAAGACCGGCTCGGTCAGGTCCATGCACTCGGCGGGGATCAGGCCGGCCAGGCCCTTCTCGCTGGCGGGACGCACGCGCAGGGGAATCCAGGTGCCATCGACGGCGGCCACGTCCTCCACCTGGACCATGAGCTCGCCCCGGCCTCCCACCCGGGCCGCCCGGGAGTAGACGGCCACCCCGCGTGCGGGGGCCTCGCTGGCCACCACGGGGATTCCCTTCACCAGCACCGGTTGGATCACCCGGAAGCGGACCAGGTCCCCGCTCTTGAGCGAGCCCGAGTCGACATCCTGGACCACGGCGATCTCCAGGGGAGTCCCCGGTTCGAGGGTCAACCGGTTGGGGGGCTTCGGTGCTGAGAAGGCCGAGCCGAGCAGGCAGAGTCCGAAGAGCGCGAGCAGGAACAGTCGTCTCGGAATCACGGGACCTCCAGAAGGGTAGGAGAAATGGCTGTCGGGGCGTGAGCTTTCAGCCCTGGGCTGCAGATTGGACCTGGGCGCGCTTCAGGCTCTGAAGCAGGACCCGGCCCGGGCCCACCAGCTCGGTCATGAAGATCCCCTCCCCGCCGAAGAGCATCTTGCGGCAGCCGCCCACGCTGCGGACGTTGTAGTCCACCTGCTGGGAGAAGGCGGCGAGGTTCCCGTTGCTGACCAGCATCCGTTCGCCTTCGCCCAGGACCCGTTCCATGAAGTCGCCGGCTCCGTGGATGAAGATCTGTCCACGTCCCGACATCTTCTGGAGGAAGAAGCCCGCTCCCCCGAAGAAGGCGGCTCCGGCTCGGCGGGCGATGGAGACCCCGATGTCGACCTCGCCCACGGCCGCCAGGAACGAGCCGCGGGTGGCCAGGACGGGCCCATCCTCTTCCAGGTCCCAGACGGTGATCTTGCCCGCCTGGTTGGCCGAGAGCACGGCCTCGGCGGCTTCGCGCCGGGACTGGATGAAGGTCAGGCTCAGGCCCTCGCCCGCCAGGCCCCGCTTCAAGGCCCCTTCAAATCCGCCTGGAACCTTCAGATGCCAGTCCAGCCCGTCCTCCAGGCTGACGATGGAACCTCGGGAAGCCCAGCACGTTTCGCCTGATTCAAAGCGCAGGTGGAGGACCTGGGCGATCACTCCGTCGATCTGGTGTTGCACGAGGAGTCCTTTCGTCCGCTGATCGCGAACCCCTGGCGGAATCGGGCCCGGTTCCAGGCCCCCGGCTGGCCGCCAGCCAGGACCCGCCCAGGCGGCGGCAGCGTTCTTCACACAGCCTCGTGGCCTCCTGAGGCACCCCGGGCTCGGCAGGAAGTGGCCTCGTCCCGCAGTATCTGCGGCGATGCCCACCCCGTCGCTTCCCGAGGACCTGCCCGGGCGCCTGCGGGCGGCCCTCGAGACCCTCGAAGAGGTCGCCGCCAACCAGGCCCTCCTGGCTGGACTCACCCCCGAAGAGCGGACGCGCCTCTTCGCCGCCGCCGGGAACCTCTACAATCCCGACATCCGGATGCGCCGCCGGGCCTGCAAGGATCTGCGGCGCCAGCGCAAGTCCGACCGGCGCCAGCGCGACCGGGAAGCCTGCGCCGGCACCGGCATCCGGGTCATGCGGGACAAGCCGGTCTTCATCACCCCGAACGTGCTCCCCCCGGCGGACTTCGAGTTCGAAGACCAGCCTGAGGAACCAGAGGGCCAGGAGCTGCTCGGTCGGGAGCTGTGCTACGTCTGCAAGCGCCACTACCGAGAGTTGCACCCCTTCTACGACCAGCTCTGCCCCCAGTGTGGCGACTTCAACTACGCCAAGCGCACCGAGTCGGCGGATCTTCGAGGTCGGGTCGCGCTGCTGACCGGGGGGCGGGTGAAGATCGGCTACCAGGCCGGCATCAAGCTGCTGCGGGCCGGGGCGCACCTGGTGGTCACGACCCGCTTCCCCCGCGACGCCGCCGCCCGCTACGCCGCCGAGCCGGACTTCCCCGAGTGGGAGGACCGGCTGGAGATCTTCGGTCTGGACCTGCGCCACACGCCCAGCGTCGAGGCCTTCTGTCGCCACCTGGAGGCCACCCGGGACCGGCTGGACTTCCTGGTGCACAACGCATGTCAGACGGTGCGCCGGCCGCCGGATTTCTATCGGCATATGTTGGAGCGGGAGACCTCCTCGGAGGCGACGCTGCCGTCCCCGGCCCGCCGCCTGCTGGGCGCCTGGGAGGGCCTGCGACGGGAGGCCATGCTGCCCTCGGGTCCGGCGCCCGAGACAGGGCTGGCGGCGCGGGGCGCCTCGCCGGTGGTGGGCTTCGCGCACTCCGCCGAACTCTCCCAACTCCGCCTGGTCGACGAGGACCATGAGGACCTCTCGGACCTCTTCCCGCAGGGGCGCCTGGACCAGGACCTGCAGCAGGTCGATCTGCGCGAGCACAACTCGTGGCGGATGCTGCTGCACGAGGTGCCCACCGTGGAGGTGTTGGAGACCCAACTGGTCAACGCCGTCGCGCCCTTCGTGCTGAATGCGCGCCTGAAGGCCCTGATGCTGCGCACGCCCCAGCGGGACAAGCACATCGTCAACGTCTCGGCCATGGAGGGCCAGTTCTACCGGAAGTTCAAGACCACGCGCCATCCCCACACGAACATGGCCAAGGCGGCCCTGAACATGATGACCCGCACCTCGGCTGCCGACTACTTCAACGATGGCATCCACATGAACAGCGTGGACACCGGTTGGGTCAGTGACGAGGACCCGGCGGTGATCGCCCGTCGCAAGGCCTGCGAGAACGACTTCTCGCCGCCCCTGGACATCGTGGATGGAGCCGCCCGGATCGTCGACCCTATCGTGAGCGGCTTCAACACCGGCATCCACGTCTGGGGGCAGTTCCTGAAGGACTTCAAGCCCACCGACTGGTAGCGGGTTGGGGCTCCTCTCCGCGGGATGGTGGGCACGCGGCGCAAACCAGGAATTGCCCGTGAAGCACGGAATCCTGAGGGGGCTGCAGATTTCCGGAATTCTCCTGATTCGAGGTGACTGATGAACGAACCGCTCTGTCCCCTGTTCCAGAAGCCCTGCCTGAAGGAGGAATGCTCGTGGTTCGCCGGGGGCATCCAGAAGTGCGTCATCGTGGCCCTGGGGATCATGGTCGAACAGATCAACAACATGGGCGCGCAGACCTTCGAGGCCTACGTCGAGCCTCCCCACAGCGACACCGACTGAGAACCCCGTGGTCATGGCTCCCAGGGGGACCTAGACCGGCTGCCGGCCTGCCGTGATAGCGTGGTGTGTCGGGTCTGCTGGCGACACTCCCGTGTCAGGAGGGGCATTCATGTCGGACATCCACGGAATCCAGGGACAGGGTCCACTCTTCCCGGAAATCTCCCGAGCCCACAGGATCTCTCAAAGCCAGGCGGCGCGCCGATCGACAGGCGCTTCCGGCGCTGAAAAGGGGCTGGGTGATGGGGTTTCCCTCTCTGCCCAGGCTCGCCTGTCCACCGGCTCTGGGGCCAGGATGATGTATGGCATCTTCCCTGTCGCCCCCTCTCCCTACGGGGGCTCGACCTACGGGGCCAGGATGATGTATGGCATCTTCCCTGTCGCCCCCTCGCCCTACGGTGGCTCGACCTACGGGGCCAGGATGATGTATGGCATCTTCCCTGTCGCCCCCTCGCCCTACGGGGGCTCGACCTACGGGGCCAGGATGATGTATGGCATCTTCCCGGTTGCCCCCTCTCCCTACGGGGGGGCCGTCTACGGAACCTCCCCCTTCGGTTCCCGGATGATGTACGGGATTTTCCCAGTCGCCCCCTCTCCCTACGGGGGGGCCGTCTACGGAACCTCCCCCTACGGCTCCCGGATGATGTACGGGATCTTCCCTGTCGCCCCCTCGCCCTACGGTGGCTCGACCTACGGGGCCAGGATGATGTATGGCATCTTCCCGGTCGCCCCCTCCCCCTATGGTGGCTCGACCTACGGAGCCAGGCCGATGTATGGCATCTTCCCGGTGGCCCCCCCGACGGTTCCCGGTGGCGGCGGAGACCGGCCCCGTATGATGTATGGGATCTTCCCAGTCGTGGCTTCGCCCACGCCAGACCCCGGAGATGGGGGCGGCCGCGTCCGGATGATGTATGGAATCTTCAAGTAGCCCCCTCTCGCGCCCCGAGATCGTTATCTGGGAAATCACACGACGCTGCAACTTCTCGTGCACCCACTGCATCGTGGACGCAGACGCCCGAGGGGGCGGCCAGGCCGAGCTGGACACCAGGGAGGCGGTGCAGGTCCTGCACCAACTTGCCGATCTTGGTGTCCACTCGGTCTTCTTCTCGGGCGGCGAACCCTTCCTGAGGCGAGATCTGCCCGAGTTGATGCGCTGCGGGCACCAGATCGCCCCCTTCACGTTCTCAGCCGTTTCCAACGGGTCGATCTTGACGACTGAAATGCTTCGCCAGGTCAAGGATCTGGGCCTGAAGACACTGCAGATCAGCCTGGATGGGGCCACCTCCGAGCAGTCCTCCCAGTTGCGCAAGGGACCACCCCGAGCCTTCGACAAGGCCCTGACGGCCATCCGCCTGTGCCACGAAGTGGGCCTGCCGGTCTCGGTGGGGATGTTCCTGCACCCGGGCAACATCGACTCGATTCCCCAGGTGGTGGACCTGGCAGCCCGCGAAGGAGTGTCGCTCCTGCGCTTCTCGGGCTTTGTCCCCCTGGGCCGGGGGGCCTCCGCCGAGATCCAGGAAGCCATGCGCTACGACCTCGACCAGATGGTCGGTTTCTTCCGCGACGTGGCCGCCCACGACCCGGTTGCCACCGGTGTGACCCTGGCCTTCGACCACGCCTTTGGACCCACCGACGACTGCTTCCAATGCACGGCCGGCGAGCGCAGCTTCTATTTGACCTCCGAAGGAGACGTCTACCCCTGCCCTTCATTCCTGCACCCCGACTACCGGGTCGGCAATGTGCGCAAGGCCGATCTGGCCAGTCTTTGGCAGAGCCCGCGAATGAGGGACTTCCGCATCCCGGTGCAGGAGATCCGGGGGCACTGCGCCCAGTGCCCCGACCTGGCCGCCTGCCGCGGGGGCTGCCGCGGAGTCACCTACGCCTACACGCGGGACGTGCGCGAGTCCTTCCCCAACTGCCTGCGCCGTTATCGCCGCTATCTGGCGGAGCAGGCCCCGGAACTGCTGCCCGATCCGCAGCCACCCCCTCGGCCGGGCTCAGGCCTGCTGGAGGTGCTGGGCTCGTGCTATGAGCAGCATGCCCGGCGCCTGGACCAGGCTCTCCAGGCCCACCCGCTATCCTACCTCCTGTGGCAGTCCACGCTGCGGTGCAACCTGCGCTGCCAGCACTGTGCCGTGCCGGCTGAAGGTCACGTGGCCGAACGCGAGATGAGCACCCGGCAGGTCAAGACCATGCTGGACAGGTTCGCCCGGGACTTCCAGGTCTCGCAGATCGGTGCTTTGGCCATCAGTGGGGGCGAGCCGACCCTGCGAGCGGACCTGGTGGAGATCGTCAGTCATGCCTCAGCCCTGGGTTTCCGAGTGGGCCTGGACTCCAACGGCCTGCTCCTGGGCCGCCATCCCGAACTCCTCGACCGGCTGATGGACGCCGGCCTGACCCTGCCCTGCCTCTCCTACGACGGCCTGGAAGCGACGCACGATGCCAGCCGAGGGGTCCCCTGCCATGAGTGGGTCGTGAAGGCTCTGGAGCACCTTGCCGGGCGCTACCCCCAGTTCCCGTTGCAGACGGTGACCGTGGTGACCCGCCGCAATCTGTCCGAATTGCCTCGAATCCTCTCATTCCTGGAGTCCCTCGGCGTCGGCCTGGCCCGATTCGCCACGGTGGTGCCGGTGGGCCGGGCGCCCCAGGACCCCGAGAATTTCCTGCAGCCAGAGGAGCTGCGCCGGATGCTGCGCTGGATTGCCCGCCAGAGGGCGGCGGCGGCCGAGGGCCGACGGCGCATCGTGGCCGAGTTCAGCTGCGACGGCTGGTGCGGGCGGGCCCTGCACGCCGAAGGTCTGGAAGGCCTGGTGCGCGAGAACATCTACAACTGTCCGGCCGGCGTCACCATGGCCACCGTGTACTCCGATGGCCGCATGGGGGCCTGCCTGTCGATGCCCGAGGACTTGTCCGTGCAAGGCCACGTGCTGGAGGAGGATCCCGGCGCCATCTGGGAGCGGGGCTACCGCCGCTATCGCGACCGCTCGCTGTATTTCCGCGATGCCTGCGCCTCCTGCGCCGAATGGCGCTACTGCCGGGGTGGAGCCATGCACAATCGCGGCCCTCACGGTGAGCTGCGCAACTGCACCTGGCGCACGCTGGAACAGGCGGCGCCCGACGAATTGGAGTAAGCCATGAACCTTGTTCCGGACAAACCCCGGTTCTGCGTCTGGGAGATCACCCTGGTCTGCAACATGCGCTGCCTGCACTGCGGGTCCTACGCGGGTTCCAAGCGCATCGACGAGATGACCCTGGAACAGATGCTGGACGTGGCCGACCAACTGGCGGAGATCGGGGTGCAGCGACTGACCCTCTCGGGTGGAGAACCCCTCCTGCGCAAGGACTGGGACCGGATTGCCGCCCGCCTGATGGATCGGGGTGTGCGCGTGGGGATGATCAGCAACGGTTTCAAGATGCTGGACAACCTCCCCAGGATCATGGACCTGCAGCGTTACCACCGCGGCTTCGAGGTGATCGCCATGTCGGTGGACGGTCTGAGCCAGACCCACGACGCCTTCCGCCAGGTCCCCGGCTCGTTCGACCGTCTCGCCGCAGCCTTCAAGGAACTCAACCGCCGGGGAATCTACACGGCGGCCATCACGTCGGTCTCCACGCTGAACCTGGGGGAGCTCGACGAACTACATGACGCCCTGGCCTCGTTCGGGGTCCGGGCCTGGCAACTGCAGACCCTCTTCGGAGGAGGACGGATGCGCGAGCGCCCCGACCTGATGCCCGGACCCGAGGTGGTCGAGACCTTGGCCCGCTTCATCGCCCGCAAGCGGGCGGGGCGCAGCCCCATGCAGGTCTTCCCGGCCGACTGCATCGGCTACTTCACGGAACTGGAAGAGCCCATGCGCGGCTTCCGCTGGTCCGGCTGTCAGGCCGGCCTGACGGCCATTGGCGTCGAGGCCAACGGCAACGTCAAAGGCTGCCTGTCGATGTGTCCCGAACTTCTGGAGGACAACCCCTTCGTCGAGGGCAATCTGCACCACGAGAAGCTGATCGACATCTGGAACAAGCCCGGGGCCTTCGCTTACAACCGCCAGTTCGCCCCGGACCAGGCACAGGGATTCTGCCGCACCTGCCAGCACCTGCGCGAGTGCCGCTGCGGCTGCTCGGCCCAGGCCCACTTCGCAACCGGCACGGTCCACGAGAACCCCTACTGCGTGCACCGGTTGCAGGCCGAGAGGAAGACGACCGTCCCCCGGAGTCTCGCGAAATCTTGATCCTTTCCGCCGAATCGCGCAGCTCCGTGAAGCTGTCGCCGGCGCCAGCCAGGCGTCGAGTCCGTTAGCGGGCCTCTGGGCATCTTCCACATCCCAGACAGGAATCGCAGGCACGAAATGACCGAGAGGATCTGCCAGTGCAGACCCTCTCGGTTCAGGCGGACCGGAGTGTTGGGCTTTCCGGTTCCTAGACCTGGAAAGGCAACAGGCCTTCAGGCATGTCCTTGAGCTCCAGATAGGAGGAGGCAGGGTCCTGGCGGTCGATGTGGGCGGCCACGGTCCCCTTCTTCTCACCTCCCGTGTCCACGACCTGGACCAGCGTGGCGGCCGTCGGGCTGAATTCGGCATAGGCGGCGGTGGTCAGCAGGCCCGTGGCGTCCAGGGCGACGGCACCCTCCCGGGTGTCCCCGATGAACCAGGCACTGGCCTCGGCCAGTCCCATCTCCGAGATCTTCACGACGCCCGGCTGGTTCGGGGCCAGGTCGGCCGGCGTCTCGTCCGCCGCCATGAGCTGCACGAGCTGCCCGGTCATTTGGGCCTCCACCTCGGGCACCTTCTCGATCGGAATCGGCTGGCGGAGAACGCCTTCACCCTCCAAATGTCCGGTGGCCTGGAAGGAGTCGATCGCGGGGCGGGCGTACTCGGGGAGGTGGGCGATCAGGTCCCGGTGCGCCTGACTGGGAGGGGTGGCGATGCCGGAAATCTGCATGGTCTTTGTCCTCTCTGGTTCTTGTTGACGAGAATCTACCTCGGCTTCCTCACAGGCTCCTGAAATGGCCGGGCAGGAATTCGACCGGTCGGGCGGGGAAGGGACCCGGGCATGCTGTTCTGGGTGACCCGCAGTTTCAGGAACTTCCGCAAGCGCCGGGGCGCGAGCCTGGCCCTGATCCTGTTGATGGTGCTGGCGGCCCTGCTGGGCAACAGCGCCTGCTTCTACTTCTTCGAGGCCCAGGCCCACGAGGGGCTGACCTGGGTGGACGCCGTCTGGTACAGCGTCGTCTCGATCTCCACCATCGGGTATGGGGACTACTTCCCCCAGACCACGGGTGGGCGTTTGGGCGCATTTTTCTTCATCATCCTGGTCGGCCTGTCGGCCTTCAGCGGCATGCTCGGCCTGCTGGTGGATTGGATGGTCGAGATGTCGCAGAGGGAGCTGATGGGCTTGAGCAACGTGCCTTGCCGCAACCACGTGATCCTGGTGAACTTCCCGGGCGAGTCCCGGGTCCGGCAGATTCTGGAAGAGCTGCGCCTGGACGAGGGGCGTCTGCGCCGGGACGTGGTGATCGTCTCGGAGCGGATCGAGCGGCTGCCCTTCGCGCTGGACAACGTGTTCTTCGTGCACGGCTCGCCGCTGCAGGAGGAGACCTTCCGTCGCGCCCGTCTGGAACAGGCCTCGGTGGCGCTGGTCCTGTGCACCGACCCGGCCGACCTCACCTCGGATGGGGTGGTGGCCTCGGTGGTGACGATGATCGAGCACCTGCGCCCCGACATCAAGACGGTGGCCGAGTGTCTGGACGAGCGCCATCGGGTGCTCTTCGAGTCCACCAACTGCGACTCCATCGTCTACTCCAACCGGGTGGTCAACCATCTTCTGGTCCAGGAGAGCTGCCAGAGCGGGGTCGCATGTCTGGTCGAGAAGTTGACCGACCAGGCCGATGGCGACAGCCTGTTCTGCACCGCCGTGGGACAGGGGCCCGAGCGCGATGCCCTGACCTTCGCCTGCGCCTTGCTGGCGCAGGACCTCAACGTGATGGGCGTGACCCGGGACGGGGTGACCCACACGCGCCTGAAGGGTCTTCGCCTGCGCGAGGGCGACGAGGTCCTGTACGTGGGCGCGCGGCGCTATGCCTGGGAGGAGATGGCCGCGCTGGGGGCCTGAGCCGGATTGGCCCCGCCTCTCTTGGCGAAGGCCAGGATTCCGCCCAGCGCCACCGACAGGAAGGCGGCGGCCACCACCCGGAACTCCGCGGGCAGCAGGAAGACGGCCGTGTGCGCCGGGATCCAGAAGAGCGGGATGGTCTTGAGCAGCACGAAGTCGCAGAAGCCCACCCAGTCGATGCGCCCGGCGACGTCGGCGACGGTGCGGCGGGCGAGCCCCTCACAGCGCATGTCCAGCCAGGTGTCGGTGAAGCGGTGCGTGCCCATCAGCACCGGCCCGAAGGTCAGGTTCATCAGGGCCGAGGTGAAGAAGGCCAGCCCCAGAGGTCCAGCTCCTCCGGGCAGGAGGCCTCGCTGCACGGCCCCTCGGGTCCCCTCGGTGAAGACCGTGAAGGCCAGGGTGATGGAGATCCCCAGCAGTCCCCAGATGAAGGCCCGGGCCCCCAGCGCCCCGGGCAGGACCCAACGGCCGGCCCCGATGCGCAGGGCCAGCAGTTCCCCCAAGGTGGCCAGCCAGGCAAACTTGGCGAAGCCGGCCAGATAGGGGTGCCGGGTCGTGAAGGCGATGAAGGCCTCCTGCCCCGCGGGGATCACCAGAAGGGCGGCGGTCCCCGCGATGGCCAGGCCCCACAACAGATCGCCGGACTTCATCTCGGGCCTCCTCGCGGTCGCAGATTGGGGTCGCAGCCCGTTCGCGAGGCGGCGGGCTCTCCCTTCGACCCGGACGTCCCTTCGCGAGGAGGCGCGGCCCTCGGGGCCGAACGGGGCGTCCCGATGGACAAGGACGCGATCCGCTCGATCCTGGCAACCGACTGTGGCAGCACCACGACCAAGGCGATCCTGATCGAGAAGCAGGGCGACGAGTTCCGCCTGGTGGTTCGCGGCGAGGCCCCCACCACCGTGGAGGCTCCCGCCGAGGACGTGACCCGGGGGGTCCTCAACGCCGTGGCCGAGGTGGCGGAGCTGGTCGGCCGGCCGCTGATCGATGACCAGGGGCGCCTGATCAAGCCCTACGACGGCACGCAGGGGGTGGACGTCTACCTGTCCACCTCCTCGGCCGGCGGGGGGCTGCAGATGATGGTGGCCGGGGTGGTCCGCCAGATGACCGCCCAGAGCGCCGAGCGGGCCGCCCTGGGGGCGGGGGCCATCGTGATGGACGTGCTCTCCTCCAATGATCGGCGCCGGCCCCACGAGAAAATCGAGCGGATCCGTCAGTTGCGCCCGGACATGGTGCTGCTCTCGGGCGGGGTGGACGGCGGCACCCAGAAGCACGTGGTCGAGCTGGCCCAGTTGATCGGGGCCGCCGACCCCCGGCCCCGCCTGGGCACCGACTTGCGCTTGCCAGTCATCTACGCGGGCAACCGCGAGGCCCGCGAGCAGGTGCAGGCCATCCTGGGCGAGCGGACCGCCCTGGAGATGGTCGAGAACCTGCGCCCCACCCTGGAGGAGGAGAACCTCCAGCCGGCGCGCCTGAAGATCCAGCATCAGTTCCTCGAACACGTGATGGCCCAGGCTCCGGGCTATCCCCGCCTGATGGAGATGGTGGACGAGCCGATCATGCCGACCCCGGCCGCGGTGGGCCTCATCATGCAGCGGGTGGCCCGCGAGCGCGGGATCAGCCTGGTGGGGGTGGACATCGGGGGGGCCACCACCGACGTCTTCTCGGTCTTCGGCGGCGTCTTCAACCGGACGGTCTCGGCCAACTACGGGATGAGCTACTCGATCTCCAACGTCCTGGCCGACGCCGGCCTGGAGGCCGTGATGCGCTGGGTCCCCTTCGACCTTCCCGAGGGCGAGCTGCGCAACCGCATCAAGAACAAGATGATCCGCCCGACCTCGATCCCCTACCTGGTCCAGGAGCTGATGATCGAGCAGGCCCTGGCCCGCGAGGCCCTGCGATTGTCCTTTGACCAGCACCGGCTGCTGGCCACGGGTCTGAAGGGCGTCCAGCGCCAGTCCGACATCGCCTCGATGTTCGACCAGGGTGGCAGCGGCCAGAGCCTGGTGGACCTGATGGGCCTGGACCTGTTGATCGGCTCGGGCGGCGTGCTCTCCCACGCGCCGCGCCGGGCCCAGGCGGCCATGATGCTGATGGACGCCTTCCTCCCCGAAGGGGTGACCCGCCTGGCCGTCGACTCGATCTTCATGATGCCGCAACTGGGGGTCCTGGCCGAGGTCCACCCCGAGGCGGCCACCCAGGTCTTCGAGAAGGATTGCCTGGTGGAACTGGGCACCTGCATCGCTCCCGTCGGACCGGCCCGGCCGGCTCGCCGGGTTCTGAGCGGCCGGATCGGCCAGACCGGGTTCACCCTGGACCAGGGCCAGCTCGCGCTTCTTCCCTTGGGCCCCGGAGAGGTGGCCCGGGCCGTCCTGAAGCCGGAGCGGGGCCTGGACGTGGGGGCCGGGCGGGGCCAGGTCCTGGAGTGCGAGGTGCATGGAGGCGAGGTGGGCCTGATCCTGGACGGCCGGGGGCGGCGCCCCTTCACCCTGCCCCCCGAGAAGGCGGCGCGCCTGCATGCGCTGGCCCAGTGGAATCGGGCCCTGGACCTGTACCCCCGGGGCCCGGTCGGAAACCCCGACCGAGGGGTTCCCGACCGCCTTGTTGGGGAGGTGACCGGTGGGTAGCGCCTACGTCCCGGGCCTGAAAATCACCACCTCGACGGTCCTGCACCTCGAGCGCCGATTGCCTTTGAAGGGCCAGGTGGTCGTGAACGCGGGAGACCCCGTGCGTTGGGATCAGGTGGTGGCCCACACCCACCTCCCCGGCAGCGTCGAGATGGTCAACGTGGCGGCCCGGCTGGGCCTGGAGCCGGCCGAGGTGCCCGAGTGCATGCTCAAGACCCGGGGCCAGCAGGTGGCCAAGGGCGAAGGCCTGGCGCGGAACAAGGGCTTCTTCGGGCTCTTCAAAGCCACCCTCCAGGCGCCGCTTTCGGGCACCCTGGAGTCGGTCTCGGGGGTGTCGGGCCAGGTCGTCCTGCGAGGTCCCGCCGTCCCCGTGCAGGTCCACGCTTACGTGGACGGGGTCATCGAGCGGGTGATCCCCGAGGAGGGGGTGGTCGTGCGCACCCACGGGGCCCACCTGCAGGGCATCTTCGGCATCGGGGGCGAGACCGCCGGCGAGGTGGTCCTGGCCACCGGGGATCCCGCCCGGGAGATGCAGGTCTCGGACCTCCAGGACGAGCATGCCGGCAAGGTGGTCGTGGGGGGAGCCCTGGTGACCCGCCAGGTCCTGGATCGGGCCGTGGAGATCGGGGTGCGGGCCCTGGTGGTCGGGGGGATCCACGACCAGGACCTGCGGGACTTCCTGGGCTACGACCTGGGCGTGGCCATCACCGGCTCGGAGGACAAGGGCCTGACCCTGGTGCTGACCGAGGGCTTCGGGCCGATCCCCATGGCCCGGCGCACCTTCGAATTGCTGGCGGCCAACGCGGGACGCCGGGCCTCGGTCTCGGGGGCGACCCAGATCCGCGCGGGGGTCATCCGACCCGAGATCCTGATCCCCCATCTGGACGAGCCCGAGCCCCAAGCGCTGGAGGGCCCCCAGGCCGGCGAGGGCTTCGTCCCCGGCGCCTGGGTGCGGGTAATCCGCGAGCCTCACTTCGGCCGCCTGGCCCGGGTGGTGGCCCTGCCCGTCGAGCCGGCGGAGATCCCCACCGGCGCGCGGGCCCGGGTGGCCGAGATCGAGCTGGTGGACGGGCCCCGATGGATCGTGCCCCGGGCCAACCTGGAGCTGATCGAGGAGTAGGGGAGAGGAGCGCGCCCGAGGGAAGGGAAAGCCCTTCGCAAACGTGAACCCGCGCACGAATCTGAAGGGAAGGCGAGGCTGACTGATGTCCACCCACCTGGTCTCCACGGCCACGACCGACCACATCCTGGCCCTGCAGTTCCTGGTGGGCTGGGCTGGGGAAGGCCACTGCGAACCCTCTCGGCTGGGCTGGTGGCGCACGGACGCGGTGGACGAGATGGGCGGCGGCGACTTCTTCCGGCGCCTGGCCCCGCGCACCCACGCCTGGGCCTCCCTGGAGGCCGCGCGTCGAGCCGCCATGCTGGCGGATCGGAAGGCTCGTAGACTGATGGCCGACCCCGACGGTGTCCGAACCCTCTTCTTCTGGGGGTTCGATCTGGACGAGCAGCTCACCGAACGGATCCGGGACCTGAAGATGGACGAGAAGGACCTGGAAGACGGAGGGGTCCAGCGCCTGGCCCCCATCGCCGCCCTGCCCTTCCCCGAGGGAATCCACCCCGGCGGCACGTTCGACCGGCAGCGGCTGGAAGCGGCGCTTCGGGCCCTGGCGCCCGGCGCTGGCTTCCAGGTCCTGTCCACGGGGCGACAGGTGAAGGGCACCTGCCCGCAGGACCCCGCCCAGGCGGCCCGCGTGCTGGCGGCTTGCCTGGCGCCTCTGGGCGCCGAATACATCCCGCCCTTCTTCAGGCTCTAGGGGCGCCCCATGTCTTCCTCCGGGCCCGCCGAGGTGACCGAATCCCATACCCGGCTGCTGCGCATGGGCCTGGTGGCCGAAGAGAGCCGGGCCTATTGGGCCCACGTCGACCCCGAGGTCCCGCAGTCCCAGCGGGTCGACACCGCCTTCTCGGAGCGCTGGTTCGGCAGCCGGAGCATGACCCGGGTCCGCTACTTCATCCTGAACCTGGATTACCGGTTCCTGACCTGGCCCCAGGCCCTCCAGGCCCTGCGCCGCTGGCAGCCGCAGGACCCGGCGACCCGGTCGTTGATCTGCCACTGGCACGTCCAGCTCAGCGACCCCTTGTATCGCGAGTTCACGGGAACGCACCTGGCCATGCGGCGCGCCCACCCCCAGCCCACGGCGGACGTGGACGGAGTGGTGCGCTGGCTCAACCAGCGGCTGGGGGATCGCTGGGCGCCGGCCACGACGCGCCGGATGGCCTCGGGTCTTTTGGGCACGGCCACGGATGCGGGGCTGTGCCGCGCGAGCTCGACGGGCACCCGGGCAGTGCTCCGGCCTGCTGTGCCCGACCAGGCCCTGGCCTACCTGCTATACCTGCTGCGGGGCATTTCGGTGGAGGGGACGCTTCTGGACAACCCCTACCTGCTTTCGGTGGGTCTGGACGGGGAGGCCCTGGAACCCCGGCTGCGGCGAGGGCTGCCCGGCCTGGGCTATCGGCGGATCGGCGACGTGCGCGAGTTCGACTGGGAAGCGACCGGCCTCCCCGCCTGGGTGGAAGGATTGTCACGATGAGCAGCGGTTTCAAGAACGCCTTTGCCGCGCTGAAGCAGGACCTTCTGGCCCCCGAGGGGCCCCGGATCTCGACGATGCGCAACTACCGCTTCGCCATCCTGCCCTACCCTCCGGAGCGGGAGTTCGAGGTGCGGCGCCAGGCCCGGCAGCTCAGCGACGACCTGAAGGTGAAGCACGGCTGGGAGATCCTGGACGTGGACCTGCACGCCTGCCTGATGCAGCGCCTGCGGACCCGGCTGCGGGAGGACGAGAGGAAGAGCCTGGTCGACTCGGAGCATCGCTTTGCGGCCAGGAACAATGACCCCCTGCGGCCCCTGGACCGGCTGCGCGGGCCCCTGTCCAGGCTGCTGGAAGGCGAGCAGGGCCTGGCCGGCGACGTCATCCGCCAGATCGGCGAGTTCGCCGAGCGCCACCCCGATCGGCAGGACAGCACCCTCATCTGGATCCGGCGGTTGGGAGCCTTGTACCCCTTCGTCCGCACCTCGTCGCTCTTGAGGCACCTGGACGGCAAGACGTTCCAGATGCCCGTCGTCCTGCTCTACCCGGGGGAGCACATCCCCCCCACGGGTCTCTCCTTCATGAAGGAGCTGGAGCCCGACCGCGATTACCGCCCACGCATCTATTCGATGCTCACCGAGTCCCGCTAAGGAGTCGTCCCGTGCTGATCCAGGAGATCTTCGAGTCGGACATCACCCGAGACATCGCGCCCGTGGTCTACTTCCACGAGAAGGACCCCGAGCGGGTGGAGGAGGAGGTCCGGGAGTACATCGTCACCGGCGGCTACTCGAAGGAAGACCCGCGCCACACCCGCGTGCCGGACGGCATCCACGAGCAGATGAAGCACCTGCTGCGCGCCATCCGGGCCGAACTGGAGCGCAAGGGCGGCCCCGAGCTTCCCAACTGCTGGATCTCCGGGTTCTTCGGCTCGGGCAAGTCCAGCTTTGCCAAGCTGTTGGGCCTGGCCTTGGACGGTGTGGTCCTGCCTGGCGGCACCCGACTGGCCGAGGCCCTGCTGGCCCGGGACGGCTCGCCGCTGCGCGAGGAACTGCGCGAAGCCTGGCGGGGGCTGGTCGAAAAGATCGACCCTGTGGCCGTGGTCTTCGACATCGGGGCGGTCGCCCGGGAGGACGAGCACATCCACCTGGCGGCCCGGCGCCAACTGCAGGAGAGGCTGGGCTACTGCCCCACCTCGGACTTCGTGGCCGACTACGAGCTGAAGCTGGAGCGCGACGGCAAGTGGGAAGAGTTCCTGGCCTGCGCCCAGGAGACCCTGGGCCGCCCCTGGCCAGAGGCCATGAACGACTTCCTGGCCGAAGACCACTTCTCGGAGGTCATGCACCGCCTCAACCCCACCCTGTACACGGAACCCACCTCCTGGATGGACGCGCGCGTGGGCGGCACCGCCGGCAGCGGAACCTCGGTGGACGAGACCGTCCGGGGCATGGAGGCCATGCTCCGCTTCCGAGGAGAGGGGCGGACGCTCTTCTTCGTGGTGGACGAGGTCAGCCAATACGTCTTCCAGAGCGACTCGCGCCAGTTGGCCTTGCAGAGCCTGGCCGAGGCCCTGGGGCAGCGGCTGAAGGGCCGCGTCTGGCTTCTGGCCACGGGCCAGCAGAAGCTGGACGAGGACCTGGAGGGCGGAAACCTGTCCAAGCTGAAGGACCGCTTCCCGCCGCGCCTGCGCGTGCACCTGGCGGCCACCAACATCCGCGACGTGGTGCACAAGCGGCTATTGTGCAAGAAGAAGGCCTGCGAAGCCGATCTCCACCGCCTGTTCGAGCAGCACCGCGCCGACCTGAAGCTGTATGGATACTCCTGCGAGGCCATCACCGAGCTGGACTTCCTGGAGGTCTATCCCATGCTCCCGGGCCACGTGGACCTGCTGATGCAGATCACCACCAGCCTGCGGGTGCGCTCCAGCCGCATGAAGGGGGACGACCAGGCGATTCGGGGCCTGCTGCAACTGCTGGGCGAGATCTTCCGCGAGCAGGAGCTGGGGCGCAGGCCCCTGGGGCACCTGCTCACCCTCGAGCACATCTTCGACGCCCAGTACACCGCTCTGGATGCCGATGTCCAGAACTCGCTGGCGCGCCTGAGGGCCCACGGGGTGCTGGGGCAGGACGCATTGGCGCTGCGGGCGGCCAAGGCGGTGGCCCTGCTCGAGCTTGTGCAGGACCAGCAGGCCACCACGCCCGAGCTGGTGGCCCGTTGCCTGTACGACCGGCTGGGAGCCGGCAACCAGGTGGACCTCTACCGCGACGCCCTCGAGCGGCTGCGCGAGGCCGGCTTCCTGAGCCTCTCAGAGCGACAGGGTTACCGGATCATGAGCTCGCTGGGCCAGGAGTGGGCCAACGAGCGTGAGGCTTACTCGGTGACGGGCCAGGCCTTGAGCGAGGTGGTGATCGAGAAGCTCAAGGACCTCTTGGGCCGCGGCCTGGACCGTCCCAGGTACAAAGGCCGGGGCTTCCCCCTGGCGGCCACCTTCACGGACGGCCGGGTCTTCCGGGACGAGCGCTTGGTGACCCCCAACGACCAGGCCGTGATGACCTTGGACTTCCAGTACCTGCCCCGCCAGGAGGACCGCCGCGCCGAGTCCTGGGTGAAGGAGAGCAGCAGCGAGCAGCGCCGACACCGGCTGGTCTGGGTGTCCGCCAGCCCCTCGAACCTGGAGCCCAAGCTGCGGGAGCTGGTCCGGTCGCGGCAGATGGTGTCCCGCTACGAGGGGCGGCTTCAAGGCCTGCCCGAGCCCAGGCGCAGGCTGCTGTACGACGAGCAGACCCGCCGCGACAGCCTGGAGAACGAGGTCCGAGCGCTGGTGGCGGAACTCTTCGTGGAGGGGGACCTCTACTTCCAGTCCCGGGTCCTGAACAATGATCGCCATCCGGCCTCGTTCGCGGCCCTGGCCCAGGGCGCCAGCGAGGAGGTCCTGCCCTCCCTCTACCCCCACTACCTGGACGTGGCCGTCACCGACGCCGAGATGAAGCAACTGTTGCAGCCGACCCTCTCGGGGGTGTCCAGCAAGTTCCTTCCCGGCCAGTTGGGCATCGTCGAGGTGGGGGGCGGCAGGTACACGGTCCCCTGCTCGGGCGAGGTCCCCTCCCGGATCGCCAACCTCCTGGAACAGGAAAGAGGCGCAACCGGCGCCGTCCTGATCCAGTCTTTCGGAGGCCCCCCCTGCGGCTACCCGCCCGATGTGGTCCGGGCCTGCGTGTTGGGCCTGCTGCGTTCCGGCAGAATCCGGATCCAACCCGAGACGGGCAAGGAAATCACCTCGGTGCAGGACCCCGGCGTCCAGGACCTGTTCCTGAAGGATCGGGATTTCAAGAAGGCAGAGATCCGGCACGGGGGAGGCGAGGCCGTCACCCCCCAGGATCGGGTGGCCATCTGCCGCTTCTTCGAGGATTCCCTGCGGGTGGAGGTGGATCGCGAGAACGAGGCCATCGCCGATGTGGTGACCGAGCACTTCCAGGCCCTGGCCGAGCGGCTTCGCGAGCTGGAAGGGCGCATGAATCGACTGCCGCGCCGTCTCAGCCTGCCGGTCTGCCTGGAGAAGCTTCACAAAAGCCTGGAGGCGTGCCTGCGCCCCCACCACGTGGAAGCCCGGGTCCTGGCGGTGAAGGACCACCTGGATGCCCTGCGGGACGGGGTCCAGCAACTGGGAATCCTGCACGCCGATTTGACCGAGGAGCTGATCGGGAAGGTTCGGGAGGCGAACAACGTCCGGGCCGTCCACCTCGAGCAGTTGCTGGCCCTGGAGCGCACCCCCGAGCTGGAGCAGGCCGCCCGGTCCCTGGCGGCCCAGCTCGACTGTGACAGGCCCTGGCGGGACATCGGCAGCCTGCATGAGACCCTGGAGTCGGTCCGGGCCCGCTACGCGGAGGTCCGCCTGGAACTGATCGAACGGGCGGAGAAGGACGCCGAGGGCCGACGCCAGCGGGTCAAGCTGCGCGACGGCTTCAACCGGCTGAGCCCCGAGCAGGTCGAACACGTGCTGCGTCCCTTCCGGGAGGCCCTGGGCGCGCTGGACCCGCATGCCGTGCAGCCTTCCTTGAGCGCCCTGCGGGACGGCCCCGCGGTTCAGTTGCCGAAGGCCGAGACCAGGGCCGACCAGGAGCTGGACCGCTTCATCGAGCAGTTGGACCGGGTGCAGGTGCTCGTCTTGAGCACCGAGCTGCGGGGCCGCGAGCTTTCCACCCCCGCCGAGGTGGACACGCTGCTGGAGGAACTGAGGGAGCGCCTGGTGGCCCAACTGAAGTCGGGCAAGGTGCGCATCCGGCTGCAGTAGGCGGGGCGAGCGGGCGCGCGGGCGGGGGGCGCGCGTGTTGGGGCGAGCGTGTTGTCCATGATCTTGCCCGGGCGTTGCCTGGGCAAGATTGCGGACAACGGTGGCGCGGGGCGAGGGGCGCGGCCTGGATGACCGGACAGCACGCCGGAAGGGCGACCTGGTTCCGCAGAATTGCCACTGAAAGAGAAGGCGCGCTTCCGTTATCCAAGAAGTGGAACCCCATTTTTTCAGGGTTTCCCGCACGCCCCTCCCCATTTTCGGCCATCTGGCTTCCGCTATTCCCTGCTGGCCAGGTGCGCTACTCGTTCCAGCAGGGTCGACCACATCTGGGCCAGGCGATAGCGGCGGACCCTCAATCCCTGTCCGGTGTGGACGGGAAGCACGAATCCTGCCTGGGCCCATTCGGCCAACCACTCACGGGCGGTCCGATCCGAGACTCCAAACCAGTCGACGAGGTCAGCGGCCTGGATGTCGCAGGCCTCGGTTGACCCTTCCAGCAAACGGGAAAGGGTGCGGGTCAGGACCTGTTGCTGGAGGCGGTGGAGTTCGTCCCAGGGAAGCGCAAAGCGGCCCTCCTGGTGTACCTGGATGGCCCTGATGCGCAAGGAATCTGCGGCCTGGGCCCGGATGCCGACAAAGTACTCCAACCAGATCGAATGATCAGGATCGTTCCGGCCTTCGTAGAAATCCACCGGAAGACCCATCTGAATGGAATCGTAGTACCGCTCCCGGTCGGAGTTGAAGTATTCCTCGAAACTGAGGAATCCCCGCATCCGGTATCCGGCCCTCCACAATTCCGCTGTGGCCAACAGACGGCCCGTCCGGCCATTCCCGTCCGGGAAGGGGTGAATGCTGATGAAGCGGTGCGAGGCAATCCCTGCGCGGAGCGGCGCGGGAAGCGCCTGGGCCGGTCTGGAATCCAGCCACTCAACCAGTTCCCCTACCAGACCCGGCACGTCGGCAGGTGTCGGCGGAGCGTCATCGATCCGGCGCGTGACCGTGTCGACGACGGGGCATTCGCTGTCTCGATACTGACTCTGGTGCCCCCGGCGCCCGGGGCCTCGGACGATGACGGTGCGATGCAACTCGCGCAGAACCGCTTCCGTGATCGAGCGTTCCGCCTCCGCCAACTCGTCGACCCGGTCCAGGGCTCGCCAGTAGTTGCGGACCTCCTGTTCGGCGTCCGAGCCTGCTCGAGGGCCCAGGGCGACCGCCCGAGACACGATCCGGGGTCAGTCGCCGACCAGAACCACCAGGCCCTCGACGGCATGGGAAACCTCCTCCGGGCTGGCCACGGCCAGGAGCGCACCGATCCTCTCGGTTGACAGAGTGCGAATCTGCCCGATCTTGACCCAGGTCCTCTTGGGCAGGTCGGTTCCAGCCAACTCCAGGGTCAGGGGGAATCCGGCCCGCTGGGGCTGGCTGGTGAGGGCCATGGCCAAGACCGTCCCCGAACGTTCGTTGAAGACCTCGTGGCTCAGGATGAGCACGGGCCTGCGCCCGGACTGCTCGTGGCCCCGGACGGGGTCCAGGTCCGCCCAGCGGATCTCGCCTCTCAGTATTCCGGCCACGAAGCCCCACCCAGGCCCTCTTCAGCCAAGGCACGTTCCTCTTGCGGATCCAGCAAGGCGCACTCCCTGGCCAGGCGTCGACGCTCCAAGCGCTCGAGCTTGTCCGTCAAGGCCTCCTCGATGGCCTTGCTGCGGCTGGGGAAGACGTGGTTCTTCACCAACCGGTCCACCCGGCGAAGGGTCTCTTCTTCGAGGGAAATTGCGATCTTGGACTTCGGCATGGGAAACCTCCGGTCATACTCTAGGTCATACCAGGCCCGCGTTCAAGTTCTCACGGAAGCCTGAAGGAAAGCGCGGACGGCGAGGGCGAGCGGCCGGGGACGGCCTGGCTGACCGGACAACGGGCGGACGGCGAGGGCGGTTGCCACCGGGTCTCGGAGATCGACGGCCGGCTGGGCAAGCCAGCCTCGTCGCTGGCGTGGCCCCTGCAGCGGCTACTCGAGCTGGACCTTTTGCGCCGGGACCGCCCCTTCGGCGCTCCCGTCCGGGACGCCAAGAAGACGCTCTACCGCGTGGCGGACGCCTTCCTGCGCTACTGGTTCCGCTACGTGGCCCCCAACCGCTCGCGCCTGGAGGCTCGCCTGGTCGGCCTGGTGGCGGACGCGGTCCAGCGGGACGAGGCCCGACACGTGGCCGAAATCTGGGAAGACCAGGCCACCCGCTGATCCGCCGTGCCCGAAGCCTGCTGTTGTGCGCCCGCAAGAGGGCTGCCGTCTGCTGATTTCCGCCATGATGTTGCGGAAATGCCACCGAATCACGGCGGAAGCCGCGGATTACGGGGCCGGGACCTGGAGCCCGGCGTCGAGGAACTGCCGCAACCATAAGCTGTCCTTACTATAAGTCCTGATTATCACCATCCTGTCATTGACAGAAGGACACCTGCCGAGATACGGTTCTGGCGTGGAACTGCACCCCCTCCTGCTGGAGAAGCTGAACGAGGCCATCGCCCCGTCCGCGGCCTTGCGTCTGACCCGCCGGGACACCACGCTGTCGGCGGTTCCGAACAAGGTCCACGCCGTCACCGGGATGCGCCGGGCCGGCAAGACGACCTTCCTGCACCAGTTGCAGGCCGAAAGGCGACAGGGGGTACCGCCCGAGAGGGCGGTGTTCCTGGGGTTCGACGATGATCGGCTGGCCGGCCTGGATCTGCCGCAGCTCGGGCTGCTCCTGGAGGAATACTACCGGCGCTATCCGGAGTTGCGAGGACGGGAGACGGTTCACTGGTTTCTTGACGAGATCCAACTGGTCGAAGGCTGGGAGCGCTTCGTCCGGCGAGTGCTGGACACCGAGAAGGTGGAGATGGTGGTTTCCGGATCCTCAGCCCGGATGCTGAGCCGGGAGGTGCACACCTCGCTCCGGGGGCGCGGGATGGAAACGGTCATCCGCCCGTTCGGCTTCCGCGAGTTCCTGCGTCACCGGGGCCATGAGCCGCAGGAACCCGCGTCCCGCTGGACCCGCGCACAACGCTCCCTGGTCGAGAAGAGCTTCCGCGAGTACCTCTCCGAGGGCGGCTTCCCGGAGGCCCAGGGCCTGGGTGCGGACCTGCGAGTGGAACTGCTGCAGGGCTACATCGACACGGTGCTGCTTCGGGATGTGGTCGAGCGTTACCGACTGACCCAGGTGGCGGCCATGCGCTGGCTGACCCGACAGTGCTTGAGGAATCCGGCCGGCTCGTTCAGCGTCCACCGGTTCCATCAGGACCTCAGGGCTCAGGGCCATGGGGTGGCCAAGGACACGGTCCACGAGATGCTCGGCTACCTTTGTGACGCCTTCCTGATCAGCGTGGTGCCCCTTTCCACCGAGTCGGAGCGCCGGCGCAACTCGAACCCGCGCAAGGTCTATCCCGCGGATCCGGCCCTGATCCGGGCCTTCGATGCCAGCGGCCGCTCGAACCTGGGCCACCTCCTGGAGACGGCCGTGCTCAACGAATTGGAGAGGCGCAAGGCCCAGGTCGGCTACGTGAAGACGGACGAGGGACACGAGGTCGACTTTCATGCCCGTGCGCCGGGCGGGGCCGAGGAGTTGATCCAGGTGTGCGCGGACCCCTCGGCGGCCTCGACCGCGGCCCGGGAGTTCCGAGCCCTCGAGCAGGCCTCGGGCCAGTATCCTGACGCGAGCAGGCGCCTGCTGGTGCTCACGCGCGACCAGGCCATGGCCTTGAGGACGCCCGGGGTGGTGGTGCAGCCAGCCTACGAGTGGATGTTGGCACCCTCTGTGCCCGAACCCGAGCAAGGACCTGTCCGGTTCCCGCTCCAGGCGAGCGGGCGGACGGCCAGGGTGAGCGGCCGGGGACGGCCGGGCTGACCGGACATCGTCCGGATGGCGCACGGACGGCGTGGGCGAGCGGTCGAGGGGGGCTGGAACCCATCTGTGAGCCGGTCGCCCTGAGAGCCATCCCCATGACTCAAGCCTTCAGGCACGAACGGATTGTTAATTCTTTGTGACGGGGCCTCCTGAGGGCAAGAACCGGCATTGAAGGATGTCGAGGAGAAATCGGCCCGCAAGGCCCCCTGAAAGGGCCTGGAAGGAATGGCTCCGGTGCCGGACGAGATTTGCGTCGTCGAGGCCTTCAAAAAAGCCGCAAATCATCGCCAGTGAATCGCGTAAACCCCTGCGGCACAGGCGATTGCTCGATCGCAAAATTGGACCTGGCGGGCCCATCCACGGTAAAATGAGGTATGGAGAATCCGGCATCCCAGGCCAGTCCCGACCTCCGCGCGGAAGTCCTCGCCCTCCTGGCAGACCATCCGCAAGGCTTGCGGCCCTCCCGGGCCCGGCAGGTCGCCTTGATGCAGGAAGCCTTGACGGAACTGGAGCGCTTCGGTCCCCTCCTCGAATTGCGGCTGGGTCAGGTTCTCGCCCCCCTGGTTCGGGGAGGCCACAAGCATCTGGGCTACGTCACGCCGGCGATGTTCTGTCGCGAGGAGCTGGGAATCTCGGCAACCGCCGCATGGGATTCGGTGCGCCTGGCTGAAGGGCTCCTGAGCCGGCCGATCCTGCGGCAGGCCTTCCTGGAAGGAGGGCTTCCCCGGACTCATTCCCTGGAGCTGCTGCGCCTGGACTCAGCAAGCGACGCGGGATGGGCGGCACGGGCTCCCAGCCTCTCCGTCAAGGAGTTGCGCCGGGCCTTGAAGCCTCTGCGTTCCTCGGCGGCCGACGAAGACAATGAGAGGTCCCGGGTCCGGACCTACGACCTGGAAGCCGAGCCCTACGCCACCTGGCTTGCCGCGGTCGAGCTGGCCCGGCGCCGCGAGGGCCGCGATCTGGGCCTGCCGCCTCGACCTCCGAGACCCGCGCCGCCTGAACCCCCGCCCTCGGGGATGGGCTCGCGGACCTTGGGTTTCAGGGATGCAATCGTGTTCTGAGGCCTCCGGGACGAGGGGGGTGCTGACGGCCTCTTCTACATCGGAGCCCTCAACCTGGTGCTTCAGGCGAATCCTGTCGAACATAGATTCTCTGACGCTCAGGATCAGCACCCGCACGCCGCCTGCGGGTTGCCGCCATGCTGTTGCGGGTGCGCCACCGAGTCGTGGCGGAAACCGCGGAGTCCGGGGACGGGACCTGGGGCTTGCTGTCGAAGGGGTGCTGCAGCACCCGTGGAGGAGAACCCGATTTTGACCATGACCCTCTCCCAGACCCCCGCCCTGTCCCAACCCCCCGGCCTTTCCCCCGAGGCCAAGTCGCGCCTGGCGGCGGTGGTGCGGTCCTTGAGGGAGCGGCTGCTGAAGGACATGGGCGACGCGGTGCAGTCCGCCTACCGGTTGGCGCTGCCCCTGGAGGAGGCGGGCCTGGGTGAAAAGATCGAGCGGCGACGGCGCCGGCTGGAGGCCAGGCTGGACGAAGAGGCTCGGGGCGGCGCCCGGGGGGCGAAGGAGACCCCTGTCCAGGCCCGGGAGCGGCACCTGTTGGGGGCCATCAAGTCCGCCGCGGCCACCATGCTGAACCGGCTGGTGGTGCTGCGCCAGGCGGAGGCCCTGAACATGGTGCGGGTCAAGGTGCTGACGGGCGGCTGGGAAAGCCCCGGCTATCGTGAGTTCCGGGCCTTCGCCCCGGCGCTGCTGGTCGACGACACCGAGGGCTACGCCGAGCTTCTGCGCCTGGTCTTCGAAGAGTGGGCCCTGGACCTGCCGGGCCTGTTCGGAGAGGTGGGGCTATCGGGCCTGGTGCCCGTGCCGGCCGCCACCCTGCGGGCCGCCGTGGAGGCCCTGGAGGACCCGGCCCTGGCCGAGGCCTGGACCGACGACACCACCCTG
>DIWH01000012.1:38418-76138 GCA_002423485.1 Candidatus Xenobium occultum | reverse complement strand
TCGGTCGAGGTTTCCGACCGGGCCCTTGGAGGTAACGTGAGTTCTCTGGCTCTGCCCGAGCTGGGCCCCACAGTGGACGAGGCGCTGAGGTGCATCCTGAAGGACAGGCCCAAGACTCTGCACATCTCCGGCTCGGAGACCTCAGGCAAGACCACCCTGCTGCACCGCCTGGAGAAGAGCCTGAGCCACACTGACCGGGTGGCCATCCGGGTTGCCGCTCCGGTGCGCTCTGCTGACTCCGGCCCCACAGCGCTGGCCCAGATCGTGGACGGGCTGCGGAAGTCGGGCAGGGCAAACGGAGAGTTGAGCCAGGGGCTGGAGGCCCACCGCTCGTGGCATCAACAGTTGGAGCTGATCAAAGGTTGCCTCCAGGACGTTGGGGAAGATCTGCTCCTGCTGCTGGACGAGCCGCTCCTGTGGCCCCTGGAGGGCAGCTCGGATCCCTATTTCCGGGAATGCACGCTTGACGTCCTGCGCCTGGTGGACCAGGCGCCAGGAGCCAAGGTGGTGGCGGGGGATCTCCCGTCGCATGAAAGAGCGAGCAAGACCCTGGACCTGCCTCTGCGCAGCGACCCCGGTGAATGGCTCCGCGATGATCAGTCCTGGGGAACGCTGGCAGCAGCAGCGGCTCGCTTGGCGAAGGAGGGTGCGGGACGGACCGAAGACTTCTCTCCGCTGGAGATTCGGCTCCTGGTAGCGCACTTCCGGCTGAACGAGCTTCTCCTGGAGAAGTGGGCGCTTCCCTCGCAGGAGCGGACCCGGCGCTGGCTTTCCCTCGACCTGGGGCGGCGCCTGCAGAACTCCCACGCCGTCTGCTCTCCCGTCCGGTCCGCCTGGGCGTTCCTGGCCCGCGTGAGAAGGCCTTTCTCGGAAGAACTGCTGCCCTTGGCTCTTCCCAAAGAGGCGCCCGAAGAGGCCGCAGACATCCTGAGACACGGCCTCTTGTTCCAGGAAGAAGGGCAGTGGGTCCTCCACGAGAGGCTGAGAGAGGACGCCCTCTCCCGAACATCGTGGCTTTCGGAGGACCAGCGCCATCACGTCCACCGCCGGCTGGGCAAGTATTATCTCGGATCCCTTGATTCGAACCAGGACGATCTGCTGTCACGGACCGTTGAGGCCTTTCACCATGCCTGCGAGTCCGCGGATCCGGACCTCGCCAGCCAATGCCCAGCCGTGTTCGTGCCACAGCTCAATGCGGCGGGGCGGACCATGTCACTCTCGGGGCAGTACCGAGCCGCGGCGGCCCTGTTCGCGCAGGCGCTGGAGTGGGATGCAGAGAACGACTATGCGCACCATTACCTCGGCTTCAATCTCGACTGTCTGGCGCAGGAGCCGGAACGGGTGGCCCGCCATTACCAGAAGGCTCTCGACCTGAGGCCAGACCACCCCTGGTGGCACTCCCGATGGATCTCCTTCATGATTGCCCGGGGACAAACGATGAAAGCGCGACAGGCGTGGGATGACGCTCTCGACCAGCTCTACCCCGTGATGTCCTCTGCAGGGGCTTCCTCGGCCGTGTACCAGCATCTGCACCGGTGGGTCGCGGCCCTCCTCATGCAACGCGGGGAACTGGACTTCGCCGAGGAGGTCCTCGAAGGGGTTCCCGACCAGGTGATAGCCCAGGACCCCTCATTCCAGTCGCTGACACGCCATCTTCAGGCTCTGAAGGATGTCGCCCATCGCGGGGCCTTTGTTCCGGCAGACCGGCTCCTTCAGGCAGAGCCCTGGTGGGAGGCAGGCCCCTTCCTCCTGCCTGAGCGCCTGAAGGACGGCTTCCAACTGACCCATTGGTTGCCGGGGCGTGTGGAGTCCCTGGAAGCGGGGGAAATCGAGTTCCGCGTCGCGCGAATTCCCTGCGCGGAGCGTCAGGTGAAGGACATCCTGCGAATCACTGCGGATGACGCCCTGCTTTCGACCTGGAACTGGGAAGGCATCGGAGAACCCCTGGAGATCGGTGCCTTCGTGGAGATCGGAACCTACAGGAATCCGAAGGGGAACGTCCACAATCGGCTCTACGTCCACCGCCGGGTCCAGTGGCAGGACCTGAACCTGCCGACCCTGCACCCGGATCCAGACAGGTACCTCCGCGCTGGAAGCCATGCCGGTTGAGGTCGGTTGGGCCCACGAGACAGGCCATCCAGAAACCCTGGACATCCTGCTTCTGGGTCCGGGATACGGTGAGAGCCTGATCGCCAGAATCCCTCCCGGCGTCCTTCTCGTGGTCGACTGTTTCCGCTCTCAGGAGGGCGGTTCGAAGGGCCGCAACGTCGTGCTCGACTTCCTGGAGTCTCGGCACGAGCCGCTGGAAGCGCTCGTCCTCACCCACCCTCACGAGGACCACGCCCAAGGTCTGGGTGATCTGGTGCAGTCCCGGACAGGGTGCCGGGTGGGCTGTTGCGAGCCGCTCTGGATCACGCCCTACCAGCTTCTGCAGAAGGATCCGGACTTGATGCGCCGCCTGGCGGAGGGCGCCTGCGGCCAGAGCCTCGCCGCCATCCGCACATGCTGGGGAAGAGAGCCGTCGCGGCGATGGTTGCTTGAAGCCGGTTCGGTCCGCGAGGTTGGCGAAGCACGGCTCACGGTGCTGCATCCAACGGCACTGAAGCTTCGGGAGGTGCGGGAGGGCGCGCGAAAGGCCCGGCCGAACGCCCTGTCCTCGCCGATCCTCCTGGAATGGCGGGAGCTTCGGCTCCTCTTGGGGGCCGACCTGGCGAGTTCCGGATGGCCGCAGGTGCATCGGGCTTCGGATCTGCGGCATCATCACGGGTTCAAGGTCGCTCACCACGCATCCAAGAACGCCTTCCATCTCGAAACATTGCGCCCCACCGCCAGACCGCCGTGGTTCACCACTCCCTGGAGCCGGGCAGGCCAGGAACTGCCCAACTTCAAGGACAGGAACGGCGTCGCCAGGATCCTGGGTGTCGTGGATGCGTTGCTGCTGACATCCCTTCCGTTCGCAGTCCCCGACTCCGAGAAGCGGACCTGGGGGCGCTCTGAGCTTCTACGGGCGACCGCCGCCGAAGACCCCGAGATCCCTGGGGCAAGGGTCGCTCGGGAAGCGGACGTGGGCCCGGAGGAAGGGTGGCTGGCCCTGGCCTTCGAGGAGTCGGGGTGCTGCAGCGACGTCAGATTCGGCCGGCGGGCCGTGACGGTGCGCGACTGACACCGGGTGCAGGTTGGGGGTGCTGCGGGGGGGGTGCTGCGGGGGGGTGCGATGTTGCCGCCATGATGTTGCGGGAATGCCACAGATTCTTGGAGGCAACCTGCTGGGGGTTGGAGGCGGGGTCACGCCGCGGTCCTGGAGGACGGAAGCGACGGACGGCGTAAGCATCCCAAGCACCCGATTGTTCGGAGCAGATTGGAGCCTGCCACGATGTCCGACGCAGTCCGTTCCCCTGCCGAGCGTCTCGGCCCTCTCGTGATCAACGCCCTGGCCCGCCTGGGTGACCCCGAAGGGGTGCGGGCGGCCGAGGCCATGCTGCGCGACCCCGACACCGAGACCCGCGCCCGCCAGGTCCGCTTCGTGGTCGAGCTGCACCGCAAGCTGGGCCGGGACGTCCTGCCCCTGCTGCTGGAGGCCCTTGGCGACAAGCGCGGCGAGGTGCGCCTGGCGGCCCTGGAAACCGCCCAACTGGCACCGGATCCGCGCCTGGTGCCGACCGTGGCGAGCCTGCTGGGCGACCGGGCCGACGAGGTCCGCTACAAGGCGCGGCGCTTCCTGAAGACCGCGGCCTGCCAACAGGCCGAGCCGCTGCAGGCGGTGCTGGACCTGATCCTGGACGCCTCGAGCGAAGTCAGCGAGCGGATCGGCGCCATGCAGGCGTTGATGTATGCGCACCGGATGGAGGCCGTGGCCGAGGTCCTGCACCAGGCGATGGAAGACCCACACCCCCCCGTGCGCCTGTGGGCTGGCAAGGCCCTGGCAAACTTCGAGGACCGGACGGCCACGGCCGTTCGCCTGGCGGCCCGCCTGCGGGAGTCGCCGGCGCGGGAGGTGCAACTCTCGCGACTCTGGGCCCTGGCCCGACTGGGGGTGCCGGCAGGGCGGGAGCACCTGGTCCCGGCTGCCCAGAGCCCGGACCCCGAGGTGGCCGCACCCGGTATCTACGGCCTGGGCCTGGCCCGCGATCCGCGCGACCTGCCCCTGCTGCGCAACCTCCGTGACCGGAACCCGGCCTGATTGTGAAGGTCGTAGTCTTCCACCAACCCGACGGGGTGGTCCTGTGGCCCCTGGAGGAGGTGGCGCTGCTGCGGGAAGAGTGGGACGGCCGCCTGGAGGCCACCTCCAAGGACGGCGAAGCAGCCTGGCGCCCCGGGCCCCTGGCTCTCTACGCCGGTCCCCCGCTACACCCGGTTGCGCCGGGTGTGCTGGTCAACCCCCGGTACGTGCAGACGGAGGGCGAGGTTCTGCGCCTTCCAGGGGGCTGGACGCTGCCCGCCACCCCGCTGCCGGCCACGGAGCCTCCCCCTCCCCGGGATCCCGAGGAGCCCCTGGCCATGGTCTACAGTCGCCCGGGCTGGACCTGGCTGACCCGGACAGGAGAGCGGCCGGGGCCCAGGACCGAGGCGGAGGGTCGGCGTCTGTACCCCGACCTGGTCCGGGCCGGACGCTGGCTGGTGCGGCCCGGAGCCCTGCGCCGGATCCAGCGCCTGAAGGGTGGGGACCGGGCGCGCCTGGTGCTGGAGTCGGGCGCCGAAGCTGAGATGGTGTGGAACTCGGTCAAAGGGGTGGCCTGCGCCGTGGGCCTGCCCTTCCCGAACCTGCAGGAGCACCTTCCCGTCGGCCACCAGAGGGTCTACGCCATGGGCCTGAGGGACTGGCCCAAGGAACTGATGGAGATGACGCCAGCGGACCTTGCCCGCATCGCGGCTGGGAGCCTGGTGCGCCTGGTGGAACTGGCCCTGTGGCAGGTCTACCGGCTGCGGTCGCAGGGGCACGACCTGCCTTACGGGCGCAACCCCCGCGGCCTGTACTACAACCCCATGGTCGTGTTGGCGAACCGGGCGGGGCTGTCCGCGACCGGACTGGAGGAGGTCCAGACCCTTCCGCCGACCCTGCGGGCCCTGAGGGAGGTCTCGCTGGAAAGGGGCCCCGAGGCCCTGGCCGCCTCGGACCGCGACCGGCTGTGGCTGGTCCTGCTGGACCGGTTGGAGCTTTTCGTGGGCACCTGGCGGCTTTTCACCTACAGGGAACTGGGCTTCGTCGACCGCGGGGAGGGGGACCGCCGGCTGGGGGTGGCCCGGCCCGAGGTGCTGCTGCTGGCCGAGAAGGAGAGCCTGCTGCAGGACGCCCTGCAGGTGGCCGAGGCCTTCGACGTGTCCCTGCTGGTGCTGGGAGGAGCTCCCACCTTCATCGCCGTGGAGTTCCTGGTGGAGGCCTTGGGCGACCGTCTGGAGGGACCGATGACCCCTGAATCCGCCACCTGCCGTGGCNNCCGTCTGCGTCGTCAGGCGCACCTCTGCGGTGCTCACGTAGTTTCCAACTACGCTCCGCTCCTCGATGCACGCCTTCCTTGCATCCAGACCCGCCTCGACGCCCTCGGTTCTCACGCCAGGCGGCGGATTCAGGTGACCCTGGTCTCGTTGTGTGACTTCGACCCCTATGGATGGCACTTCCCCCAGGCCACTGCCGTCATGCTGGAACGCTACGGGGTCGGGACCCGGGCGATCCACCGCCTGGTCCTGCCCCAACGGTTCACTCCGGAGGAGCTGGAGGTGGTGGCCCTGCCGCTGCCGCCCGGTTCGGCGGGGCGGCCCGAAACCCGACGCTGGCTGGAGGAGAGCGGCGGCGTGGGTGGGCGTGCCCTGGGCATCTACGCCGACTACCTGCGCCCCGTGGAGCGCCTGGTGGAGGCCTTCCGGCAGGAGACGGGATTGGAGGTCCAGCCGTGAACCCGATGATCACCGTGGACGAGGAAGGCCTGGTCCTGCGGCCCCGCGACCGGGTGGCGATGGTCCGCGAGGAACTGGCGGGGAGAGTGGAAGTCCTCAACGAGGAGGGGACTCTCTCGTGGAGGCCGGGTCCCCTGGACGAACTGGCAGGCTGGCCGATGGTGGTGGTGGCCCCGGGGGTCCTGGTGAATCCTGCACACGCAACCGTCCAGGGGGAATTCCTGGCCCTGCCAGGAGGTTTCCGGGTGCGGGGTGCGCTGCCCGCCGCTGTTCCCCCGCCGCCCCGGCCGGAGGACCCGGAGGTGCCCTTCGTGGGAGTCCGGGCCTCGGAAGTCCTGGCTTTGGAGGTGAAGCGCCGCACCTCCACCTGGTGGACCGATCGCGGTCCCCTGGAGCCCCCGGAGCTGAGGGGGCGGAAGTGGTCGGGCAAGAACCAGGCGGCGCTGCACCCGCACCTGGTGCAGACGGGCCAGGTCTGGTACTTCAGTCCCCCGCGCCTGCGCTTTTTGAGGAGGGGAGCGGGCCGCAGGCGGTTCCTGGAGTTCCTGGTGGGCCTGGACGACGGGACGCTGGTGAAGCTGGGCCTCAAGGGCGGTCAGGACCTGGCCCTGGGCCTGGGACTTTCCGACCCCGACCTGCCGGGCCCGGAGAGCCAGGGCCAGGCCAGCCTGCGGCGCCTGGGCGTCCGGAGCTGGCCCGTGAGCCTGGGGGTGGCCCCGGCGGACCTGCTGCGGCGGGAGTTCGCCGGGGACCCCCGCCGCCTGCTGGCCAACCTGGCCGCGCAGACGGTGCAGGCCCGGCGCTTGGGCGAGTCGATCCCCGACGGGCGCAGCCACCGGGGTTACTACTACGTCCCCGTGCGCGGCGCCCTGATCCGGGCCGGCCTGGTGGCCACGGGACCCGGCGCGGAGGTCCGGCTGCCGCTGGACGAGGACGCCGCCTGGGAGCTGACCTGCGACGTTCTGGCCCAACTGGTGGGTGAAATCCAGGCCTTCACCTACCAGGACATGGGCTTCCGGGATCTCAAGCCCGAGAACCGCCTGCTGGGGGCCCGCCTCCCCCACCTGGTGCTGCTGACCGAGAAAGAGTCCCTGACGGAGACCGCCCGGGAGGCCCACCACCGCCTGGGGATCACCGTCCTGGTCACTGCGGGTGTGCCCACCCTGATGAGCGCGGAGTTCCTGGCCGAGGACCTGCGCCGGCTGGCCAAACCCGAGATCCAACTGCTGTCCTACTGCGACTACGACCCGGTGGGCTGGGACATCCCCGTCATCTTCGAGGCCCAGTTGCGGCGCTACGGGATCGCCGTGGGAAGCCTGCGCCGGCTGGTCACGCCCGAGAGCTTCACGCCGGAGGAGGTGCAGCGCCTGGCCGTTCCCCTCCCCTCCCAGGGTTACGAGTGGGGCTTCCGCGTCCGCCGCTGGCTGCGCGAGACGGGAGGCGTCGGCGGCAAGGCCCTGGGCCTGCACGCCGACCACCTCCCGCCCGAGCGGGTGCTGGCCGCGGTGGAGCGGGCGGTGGAGGGGGGGATCAGACCTCTGGATCTGACCACAGGAGATCTTGCCGTTCAAGAACGGTCCTGGTGCACCGGTTATGTTCGGGCAGTTGAAGGTCGAGTTCGATTCGCTGATCAATACGATCGGGGGGAATCCGTCGAGATTCCCTGAACGATGACCGAGCCTGACCGTCCGCAACTCTCCGTGACGCATCAGTGCGAAATCCTGGGCCTGCCGCAGGTGGCATTGAGGACTTCGATACCTGTTCCGTTTTCGAGGCGTTCCTCGACAAGAAGGGAGGCGTCGCGGAAGTCATCCCGCGGTTGCAGGAGATGCTACCGGTGCGTGAGGGCTCGTGTCCTGCCTGTCTGGACGTGAGCGCAGACCGATGCAACTCGATGGCTCATTTGGACTGTCGGCTCTTGGTATTTTTCCCTGCGGGAATCTTGATTCACTGATTTCGTCCGAGAAGGAGTCACTGGTCTCCAAAGTTACGCAGTCGCAAGGAACCGAGTGCTCGCCCACAGCATCTCGCGTCAGGGCAAGGAGGAATGGAATTGACTCCGTCCAAAGTGCAAGAGAGGAAAGGCATGGAAATGGGTTTCTCGCCTACTTCCATCAAGAACTGGTACCAATACCGGTGCGAGCGGAAGACGGTCTACGAGGCCATGCCATCGAAGGATCGGGCGCAGATCCCCATCCTGGAGAACCTCGTGCACCGGGAGTGGGCGGAGTTCGGGGACGCGTTCGAGCAACAGGTTGTCGCCGACCTTCGGAGGCGGGAGCCGGGCCAAGTCCTCGAGCCACCTCCGGGCGAGAAGAACATCGAAGCGGCGTCCTTTCTCCGATTCCTCCGTCGGCAGAGGCGCGAGACCTATGCCTACCAGCCTGTCTTGCGGGAAACACCGGTTCTTCGGGCGGTCCTGAATCTGGCGGAGGGGCTGAAGGTTCGGGACGGACGCGCCGACTTGATTATTGTCACCAGGGAGGCCCCCACTCCCGAGTTTGCGGTGGCGGACGTGAAGGCCACCCGGAACGTGACTTTGTTCCACCGCGCGCAGGTGGCTTTCTACTCCCTGATTCTTCGAGGGATGCTGAAGGAACTTGGCGTTGACGGTGACCTGAGCGAGATGGGGCAGGTGTGGCGCCTGGCGGACGAGGAGGGCCGATACCAGGGCTGGAAGCCCGAGTTCTTCCCTCTACGCAATTATGAGTCCATGGTGGAAGACTTCTTTCGGCGGGAGGTGCCGGTCTTCGCCTCTCGTCGGGTGACGCCGCGTCAGGACCAGACTCGCTTTCACATCTACTTCAAGTGCGAGCAGTGCCAGTTCCTGACTCATTGCCGCAAGGCCATCGAGGAGCCTCTTCCTTCCGAGAGTTGGGACGTCTCAGCCGTGCCCGGCATGAGTAGTCAGGCAAAGCGAGCCCTGGAGGGGTTGCACGTCAAGACCACAGGTGCTCTCTCTCGGAGTCGTCTGACTGGCGGAGCGACGAGTCAGGCGAACTGGGCGCTTCGCACTCGTGGTGAAATGTACACGGCTCGTGCGCGGTCGATCGTCGAGGGGAGGAGCACCCGACTCGAGGAGCAGTACAGTTGGCTGATGCCGCCCGAAGTGGATACAGCCATCCATCTCGTCGTCGACAGCGACCCCATCGAGGGCCGGTTGGTCACGCTCGGGTGCATGGTGGAGTCCGCAGAGGGCCGCAAAGAGACGATTCGCATCATCACCGACGCGGAGTCGGAGTTAACTGCACTGGAAGCAGTGCTCGGACAGGTGGTGGCGACGCTGGCCAGCGCGGACGCTCTGAACCGGGAGCAGCAGGCTGGGATCCGGGCACACATCTACACCTATGAACCGACAGAAGCCATGGATCTCCAGGAGGCATTGGGGCGCCGTCTGTCCCACCCTGGAGTGCGAGCCGGACTACTTCACCTGGTGCGCATGTTTCCTCCGGAGGACTTGCTCGTTCGCGAACCGGAATACGCGGGGGTTCACCACCTGCCGGCTTCAGTGGTCCGCAGCCTGATCGACCAGCACTACGCACTTCCGGTCGTGGTTTCGCATGCCCTTCACCGGGTGACGTCGGCCTTGCTTCAGGCAAGCCCTCCAATCGAGAAGAGCTATGAACCTGCGACGGAGTTTCGGAGGGAATTCTCCTCTCGTCTCTCGATCGACATCTGCCGCCGCTTGAGTCGCGGGGCGCTCGACCCGAGGGAAGTCGAGGCGGACGTTCGGAAGCGTCTCGAGGCACTTTCCGCTCTCCGGCGTTGGCTCGAAGCCGACAACGCTCGCGCTAAGACACCCTTCCTCCGATTGAGAAAGCAGCCCTTCCTGTTCCAGAGCCAGTTCGACCCATTGGCGGCCACCGATCTAGACGTTCTCCAAGCTCGGGAGATCCTCCATAACCGCTCGGGACTTCTGGCAGAATTGACGGAGTTGGCGCGGCCGGCACCGATTCGGAGGGAGAGGCTTCGGTGCTTCGCAGGCTTGCGTCTCTTGAAGGAGTGGGAGGGCAACCGCGATTGTACTCTGCTCTTCACCGTGCCGGACGAGTGTCGGGAGGTGGAGTTGTCCTCCTCCGACTTCGCCTTGATTCTCTCGGACGATAATCCGGACATCCGATTGGACCCTAGCCTGTGGCCTGCGTTTCATGCACGGATTTCCGAGGATCTTGACGAGAGGAAGGGGACAATTCAGGTCCGAGTTCGAACAAGTGTATTCCGCGGTGAGCGTTTCCAGAGGTTACTCAAGGGGAATCCGCGAGACAACTGGTTCCTCGACCGAACCTTCTCCGACCCGAACACGGAACGGATGACGGAATTCTTGACCTTCCTGGCGAGAGAATAACAATGGGACGTTCGGATCTTCTGGAGTTCTTCCGCACGCCTCGCTTGTTCGCCGAGGGCGTGGCGCCGGAGACGAAACTCCTCTGGATGGCAGGGCTCGAGAATTTCGTGATTCCGGGACTCGCCGAGATGCATGAGCCGCCCCTTCTCAATGCCCAGATCTGCGCCTGGCGAGAGGCAGCCGATGAGCGCGTCGCTCTTATTCTGGGACCGCCGGGGACGGGCAAGACCTTCACTCTGGCTTGGATGGCCCTCGGGTACCTCGAGGCGTGCCGTCGAGCGGGACGGCCGTGTCGAATCCTGTTGACCGGCTTCACCCATGCCTCGATCGTCAACTTGATGGTAGCCGTCCTCAAAAAGTCCCGTATTCACTGCCCCATGCAGCCTGTGTTCGCCTACGTGGGATGGAGCCCGCCAGTTGGGCTGTCAGACGACGTCCAGACCGTCAAGCCTGGAGAAGCCGGAGGACTCCTCCAGAACGACTATCTGATTCTCGGCAGCACCTCCTGGGGGCTGTATCGACTCCTGAAGGAGAACTCGTTCCCTGACTCCGAGGGCCCAACGGCTCCTCTATTCGATCTCGTCTGCATCGACGAGGCCTCTCAGATGCTTGTGACCCAGGGATTGCTGTGCCTCTCTGGCTTGAGACCGGACGGCCGAGTTCTTGTGGCCGGCGACAACCGCCAACTCCCGCCGGTGCAGTCTGTCATGGAGCAGAAGGTAGAGGGTCGGAGCATCGGCTCATCCCTCTACCAGTTCCTCCTCGACGCGGGAGTGCGGGAACTGCGTCTGGTGGATACGTTCCGCCTCAATGCCCCGCTGGCCCTGTTTCCGGCCGAGATGTTCTATGAAGGGAACTATCGTCCCTCAGCGGAGGCTGCGACGCGGCGCCTGGCCCTCGTGGAGAATTGGCGACAGGGGCTCGAGGATTGGGAGCAGGTCGCCCTGGATCCCGAGCACCCGGTCTGCATCCTCCTGCACGATGGGCCGCCAGCGAGCACCTCCAATCCCTTCGAGGTTGCGTTGGTCCGCCGCCTGGTGGAGAAGCTTGCTGAGCGGGTGGATGGCCGCCCCGAGCCCGAAGAGTTCTGGCGGGAGAGACTGGCCGTCGTCAGCCCTCACCGGGCTCAGAACGCTGCGATCCGGCAAGCCCTGCGTCCCTACCCGTTCGGGGAGGAGGCCGTCATCGCGACCGTCGACCGGGTCCAGGGACGTGAGAGGGACGCCATCATCGCCTCCTACACCGTGTCGGACCCCGAGTTCGCGCAGATGGTGGGGGAGTTCATCTTTGGTCGCGAGCGGTTCAACGTGACGATCACGCGGGCTCGTACGAAGTTGATCCTTCTCGTAAGTCGACGACTCCTGGAGATGACTCCAACGGACGAGAAGGTCTTCGAGTGTTCCCGAACTTTGACGGAGTTCGTCTTCTCGAGCGAACGTGTGGGTGAGGTCCAAATCCCCGGACCAGACTTCCGCCTCCATGATGTGACCGTCCGGGTCCGTCGCTTCGACGACTCTGTCGCTCTGCCCGAACTCCGGTACGAGTTGATTTCGCGTCCCTCGATGGAGACTCTTCCCCAGATGACGCCAGAGCGCCAAGCCTTGCTGGACGCTATCGAGGAAGTGGCTGCGGCTTCCTCCTTCGGGAGTGCCTCGGACTTCGAACTCCGGAAGAAGCTCTTTCGAAAGGTGGAATTCGCCGAACTACGCGCTCTCCACCGGATGGGCCGAATTGCCCTGGAACAGCGTCAGTCGGACTACGGAGCCTTCTGGACAGCCACTCCACTCCATCCTCCTCGGCCTGTCTGGCCCGTCGACCCAGACACTGTGCGTGAGCGCTTGGACGAAGCCATCGCTGCGGCGCGTCGCGGCCGCAGCGCTCCCCGATACGAGCGGGTGCGTCAGCCCTTCGACTGGCTCGGCGAGGATGGGCGGGACCGACTGTTGCCCTTGGTCGAGCTTCTAGCGGCAGAGGGAAGGGTGGAGATTTCGGAGGCAGACGGGAAGCTGACAGTCGAGCGGGTTCATTCCGGAGAAGAAGAGGCGCCAGGAGCGCCCGCTGAGCCTCTGTCTGATGACGACTTCGCAGTCCTGAATGAGTTGGAGCATCTGGAGGCGCGGCAGATCGGCTTCGGCATCTTCGAGCGCTGGACAACGGTGCTTGACTTGGCCCAAGCTTTGCACCGACGGACGGAGGATGTTTCGCTCGTTCTTCTGCGACTTGCCAACCATGGCCACGTGCTCCTGACGGAAAGCGGCCTGGTTCGGACGCGGATGGCGGAATTGGCGCGCGAGGTGCGGTATGTGAAGCAACGGTTCGAGAAGGGAGATGCGGACCGGCGCCCGTACCTGGTGAGGGCGCTGAAGGTTGCTTTACAGCAGAGGGACAAGCCGGTCCGCAACCAACCGCTATCGAAGCTCCGGGAAGACATGAAGGCGGAATTGGCCGCAGTCCCCAATGCCGGGCGGGTGATCGACGGAATCTACCGGATGCTTCAGCTTCAGTGGCAGACGGACGATCCGCTCCTCTCTGGCTTTCAGACGAGAGCCTTCCGGGCGCTCCTCTTCGCCTACATGGATCAGGCGCCCCAGGACGCCTTCGTCATCACCGCGGACACGGGGGCGGGCAAGACGGAGGCAGCCTGCCTGCCGCTCATTGCCGGCGCAGCATGGGACGCACTTGAAGGTCGGGGAGGCACTCGGAGCATCCTCGTTTACCCGCGCGTGCGTCTGGCCGCCAACCAGGCGCAGAGACTGGCGGGTCTTCTGGCCGCTCTGGGTCAGAACGAGGAATTGCCTCTGCTGACGCTGGGTATGCAGAACTACCAGGTCCCCACCACGTACCAGTTCGCGGATGAGGACCTGTGGCTGCGCCTCGGAGACGCCTTTCGGTTCCCATTCTTTGGGTGCCCCGGCCCCGGTTGCAACGGTGAGTTGCGCCTTGTACCTCAGGGCGGAGTCGAGGGAGCGGACCTGCTGCATTGTTTGCGATGTGGCTGGCACTACGCGGGTTGGGTTGGCACGAAGGCGGCGCTTCGGCAGCGGCCGCCCCACTTGTTCCTTCCAGTCACGGAGTCCCTTCACCAGTGGATGCAGGACAGTCGATACGGTAGGCTTTTCGGCGATGATCCTGGTTACGGGCCTCCGCGTGCCATTCTGGCTGATGAAATCCATCTCTATTCCCACATCCACGGCGCCCAGATTGGCTACACTCTGAGGCGCGTCGCGGGAAGGGCAAGCCTGAACGGCGCGGCACGAACCCTCCTGGTCGGCATGAGTGCCACCCTCGGGCAGCCGGGTCGATTCTGGGGGGAGGTGATCGGGGCGCCCCATGTGGAGGAGATCACTCCGACGCGAGATGAGCGTCAGGAGAACGTGCGTTCCCGGGAGTACTTCTTCCTCGTCCAACCAGAGGTTGAATCGCGTGGCAAGGACGTGGCGGGCGCATCGGCAACCCTACAGAGCCTAATGTGCCTGGCTCACGGGATGAGGCGCAGGACGGGCCAGGACGGAGGCTTCCGGACCCTCGCGTTCGTGAATTCCATCGACAAACTCAAGCGCCTGCACAGTGACTATCGGGATGCCGAGGAGGTCCGGGGGCTCGCGCAGTTGCGCACCGTCCTATATCCTGACAACCCCGAATCGCAGAGTCCCCGGCGCGGTTGCTGCGGGAGCCCCGACACATGCGACCTCTTCCGGGACGGAGAGTGCTGGCATTTCGCCGCCACCGATTCCCGGCAGAGGACGGCTTCCGGTCGGTACTGCTCCGACCAAGGTCTCACCGTCTGCGAGGTTCCCGTTTTTTCGGGTGCCTCCGGTCGGATTGACGAGCGGATCCAGCGAAGTGACATCGTGTTCTCGACCTCCTCACTCGAGGTCGGTTATGACGACCCCGAGATCACGCTGGTATACCAGCACTATGCCCCCACAAACGTGGCGAGCTTCGTCCAGAGGAAGGGTCGGGGCGGGCGCGGTGCGGACGATCGCCCCATCACCGGGGTCACTCTATCCGTCTACTCGACAAGGGATGCATGGTTCTTCCGTCGCCCGGAGCGACTCCTGGATGCCAGCGCCTTCCAGGTTCCCCTGAACACCTACAACTACTTCGTGCAGAGGGGCCAGGTGCTGGCAGTTGTGCTCGACTGTGCCGCGAGGGTCTGGAGGCGAACGGGACGGGTGATTCTGCCCATCCCGGCTGAGGTCTTCGACTCGGCGGCAGCACTGGTGGAGTCGGTCTTTGGGGCCGGGGTGCTGAGACATCTGGAGGTGGGCAGTGTTGAGGAACTCTGGGAGCGTGCGACGGTGGGGAGAGTTCTGGACCCTGACCGGCAACCGCGCGACTGGGGACGCCAACTGCCCTGGGTTCCGAGCACGTTGTTCCAGGCGGTGAACCTGCCTCAGGTCGACATTCACTTCATGGACGGGAAAGGGACGGAACGAGAGGCGACGCTTGAGGTTTCTCTCGCCCTGAGCGAGGTGGCTCCTGGGAATGCAACCCGACGCTTCGGGATGACCGAGGCGCACTGGCTCCCTCCGATCCACGGCCCAGCCCCACTCTTGCGGAACGCTGCGGATCGGCAGGCGAGCGAGAGCTTCCGAATCGCCGACGACGTGACAGGATTGCTTGCCCGCCTCCCAGTGGATGCGCAGACAGCACTAGGTGAGTCCGTGCAACTGGAGATCGTGCGACCGGTGACCCTGCGACTGGAGAGGTGTGGCGTCTTTCGGGAAGCGGATTGGGAGGCCGACTGGAGCTATGATGCCGCGCGCCAGTCTGTCGTCCCACGACAGGATCGCATGCCTGAAGTTTCCTCCAAGAGTCGGGGGAAGCTTCGCGGCTTCCTGGTCGTAAACGCAGATCTGGAACTCGGCCGTTCCCATCAATGTCCTGGCCCCGTGTCAGCCTGTCACGCGTTCTTCGGCGACGCATGCACCGGAGTCCGGACCGGCCTGCTCGTCTCACACGTGTACTGGGGGGCCGACGCCGATCTCGTTCTGCAGACGATGCGAAAGCGGGAGGAGGTCTCGCTCTACCAGTCCTTCGTGAATACGGACACCTTGCGACCTGAACTCTTCGGCTACCAAGTCGAGGCAGAGGGCGTCCAATTCCACTTGAACCGTGAGGTTCTTGTGCAGTTCGTGGAGGACACGCTAGAGCGAGTTCGGGGAACCAGAGACGAACATTGGCTCCGAAGCCAGATGTTGCGGTACTCCATTCAGAGTCGGGTGGCAGGCACTGGCCTGAGCATCTACCAGGCCCAGCAGTTGGCGGAGTTGCTCGTCTCGGCGACAGGACACCCGGAGACTCGCAAAGCTCTAGATCGAGTCCTGAGACGGTGGGACAGCGCCGCCTTCGGAGAGGTCATCCGCAGCGTGTATCGCCTCCTACTGCGAGCTCACCCAACGATGACGGATCGGCGTCTGGAGAGCCTTTTGGAGGCCGTCCAGGGGAACCGGAGCATTGGCCGGGTGGTAGCGGAGACACTCACACAATGCCGCACTGACGAAGCCTTCCGGTCGTACCTTCGTTCGGTGCTCTTGCATGGTCTCGGAACGCGTTTCCACCAAGCCTTCGTCCTGGAGGGCTCAGGGGAGGAGCGCAACTGTCTGGTTCACGTGCATCTGCCGGTACAGTTCGGAGACAGTGGGTGCGATGCCATCATCACTCTTGCCGAGAACTGCGAGCACGGCGACGGCACCGCGCGCAAGTTTCTTCAAGGACTGGAGGAGGCTTTGGAGCGTACGTGGGTGGACCTGGGGCGCTGCCCGGCTCGGGAAGAGGATGCCCTCCTGGAGCGAGTCCTCGACTCCCCCGACCGCTGGGCGGAGTGGCGCTCCTGGAATCCCCAGGATCCTGCAACTGCCGAACGTTTGGCCGGAGAACTTGGGCTCGCGGCAAGCGGAAACGAAGCGGGCGTGGCCGCCGTTCTTCGGGCCCTCTCCGGATCGGAACAAGTGGCTGGGGAGCGGTTCGACTACTTCGACCTGCACCGTGAGGTCCGAGTCGTGGGCTCGAGTCTCGAGGCCCTGCTGGAACGGGAGCCCACGGTCTGGGAACTCGTCAGTTCTGTGATAGAACGCGCCGCCGGCGAGGAGGCGATGGTGCCTCGCTGGACGGCCCTTCTTCGCGCCTACGAGGGAATCGAGGAGGCCACCTCGGACGGTTCGCTGGCCGCCGAGGCTCGTCTGGCAGAGCAGGTCTACCGACTGAGTGCGCGCCTGTGTGCCGACGGGTGCCCTTCCTGCCTTCATACGGGGTCTGACCTGATGCCGGACTCATTGGCCGAGGTCTGCCTGAGTCGGCGCGTACTGGAGTGGTTTGCCGACGCCTTAGCCCAGCGTGACGCGGAACAGTCCAAGGGCCCCACGCTCCTGCAGCCATGAACGAGTGCGCTGCGAGCAATCATTGAGCCTCGCCCGCCCCTCGACCGTGGCTTGCAGGAAGTCTACGACGTCGTCGTCGGCGCCGGAGGTCGCGAGTTCCTCCAGCAGGGCTTGGGTGCGTGTGATGAGACTCTGGAACTCGGCCAATCCCGGCGCGTCGGGCGGAAATTGCTTCTTCCACTGCAGGCCCTTCTGGGCCACGGCCTTGAGTTGATGACCCAAGTGCTGGGTTTCAGGGACCTTTTGAAGCAGTCCGGCCAACGCGTCGGCCCGGGAGAACTCCCTGTCCGCCCGACGCTGCCAAGCACTCGACAGCGCGTCTTCGATACGGGTGGTGGTGGCCTCGACATCTTTGACGAGATGCCGGACCTCGCGCAGGTGCTCCTCGGACCCATCGCGGGCCGCAGAGGCGATCTGCTGCCCGGCACGTCGAAGATCATTGCACATCGCCGCGAGTCGGCTGCGTTCCTCAGAGTTCAATGCGGGCCTCGCTTCGCACGCAGCACCGGACATTCGGGCCAGGCCCTCGAATCGAACCGCGGCCTGTTGGAGCGACCTCGTCGCGTCTGTCAGAGCGGAACCAAACTTCCTCTGTTCCTCAGCCCTGGCGAGGCGACCGTCGCGCAGAAGGTTCTCCAAGTTCTCGAGATGGTCCACCTGCTTCACCTGATTCATCGGATGGCCTCCTCCAGTTCCTGGGCCAAGGCCATGAGCCTTTCCCCGATCTGCTGAACGTCAGTCAGGGTCGCGGCACCGGCCGTGCCGGAACTCAGCACAAGTTCCTCAGCATAGCGACCGATCTGCTCCAGCGAAGCTTCGATCGAGCGGGTCAGTTCCCAGAGTTGACCCAGTTCCTTCGCAGGCGCCTTCTGTGCCCAGGCGAGGAGTTCTGCTCCATCGAGGTTTCGGATGTCGGAGTCCCCGGCGTCCGCAAGAAAATCGTCGAGTTCCTTGACCGCCTGTCCGCGTTCATCGTTTGTTGCCAGCACTCCGCTCTCCCGCAGGCCATCACGCACCTTCAGCCACTCATTCACCGCCCCCGGAGGAACAGAGGGGCAGACCTTCGTGACGGAGTTCAGGACCTGGACAACCCGCCCAATGTAGTCCGGAAGCGAGCCTCCCCGGCAAGCTTGGTTGATGTCATCGCAGAGACGGAGCAGGCGCTCTCTCTCCCGCCGCGCGACCTGCGGCAGTCGCTGCTGAACCTCCTTTGCCAGATCGGCAAGCCTCTCCAGGATTGCCGTCTGCTCCCGGCGAGGAACCGCAGGGGGGAAAGCGTCCAGTCGACCGGACTGTACCAGGCGGAGCAGTGCGGGGGCAGCCTCCTCAGCATCCAGGAAGGTCACGTTCTGTGCTGTTGGGCCCTTGGTCGCCTGAGGAAGGTTGACCCAGTGGAGCAGTGCCTCACGAACCGTCGCGTGTGAGCCGGACGTTTTCTGCACGATCGCGGTCCAGGAGTCCACGCGTTCCTTGGCACTGGCCTCGGCGGGTGCCTCTTTCTCGACGACGGCGCGCCACTGCCGAGACGTGGAGTCCTTCGGCGAGGCCGTGCCGCGCATCCATGCCCTGGCGAGCAGGACCTGAGTGGCTGTCGCCGGCACTGACCACAGGCGTCCCCCGTCGGCGCCGGAAGGGACGACCTCCGCGACACGAGATTGGGCCAAGCGGGCCAGTCGGCGCAGGAATCGTGCCACACGGCGCCTGTGGAATTCTGCGTCCTGGACTGTATCGCCGGCGACTCGGAGTTGGATATGGCTCTCGAGGCCATCGCGGACCCATGACTCGGAGGGGATGACGAAGTGGCGGCTGTCGGTCCTGCCGGACCCGCTCAATGCGACCGTCTGCTGCGTGAAGAGTTTCTCTTGCAGATATGCGCTGATGCCGAGACGCCGCCAGGGCAGAGACTCCACCAGTTCATAGGCTCGCGCATCCCACCACTGCCCATCATCGAGTCGCCCCATTTCCTGCCAATTCTTCAGTTCGGCGGACCGCTGCGCAAACTCCGCCTGATCCGTTCGACCGAGAGACTTGCGAGCGGGAGGGGACTTCGTCGGGGTCTTTGGGGCTCGGGGTCCACCGTCGGAGTCCCGGTCCAGACTCGGTCCTGAGGTCTTCTCAACCAGGTCCGTCGTCGTCGACTCGGACAGCCGAGAAGTCTGTGCTGGGAGTGTTGGAGGATCCTTCGGCGGAAGGGCCTCGGCAGCGCCCAACCAGGGGAGTTCGAACGTTTCATAGACCTGTTTTCGCACTCCTGCGAACCGGACGTGTCCTTCGACGTCCTCGCGGGTCGAGGCCTCACTGCGGTCTCCCCACCAAGCGATGAGGCGGCGCAGGCGTTCCCGGGTCGCTTCGTCCCCTCCGAGGTTCTGGACCATGGAGTGGAGTCGTCCCAGCAGCAGTCGGTCCGAATCGGGAAGCCATGCACCTTCCAGGTCGGGAGGGGGGAAGACGCCGCGCTCCACCGCCTCCGGCTTGAGCAGGGACGGGGCCAGCACCTGCTGGAGGACTCCGCGGGGCGTCTTCAAGTTGCGGTCGGCCCTGGGATCGTGCAGAGCCAGGAAGATTCGGTTGATGGCCTCGCTGGTGAAGGGATACAAACCAACCGCCTGAGTGGCTCCGTGGCGGGGGCTGCTCAATTCGACGGCACCAAAGGTGTGGTGGCACTGTTCTCGCAGGGGACAGCGATCGCAGGCGTTCGGGACGGGTGCGTCGAGATCCGTGGAGTGCCACTCCTCGAGAGCCTGAACTCCACTTCGTACCGCTCGAAGGTACGTGGCCGCGAACCGAAGGCGTTCCTCCGGAGTGCGCACACCGGACACCTCCTGGAAACTCCCATCATTGTCGGTGCTCAAACGGATATGGAAGGTAATCCGGTCCTGAATGTTGCCGAGTCGACGCAAATGGTTGTTCAGGTAATCCGGCGTGATGCCCACCACGGAGATGAGGTCGCAGATGTCGTGAGCCTGGGCGGTCTCGCTCTGTTCCACCAGCACATCGATGAGTTGGTCGTCCACTCCTTGAAAGCTTGTGATGTCCTCGAGCAGGAGCACGAGTCGCCGACCTTGCTGCTTCAGCGTTCTGCGCACCCGCCGAAAGAGGTCTTTGAGTCCCTGTAAGCTGATCCCGAGCAAGCCCTGGAGAGCCGAGTTCAGGCGCGCATTAAGTGCCTCCACGAGGATCCTGCTGTTCCGGACCTCGTCTCCAAGCTCAGCATAGATCTGCTGCTGCGTCAGGCCCTCCTCGAGCAGAGGCTGGAACCTCTTCGCTTCCCGGCCGAGGGCCCGAAGGAGCTGGATCGGCCTCATACCCACCTCGCTGATGTCGTTCGCGAGGGCCGCCAGTTCGGCGATGTCCTGGAGACGGAAGTCGGCCAACGCCGAGTTCCGCTCGCCTTCCCCCGACACGACTCCCATGATGCGCCGAGGCGCTCCCCAGTGGGAGCGCACCTGGTCATGGTGGAGGAGACGCGAGAACTGCTTGTCTTCTACAAACTCATGGTGCGTCGGAAGCTCGCTCTCCCGCTCGTAGGAATTACGATCCATGCGGTTTGCCAGCTTCGAGAGAAAGTCCTTGGCGCGGCCTTCGAGGGATGATTGCTGGACCTCGCCGAGACCTGTAAAGTGGTCGGCGAATTCGCCTGCCAGTTCATTGCGAATCTGACGCAGCGTTCCGTCCAGGCTGCCTTCCGCGCGCTGGATGAGCAAGACCAGATCCTGCTGGTGCTGCCACTGGATCTTCAGCCAGCGGATGAGATGCGACTTCCCCGCTCCGGGTTCACCTTCGACCACGGCAAAGACGTGCTTCAGCCCTTCTCGGTTCAGGGCGTCCAGGAATCCTCGTTCCGTTCGGTGTTCGAGCCAGGCGCTCCGGGTGCCCTTCTCGACCTCGAACCCTTGCATCGGAGTGTGGACGGCCAGGAAGATGGACTCGTGGCCCTGGAGGGCTTCGGTGCGGAGGATCTCGTTGGCGTCGGGCGATTTCCAGCAAGCAAAGCGGTTCAGGCTCATGCAATACCTCGGAGAATGGTGACGGAGACGAAGTAGGAGCGGATGGAGTGCGTGTCGTCCGGAGCCAACTGTTGACCCTCGCGCGCATCGCCGCGAACGTGGAGGCGGAGCGTCCCATCGTCGTGCAGGTCTCGCAGGGCCTCGCTCAGGATCCACGTGGTTCGCGTCGGACGGAACGGGACCGAATCGCAGATGGAGCGGAATCGCTCGCCCCCGTCCAGGTAGGGCATTCGGCTGGCGAGCTCGCGCATGAAGGTGGCCGCATCGACCTCCCGATCAGAGCCGAGCACCATTCCGACGTCCCGCACCACCCGCTGGAGACGCTCCGTCACGGAGGGATAGAAGGTGGGCAGTGACGGAGCTTCCCAGCCGAGGCCCAGGTAGGTCATCCAACTCTTCCACGGCGCGATCTTCGTGTCGTTGAAGCGCCGTTCGTCATCTTCGCTGGCCTGTTTCATCAAGACGTCGTTGACCTCGTCGGCAACCTGGCGGTTCGACTCGATCCAGTCTGTGCTCCCATGCTGCTCCGAACGGACCACGAAGTAGGCAAAGGCGTCGAGAAGGACCCGATCCTCCTGCTTCTCGGTGGTGCACAGGAAGTCATGGCAGTAGTCGGACAGCGCGTCCTCACTCGTCGGGACGTGCGGGTGGACGAGCACCAGGCGGTCTCGAAAGGTCTCTACGAGTCCAAGATCGCTCGCGGCTCCGATGGTGTTCTGGATGGAGGTAGGGACCTGGTCCCGGTTGCGGAAGGGGCGAGGCAGGAGCCAGTCGTACACCTCCTCTCGAGGCATCGTGCCGCCGTGAGCGGAGAGGAGGCCCACCAGCGAACGCACGCGCTCCGGTCGGCCCTGGGTGTTCGATAACAAGCTCATCGGTCTTCGCACTCCTCCAAGAGGCCCAGGTCTGTTTCCGAGTAAGGTGGTCGAATGCCAGCCACCTGGGCCACGGGTCTTCCACGGAACTGGTAATCTTCTGGAGCGATAAGGACGAGGACCTGCTCGTCGCCCCTCTCAGCAAGAGCTCGTTCCAGTACGGCTTCGGGGTCACCCGGTTCCATCAGGAGCACTGTCGGCAAACCCAACAATGAGAACAGCTGTTCCCTCAGGTGTCGGTGAAGCAGGAGGAAACCGAGCCTCCTCGGCTCGTGATGCAAACATGCAGCCCACGCCTCACCTTGCCGGTCTGGTACGATCCACTGGTCCAGTCCCAGGCGGACCAGTCGGCACAGGAGGTTTCCCGGCTGCGATCGATACTCCGGGTGAACCACGTAGACGCCCGGCGACAGTGAACACCGTCGCTTCACTTGGTTCGACTTCCACGCCGCCCGGGTGCCAAGAAACGTGACGCGGCGGGGGGGGGCGATTCCCGCGCTGCGGCAGACACGGCAGCGACCGCACGGCTCGGCGAGAGGTGCACCGGCTTCCACCTTCTCGAACATTCGGACCAGTTGGCAGATCTCTGCGGTCCCGTCGCTCCGAAGGACCTCGACGAGGTCGTCCAACGCCTGGCGAAGCCGGTCCTGCTCTTCGTCGCGCTGTGCGACGGCGCTGGCCAGCACCTCGTCATCTACCAAGATCTCCGGTTGCAGGACCTCCACGAGCCAAGAGTCGTGGGCCTCGTCAGCAAGAAGGCACCGTAGGTAGCCCGCTCTCTGCAGTTGCGTCAGGAGCGCGCGGTTCCACCGGCGATTGTGTCCTCCCGAGCGCCGGCCCAGACCTTCACGCAGTGAGTCGAGAGAGACCCTCATCGTCAAGCGCCCCCCCACGGTTTCCAGACTCAGCTCACGCTTGGCCTTCTCGACGATCGCGTGCCACCGGGAGACTGCAACCTCCGGCCGCAGCAGTTGTCCCTGCATCCGCCTTGCATTCTGGAGGTCCTCCCCCGTCCAGAGGCACAGCGCGAGGCTCTGGTGCCCGTCGCGCCCTCCGCGTCCTATCTCCTGGTAGTAGCGGGCTGCATCTTCCGGGACGCAGGCATGGACGACGCAGCGTACGTCGGACTTGTCCACTCCGAGTCCAAACGCCGAGGTGGCGAAGACGAGGTCGAGAGCCCCGGTGCTCCACTCGCTGACGATGCGTTCCTTTTCGGAGCCGCTCGTCTCACCCGTGAACAATGCGGTAGATTCATATCCGTGGGCTCTCGCCTGAGCGTGCAGAGCCTCCGCGTCCCGAACCCGAGTCGTGTAGACGATGCACGGCCGCGGCAGCACGTCCAGCAGTTCCGCAACCAAGTGATCGCGAGCAGCGGAGGTGGCGAGTTCTTGAGTGAGGAGGTCGAACTCGTATCGAGGCACGCCCGCAGAGACCTCAAGGTAGTCCGCGTCCCGATACTGTCTCCGCAGGAGGTTCCGGGAGTCGTCATCGATGGTGGCCGACAGGAGCAGAACCCGAAGGTCCGGGTTCGCCGTTCTGAGGTCGCCGACGAGCCCCGGCAGTCTCTGGAAATCGGGCCGGAAACTGCGGCCCCAGGACTCGATGATGTGCGCCTCGTCGACGACGATGGCCACAAGCCTTTTGTGCTCCGCTGCCTCGCGCAGGTAGGCCGACGTGCGCGGCCCCAGGGCCATCTCTGGAGACATGAACACCAGGGGAGTCACTCCCTGGACCAACTCCTCGAGTCGCTCGAGGCGTTCCTCCTCCGAGACGGATGAAGACAAAGCAACGGCGCCCTCTAGACCGGGAAAGGAGCGCGCTGACTTCGCGTGGTCGAGCCCCAGGGCAATCGTAGGAACGATGACCAGAACCGTGGCAGACCTCATCTGCGACCACCAGCGGGCGCCTAACTGGAAGAGAAGGCTCTTGCCGGAACCCGTAGGCATGGAGACGAGCAAGGTCGCTCCGGGGGGCATCGTCACGAGTGCACGGACGGCGGCCTTTTGCGTCGGGTTGTGGTAGTCCAAATGGGGACTCAAACGAAGGAGGGGAGCGTCGGCGACCTCCCTAGCAGACGGACGGCGACACGACGTGTCGAGTCGAAGAGCCTCCTGGAGTTCCGGCGGACATCCGGCCGGAAGGTATGAGTCTTCCAGGGAGACGTGGCCTTCAGTCTCCGTGTAGCGGATCCTCAACCCGAAGCGGGATCTGTTGGCGGCGATATCCTGGGACAGGGAGACGCTTGGTAGAGTCAGCACCCCGTGATTCAGGCGGACGGCCTCTCGCAGCAGGACCCCTCGATCAGCCAGGGCGGACGTCTGAAGGAACCTGTTGTAGCAGCGTTTCGACGCCTCAAGCCGCCAAGTCTCGTCCTGTCCACTTCCTGCAAATGTGCCCATGCTCATCGCTTGCCAACGATCAACAGTATCGCCTCAACTTCCACGCGTTCGCTCCGCACACTCTCGATGAGGGCCTCACGGAGACGCAGTTCCGTCCCTGCCTGCGCTCGCTGACCCGGTATACGCAACAGCCCACGGAGGTACCCGAAGTCATACCGAAAGTCTTCCTGAAGTCCCTGTGCTGCCAATTCGACCACGTCCCGCCGAGCAGCACGTATCTGGGCCAAGCCGGAAACAACTCCCTCTCGCATCGCGGCGAAGAGTTGGTCTAGTTTGAAGAGGCTATACAGTTCGTTGATCCGACACACAGGTTCCGGGATGTTGCCGGCGTGTCCCGCCAAGAGTCTTCTCGACAGCGCCGAATCGGTTACGGCGGTGGCCGGGAAATCGCCACCTGGGTCCAACGCAACGGTCGCCATCTCGACTGCAGGGAACAATCGTCGGCAGGCCCTGGCCTTCAGACCGGCAGGCATCTCCTCGTGCGACGGCCATTGCTCCTCATCCAGCATCGTGCGGCCCATCACGAGCAGGAACGCCCGACCTGCATTCTCGGGGCCCAGGTCTCGGTAGAAAGCGGCGGCCCGGCCCTGGCTCGAACTGTCCAGGCTCTCGACCAACGCATCGACCAGAAGGTGCCCCGGTGCGAACAAATGGAGGGACTCGTCCTCCAGAGCCAGGCGCCGATGGAACGTGCCCCTGAAGTCCATTTTCCCAGTCCCACGATTCCGGAAGCCGATGAGTGCGTGGCGGAGATACTCGCGTTCCCAACTGAAGTCGACGATTTTGCCATCGCGGTGGCTGTAGACTTTGAGGTGTTTTGCCCAATAGGTCAACGGGCCAGCTACCGCGCCGCCCACCTCAGCCTCCAAGACCTGAGCAAGCTCGGTCGAGAGCAACAATTCGCGCTTGGACGAGTCGTTGGACCGCTCGAAATCTAAGTCCGTCTGCTGCAACCCCTCGCGTACCAGAGCTTGCCATCGGTCACGGTGACCCCGGAAAGTGTGACTGCCCTTGCAGGCGGACTGGTGGATCTCCCTCTGCAGTGCCGGCAGGATGAATTCAAGACCCCCGATCGACCGCGAGTGCACATTGAAGACTTCATGCTGAAGAGTGACCACGGCCTGCTCGAGTCGATTTGGACCCACGAGGCTGACGGTGAGCACAGGCACCTCGGCGGGCCGGCCCATCCGGTCGAGGCGGCCGATTCGTTGCTCGAGCCGGGCGACCGACCAGGGTTGATCGAGGTGGACGACGGCCGTCGCCATCTGGAAGTTGCGACCCTCTCCGCCCAATTCGTCGGATACAAGGATCCGGCATTGAGGGTCCCGCTGGAAACGAAGTGCCGCATCATTCAGTTGATGAGAGTCCAGAGCGAAGTGGAACACCTCAACGGAGGGCTTGCCGAGAAGCGCCTGAAGATGCAGACTGAAGGCCTCCACAACCTGACGTTCTTGCGAGAAGACCAGAACCTTCCGGGCAGGCGACTTCTCCAGATGCTGCGCGATCCAATTCGTGGCCGCCTGGAATCTTCCGCACCCGCCTTCTTCGGCCGCTTGCCAGTCGCTCACCAGACCGCGGGCTTGCTCCAGCCACTGCCGCTCCTTCGGGAACGCCGGGACCCCTTCCAGGATCGCCCCGAGGAGCCACTCTTCATCCTCGGCACCGGGGTCGCTCATCCAAGTCTCCAGGTAGCCCTTGGGCGTGCTGGGCACTCCACGATTCAGGGATCGAACACGTCGTTGAAGGATCGAATCGAAGTGGTCGGGCGTGGTGCACGAGGCACGGTGGTACAAGCCGCACAGCGCGAGGGCGTTAGGCTCCGAAAGACTGTACTGGGCAAGTCGCTCTACGTGCTCGGCGACGAGGACCTCGGTCGCTTTGGGTTGGTAGGCGATCTTCTCGGGGATGCGCTGGCTCCAGCCTGCTTCGAAGGATGACAGGGTGGCGCGGCGCGTGCGCACGATCCGGTGGTCGATGCGGTGGAATTCCTGGACATAGCCCACGAGTTCGTCCACCGCCGCAGCGTCGCCCTGGCGAACACGTTCCCGAAACTCTGATACCATCGGGTCTGCGTCGAGGAGGCCGTCCCACTCCTCGGCGATCATCTCCAGCGCGTCCGCGTCAAGAGAAGTTCCTTCGTAGCGGGCCTCGCTCTGGAGCTTGGTTGTGAAGAGCAGTTTGTCCCAGATCTCCTGCTTGTCCTTTATCCGCGCCTCGAGATCCGCCTCGTTCAAACCCTCGTAGTTCTCTGGAGAGGTCAACTGCAGCAAGCCCAGGAGACCTTTGACCTCTCGTTTTGACGGGGTCGCAGAAAGAGCGAGCAAGCCCTCGCTGTTTCGAGAAATTTCGAGCAAAAGCCGAAAGAGGGCATGCCCCGGGGGATACTGGTGGGCCTCGTCAATCACGACCATGCCCCACTTACGCCTCAGAACGGCCTTTTGAAGGATGGAATCGTTGCCCAGGACGTCGGAAGAGAGGACCATCCGGGTGCTATAGGAGAGCCTGAGCTTCTCCGCGGCCGAGATGGTCCGGAGTCGAGGGAGGTCGACCAGGTTGAAGGCCCGGCCGCCGAACCGAAGATAGAGTTCACAGAGCCACTGCCGCGTCATGGTGCCTGGTGCGATTACCAGCACCGAGAGCTCCGGGCGCGAAGCCCAGAGTGTCTGGAGGATCAGCCCCGCCTCGACGGTCTTTCCGAGGCCGACCTCGTCGGCGAGGATGAAGCGAGGTGAGGTGCTCCAGAGCACGCGCCGACAGGCATAGAGTTGATGACCCAGGAGGCGAACGCGGGCGCCCAGCAGTCCTGGGACGCCTTCGGTCTCCTCATACCAACGCGACACTTCGCGGCGCAGGTTCCATCGCCCCTGGAACGGCCCGGCACCCCGGTAAGTGAGCGCTTCGAACACCTGTATCGGGTCCTGGAGTTGGGGCACCGCAGGGACGACCTTGGACTCCTGGGTCACCAAGTCGGTGTCGGGCAATTTGAGGGTGAGACTACGGAGTTTCGAGGACTGGGGGTCATCCACACAGCGGATGACCCCTACCTTCTCCGGATCGGACTCCAGTGCCACCCTCTGACCGGGAAAGAGAGGAAACAGGCGCGCACCCGCCTCCTTCTTGTTGACGACATGTTTGTCGCCGCTCCAAATCGCACGGACCATCAGTTGACCAGTTGTCTTCTGGTTCAGGATCCGCAGGGGACCCAGATCGATGTTATTGTCCAGATAAATCAGGCTTCCGATAGGCATTCAACAAGCACCCTTCCCAGATGCTACCGCGTCTCGGTGACAAAGGATGACAGGAGGCGGACTCACCTGCCGGCCATAAACAAACCCGTCGAAGCCCAGCCCCGGATTGCTACCTACCACCAGACTCTCCTCTCAAGACGTCAGGTTCTAGGCGGGACTGCGTTTCAGTGACTCTCGTCGCAGTGTCCTTCTGCCTTTCGAGAATGATAGGGAAGAGCTTCTTTGGTGGGCTGCGCAGGCCGTTCCATAGTTTACGCGTTGGATAGGGAAATAACCTGGGAGACACCTGCTCCCATCTGAATAAGGACAGGCTACTCTGCGTCTTAGGGGACACCCACTTTCCCGCACCCCTCCAGCTTGGAGATTGCCTCGTGGCCTTGCGCATCCATGTTCATGTTCGTTCCTCCCGGTAGTTCGCCGGGGGTTTTCCTACAGGGGATCTGTCAACCTCTTCGAGGGGTACGCCATAATACTTGCCGTTCAAGAACGGTCCTGGCGCACCGCTTACTTTGGTGATGCCATGCGCGGGACGCACGCAGAAAAAATATCTCCACATCGTTGACAAACATTCATCGCGCCCCCTAGGATATCCTCAGTGAGGAAGAAAATTCCTCAAACATACGTTCGAACACGGGAGCCGTAGCACGTGTTTTCACTCGAGGTCGTTGAGGGGCGACAGGGCCTGCACCGCTACTTTGCTGGTGCCCTGACTTGGGGCGAACTGGATCGGCTTGTCACCTTCCCAGAGAACCTGGTCCGCGAACTGGACGAGGACCAGGAGATGCAGCGCTCCCTGGCCCGCAAGCGGATCACCGACTTGGTAGAGTATCTGCGAGAGGATGACCACTTCTTCTCCGCCCTGACCCTGATCATGCTCCCGCGGCACCTGGAGCACCCCGTAGAGGATTCCTCGGACTTCTCGTTCGAGCCGCACCAAAAGGATGGGTTCGTCGCCAAGACGGGCACTCTGCGCTTCTCTGGGTCCATCCGCCTCTTCCCAGCAGATGGCCAACACCGCGCTCGGGCGGGCATCCGGGCCCTCACCACCAACCCGACCCTGGCAGACGAATGCATCCCGGTGGTCCTGTTGCCTTATGTCAACCCGGACCAGGTGAGGCAACTCTTCTCGGACCTCAACCTGAACGCCAAGCCGGTGAACAAGACCATCGGCTACGCCTTCGACTCGCGCGATCCGATCTCGCGGATGGCGAAGCAACTGGCCTCTGACATACCGCTGTTTGGCGGTCGGGTGAACCGCAGGACGAACTCCCTGCCCAGGTCCAGCACCAACGTGGTCACGCTGAACACCCTGGTCGAGGGAACGCGCTCAATACTTGAGGGGCTCACGAAGCGGATGGGGTCCGGAGATCCGCGGGAACTCCTCGGGGAGGAACACTTTGACAAGGTCTACCAGGAAGTCCGGGACATCTGGCAGACGCTGATCGACGCCTTCCCCGACTGGCAGTGGCTGATGGAAGGGAAGGTTTCGGCTGGCGACCTCCGAGACCGGTTCGTCTTCCCCCACGGCCTGGGCTGGCTGGCCCTGACATCACTTGTCGGCTCCCTGCTCCAGGACGGGGATGGATGGAGAGAAGCCTTTGCCCGGACTGTGACCTCAATCGACTGGACCCGGAGCAGCACCGACCTCAAGGGCCTGGCGGTCTACGACGGCAAGATCAGCAACACTCGGACCAGCGTCAAAGCCACCACGGACTTCGCCCTGGCCGTGTACCGGCGGCAAGCCCATCGCGTTGAGAGGACGCTCAGTCCAGCATCCTGACGTCAGTATGGAGAGGAAGAGAAATCATGAAGAAGCCCAAGGCGGTCGTCCTCCTGAGCGGAGGGCTAGACTCCACCACGACGCTGGCGATGGCCAAGGCGTTAGGCTATGAGTGTCACGCCCTGACATTTCGCTATGGCCAACGGCACGAAGTCGAACTCGCTGCGGCCCAACGGGTTGCCACCCAAATGGGAGTGGCCGAGCACGTCATCGCCAACATCGACCTTCGGATTTTTGGCGGCTCCGCCCTGACTTCCGACGTGGCCGTTCCCAAAAACCGGGAGATGAAGGACCTGGGTGGGGGAATCCCCATCACCTACGTGCCCGCCAGGAACACGGTCTTCCTGTCCTTTGCCCTAGCTTGGGCCGAGGTATTGGAAGCTTCCGACATCTTCATCGGCGTGAACGCCCTGGATTACAGCGGGTATCCAGATTGCCGGCCCGAGTATATCGAAGCCTACCAGAAGATGGCGAACCTGGCGACCCGAGTTGGCGTGGAAGGGACCTGCAATTTCAAGATCCATGCGCCCCTGATGCAGATGACGAAGGCCCAGATTATCGAGGAAGGCCTGCGTCTGGGCGTCGACTACAGCGAGACGTTGTCATGCTACGACCCCGAGGCCGACGGCCATGCCTGCGGCCACTGCGACGCGTGCCTGCTGCGCCAGAGGGGCTTCAAGCACCTGGGACTCGAGGACCCGGCTCCCTACCAGAGCCGTATCGAGGTTCCCGCGTGAGCTACGCCGTCAAAGAAATCTTCTACACCCTCCAAGGCGAAGGAGCGAACGCCGGGCGACCCGCAGTCTTCTGCCGGTTTTCCGGTTGCAACCTCTGGTCAGGGCGGGAGGCGGATCGCGCCAGCGCCATCTGCCGCTTCTGTGACACAGACTTCGTCGGAACCGACGGCCCGGGGGGAGGTCGGTTCGCGACTGCCCAAGACCTGGCGCGCGCCGTCGCTTCCCGGTGGCCGGCCGAGGGAGGAGACAGGGTCCGGAGACTAGCCGTCTGCACGGGAGGCGAGCCACTGCTCCAGATGGACAGGGAACTCCTGGACGGACTCCACTTCCTGGGCTTCGAGGTCGCCGTGGAGACGAATGGCACGCATCCTGCTCCTGAAGGCATTGACTGGATCTGCGTTAGCCCCAAGGCGGGGGCGCCTCTCGTCCAGACTCGGGGGACCGAACTCAAGGTGGTCTTTCCGCAGGAGGGCCTGTCACCAGAGCGCTTCCAGAACCTGGACTTCACTCACTTCTTTATCCAGCCGATGGATGGCCCGAACGTTCAGGAGAACACAAAACTGGCGGTGCGATACTGTCTAGACCATCCCCAGTGGGGCCTCAGCCTCCAAACTCACAAACTATTGAGGATTACTTAATACGATGGAAATTTTCAAAGAATTCACATTCGAATCCGCCCACCGTCTGCCCTATGTGCCCGAGGGGCACAAGTGTGGACGACTCCACGGCCACTCCTTCATGGTGACTCTGCACGTGCAGGGCGAGGTGGGTGAAGGCACGGGGTGGATCGTCGATTTCGGCGAGATCAAGATGGCCTTCAAGCCGGTCCTGGAGACACTGGACCACAATTACCTGAACGAGATTGAGGGCCTGGAGAATCCAACCAGCGAGAACCTGGCCCGGTGGATTTGGAACAGGGTGAAGCCCCGGTTGCCCCTCCTGTGCAGGGTCGTTGTGCGCGAGACGTGCACTTCGGGATGCATCTATGAGGGCGAGGTCCAACACTGATGGTTGACATTCAAGGTGGCACGGACACTCGGCAGGTGCCGCTCCAGAAGGTGGGCGTCCGGGACCTCCGGTATCCGATCGTGGTGCTGGACCGCGAGAACGCCCGGCAGCAAACGGTGGCCCACATCGAGATGTCAGTCAGCCTCCCCCACCACTTCCGGGGAACCCACATGAGCCGATTCCTCGAGGTCCTCAACGAGCACCGGGGAGAGGTCACGATGCGGACGATTCCGCAAATCCTGGCGGACCTCCGGCGGCGGTTGGACGCGGAGACGGCCCAGATGTCGGTCCGGTTCCCCTACTTCCTCGAGCGGCGCGCCCCGTCGAGCGGCAAGAGCGGACTTCTTGACTACGAGTGCACATTCTCGGGGATGATGAACTGCGGCAGCGACGACTTCGTCGTCAAGGTGGACGTCCCGGTCACGAGCCTGTGCCCATGCAGCAAAGCGATCAGCGACTACGGTGCCCATAACCAGCGCGGGTATGTTGGGATCGAGGTCCGCACGGAACGAGAGGAGGACGGGCGCCCTGCCCTGATGTGGATCGAAGAAATCATCGAAGTTGCAGAGACGTCAGCTTCTGCCCCCATCTATCCCCTGCTCAAGCGCGATGACGAGCGGCACGTCACGATGCAGGCCTTCGACAACCCTGCCTTCGTGGAGGACATCGTGAGGAATGCGGCTATGAAGCTCCGCCAGGATGCCCGGGTGCAATTTTTCTCGGTCGAGGCCGTGAACCACGAGAGCATCCACAACCACAATGCCTTTGCCATGACCAGTTGGACCAGACCGCTGGCACACACTCCCAGCACAGCCGTAAAGCCCCCCGGGCGCTGCTCCTGACCAGCGCTTCCAGATCGAGTTGCCAACAATGAACGACGCAACCCTACACATCGTCGTCACGTGTACAAACCGGAAGCGCAAGCCGGTGAGGCGAAGCCTTCACCTCAGGAATGTGCCCGGTGAGGACGTGGAGGCGCGTCATCGGGAGTGGCTGAACCGACTGAGGTCCGAGCCAAGCCAAGCCGTGCCGGCCCCCGAACTCTACTGTGGCGACCACTGGTTCGTGGTCCGAGATCTGGCCGAGAAGGCAAACCGCCTGCATTGCGCCGCAACGATGTGGATCGCCTCCGCAGGCTACGGCCTGGTCCCCTGGGAGTCGGGACTCGTTCCCTACGCGGCCACCTTCTCGCCGGGTCACCCAGACTCGGTGTCCCGGAGCAGCGATCCCATTCGGCGGAAGCAAGACCAGGAGGACTGGTGGCGCCTCATGAGCCGCTGGGAGGGCCCCACTTCGGGGAAGGTCCGTAGCCTCACGGAACTCACCCATAAGAACCCGCAGGCTAGGGTTCTGGTTGTAGCCTCGCCTGCCTACATCCGGGCGATGCACTCCGACCTGCTGCAAGCGACGACAAACCTTCTGAACCCGGACGCCCTCAGCATCCTTTCCGGGGGCTTGGATGCCCCGGAGCCCCTGAAGTCGGCTATCGTCCCATGCGAAGCGCGGGCCCGGGATCTCCTGGGCGGTGCGCTCACATCCCTCAATGTCCGGTTCGCAGCCCGGGCCGTCGAGGAACTGGGGGTTTCCGTTGGCTCCAGGCAAAGCCTCGCCACCTGGGCCAAAGGCTTCCTGAACGAGTGCAGACCCATGCCGATGCCTCGGCGTCAAAAGATGACCGATGACGAGGTGCGTGACTACGTTCGCAAAGCCCTGAGCAAGGGAGAGGCCGCCTCCTGTACGCTGCTCCACCGGGCGTATCGAAGATCCGGTTGGGCGTGCGAGCAGAGCCGGTTCCGGAACATCTATCGCCAGGTAACAGGAGAAAGACCGTGAACTCATCGGCGGTGCTCTGCAAGAACGCCCTGAGAGTGACCCAGAACGAGCGCCACCCGCTCTTCCTGTTCACGCTGACGGGTCAGGAATTGGAGCAGGTGGCCTGCATCTCCCAGGTCTCTCGGGACCAGGGAGGCGACCTCATCGGGTACCAGCGGCCGGAGGTACGCGAGCACATCCGCGCGATCGCCGAATACCTCGAACGAGACCACATACTCCTCCCTAACTCCATCATCCTCGCCTTCAATTCGCAGGTTCAATTTGAGCCGGCCTCGCCAGGCAACGCGCTCGAAGACCCCTCGGAGCCAGGCGTCCTGGGCATCCCCATTCCCAAGGACCACGAAGCCAAGCCCGGGTGGATTGTGGACGGGCAGCAGCGGACCGCGGCCCTCACCGGCTCCTCGAAGCGGGACCTCCCTGTGCCCATCTGCGCCTTCGTTGCCGATGACGTGGAGGTCCACCGGGAGCAGTTCCTGCGAGTGAACTCGGTGAAGCCCCTGCCTCGGGGCCTCGTTACGGAGCTCCTCCCCCACATGGAGGAGCCCCTGGGCCAGAAAGTGGAAGCTCGCACCGTCGCGTCGAGGCTCTGCGACAACCTCAACCGACACCCGGACTCACCCTTCATGGAATTGATCCGGCGCCCCTCGGGGTCTGGAGGCCGCGCCGAAGGGCCCGTGACAGACACGTCCGTTGTTGCCATGGTCGAGCACAGCCTGACCTCGCCGACAGGATGCCTCTTCCCCTATTGGAACCTGGCGACCGGCACCATCGACGAAGCCGGGTGCATGGAAGTCCTGATGTGCTACTGGTCTGCGGTGAAGCAGGTCTTCCCCCTGTCGTGGGGCCTGTCGCCACGCCAGAGCCGCTTGATGCATGGCGTGGGCATTCGCTCGATGGGGCGCCTGATGGACCGGGTCATGGCGGGCATGGACATCCGGAAGAGAGGAACTCGAGCCGCGGTGGAGAGAGACCTGGAGATGGTGGCACCCCACTGCCGCTGGACGGAGGGAGTCTGGCAAGAACTGGATTCCCTCCGCTGGAACGAGGTGCAGAACGTGCCCCGCCATATCCGCAACCTCTCCTCCTACCTGGTCCGGACGTATCTCGACGTCAAAGGGCACCAGCCATGAAGTTCTTCTTCCCTGACAGCCACGACCTCATCGACCCTGGCTTCGATTTCGATACGGAAACCCGGGCTGACTTCCGAATCCGGCAGCGGGACGACCTGTACGCCCACGAGGTGCACGACGCGCCCCCGTATGACGGCATGCTCATCTCCAAAGCCATGGTAGACGGCATCGGGGGCGGGCAGATGCGCTACAGCCTGGCGCAGAGGCATCGCCTGCTCCGAGTGGGCGCGCGGGACTTCTTCCGACTCGAGAAGGTGGATCCCGAGAAGAAGCTGAGGACTCTGGGCGACTGTGGCGCCTTCTCTTATGCGAAAGAGGACGTGCCTCCCTACACAGTCGACGAAGTCATCGATTTTCACGTGGAGTGCGGCTTCGACATCGGCGTCTCGATCGATCACGTCATCTTCGCCTACGACCCCTCCATGGACGACCTGCTGGAGGGCCTCGACCACCCCCTCCTGGAGGAGTGCCGGCGCAGGCAGGAGATCACCCTGACCCTGGCTGCGGACTTCATCCAGCGCCACCGCGACCGCCGATGCCACTTCGAACCCATGGGTGCCGCCCAGGGGTGGAGCCCCCGGTCCTACGCGGACTCCGTGGCCCAGATGCAGCGGATGGGCTACGAGTACATCGGCCTGGGCGGAATGGTGCCACTGAAGACGCCGGAAATCCTGGCTTGCCTCCGGGCCATCGACGAGGTGCGCAACCCTTCCACCCGCCTCCACCTCTTCGGGATCACCCGCTGCGCGCACATCGAGGAGTTTGCCAAGTACGGCGTCGCCAGTTTCGACAGCACCTCCCCCCTGCGCCAGGCCTTCAAGGACGAAAAGGACAACTATCACACATTGGGAGCCGCCTATACCGCAGTCCGCATCCCGCAGGTCGAGGGCAACGTCCAACTGCGCAAGCGAATCGTTGCGGGAAGGGTGGACCAGCAAGAGGCCCTGAGGCAGGAGCAGAAGTGCCTCCGCCTGGTCAAAGCCTACGACCGGGATGAAGTGGCCCTGCCGGAGGCCCTCGATGCGCTGCGAGCCTACGAGATGCTCTGCGATGGGGGCAAGGACCGGACCGAACAGTACCGCCGGACCCTGGAGGCCCGCCCCTGGAAGGATTGCCCCTGCGCAATCTGCCGGGACCTGGGCGTCCACGTGGTGCTCTTCCGCGGCGCGGAACGGAACCGCCGGCGCGGCTTCCACAACGTCTACGTATTGTATGATCGCCTGAATCGGCTGCGTGCCGGTCGAGCCTCAGGCACCCCATCCCTGGCCGCGGCAGGTGCGGCCGGAACCGAAGGCTAAGGAGTCCACAAGATGAACACGTCCATCCGCGAATATCGCTTTCCCGCTCTGGAGATCCGGCAGGGGCCGGGGCGGACCATCTACAGCTTTGCCGTCGATGGGAAGCTGCTCCCCGAGTTCGCCACGGTGTCGCGCGTTCGTCGGAATGCCACCTGCGAGCTCCAGGGGTATCAAAGGCCCGAGGTCCGTTCTCACATCTCGGAAATCAAGACCTACGTGGAATCCGAGTCTCCCCTGCTGCCCAACGCCATCGTCGTGGCCTTCGACGAGCGCGTCCGCTTTGAGGTCGCCCAGGTCCAGGCCATCGGGCCCTCGTACGTCCGCACGGGGATGATCGTCATCCACGCCTCGCCGGACGAAGAGGATGCGACCAAGCCGGGTTGGATCGTGGACGGCCAGCAGCGAGTGGCCGCCGTGCGCGAAGCGGACGTGGACTCCTTCCCCATCTGCGTCACCGCCTTCATCACGGCCGATGACCGGGAGCAACGGGAGCAGTTCATCCTGGTCAACTCCACCAAACCGCTTCCCAAGGGCCTGATCTACGAATTGCTGCCCACCACCGACGCGCGGCTGCCTGGCCTCCTCCAGAAGAGGCGTTTCCCAGCCTACCTCAGCGAGCGCCTGAACCACGATCCGGACTCGCCGCTCTTCGGCATGATCCTGACTCCCACAACCCCCGACGGGCTGATCAAGGACAACTCCATCCTCAAGATGCTGGAGAACAGCCTGAACGACGGGGCCCTCTACCGGTACCGCGACCCCCGCACGGGTGAGGGCGACGTGGACCGCATGCTCCAGATCCTCAAAGAGTTCTGGGCCGCGGTGGCGTACGTCTTCCCAGAGGCCTGGGGCGTCCCGCCCCGCAAGTCCCGCCTGATGCACGGCGCCGGCATCGTCAGCCTGGGCTTCTTGATGGATGCCATTTCCGACCGATTCCGCGAAGTGGAGACCCCCTCCAAAGAGCAGTTTGTCGGCGACCTGAAGCCCCTCCGGGAAGTGTGCTCGTGGATGTCCGGCTACTGGGTGTTCGGCCCTGGAGCCCAGAGGAAGTGGTACGAGATCCAGAACACCTCGAAGGACATCCAGCTTCTGACGAACTACCTGCTTGTGCAATACAAGGAGCGTGTGTGGAACCGGCAGGTGCGGCGGGAGGCGGTTGGGTAGAGGGTTCGAGCCGCCTGTCGCCGAGTGTGAGGCGCTTCCTATGGGCGTACCCCCGAGAGGTTGACGGATTCCCCGTGCCCCCCCGGTAAACGACCGGGAGGAATGAACCTGGACGTGGACGCGCGAGACCACGAGGCAACTCCTCGACTGGAGGCGAAGAAAGCGCTCACCCCCGACCTCGACGAAGTGGAAGAGAACAATGGGGACCCGGCCAGGTTCCCGGAAAGTGGTCTGTGATGGAAGACTTGGACGCACTGACCTCCAAAGAAATCTTCGCCGCTGAAATCATGAGGCAGGTTGGAGTGCCGCCTGAGCGTCAAACCCGAGCCATGAAAGCCGGTCTCAAGGCGGGAACGGCCTGTTTCCAAGCGATGGATGCTTCCAACAGCGAGGATGAGACTGCCAAGGCAGGGGAGGCTCTGGACAGGGAGATGGAGGCCATCATCGCCGAAGAGGCTGCGTTGGCGCGTCTGTCTGTTCCCGAGAGTCAGGTGCCCCGCGCGAAGGCCATCGCCAGGCTGCATTTCATGATCGGAATGGAAATGGCATACCGCCAACTGTCACCCTCGACAGAAGACGAATGAACACCCTGTCGCCGCCCCGCCCGATCTCCGTCCCAGAACCTCTCCCCAACCCCGCACCCACCCCGACGTTCCGCTCCTCCAAGCCCACAGGAATCCTCCCCGGGTTCCATGAATCCCAGGGGGTCTGGACTTCCCGTCGAGAGGTGTCCCTTGAAGAAGGCTGGTCTGCTGGTCCTGGTATTCACCCTGGTCCTCCTGGTCTTCACCATGCTTGCCCCGGCGCGAGGCGCCGCGCCCTGGCAGCAGCCGGGAACCCGCGCCGGCGAGGAGGTGGCCGGGCCTGATGGGGGTCGGATGGTGTGGGTCCCTGCGGGCGAGTTCATGATGGGCTCGGCGGACGGCGACCCCGACGAGAGGCCGGTGCACCGGGTCCGGTTGAGCCGGGGCTTCTGGCTGGGGAAGACCGAGGTGTCGGTAGCCCAGTGGCGACGCTACTGCCAGCGGGCGGGGGTTCCGCTGACGGTGGAGATCTTCGTGCCCGAGGATCACCCGATGTCGGGCGTGAGCTGGTTCGACGTCCAGAAGTACTGCCGGTTCTACGGGCTGGCCCTGCCCACCGAGGCGCAGTGGGAGTGGGCGGCCCGCGGGCCCGAGGGGCGCCGCTACCCCTGGGGGAACCGTTGGAACCCGGCCCTGTGCTGCAACCAGGACAATCCGGGCCCCGAGGGGTACACCTGCCCGGTCGGCTATTACCGCTCGATCTCCCTGGCCGGGATCTGGCCATTTCTGCTCGATGACGATGGCCGCCTGAACTGACCCGCAGAGTCCCGGGAAAAGGGGGAGGGAGCAGAGGACCAGGTCCTTGCTCCCTCCGGTTGGCTGTGGCAGTTTGAGTTGTCAAGACCAAACACCCAGCCACCTCGAGGCTAGGTGAGGACCCGCCGGAGGTCAAGGAGTATAGACGAGAAGTTTTGGAAGGCCGGGTGCCGCGCCCGTCGTGTGTGTCTCCCACCTGTCGGGTCCAGCGCTGGCCGACCCGCTGGAATGAGAACGTGCAGTTGGAGTCAGGGCAGGTGCTTGCACCGGTCCCGATCCTC
>DIWH01000012.1:0-38222 GCA_002423485.1 Candidatus Xenobium occultum | reverse complement strand
CCTGGAGGGTCCTGCAGATGCTCCGGTGCCTGGTGCGCCTGGATCCACAGCGCCTGCCGCTTTCCGTGCACCTCCAACTTCTCTCCCCTTCGTTGCCCTCGGGCTGAGGGGAACTCCTCCTCGGGTGCCCTCCCAGACGGCCTCTCTCCGCTGCTTCTTGCGGCTGGTCACTCCCCGGCGGAATACCGAGGGACGGCTTCGTTGTGCCCTGTTCAGGCCGAATCTCCACAGGCCCCACGACAGAGTCCGGACATCCGCCCAAAAGTCGCTGCGTTCTCCTCCTGTTGCCGCCCGCTGGCCTCGTTCTGGGGGTGGATTCGGAGTGCACCCCTGCCTGGCACTCCCTCTTCCCGGTGCCTGCACTTTTCTCGTGTCGACGGGCCACCCGGCTCCGGAGCAGACTGGGGCATCCCACCCCGGAGGTCAGCCCCAGCTTGAACCTGCGACGTCCCCTCATCGATCCCCGAGTCCTGGAGGCTTCCTGGCGCTTCCAACTGGTTGCCCCTCTCCTGGACCCCCGACTCAACAGTTCAGAGAAGACGAAATACCGACGCGAGCTGACCCGGGAGCCCGTGCCCCACCCCCGACGTGGCACTGTACGGCTCTCTCTCCGGACGCTTCGTCGTTGGTGCCAGCAGGCCCGACGTGATGGCATGCCCGGTCTCGTGCTGGAGCATCGTTCCGACCTGGGCGCAGTTCGCTCCCTTCCCGAGGGGGGGCTCGAGCGGGCCCTTGAACTCCGTGAAGAGGATGCCCGACGGACCGTCCCCCAGTTGATTCGGCTCCTGGAGGTTGAGAGGCCGGATTGGAAGGCCCGAATCGCCAGGTCAACCCTGGATCGGCACCTGCGCAGGCGGGGATCGGTTCGGCGCCTCATCCGGGCCCCAGAGGGCCCCTTCCGCAACTTCGAAGCCGCCGAACCCAACGATCTCTGGCAAGGAGACGTGCTGGTCGGGCCGATGGTCCGCCACGGCGGCAGCCTCGTCCGCTGCCGGATCATCAGTTGGCTCGACGACCACTCCCGCTTCGTCTGCCACCTCGAGGCCTACCCGGACGAGAGCCTTCCTTCCATCGAGGACTCGCTGAAGAAGGCCATCCTCAAATATGGCCGGCCGGCACGGATATTCGTGGACAATGCCTGGGTGTACTCGGGCACGACGATGGACCTGGCCTGCTCGACGATCGGCATCCACAAGATCCACTCCACAGCCCGATACCCCGTCTCGCGCGGCAAGCAGGAAAGGTTCTTTCGAACCCTACGCGACCAGTTGATTCGGGAGGTCGAGAACCTGGGGCCTCTGGAACTCCAGGAATTGAATCGGCTGCTTCAGGCGTGGCTGAGCCAGTACCATTCGGCTCGCCACTCCAGGACCCACGAGGCCCCGGAGCAACGCTACTCGTTCCGCACGTTCCGCCCGGTCGCCCCGGACGCCCTGGAGCAGGCCTTCTGGCAGTGGACCACGCGGGCCATCAGTCCGACCGGGGAAATCAAGCTCTTCGGCAATGTGTACCGTGTGGACCTGAGCTTCGCGGGCCGGGCCAAGGCGGTGCTCCGCTACGACCCCTTCGACATGAGCCGGATCATCCTGTGGGAGAACGGCCGAAAGGCCGCCGTGGCAACCCCCGAGCGCCTGGTATGCGTCACGCGACCCGGCCGCCCGGTCCCCACCAGATGCCAGCAGTCCGAAGCAGCGCGGCGTTATCTGGACGAGTTGGAGCGCGCCCATAAGGCCCGCCTCGACCAGGAACTCAACCGCACCCACTACCGCCCCATCCAGAAGCCGACCCAGGAGGAGACCCCCGAATGAGCACCATCGTCCTGAACCGTTTCAACCTGAAGCGGGAGCCCTTCTCAGCGGAGATCGAGCCGCATGCGCTGTTCAGCTCCCAGGGCTTCCAGCAGGGCCGGCTGCGCTTGGAAGAGGCTGTGCAGCGCCGCGGCCTGGCCCTGGTCGCCGGCGAGCCTGGCGCCGGGAAGACTGCCCTGGTGCGGAGCCTGCTGACCAGGCTCGATTCCAGCAGCTTCCGGATGCTCTATGGCGCCGTGCCGGTGGCCAAGAACGCTCTGCATGCCGCGATAGAAGGCCTGCTGCTCGATCTGGGGGAGAAGATCCCCTTCAACAACGGGCCCCGGGCGCTGGCCCTCCTGCGCGAAGCCTTACGTCGGCAGGACTCCCAGGGCCGCCGCCCGGTGCTGGTCCTGGACGACGCCCACCACCTCGGCGAGGCCGGGTGGCTAGGCCTCAAGGCCCTGACGAACTGCGAAATGGATTCGAGGATGCCGTTCACGATGCTCCTGCTCGGGGCACGTCAGGAACTGCTGACCACGCTGAACTGGACCCGCCTGGAGGAGATCCGGAGCCGCCTGCTCTTCTGCTACCACCTGAAGCCTTTGGCGGAGGAGGAGATCGAGGCCTACCTGACAGCCCACCTGCGCTGGGCAGGTTGTGACCGGGCCCTCTTCCCCCGCGAGGTCGCCAGGGATCTGCACCGGCGGGCCAACGGCCTCCCGAGGAAGATCAACCAGTTGGCTTACAACTGCCTGGCTGCGGCCGCCCTCGAAGGCAAAGAGCTCGTGGACCAGCCCTGCCTGGAGCAGGCCACAAGCGAATTGACCTTCGGCACAACGGAGGCACGCTGATCGGCGCCCCGTAGTCCAGGCCGACAATCCTGAAAGGCTCCTCCGGACCGTCCGGGGGAGCCTTCACCATCCCCCAGCCACAACCCAGTGATGGCCATCGAGCCTGGGCACGATGCGGCCATGCAGTTTGAGCGGTAACAGTCGGCAGTTTTCCCGCCGGCGCAAGCTGGTGCGGCGCCCTGGATATGGCGGGGAACCTGGCGGAGTGGTGCGCCGACTGGTATCGCGAGGCCGGCTATGCGGGCACGCCCGAGGTGGATCCCCAGGGGCCCGCCCAGGGCACCGAGCGGGTGTGGCGGGGCGGCTACTGTTGGGCCGAGGAGGAGGAGTGCAGGACGACCCGGCGCTTCAGCAGTGAACCGGACAACGACGGCGGCGCCGGCTGTCTGCGAACCTGCTTCGTGCCGTAGAGGGTCCCAGCCACACTCCGGGCGGTCGTTGGCCGGAGTGGCGGAACGCTGACGGCCAGGTTCGGCCCGATTCTTGAAGTTGTGCCTACAGCATCTTCTCGACGTGCAGCGCGTTTGCGACCATGAACAGCGCGGCCAGCCAGTTCGTGTAGGCAAACAGTTTCTTGAGGTTCTTGGGCCTGGTGCCCAGGGCCAGTTTGCCCCCAAGCGCCCCCCCGAGCACGGTCACGAGGGCCAATGGCACAGCCCAGGTCGGATTGAAGTCCCCCTGGGCCGCGTGCCCGATGAAACCCATCAGCGCGGTCAGCGCGATCAAGGTGGAGGCCGTTCCGACCGCGACGTGCATGGGGACCCCGCAGGCCAGGACCATCAGCGGGACCAGGAACGAGCCTCCGGACACCCCCACCATCCCGGCACCGAATCCCGTCACGACCGTCACGGGGAAGGCCAACCACAGATTGACGCGATACACCGCCGAGCCCGAGCGAAGGTCGAGCACGCCAGGTCTTCTCTTCCCCGAAACCTCGGTCTGCTCGGCCACGGGGAGCAGCATCACGGCGCCTGCGACCAGCAGCATGGCGGCAAAGACCATCTTCAGCGAGAACGCGCTGAATTGATGGGAGAAGAAGCCACCTGCCAGGGCGGACAGCCCGCAGAGGGATCCCACCAGGACCGCCAGCATCCACGAAATGGACTGGTTCTTCTGGAAGACGAGGAGTGCCGCGAGGGAGCCGGCGATGAGGATGAATTGGCCGGTGGTCGCCGCCTCGTGCATCGGAATCCCGGCCATCGCCAGGATCAAGACGAAGAAGTTGCCTCCCCCCTTCCCCACCATGGTCATGGCCACGGCGACCACGAAGACCAGGAAGCCGACACCCAGCAGGCTCATCCTACAAACCCTTCCGGCCTGTGCGTGGCCGACCGAACCATGATCCTCTCAGACGGCCTTCAACGGGTTTGCGGTCATGGATGGGTCTGGAGGCTGGCGCCCGGCGACCTGGATTGAGGCCAGCGCGGGTATGATCTCTTCGGCGACCAGGTCGAAGGCGGCCGGGTCGTGCACGTCGGGCATGTTGAAGATCGCCTCGTCGATGCCCAGGTTGGCTAGCTCGTGCAGGTGCTCCAGGACCTGGGCCGGGGTCCTGGTCCGCCGCTTCCCGTCCCGGCTCAGGGCCAGGGTGTCCAGGGTGGTCTTGTGGATTTCGGCGGGGTCTCTGCCGGCCTTGTGGCAGTGCTCGGAGAGGACTTCGAGCTTGTGGCGCAGCACGTCCTTCCCGGCGTGGGCGAAGAGGTTGCAGCCCTGAGCGTATTCCGCCACCAGGCGCAGGGTCTTGCGCTCGCCCATGCCGCCGATCAGGATCGGCGGGTGGGGGCTGGACAGGGGCTGGGGGACGCACAGGGTCTCTTCGAGCTGATAGTGCTTCCCCCGCCAGGGGCCATTGTTCTCCGACCACATCTGCCGGGCGATCTGCAGGGTCTCCTCGAGGCGCTCGAAGCGCTGGGAGGTGCCGGGGAAGGGGATTCCCAGGCCGCGATGCTCGCGCTCGAACCAGGCGGCGCCGACTCCAAACCAGGCCCGCCCTCCCGAGAGCACGTCCAGGGTGGTGACCTTCTTGATCAGCAGACCCGGAAGGCGATAGGTCACCCCGGTCACCATCGTGCCCAGGCGCATCCTCCGGGTGTGGGCCGCCACGAAGGCCAGGGTGGTATAGCCCTCCAGCATGTCCATCTCGGCCGGGCCGACGTAGGCGATCTGGAAGAGGTGGTCCATGACCCAGAAGCTGGAGAAGCCCACCTCCTCGGCGCGCCGGGCGATCCGGGCCAGGGTGGGGGCGAGTTCGGCGGCTCCGCCGGGCCAGGTGAAGTTGGGGACCTGCAAGCCAATCTGCATCGGGGCAACCTCCAATCCTGAAGGGTCAAGATTCGCCCTCCGCGCGCCGGACCATTCCGACGCGGCCGGTTCCAGGGGCCAGCCAGCAGGAGGGGCCCAGGTTGCAGCCCGAGGACCGGGCCCTCCAGAGGACGCGCGCAAGCCTCCCTGAGGGGACCCACGCCAACCCCTCAGGCCAGCGGGTCCTCGGGCCAGGGGTGGCGGGGGTAGCGGCGGGCCAGTTCGCGGCGAATCCGGGGCCAGTGCCGCTCCCAGAAGCCGGCCAGGTCGCTGGTGATCTGCACGGGGCGCTGGTTGGGGGCCAGCAGGTGGACCACCAGGGGGAGTCTGCCTCCGGCGATCCGCGGGGTCTGGCGCATCCCGAAGAAGTCGGCCATCCGCGAGGCCACGTAGGGGGGAGCGTCGGCCGGGTAGTGGACCGGAACCCGCCTGCGCCCCGCCAGCGACACGTGGGTCGGCGCCAGGGAGTCCAGTCGCGCCTGGCGCTCGGGCCCCAGCGCCCGGCCCACCTCGGCACTCATCCAGGCGGCCGCGCGCTCGCGCACTTCGCGAAGGCTGGTGCAGGTGCGGCACAGACCGGCCAGCAGTTCCCGGAACTCGATGCCCTCGGGAAGCCTGAAGCCAGCCTCCGGCATGGCCCGGTCCAGGGCTTCCACCCGCGACTTGAGGCTCTCCAGCACGCCCGAGCCCAGCTCCTCGGGATTCAAGGTCAGCGCCGAGCGCCAGAGCACCTCGCCGGCCTCGGGGCCAGGCTCCGCCACCCGCCTGGACTCGTGCAGGACCAGTTCGCCATAACGCAAGGTCTCACTCTGCTCGACCCGCCCCTGGGACGGGTTCCACTGCAGCTCGGTCCGCTCTTCCAGAAGCTGCGGGTCGTCCAGAAGCCAGGCGGGGTCGATGGGGCTGGCCAGTCGGACCAGGCGCCCCTTGCCGGGGGTCTCTTCGGCCTCCAGGGCCGCCAGCCACTCCTCGCCGTGGGCGGCCGAATCCTCGGCCAGACGCGCCCCTCCCCCCAGCGCCAGCAGCAGCTCCGAGCCCTGGCGAACCCGGGCCACGCGGTCGGGAAAGGCTGAAAGGATCGCCTGCAGGAGGGGGTCGTCCCCGGACTGGGGAGGCTGGGGACGCCCGGGAGACCCTGGCGGTGAGGCCGGCGGCAGGCCAGGTTCGGCCTCCCGCGGGAGGCGACGGCAGGCCTCCTCGAGCTGCCGGGCCGCGCGCAGGACGCCGGCCACGGCGGGGTTCGCCTTGTTCCGCAGCAGGCGTTGGCGCCAGAGGAGGTCCGACTCGCCGTGTCCTCGAGGCCCCCTCCCCCTGCCCTCCAGGGGACTCCCCCTCAGCAGGTCCCGCTCGCTCAGGAGGGCCGCCAGTTCGCAGCCATCCCGCCCGCGCCCCCGGCGCACACACTCCAGCAGCAGCCGCGCGGCCCGGGGAGCAGCCGGCAGGGCGGCCATCCGTCGCCCCAACCCGGTCAGGCTGCCGTCCTGCAGGGCGCCCAACAACTCCAGAAGGATCCGGGCCCGCTCCAGGGCCTCGGAGGGGGGCGCCTCCAGCCAGGGGAGTTCCTCGGGCTCCGCCAGGCCCAGGGCGTGGAGGGTGAGCAGCAGTTCGCCCAGCTCCAGGCGGGCGATCTCGGGGAGCTCGCCCTCGGGTCTGGCCAGGTAGTCGGCCTGGGAGTAGAGGCGCAGGCACTCCCCCGCCCCGGTCCGACCCGCCCGACCGGCCCGCTGATCCGCCGAGGCGCGGCTGATCCGCTCGACCTGCAGGCTGGACAGGCCAGACCAGGGGTTCTGGCGAGGGAGGCGGGCCAGGCCGCTGTCCACCACGACCTCGACGCCCGCCACGGTCAGCGAGGACTCGGCCAGGTTCGTCGAGAGGATCAGCTTGCGCCCCCCTTCGGGACGGAGGGCTTCGTCCTGGGCCTCGGGGGAGAGGTCGCCATGCAGGGGCATCCGGCGCACGCCATGACGCTCGGCGGCCTCGCGGCAGGCCTCGTGGGCCCGGCGGATCTCGGCGGCTCCGGGCAGGAACACAAGCACGTGGCCCCGGGTTCGCGCCAGGGCGTCGGAGACCGCCTCCCCCACCCGGGCCTCGAGCGCTCGAGGGTCGTGGCGGGGCTCGAAGCGGATCTGCACGGGATGGACGCGGCCCTCGGCCCGGATGAGCGGAGCCCCACCCAGTTGCACCCGCAGCTTTTCACCTCCCAGGGTGGCCGACATGATCAGGACGCGAAGCTCAGGCCGCCGAGCCTGAAGCCTTCGGGTCAGGGCCAGGGCCAGGTCGCCGGGGAGGTGGCGCTCGTGGAACTCGTCCAGGAGGAGGAAGTCGACCCCGCGCAGGTGGGGGTCGTCGAGGAACCGCCGGATCAGGATGCCCTCGGTGGCATAGACCAGGCGGGTGGCCGGGCCGGTGCGGTCGTCGAAGCGGACCTGGTAGCCCACCGTGGCCCCCACCGGCTGCCCCCGACGGGCCGCCACGAAGCGGGCCGCCCAGCGAGCGGCCACGCGGCGCGGTTCCAGCACCAGGATTCGGGAGCCGGGGTGCGCCTCCAGCAGGGCCTCGGGCACCCGGGTGGTCTTGCCCGAGCCGGGGGGCGCCTCCAGCAGGACCAGAGGCTCACGCTTCAGGGTGGACAGGAGTTCAGGAAGGATCGCTCGGACGGGCAGGACTTCACTCACGTCGCGCGGTTTCCGCAGCGGGGCCGGGAGCCCTGCGCGTGCAGGCCCAGGACCGCGCGGTGCCGAGGCGATGGCTGCGCCGGGCGCGAATCCGAACTGCGCGTGCAGGGCCAAGCCCTCCCCCGCACGAGGGGATTGTTAAATTCTTATGACTGCACATCCTGAAGGCACGAACCGGTCTTGAAGGAGATCGGCGAAATCCAGGCCCGCCAGGTCTCCTGGAAGGGCCTGGAACGGCTTGCGCGGGAGCCGGACGAGATTTGTCTCGGCGAGGCCCGCGAAAAGGGCTGAAATCATCGCCTGCGAATCGCGCAAACCCCTGCGGTGCAGGCGATTGAGCGATCGGCAAATTGGACCTGGCGGACCGATCCACGGTAAAATGAGGTATGGAGAACCCGGCGTCCCAGGCCCATCCCGCCCTCTGCCCGGAAGTCCTCGCGCTCTTGGAGGATCATCCCCGAGGCCTTCGGCCGTCCCGGGCCCGGCAGGCCGTCCTGATGGAGGAAGCCCTGGCCGAACTGGAGGCCTTCACACCTCTCCTCGAATTGCGCCTGGGCCAGGTGCTCGCCCCTCTGGTCCGGGGGGGTCACAAGCACCTGGGCTACGTCACGCCCGCGGTGTTCTGTCGCGAGGAGCTGGGAATCTCGGCGACGGCCGCCTGGGATTCGGTGCGTCTGGCCGAAGGGCTCCTGCGCCGGCCGGTTCTGAGGCAGGCGTTCCTGGAAGGCAGGCTTCCCCGGACCCACGTTCTGGAGTTGCTGCGTCTGGACGCGGAAGGCGATGCGGCCTGGGTGGCACGGGCCGCCGAACTCTCGGTTCAGGAATTGCGCCGAGCTTTGAAGCCGCTGCGCTCCTCGGCGCCCAGCGAAGAGAAGGAGAGGGCCCGGGTCCGAATCTACGAGATGGAAGCCGAGCCCTATGCCATGTGGCTGGCCGCGGTCGAGCTGGCCCGGCGTCGCGAGGGCCGAGACCTGGGCCTCGTGAACGTGCTGGAGCAGATCCTGGCCGAGTTCGCGGCGGGACGGCCGCTTCAGGCCGGGATCGAGGGAAGCCTGACGGCCGACTCCAGTCTGCAGGCCCACGGTCAGCAGCGGGACACGGTGGGGTCCTTCCTGGTTCGCCCCCCGGGTGGCGGCGGTGGAGCGGCAACCCCGGATGGTCTCCTGGTCTCCAGGCCCAAGGTCGGCCCGGAGGCGACCGCGGAGCCAGCCGACCCGCCTCCCTTCCAGCGCAACCCTCGATGGCCAGGCACGGCGACCGACGGGAGCGGCGCGACACCCGACGAGGGTGGCGGGAAGGCCGGAACCCACGGCGCCACGTTCGGAGCCCGCGGCGCGGGGATCGGACCAGACGGCGCTGAAGCCGGACCACGCGGCGTGGATCCCGGCATCGGCGACCCGACGGGCGGATCAAGCGGCGCGACGCCTCAAGCCGAGGGTGCACAAGCCAGACCGGGCAACGCGGAACCCGAAGCCAGCGACGCGGAGGTCGGAACCGGCGAGGCCACACCCAAGGCCGACGGCGCCGATCTCCCCCCAGCCCCGGAACTCCCCTGCCTTCTGCTCCAGGAACTACCCCGCAGCCCGCGCAAGCTGACCCGTCTGGCCCGCAGGCTGCTGGCCTCGCGAGAACGCCTTGAGCTGCAGCGGGGTCGAATCCTGCGCCGGGTGCAGGAGGGCCGGCTGTACCGCGAGGCAGGGCAGCGCTCCTTCCGCGCCTGGCTGGAAGGCCGAGGGATCGCCGCCAGCACGGCCTTCCAGGCCACCGCCCGCGACCAGCGCATGGAGAAGCACGGTTTGCTGCGCGAGGCGCTTTCCGACGGCAGGTTGTCCCCCACCAAGGTGGACCTGCTGTTGCGATTGCCCCGGCGGGCGGATGCCGAGAACTGGGTCGCCTACGCCGAAAGCCGCACCTGCCGTCGCCTGGAGGAGGCGGTGGAGGCCGCCCTGGTCCTGGCCAGTCGCTTCCCCGTCACCTGGTCCCATCGCAGGGGCAGCGCCCCAAGGGAGGAGGAGACCCTGGACGATTTCCGTCGGCAGGCTGGCATGCAGGCCTTCGAGGCGACCTTCGAGGACCTGGCCCAGGCCTTCCAGCGGGCCGACTCTGGCCGGAACGCCCCGGAAGGAGTCCAGACATCCGCAGCGCCCCCGCCGGCCTCGGTGCCCGCCCTCGCCCCGGACTCTTCCCCCGGCGGGGAAACCCCGACGGAAGCCGTTGCCGGCGGCGCGAGGGCCCTGGCGGCGGCCTCCCAGACCCACGACGGAACGCTGGCCAATGCCGAGATTCCCGGCACCCGAAGCGAATCGACCCACCAGCCGGGCCTCCAAACCCCCGAAGCCATCCAGCCCCCGCCCACCATCTGCCTGCGCCTGGTCCTGCCGGAATCCCTGGACTGCTTGCTGCAGGCTGCCGAAGCCCGACTGCGAGGGGACGCCGGTGAGGCCCTGACGCCCGAGGAGTGCCTGTACGTGCTGTGCCTGGTCTTCCTGCGCCAGGCGGGTTCCGAAAACTCTGGCCAGAGCCGGGTTCGCCGGCAGGCCCTGGAGCGGGCCGGCTACCGCTGCGAGGTTCCGGGCTGCGTCTGCCGCACCAACCTGCATGTGCACCACATCCAGCGGCGGTCCCAGGGTGGGTCGGACGAGCTCGAGAACCTGGCGGTGGCCTGCGCCGCGCATCACCTGCGTCACCTCCACGGCGGGACCATGCGGGTGGAGGGTGCGGACCCGGCGACTCGCATCTGGGAGATAGGGCTGGAGGAGGGTGAACCCTGGCGGGTCTGGTGCGACGAGCGCCTGGTGGACGGAGAGGCGTTGGACTGGGAGGAAGGCGATGTCACCCCGCTCACCGCCGAGTCGCCCGAAGCCGAGCGGGTCGAAGCGGACGGTCGCCTGGTGGACGGAGAGGCGTTGGACTGGGAGGAAGGCGATGTCGCCCCGCTCACCGCCGAGTCGCCCGAAGCCGAGCGGGTCGAAGCGGACGGTCGCCTGGTGGACGGAGAGGCGCTGGCGTGGGAGGAAGGCGACGACCGGGTCTGTGAGGTGGTGCGCGAGTACCGGGCCGGGCCTTTCCGCCTTCCGCCGGAGGGGCAGGCCGCCTGAGGGCCCGCCGCCGGCGCTCGCTCAAATGCCAACTCGCCAGACACCGGGTCGCCTGACACCTGGTTGCCCGACACCGGCTCGCTCGACGCCGAGTCCGGCGACACCGTCGCCCACGACCTGCCGCCCCTACCGCGGCAGGCTCACGTTCCCGTCCTCGACCTGGCAGCGGCCCTGGGCGGCCAGGACGTCCACGGCATGGTCCAGGCGCTCGCGCAGCCGCTTGCCCAGGCGCGAGAATCCGAAGAGCTGGGCGGTGCCGCGCACCAGGTCCGCCTGGGCCAGGCCGCAGCACTGCTCGAGCAGGGCCTCGGCAGCGTTGGCCAGCTCGGCCAGCGGGATGCTCTCCAGGTCCCGAGCCTCCTCGCCTGGGGGGCTCAGGCGATAGCCTCGCCAGGAGGTCGGGTCCTGGTCGGGTCTCCACACGGTGTCCTCGACCACGTGGGCCAGCTCCCGGCCCAGGCAGCGCTTCAGCCTGGACTCCAGCCGGGAGGTCACCTTCTGCAATCCCCAGAGTGCCCCGACCCGCCGGGCCAGTTCCTTGACGGGGATGGGGGCCTCCTTCTCCAGCACCTGGCGGACGCTGGCCTGGACGGCGGCGGTGGCGAGGGCCTCGTAGAAGGCCTCGGGCTGGCCGTGGCAGAGGTCGGTGCGCATCCGGGTATAGAAGCTGACACCCACCGGCAGGGTCGGATCGCCGGCCGGTCTGGCCGACGCCCCGGCCGACGTGCCCGGCGCCCCGGCAGATGACGAGCCGACCCTCGACACGACACCGGCAGACAGGCTCCCCGCCAGCGCAGCCCCTCCAGGGTTCGCTGCTTCCCCCAGCCGCTGGTAGGCGCCCGTGGCCTGGGGCTCGTGGACCGCCTCGGGGACCACCGGCAGGGGCGCGGGGTGGGCACTTGCCGAGGCCGCACCCGCGTCACCCGACGCGAGAGGTGGAGCCAACGAGGCGACGCTCAGGTCACCCGACCCGAGGGCTGGAGCCGCCGAGGCCGCCCTCGCGTCACCCGAGGCGGGAGATCCCGGCCCCGGCCGCTGGGCGCGGGCCTGACGCAGCGCGTCTTCCAGTCGCTGGATCTCGCGGGCTGGATCGAACCACCAGTCGCTGGACCAGATCCGGTGCAACCGCCAGCCCAAGCCATTGAGCACGGCCTGGCGCAGGCGGTCCCGGTCCCGAGCGGCCCTCGAGGCCTGGTAGTTGGCCCCGTCGCACTCCACCCCCAGCAGGTAGGAGCCGGGGCGCTCGGGGTCCAGGACGGCCAGGTCCACCCGGAAGCCGGAGCTGCCGACCTGTTGGCGGACCGACCAGCCGCGCTCTTCCAGTTCACGGGCCACGGTTTCTTCAAACGGGGACTCGCGCTCGGCGGCCGCCTGGGCGGTCTTGACCTCCGCCAGGGCCTGGGGCCCCCGACGCGCGAAGTCCAGGAAGCGCTTGAAGTGGGCCACCCCCTTGGCCGAGGTCCGGGCCAGGTCGATCATGTCGGGTTGCAGGGTCGAGAAGACGACCAGCAGTTCCCGGGCCCGGGTGATGGCCACGTTCAGGCGGCGCTCTCCGCCATCGCGGTTCAGGGGGCCGAAGTTCATCGAGACCTTGCCGGTCTGGTCGGGGCCGTAGGCCACCGAGAAGAGGATCACGTCGCGCTCGTCGCCCTGCACGTTCTCCAGGTTCTTCACGAAGACCGGCTCTTCGACGTTCCCGAACCAGGGTTCGATCTCGGGATGCCGGACGCGGGCCACCTCCAGCAGATCCTCCACCAGGTTCTGCTGGGTCTGGTTGAAGGTGACCACACCGATCGAGTGGTTCTGCCGCAGGGGATCCCGCAGGCGGGCCACCACCTCGGCCACCACAGCCTCGGCCTCGGCGCGATTGGTGCGCGAGCCTCCGCGCTCGAAGAACCCGCCGGGCACGTGGCGCCAGTGGACCCCCAGGTGCTCGACCTCGGCGTCGGCGCAGGGGAACGTATTCAGGCGGCTGTCGTAATAGTGGTGGTTGGAGAAGGTGATCAGGGCCTCGTGGCGGCTGCGGTAATGCCAGGTCAGGGGGTGACGCGGCATGGCCGTGGCCTCGCATTCGTCCAGGATGCTCTCGGCCTCTTCGATGTTGTCCTCGTCGGGGGTGTCGTCCTCCGAGTCGCCGATGCAGAAGAAGCTGGTGGGCGGCAGTTGCTTGGAGTCGCCCACCACCACGACCTGGCTGCCCCGGGCGATGGCCCCGATGGCGTCCCAGACCGGGATCTGCGAGGCCTCATCGAAGACGATCAGGTCATAGGGAGGCAGGCCGGGATCCAGGTACTGGGCCACCGAGAGCGGGCTCATCAGCACGCAGGGCTTCAATCGCGCCAGCAGGTTGGGAAGCCTCTCGAAGAGCTTCCGACAGGGCAGGTGCTTGCGCTTCTTGGTCAGCTCGCGGGTCAGGAGGTGCATCTCCGAGCCGTTCACCGAAGCGCCCACGTTGCGGTCCGGAACCCGGGCCGCCAGGCGGGACACCACGGCCTGCTGCATCAGGCTGAGGGATTCGCGATCCAGCTCGCGGAAGCGCTCGACCTTGCGCTGGTGCTCCAGGCCCCGGAACTCGCGCAGGCGCTGGTCCTGCGAGAGGACCCGGGTGAACCACTCTTCGTAGAACGAACGCAGGAAGGCCTCCATCAAGCCGCCGGGCTCAAGCCGCCCCTGCTCATACGCTTCCAGCAGGCTGGAAAGCCCCAGGCTGCGGGCCTTGGCGCAGGCCGACCGGCAGGCCGACCAGTCGCGCAAGGCTGCCAGCCTTTGCGAGAAGGACTGCAGGCGCTGTCCCATCCGGCAGAGGAAGCCGGCCTCGGGGGTCCAGGCGCGCGCTTCGTCGATCTGCAGGCGCTTGACCAGGCCTTCACGGGCCTCCCGCCAGGACTGCAAGGCGTCCAGGAAGGCCCGCAGATCCCTGCCGGCCGCACGATCCGGATCCAGGCGCTCTTCCGCCTCCGCCGCCAGGCGGGCCAGACCGGCCGCCACCGCCTGGGCCTGCGCCGGGAATCGTTCTTCCGCCTTCAGCAGGTGCCGGCGGAAGCCCTCGCTCCAGTCCAGCAGGCGGCCGACCTGCGCCGGGTCGGTCTCGGCTCCCTTCCAGGCCTGGCCCAGAAGGCTGCGGGCCTCCGCGGCCACCTCCCCCATCCAGCGGTCCTCGGCCACCACCTCCAGGGCCGACTGCAGATCCCGGACCACCTCGGCCGGCTTCCCCAGGTTGCCCAGGGCGACCTTCCCCAGCAGCCCGCGGGGCTTCCACAGCTTGAAGAAGCCGAAGAGCGCGTTGGTCTGGAGGGCTTGCTGGAAGCTGCGCAGGAGGTCCTCGAGGGGAAGTTCCAAGAGGCCCGCGCCATAGCGCCCGGAGAGGCCCTCCCATGTCTCCCGGCGCCGGAGGGCTCGCGAGGTGAACTCCTCGACCCGACGCCGCACCTCCTTCCAGCGTGGCCGGCTCAAGAACTCCAGAGGGGGCGAGGGGCTGGCCAGCAGGTCCCGGACCATGCCCTCCAGCCAGTCCAGGTCGGCGCGGCTCCAGGCCTCCTGGGAAAGGCCCAAGGCTGTTGCACACGCATCTGATGCGGACTGCAGGCGCCCCACGGACTCCAGCACGAGGGGGAGTTCCTCGGCCACCTGCTTCTCGGCCAGGGGGGACCAGCCGGTCCAGCCGACGCCCCACCAGGGATGCTCCTGCGGCTTCCCGATCCGCTGCGAGGCGGTGGCCAGGCGGTCCACGGCCGCCCGCATGGCGGCCAGGGCCTCCCCGTCCAGGCGATCGGCGTCAGGCCCGGTCCAACGCAGCAGAGGCGCCTGGCGCAGGCCGATCAGCTTGGAGGTGACCTGGTAGACCGACAGGCCCGGCGGGCGCACGTCGTGGGCCGCCTGGACGTAACCGTTGAGCTGCGCGCGGAGTTCCTGAAGCTGGTGGGCCTTGATCTCCCAGTCCCGGGGAGGGGCCGCCCCGGTGAAGTCCAGGGCCTGCTGGAGCTGGCGCATGATGTCGGCCTTGTTGGTCTTGTTGGAGTGCAGCTCGAGGCAGAACGGGGCCAGTCCGATGGCCCCCAGGCGCCGGAAGACCACCTCCAGGGCCGCGCGCTTCTCCGAGACGAAGAGGACCGAGCGCCCGTGGGCCAGCGAGTGGGCGACCAGGTTGGTGATCGTCTGGGACTTGCCGGTTCCCGGCGGCCCCTGCAGGACGAAGCTGTTCCCCTTCTCGGCCGCGAACACGGCGGCCATTTGAGACGAGTCGGCATCCAGGGGGCAGAAGACCTCGCCCGGCGGGCGCTCGTCCACCTGGCGAGGGGTCATGAACTCGACGGGGGGCAGCGGGGAGGCGCCGGACTCGACCAGATGACGGACGGCCGCATTCCCCATGAGCTGGTCCTGGCGAGCCGCCAGGTCCAGCCACATCAAGAACTTGGCGAACGAGAAGTGGCCCAGGTGGGCTTCCTCCACCACCTGCCAGCGGGGCATCTCCAAGACCGCTCGTCGGAAGGTGTCGAGGATCCGGGGGATGTCCAGGCCGGACTCGTCCTGGGGGAGTTCGTCCAGGGTGGTGATCTCGATGCCGAAGTCCCGCTTCATCTTCTCAAGCAGGGTGGAGTTCAACCGGGGCTCGTCCTCGGCCAGCCGGATCCGGAAGGGCTCGGACACCGCTCCGCGCAGGATCTGCATCGGCAGCAGCAGGATGGGCGCCCGGCGCGCCGTGGTCGAAGAAGGCGACTCGAACCACTCCAGGAATCCCAGGGCCAGGTACAGGGTATTGGCCCCCGTCTCCTCGAGGTTGGCGCGGGACTGGCGGAACATCTGGACCAGTCTCTTGGAGAGGTCGGCGGGGGTCAGGTCGGCATAGAGCCGGCTGGCCTTCATCTCCCGGGCCAGGAACTGACCCTCCAGGTCCTCGCCGGTCTGCTTCTGGTGCAGCTCCAGGTTGCGCGCCTCGCCTCGGCGGTCCGGGCGCGGCAGGATCTGGAAGGCCACCTCGCCCGCCAGGCCATCCTCCATGACGGCCAGGTCGGGGCAGAGCAACGGGACGCACTTCGCCCCGGGCCGATAGTTCAACAGGCGGTTGCGCAGCGAGAGGTCCAGAAGCTTGCTGCGCCATCTTTCCAGGCGGCGCTCGGGGATCTCCCGGGTGCGGCTGGAGGCCTCGCAGGTGGGGCCTCGCCGCAGGGCGGTCGGCGCCAGGGGGGCGGCTGGAGCCGGGGCGGGCTGGGGCTCGGGCAGGACGAAGCCCCCTCCGGCCTTGAGCCGGATCGGCAGGGGTCGGATCCGGGCGTGCCGGGACGCCTTCACGTCCACGGCGTATTCGAAGGCCTGGACCTCGCCGAGGGCCTTGCGGGCCACCTCCTCGGCCTGTTCAAAGCTCACCCGCGGCCGGCTGGCCGCTGCCGACGAGTCGAAGAAGGCCATCTCGCCCACCTCGGCCCGCTTGCGAAGCGAGAGCGGATCGTCCCCGATCGGTTGGGGCAGGCTGCGCTCCTCCAGCCAGACCCCGGGGAAGGCGTGCCCCTGGACCAGGACCAGCATGGGGTGCAGCCCTGCCTGCTCCATGGCGGCGGCCATCAGGAGCGTCAGGTCCAGGCAGTTGCCCATCCGGGCTTCCAGGAGCTGGTCAGGGGTCCGGACCTTCTGGCCGCTCTTCTCGAAGCTGGCGGGCAGCCCGACGTAGGTGATGTCCAGGTCGGCAATCGCGCTGAAGATCGCCGCCGCCTGCAGGCGCGCGCGGTTGGGGTCCCGGCTCTGGTAGCCCTCGAAGGCGGGGTTTCCCGTCCAGCGTTCCAGGTGCTGGCGGGCCTGGCGGAGCAGGGTCTCCACCGCCGGATGGTTGGGCATGACGAAGGCCGCCAGGGATTCGGGAAGCGAACGCGTGCCGCCCCACTCGTTGTAGGCCAGCAACTCCAGGGGGTGGGTCTCGCTCAGCAGGACCTCCCCCTGCGAGGAGACCTCCAGGCACAGCCGACCGGCCTCGCGCTCGACGAGATTGGCCAGGCGCTGGGGCGGAAGCAAGAGGTCCGGGATCCCGACGTCCCAGGTCGCCTCACCCTCCAGGCGGGCCAGGCGCCGCTCCCAACGCGCGCAGAGATCCGGCTCGGCCCAGACCGCCAGGGTCAGATCCTCCAGGGGCTCCGGGTCCGGATTCTCCAGGCGCAGTTCGTGCACCACCGGCACGGCGTTCTGCTGCAGGGCCAGGTTGACCCGCGGGTCGTAGGTCAGATGCCGCACGAGGTTCCGCGTCGCGCAAGCGCCAGTGCGATCGCCCATGGTCTTCCTTCCAGTCCGCCCCCTGGATGCACCCGAGGCTGTCTTGAATCCGCCACCTGCCGCGGCATTCGGCCACGGATTCAGGGATCTGCAGGCGACTTGACGCCCATGCCCGGAGACGTTGGAGCCCGGGAGTCACGGGGCTCCAGCACAACGGGGACGGAGCGCCCCGCCCTCCGGCGTGATCCGGCTCGAGTTCCTGGAGGTCTTCCCCTTCGACTCTAGCCGGACCTCCTGACAGGGGGTGTCACCGGGGCGAGCCGCTGTAGACGCCCTTGGTGCCGTGCAGATACCGGGCCAGCTCCTGGTGCAGGGTCGCCAGGTTCTTCCGTTCCGAGTAGGGAACGCTGGCCTGGTCCAGGATGGTCTCGGGGTCCAGGGCTTCGCGGGTCAAGTTCTGGCGGATCCACGCCTCCTGGGCCGGAAGGAGCGGAGGGCTGCCGGCAACCAGGACCGGGTGGAGGATCCGGAGCGCGGCCGCGGCGTTGGCCCGACCCAGGTAGTTCCCCATGCCTTGATCGTAGAGCAGGAGGATGGAGGTGACGGCCTCGTCCAGCGACTGGAAGATCTGCTTCTTCAACCTGTCATTGGCCCGCCCGGGGTCCGCATCCCCGGCCGCTTCGGTGAGGACACGGACCAGCAGCTCCAAGCGGTTCTGAGGGGTCCCAGGCAGGGTTCTCCTGCCCAGACGACTGACGGCTTCGTCCAGTTGCTGGGTGAGGATCAGCTCGCCCAGGAGGTGGGCCGTCACCTCATCCAGGGAGATCCCGTGGGAATGGCTCGACAGCTCGCTCAAGAAGCGCTGTCTCTGGAACGGGCTGAGACCGACCGGGGGAGGCTGCCGGCACAGGGCGATCACGGTCAGGACGAAGCGTTGATTCTCCCAGTCCAGGTTCTGGGCAGCCTGAAAAAGGACCGCCATCTCCTCTTCCGGGGTCGTCGGCAAGAACCCGGAACCCGGGTCGGACCCATCAGGAAGCGGAACGGAGACTGCCTGGGCACCCGTCGGGCGAGTGGTCCCTTCAGGCTCGTGGTTCCAGGACCATCCCCCAGGAGGCTCCACGACACCGGACTGGAGGAGGAGGAGATAGGAGAAGAACAAGCAGGCGAGCAGCAGGAACACGCGCCGCCGAGCGGGACGCGCACGGGACTCGAGGTGGGAATCAGGAAACGGGCCAGACATGGTTGATATACCCCGATGTGCGTCCGCCGTCGTCCTGCTGCGGACGAGTCCAGCGTTGAAGTTCACACAGTCTTCAAGCCGCGCTCGACCTTTCTAGGACGAGCCGTGTCCTTCCTGTCCGTCCGGGAGATCCGATTCCTGGGATTCGCGACGGGTGCGCCGGCGAATCCTGTCCAGGAGCCTGCGCAGCCCTTGAGAGGGAGCCGAGGACTGCTCGGAGGCGGGCTCGGGCGGAACCTCGGGCTGGGCCTGGGGCGGGGGTTCCGGCAGAGGATCGGGGGGGGGCGGAGCGTTCGTGCGCTGGGGCCGAGGCGTCGGCGCGGGGCGGAGTCGACGCAGGTGCACCGAGCCCCGCTCCACGGGGGGGAGATCCTCCAGCCGGTCCAGCGAGAAGTAGCGCAGGAAGTCCGAGGTGGTCCCGAACTGGATCGGGCGCCCGGGGAGCTCGGCCCGACCCACCTCACGGATCAGTCGCAGATCCTCCAACTGGTGCAGGGTGCGGTCGCTGCGGACGCCCCGATAGGCGTCCACCTCGGCCCGGGTGACGGGCTGGCGGTAGGCCACCACGGCCAGGGTCTCCAGTTGGGCCCGCGAGAGCTGCTTGCGGCTTTGAACCTTCAAGAAGCGCTCCACCCAGGGGCCGGTCTCGGCCGCCGTGACCAGCAGCCAGGCCCCGGCCACCCTCTGCAGCTCCAGGCCCCGACCGGAGAATTCGCGGCCCAGGCGATCCAGGTCGTGATTCAAGATCTGGAGGGGCCAGCCACAGGCCTCCTGCAGGTCTGCGGTCCGAACCGGGACCGCCGAGGCGAAGAGCAGGGCCTCCAGGATGGCCACCCGGCGATCGGGTGGAGGGGGCTTTGAGCCATCTGGTCCCTCCGGGAGGTGTCGGGCGTCCTCCGGTTCCGGGCCTGAAGCCTGCGAAGCCGGGACCTCGGGCTCGGCCACGGGCTCGACCGCGGAATCCAGGGCTCCTGCCTGCAAAGCCTCCTCCCAATCCCCCACCTCCAGGGTCCCCTCGTGCAGGGGCAGGGAGAGGCCTTGGGCCAGCTCCTCGGCGGCCTGATCAGCAGGGTCGGGTCTTCCGTTCCCGCCGTTCATGCGTCCTCCCGGCGCGTCACTTCGATGTCGCCGACGGTGGACTCCTGACGCAAGGTCACCTTGCGCCTCCGAGCCAGCTCCAGCAGGGCCAGGAAGGTCACCACCACCAGCGAGCGGGTGGGCCGGGCGCCCAGGAGGTCTCGGAAGCGGGTCAAGGGTTGCCGGACGAAGAGGTTCCAGAGCTCGCGAATCCGCTCGGGAACCGAGAGGGTCAGCTTCTCGACGGCGACCGGATCGCGAGGGGCGCGGGGCGAGGCCTCCAGTCGGCGCATGGCCGCCGCCAGGGCCTCGGCCGAGACCTCCAGTTCAGGCTCATCGGGGAAGGGCAGGCCGCTGGGTCGAGGGTAGCGGGCGAAGCTGGCCGCCTCCCGAGAGGCCAGCCAGCCGGCTGCCTCCTTGACCAGGGCGTAGGCGGCCAGCCGGTCCACCAGAGGATCGCTCTCGCGCGGGGCCGCGTCGCTGTCCTCCTCGCCGAAATCCAGATCGAGCTGCTCGTCGCCGCCCGGGTCCTCGGGAAGAAGCAACCTGGACTTCAACTCCAGCAACTGGGCGAAGACCACCAGGTAGGAGCTCTCGATCTCGACATCCAGCCGATGCATGGTCTCGAGATACGAGAAATACTGCTGAGCCACCGCCGCCAGGGCGATCTCGGTCAGATCCAGCCGGGAGTCCCGGACCAGGTGCAGCAACAGGTCCAGGGGGCCCTCAAACTGGTCGAGGTGGACCTGCCAGGCCGAAGAGGGTGCCCGAAGCGGCTTCACCGCAGGGGCATCCGTCCCGCCAGCACCTCCATCAGGAAGGCGTAGGGCGGCCCCAGGATGTAGGAGCCGAAGAAGAAGATGACGCCCATCAGGCACAGCAGGGGAATCATGCCGGCCCGGGTCTCGAAGCGCTTCATGTCCCAGGCAAACGAACGCGGCACGAAGGCCTGCAGGATCTTCCAACCGTCCAAGGGCGGGAAGGGGATCAGGTTGAAGATGAACAGGGCGATGTTGACGGCGGTCAGGATGGTCAGGGCATCCTCGGCCACGGGCAGGGCCCGGAGCAGGCCCAGCTTCACCGGCACCCCGGCCAGGATGGCCAGGACCAGATTCGAGCCCGGCCCGGCAAAGGCGATCAGGGCGCCGTCCCGGATGGGGTCGCGCAGGGCGTCCGAGTTGAACTGGACGGGCTTGCCCCAGCCCACCACGACGCGCCCGCCGGTGGTGGCCAGGCTGAAGAAGAGCACCACCGCGCCGACCAGATCCAGGTGAATCAGGGGATTGAGAGTCAGGCGCCCCTCATACTTGGGGGTGGGATCCCCCAGCCAGTAGGCCACGCGCCCGTGGGCATACTCGTGCACCGAGAAGGCCACCAGGATGGACAGGAAGAGCAACAGGAACCAGACGAGGGTGGTGATCATGGGGGCGCGGGCTTCCACACCGGATTCAAGGAGTCCTCCGCCTCCGTGGGCAGGACCACCAGACAGCGGCCAACAGCCGGCGGGCCGGCATCAAACTGGGGAGGTGGGCAGCGGCCAGCGGGCCAGCACCGCCTCGCGAGCCGCCCCGGGCGTCATGATCCGTCCGTCCAGCCTCTCGTCGCGCAACCAGTCCAGGATCTGGCGATAGCCGGGCCCCGGCGGATATCCCATGGTGCGCAGATCCTCGCCGGAGAGCGGCGCTTCGACGAAGCGCAGGGAACGGAGGAAGCGTCCGACGTTGTGGCGGACCCGCTCGGATCGAGAGCGGGCCGCCAGGTACAGACAGGCCTCCAGGGGCATTCCAGCCAGCGCCCGCCAGATCTCGCTGTCAGAGGCCCTGGACCGGGCCAGGTCGCGCAGCCTGCGACTGGAGCGCGTCCGGTCCAACAAGAGTCTCTTGCAGTCCGAACTCCGGAAGCGGTAGTGGCGCACCACGTGCTCGGACTCCTCGCGCTCCAGGCGACCCAACAGGGCGTTGAGGTACACCAGCCAGGGGCGGATGGCCCCGCTGCGGACCAGTCCGCCGTATTCCGAAAGCAGTTCCTCGATCTCTTCCAGGATCCGACGGTCCCGGCCATCCAGTTGCAGGCCCGGGTGCAACAGGCGCAGGACCTTCAGGCGGTCCATCCGCAGGATGGCTGGGATGGGGCGGGACTCGGACAGGATCAACATCAGCTCGTCCCGGACGCGCTCCGGGCTGACCAGGGACAGGACCTCCAAGCCCACCGCACCGCGCAGGAGGTGCTCGGTGTTGGGCTCCATGCGGAAGCCAAAGCGCTGCTCGAAACGGATGGCCCGGAAGATGCGGGTGGGGTCATCGATGAAGGAGAGATTGTGCAGGACCCGGATGACCCCCGACTGCAGGTCCCGCTGAGCGCCGAAGAAGTCCACCAGCCGACCGAAGTGGTCCGGGTGCAGGCGCAAGGCCATGGCGTTGATGCTGAAGTCCCGCCGATAGAGGTCCTGCTTGAGGGTGCTGCCCCGGACCACCGGCAGGGCGGCCGGGCGGGTGTACATCTCGGTTCGGGCCGTGGCGACGTCCAGCTTGCGCCCGTCCGGGAGGGTCACCACCGCGGTCCCGAATTTCTCGTGCGCGCTGCAACGTCCGTCCAGGATCCTGGCCAGGTGCTGGGCGTAGTCGATGGCGTTGCCCTCGACCACCAGGTCCACGTCCAGGTTGGGGACCTCCAGCAGCAGGTCGCGCACGAAACCGCCCACGGCGTAGAGTCCGAAACCCACCTCTTCGCCGATCTGCCCGCAGCGCCGAAGCAACGACAACATCCTGGGCTGCAAGCGCAGCAACTGCGGAGGGGTCGGGTCGGGGCGAACCGCCGGCATGACCACGAAACCGTGCAGTGCCCGAAGGATGTCGGTGCGACTGACGATGCCCGCCAGTCGCTGGCCGTCGAACACCGGAACCCGGCCGATGTCGTTCTCGACCAGGACGCGCTGGATCTCCGGCAGCGGGTCCTCCAGGCCCACCCGGACCACGTCGCGGATCATGTAGGCCTGGACGGGCGCGTGACCCAGTCCGTGATACATCGCCTTGTCCACGTCGCTGCGGGCGATCATCCCGACCAGTTGGCCCCCTTCGCGGACGCACACGGCCGAGTGACCGATCCGCTGGAGGAACTGCCCCGCTTCCTGCACGGTGACCCGCTCATCCGCGTCCAGGCACTCGACGGGGGTGCTCATCAGGTCCCGAGCGACCAGACGGCGGGGAAGCCGGGCCTCCACGATCCACAAGAGTTCGTCCAGAACCTCCCAGGGGTCCCGGTCCCGCAGACTGGCGGAGGCCGCGGTGGGGTGTCCTCCCCCGCCGAGTTCAGCCATGATCCGCCCGACATCCGCCGTGTGCGGGGCGCTGCGCCCGACCACGTAGGTGCGCTGCCCCATCCGGACGGCGGCGAAGAGCACGTCGGGCCGTTCCAGGTCCATCAGGCGATGGCTCAGGACCGCCAGCTCCTCGACGTACTCGGCGGTCTCGGCTCCCACCAGCAGGATCTGGAAACCGTGCACGGGCACCATCCTGGCATTGCTGAGCAGATCGGCCATCAGGGCGCGTTGCTCGGGGCTCAGCGAGTGCTGGACGAAATGAGGCAGAAGGGCCAGGTTGCCGCCCTGCTCCAGCAACCAGGCCACCATCCGGACATCCTCCGGGGTGGTGCCGGGGAAGGTCAGGCTGCCCGTCTCCTCATACAGGCCCAGCAGGTACAGGGTCGCCTCCAGCGGTTCGACCGGAAGCCCCTGCTCGCGCAGCTTCCTCAAGAGCACCGTGACCGAGGCTCCCAGACGCTCGATCTCCTCCAGGTCTCCGGCGATGGCCTCTGGAGTCGGAGGGTGGTGGTCGTAGATGTGAACCTGGACGTCGGGTTGGCTGACCGCGTAGCGGAAGGGCCCCAGACGGGACGGCTCGCGGGTGTCCACCAGGACCACCAGCTCCAGGGGCTCGCCCTGATACTCCGAGGCCATGTGCACCGGGAAATGCTGCCGATGCAGGGTCACGAACTCGCGGACGTTGGGTTCGGGGGATCCGGTGAAGAACATCCGGGCCTCGGGATAGAGGCGCCGGGCTGCCACCATCGAGGCCAGGGCGTCGAAATCCGCGCCGGCGTGGGAGAGGATGACTTTCAACAAGGACCCTGGCTCATCCGCGCTGGATTCGACGGACATCCGGTCGGGGCCCTCCTTCCCGGTCGGGGCCGGCCAGGAGGCCTGGAACTTTGTCGAGGGCGGAGGGTTCATTCCCCAGGGAGTGTGCCCTGTTCCCTCGAAAGCGGCGCCTCCAGGTCCTCGAAACGGCCAGGAACGCTCCGCCGGAGCGAGAAGATTGCAGCGTTTGATTTGCAGCGAGAGGAAGTACTTGTGATGCCGGGCGAAGGCCAACGTCGCGACCATGCACCAACTATCCGCCTGATGGTGGTGGACGACCACCTCCTCTTCCGCGAAGGCATCCACAGCCTGCTGCGCAAGCACAGCGACATCGAGGTCGTGGCGGAGGCCTCGGGGGGGCGTCAGGCCGTGGAACTGGCCAGTGACGCGGTCCCGGACGTGATCCTGCTGGACCTCAACATGCCTGGGATGGACGGCATCGAGGTGTGCCGACGGCTGCGAACCTGCTGCGCCAGCGCGCGGATCATCATCCTGACGATCTCGCGCGACCTGTCCTCGATCGTCGAGGCCGTCCGCGCCGGCGCCAGCGGCTACCTGACCAAGGACACCGGATCCAGCGAACTGGTGGACACGGTCCGTCGGGTGTACCACGAGGGCAACCTCCTGGAACCGGTCCTGGCGGATCGCCTGCTGGCCGAGTTCTCGAACCTGAGCAGCATGACCGAGAAGGAAGGCTTCGAGGCCGGCCTCTTCGCCACGCTGAGCCCACGTGAGACCGAAATCCTCAAACTGGTCGCCGGGGGCAAGGCCAACAAGGTGATCGCGGCTGAGCTGAACATCTCCGAGCACACGGTGCGCAACCACATCTCGAACATCTTCCAGAAGCTGCAGGTGAATGACCGCACCGAAGCGGCCGTCCTGGCGGTGAAACGTGGGCTGATCTGAGGTCTCGGGTTCCTGCGCTGCAGGCCCGGGTCGGTCCTCTCAGTCGAGGATGAAGCAAGGGACGACACCGCCCCCCGCCGTCACGTTGCACAGCGACGAGGAAGCCAGGCGGGTCATCATGCCCTCGGCGCGTCCTGCGAAGACGAAGGGATCCATGTCCACGGTGTACTCTTCCCGGGTCACCCCTCGCCCGTCCCAGACGGGATAGGACTCGCGCACGATCCCGACGCGCTGCTGAACCAGGATGTCGCCACGCAGCGCCTGCTGGAGGTCTGCGTCCCATTCCTGGTCGGTGCGCTCCCAACCGACCCGGATCCCCTCCCCCCCGTACAGGTCGTTGGGCTTGAGAACCATGTCCTGGCGGTTCCGACGGATGTAATCCAAAAGCCGGACCGGCTTGTCATCCGGACCTGTGGTGTGGCAGTCCTGAACCCGACGCGTCCAGGGAACATGGGCCTTCACCGCCTGCTGCTGGGAGGTGGACAAGAAGTGCCGGTAGCCGGGATCGGTCAGGAGGGCAAAGATGGCCTTCTTGTGCAACAGCTTGGAGCGGAACGAATTGACCAGACACACGCGCCGATCCCGGTAAGCCTGGAAGACAGGCCGACATTCCTGGTCACGCTCCAGGTATTCGTTGGTCAGCAGACGCCGATACACCAGGTGGATGGGCTGGCCTTCATGCCGCAAGAAACCGCCGCGATACTCGAGCTTGCGTGGATCCGCCACCAGGGTCCGAAGCCCCCGGCTCTGGAAGAAGCGCTGCAGGATCCTGAACTCGTGGCGGGTCGGCAGCCCGTCGTAGTCGATCACCGCCAACACCGGCTCTTCCTGCCCACCCCACCGCCGATAGGATTCCAGGAGGGCCTGCAGCAGCCGCTCCGAGCAGAAGGGTGCGTGCAGGGGATGGTCCTTCGCGAAGCGGCGCATCACGCTGGTCTCCAGGAAGGTCTCCATCATGACGTCGCCGTAGCCGATTCCTGCGGGGCATTCGGCGTTGTATTCCACGAAGCGGCAGGTCCCGCCTGAGAGGAAGCTGTCCAGGCGCGACGAGACCGAAATCTCGGGATAGCCCGGATCGATCTCCAACAGACGGCGCTCCCCCTCGGTCAGGCCCAGGAAGACCTTGAGCTCCTCCGAGGCCAGGATGGTGGGAACCAGGGCCAGCATGGCCCCCACCACTCCCTGGACGGCCCGGTCCAGCAGGTCAAACTGCTCGCGGGTGATGAAGCAGGGGCGGAGAAACGGGCAGACCAGGCGTTCGCCGAAGAGGACGGAGCGATCGCGAAGCTCTTGCTGGAGGCCCTCAGCGAAGAGCCGGATGTCGGTCCGGCCCAACAAGGCATCGTAGTGCAAGACCGCGTCCTGGCGGCGCGTCTCGCTGGCGGCCGCTTTGAAGGCCAGTTCCTCCAGGTCCATCTGCACGACGTCCTCCGAATCCCAGGTCCGCCTGGTGCGGTTCGCCAGGGTGGTGAGGGTTCCTATCCTACCCGCTTGTGTCGAAAGAACGCAGGTCCATTCGTCTGAAGATCGAAGAGGAGACAAAATCCAAGTGGAGTGATGGGCCCCAGCGCCATCCCGCCTTGCCAGGCAGCGCCCGGAACTCCCCAGGCTAGGAGAACGGCATGACAGATCTCTTCCACCTCATCTCGGCACTGGTCGACAAGTCGGTCCTGACCAGCGCAGACATGAACGAGCTGATGGGATCCTCATACCACCCTCGCTACTCGGATCTCCTGGACGCCCTGGTCGAGAAGGGAGTCCTGGAGACCGCAGACCGCGATGAGCTCAAGAAGCGGGACTACCTGGTCCTGAGCGACCACCTGCGTCTCAAGGGCGTTCTGGACTGAGGGCTTCGGCGCCTCTGGAAGCCAGGAAGGCTTCCCCCGGGTCCGGTCGCCAGTCCGGGGCCACCTTGCTGTTCAGCACGTGGTCGCGCCAGCGCCCCCCGATCAGCAGATAGTCGCGAGCCAGGCCCTCCGCCTGAAAGCCCAGACGCCTCAGGACCGCGGCGCTGCGCTCGTTTTCGGGCAGATGGGCGGCCATGACCCGATGCAGGCGCATCTCTCGGAAGACGAATTCCAAGGCCGCACCCAAGGCCTCGGTCATGAAGCCCTTGCCCACGTGCCGGGCTGCCAGGGCGTATCCCAGGTGACAGGCCTGGAAAGACCCGCGGATCACGTTGGTGAAGTTGGCCACGCCCGCCACCTCCCCGGGCGACTGGCGGGGGAAGAGGAAGAGGCGCAACGACCGATCCTGGAAATGCTCGCGCACATCCTGGGCCAGCCGCATCCGCCAGTATTCCTCGGTGAACCAGGCCTCATGGCGCACGGGCTCCCACGGAGCCAGGAATTCCCGATTCTCCCGGACATATCGGGCCACCGCGGAGGCATCGGCCATCCGGCCGTGCCGGACAATCAGGCGCCCGGTCTGCAGACGGACCACGTTCAGGATTCGCTGGGGTCGGAGAGGCGTCCGGCCACAAGATCCTCCATCGGGTAACCGATCTTGCGCAGCGAGTCGATCACCGCCTGACGATCCGAGATCAGGTTGACCCAGCGACCCGCCAGGACGTCGGCGGTGGCCTCATCCTCCACGGCCAGCAGGGTCAGCTCTGCCAGCGCATCCAGGACCTCTTCCCGGCGCGAAGCCAGCACCTCGCGGGAGAGTTCCACCGTGCACTCGCGAACGCCCCGCATGCGCTCCTCCAGGACGGGGATGCGCCGCAGCAGATCCAGCGCCTCGTCCGGCCGGCTTCGGACCAGGGCCCGGGCCAGGAGGACCCGGCCCTGGAGGCGCAGCTCGCGATCGGCCAGTCCGGCCAGGGCCGAGCGAGCCTCCTCGAAGCGGCCCAGGACCAGCCAGGCCTGGCCCAGGGCCAGAAGGCCCTCATCTTGAGCTCGGGGGGGCAGACCCTTGAGGCCTTTACGGGCCCGCCTCAGAAGATCCATCAGGGCGTCCGCGGACTGACCGTTGCGAACCAGGCCCGCGGCCTGCCGCAAGGCCAGGGCCGCGGCCAGCTCCTGCACGGGAAGACGCTCGAGCTCGGCCAGGGCCTCGGCGATCAAGTTCTGGGCACCGGCCTCGTCCGCCGCCACCCGGTGAGCGGCCGCTACCGCCAGGAAGGCCTCACAGCGAAGCCTGGGCACCTCTTCCAGCCGCGCGGCCTCCTCGGCTTCCCGGGTCACCTGGGCCGCCCGGGCCACGTCCCCCCAGGCCGATTCCTGGATGGCCAGGGCTGCCAGCGTCACGGCCTGGGAAACCCCAGGCTCCAGGGCCCGGGCCGCCCCCAAGGCCTGGTCCTGAAGCTTGCGGGCCCAGGATTCCTCGCCCAGGCGAGCCAGTCCCTGGGCCAGCGCACACAAGAGATTGGCCCGCAGGCGCAGGTCGGGAAGCTCGCGAGCCGCGTTGGCCGAGGTTTGGAAGAGTTCCAAGGAGCGCTCGCGGGTCACCCCGGCTGCGACGCCCATGGCCAGGGCAGAGCGGGTCTCGGAGTCGATCCGGGTCTCGGCCGGCGCTTCCCAGGACTGCAAGGCGTGGAAGGCCAGATCGCGAGCCCGGGCGGACTGCCCGGCCACCGCCGCACAGCCGGCCAGGACCGACAGGACGCGCGCGCGCTCCTCCAGATCGGGAATCTGGAAGGCCAGGGCCGCCGCCATGCTGAGCGTCTCCTGCCCACCCCGAGGATCCCTCGACTCGTGACGGGCCAGGGCCAGCCACCCCAAGGCACGGGCCCTCAGATCCGATTCTTCCAAGGTTTCGGCCACCGCCCCCAGGCGCTTCAGGAGTTCTCGCCAAGCATCTTCCCCGGGCTGCCCCGACAAAGCCCGCAGGACGCCCACCAGGGTGCGCTGGCGCTCCTCGGGGGCCCGGATCTGGACGACGGCTCCGGCCAGATCCTCCAGGGCCGAGACGACCCAATCCTCCTGGCTTCGCCGGATCGCCTCCCGGGCCAGGAAGACCAGGGCCGCGCCGCGCTGGACTTCCCAGCGGAAGCGGCTGGCCACCTCCAGGGCCGCGCGGAAGGCCGTCAAAGGTTCGGACGAGCTGCGGAAGAGGTCCAAAGCCTCCTCCAAGCCCTCGGGCTCTTCTGGCGGTTCGGGAGCAGGGGCCGCCGCCTTCTTCCGGCGCACGCCCAGGGCCGCCAGTTCCCGGGACAATCCGGCCAGCGCGCGATCGCGTTCCTCCTCGTCCTCGATGAGACGGGCCAGCTCCAGGGACCTCTCCAGGGTCATGACGCGAGCCTCGCGGGGCAACCGCTCGGAGCGGGCCAGGCGCAACCCGTAGGAGGCCGAGCGGTTGGGAGATCGGCCGTTGCCCAGGATGGGCAGGACCGCTTCGGCTCCCAGCCGGTAAGCCAGCTCGGTCAGCATCGCGACGAAGAGGGTGCCAGCCTCGTCGGCCAGGTCAAACAGGACCACCCGGCCGGCTTCGGCCAGCAGCTCCCTGGCCTGCTCCAGGTCGCCCTCCTCTGCGGCCTGCCAGGCCAGCAGAAGGAAGGCCTGCACGCGGGACGCCTCACGGTGCAGCAGACGAGCCCGCTCACGCGCCAGCTCGAAGTTCCCGCGATCGGCCTGCTCATGCAGGCCCTGGGCCGCCTCCCGGGCACGCAGGCGAGGCAGGCGCAACGCATAGCTGACGATCCGGGGCAGGTCCCGCTCCTCCAGAGCAGCCCGCAGACAGCGGCGAAGATCCTCCAGGACAGCGTGCAACGACCCGGTCCGGGCCAGCTTGGCCTTGACGTAGGGCCCCTCACCCAACCAGTGCAGCACCGAGAAGTCCCGACGTCGGGAGGTCCGAGCGAAGCGATCACAGTGATGGCCCAGGTAGAACCAGCCGTAACGGTCGTCCATCTCCTCCCACGAGGGGTAGGCCTCCCGGAAGAAGCTGATCACCTGCTCGTGGACCTGGACCAGGTCCCTGCGGAAACGACGGGACAGGAAATCGTCCATGCGGGCATGGAAAAGGCGATAGCCCGAATCGCCATGGTGCAGGAGGGGGCGCAGCCAGCCCAGGACCCGACGGACCCGGGTCGCCGAGATGCCCAGGAAGTCCACCAGGCTGGTGGCGGGAAGGGGCTCGCCGGCCTCACACAGCGCGCAGGCCACGCGCACGATCTCGTCGTGCAGATCCGTCGGCGCGTAGTCCAGGATCTCGTCCCAAAGGGCCGCCAGCGCCGACTCCAGGGAAGGCGGAGTCAGCGCCAGGTCGTGGGCGGCCAGAAGCTTCTGCTGCAAGGCCGCCACCAGATGCCGCGCCACCAGGAAGTTCCCGCCCGAGTGCCGGACGACGGCCTCGACCGTCTCGGGGACCTCGCACCCGGGTTGGGTGCTGACCCATTCCTTGAGCTCAGCCAGATTCTCGGAGCAGGCGGGATCCCAGCGGAAAAGCCGGGCACCTGCGGCGCACAGGGCCTCCAGATGGGCTCCGGGGCGGGTGGCGATGACCACCGTGACTCCCGCCAGGGCACGGTCGAGTCCGGCGAATCCAGAGGAGTCGACCAGTTCCGGAGCGCGCTCCAGGGAATCGATCAGGACCAGTCGCTGGCCGCCATCCCAGGGGGGCAGATGGTCTGAGGCCCAACGCGCGGCCTCGTGGGCAGGCTCGGGCACCCGACTGCCCCCCAGGTCCAATTGTCCCAGCAAGGCCGCCCAGAAACCGTGAGGCCGATGGGTTCCGAGAGGCCTGCGGATCTCGACGATGGGCGAGCCGGGATGGGACTGGGCCAGACCGCGCAGGAAGGCCGTCTTGCCGATTCCAGGCTCCCCGACCAGGACCCAGGTGGAGACGCCCTCATCCAGCGCCTCCCTCAGTCTGGACTGCAGCCAATCTCGGGTCGGCTGGCAGGATTCCGGCTGGCGGCGCGGGCTCTTCGAGGAAGGCATCAAGGCTCCAAGGAATCGGCCCGGAGGGCTCGAGATCTGCCTTCACGATTCGGGAAGGGGTACCCGAGTCCTCCAGACCTCCTCGGGAGCCTACCTTCCGGTGGCAGCCTTGATCGCGTTGTCGGTGGCACGGAAGTTGGTGTCTGCTTCCTTCAGGTGCCCCCGAGCCTCTTTGAAGAACGCCTTCTGTTCGCGGGTCTCCTTGGCCGCCAGACCCTTGCGGATCTTGACCAGCGTCTGCCAGTACTGCCCGACGGAGGCCGCCAACTTGCGGTGGATGGCTGCATACTGCTTGGGGGTCCCCTGGCTGTTGACCTCGTCGATCAACTCGCGAAGCCTGTTCTCGATGGGCGCGATGGCCTCTTCGGCGGCCTCGGGATCCTTGATCTTGCCATTGAAGACCTGGAGGGCGAACTTCCTGGTCTCGAGCCCCATCCGGCGGACGGCCGGGATGTGGTTGGTGCGCATCCGGCGCAGGTAGTTGTTGCGCGACTCGTCGTTGGTCGTGCTGTTGACGACGATTTCCTTCCCGGCGTTCTCCAGGGCCCGATTGTGGAAGAAATAATAGTAGCCCCAGACTGCCCCGATCAGGGTGACGATGATGAGGACCAGACAGGTGACGGGGGCATCCCCCCGCGGGCGGGTTCCCGGAACCCACGCGGGGCGCCGACCTGCCATCCGGATCTGTCGAGTCCCCTTCGCCTTGGCCGTGCTCATCCGCAAACCTCCATCAAAACTTCTTGGGGCCTTCATTTGCCGGCAGAGGGCAGGAACCTCCCCAAGACCTGCCAGGAACCTGCTCGAACCTGGGTCTTCGACCCACCCGACCATGGATCCGCAGGGATGGCGAGGGCGGGCGAGGAACGGGGGGGGCCGGAGGCAATCCCGTGAAGACACCTGGAGTCCTGGAATCCACCCGCCCCGTCGTGGACGGAGCCGAGCACGTGCGGATCGACCGTCAGCGAGTTCAGGCCCTGTGCCGGGAGTGGGCCAAGAATCCCGTCCCGGTCCAACCCTGGGACGACTCGGTGCACTTCTCGGACGGCGGCCCCGCCACGGCCAACTACGTCCTGCTTCTGGACGCCCTGAACTTCTGCTTCTGGCCAGACCCCGGCCAACCTCGCTGGACCATCGAGTACCAAGGGAGGATCCTCGGAGGATACCTGGCGCTGGCCGCCTCCCTGAAGCGAGCCATCGAGGAGGGGATCCCCCTCCTGGACGCGGACTGGCTGGCCCAGGTCACCCCCGAGAGGCTTCAGCACGTCTTCCGCGGGGAGGGCCGGATCCCGATGATGGAGCGCCGGGTCGAGAACGCCCGCGAGGCGGGTCAGGTCCTCAAGGCCAGGTATGGAGGCAATTTCGCCCGCGCCATCGAGTCCTGCCAGGGCTCCGCCGTTCGGCTGGTGGAGATCCTGGAGCAGGAGTTCGGGTCGTTTTGCGACGTGAGCACCTGGAAGGGCCGGACGGTCCGCATCCTCAAGCGCGCGCAGATCACGCCGGTGGACCTGTATGGAACCTTCGGCGGCACCGGCCTGGGGAATTTTTCGGACCTGGACGCGTTGACCGCCTTCGCCGACTACAAGATCCCCCAGGTCCTGCGTGCTTTGGGAGTCCTCGAGTACAGCCCGTCCCTGGCGGCCCGAGTCGACCGGATGGAGCTGCTGGAACCCGGTTCCCCCGAGGAGGTGGAGATCCGGGCCGCCATGGTCTGGGCGGTGGAGTGGATCCGCCAGGGCCTCCAATCCGAAGGCCTGCACCGACGGGCGTTTGAGCTGGACTGGTTCCTGTGGAACCTGGGCCAGGAACCCCTGCCCGACCAGAAACCCTACCACCGCACCCGGACCTGGTTCTACTGAACAGGGGGCTTGCGAACCCAGGCCCCGGCGACCAGCAATTCGTGAGGGTGGAACCAGGCCTTGTAGGCCATGGCGGGGCACTCGCGCACCCAGAGCCCCAGGTAGAGGTGGCTTCTTCCCGTCTGTCGGCACCACTCCACCTCCTGCATCACGCTGAAGGTTCCCAGACGGCGTGAGGCCATCTCGGGGTCATGGACGAAGTAGACCGAGGAAGCCGCCTCCGGCGTGACGTCCAGCACGCCGAAGGCCACCAGGCGTCCCTCCAGGAGGTAGTCCATCTCGACGGTGCTGCCGAAACGGTCTGCCAGGAAGGCCTCCAGCTCCTCGATTCCGGGGGAGTCCACCCGGTCGAACCGGGCGGCCAGGAAGCGGCGATAGAGGTCCAGCCTGGAACCGTTGAGACGGACCGGGACCTGGCGGACCTGGAGGTCCTGGTTCCTGCGCCAGATCCGGCGCTGGGTCTTGTGGGCCCGGAAAGCCTGCACCGGCAGGCGAATCGGCACGCACTGGCGGCACTGCCGACAGGCCGGGCGGTAGAACTCGGACCCGCTGCGCCGGAAACCGGACTGCAACAGGTCCTGGAGTTCACGAGGGGCCATCTGCTGCACGTGCAGGGAAACCGAACTCCAATCCCGGTCGGCCAGGTACGGGCAGCGACCGTGCTCGGCAAAGAAGGGGCCCGAGAAGATCATGCCCCGACCATGCGCTCGGAGTCGAGCAGATTCCTCCCCCGCGAGAAGACCCCGCCCCTGGGAGGTGACCGCCTGACCTGGCTGGCCAGAGAGGAACCCCGGGGGGCGCGGGGAACCGACCGGCCTATGTCCCAGCACTTCTCCTTCACCGAGCACAGCCGACTTCCCGGGATGGCTGCCCGCCGGGGCCGGATCGACACCCCCCACGGCTCGATCGAGACCCCCGAATTCCTGCCCGTGGGCACCATGGCGACCGTCAAGGGGATGATGCCGCGAGACCTGGAAGCCCTGGGCGCCCAGGGAATGCTTTCCAACACCTACCACCTGTACCTGCGCCCCGGGGCAGACGTGGTGGAGGAGTTCGGCGGCCTGCACAACTTCATGAACTGGAAGCGACCGGTCATGACCGACTCGGGAGGCTTCCAGGCCTTCTCGCTGGGCTCGGCCCGCGAGCACGGGGTGGGCAAGATCGGCGTCTTCCCAGGTCACGGGAACCCCCTGGCGGGCCGACCGGCGGGTTGGGCGGAGGAGGCCCTGGCCCACATCGACGAGGATGGAGTCAACTTCCGCTCGCACCTGGATGGATCGAAGCATCGCCTGAATCCCGAGATCTCGATCCGAATCCAGGAGCAGTTGGGGGCGGACATGATCCTGGCCTTCGACGAGTGCACCTCGCCGATGGCCTCCTATGAGTACACCGCCCAAGCCCTGGAGCGCACCCACCGCTGGGCGGTGCGCTGCCTGGAAGCCCGCCGCGACACACCCCAGGCCCTGTACGGCATCGTCCAGGGAGGCGAGTGGCAGGACCTGCGCGAGCGCTCGGTCGAGTTCATCGGCAACCTGCCCTTCCAGGGCCTGGCCATCGGAGGCTCTCTGGGCAAGTCCAAGCAGGACATGCACCGGGTCCTGGACTGGACCGTCCCGGGGCTCCCCTCCGACCGCCCCCGCCATCTGCTGGGCATCGGCGAGGTGGACGACCTCTTCGAGTGCGTCGAGCGGGGCATCGACACCTTTGACTGCGTGATCCCCACCCGCTTTGCGCGCACCGCGAACCTTTTCGTGCCCTTCGGCACCGAAGGGGCCTCCAAGCGAGGAACCCTGGTCCTGCGCCACACCATCCACGCCCGGGATCAGCGCCCGGTGGATCCGGACTGCGAGTGCTACTGCTGCCGCAACTTCTCGAGAGCCTACCTGCGCCACCTGTTCAAGGCCGACGAGATCCTGGCCTACGTCCTGGGAACCATCCACAACCTGCACTTCATCCTGAAGCTGATGCGCACCATCCGGGCCTCGCTGGACGACGGGACCTTCCCCGAGCTCAAGGCTCGCTGGCTGTCCCGACGGGATCCTGATCCGGCATGATCCGGGTGGCCAGGGCCCGGTCCACCTCCCGATGGTCGAGAGGTTCCGAAGAGCTCAGCCAGCCTCGCCGGTGCATCCAGCCCAACAGGCCGAGCGCCACGGCCAGCATCAAGGCCAGGACGGCAGGGTAGCCGAAGCGCCAGCGAAGCTCAGGCATGTTCCAGGACGAAGAGACGTCGAAGTTCATCCCGTAGACCCCCGCCAGGAAGGACAAGGGGATGAAGATCGTCGAGACGATGGTCAGGGTCTTGATGATCTCGTTCATCCGGTTGCTGACCGAAGACAGGTAGAGGTCGACCAGGCCTGCGGCGATTTCCCGGTAGGTCTCGAGAAGATCCAGCAACTGCACCGTGTGGTCCGAGACATCTCGAAGATACAGACGGGTCTCATCCTGAAGGCCCGCCGCATGTTCGCGAAGGAGACCAGCCACGGCCTCCCGCAGGGGCCAGAAGACCCGGCGCAGGGTCAAGAGATCCCGCCGGATCACCTGCAACTGCACGATGGTCTCGCGGTCGGGGGTTCCCAGGACATCCTCTTCCAGGGTCTCGAGGCGTTCACCGTAGGACTCCAGCAGGGGGAAGTAGGAGTCGACCAGGGCATCCAGGATCGCATAGGCCAGGAAGTCCGCCCCCCGACCGAGAAGCCGCGGGCTTCCTGCCCGAAGCTGCATGCGCACCGACTCCAGACAGTCTCCGGGGACCCCCTCCTGGAAGGTCACCACGAAGTTCCTGCCCAGGAAGAGACTGAGCTGTTCGGTCTGCAGGCGGTCCCCGCCGGGGATCGGCATCCTCGCGACCAGGAACTGACAATCCCCGTAGTTCTCGACCTTGGGCCTCTGATGGACGTTCACCACGTCCTCCAGGGCCAGGTGATGCAGGCCGAAGAGGTCTCCGACCTGGAGGATGGAATCGCGATCCCCCAGCCCGTCCAGGTCCAGCCAGGTCACGGGATATCGGCTCAGGCACTCGGAGATCTGTGCGGGAAGAGGTTGCTCACGTTCCAGCGCACCCTGGGCGTCGTAGGCCAACAGCCGGACCTGGGGATGAGGAGCCTCCGGGTCCACCATCACCGTGCCGGGCGACGCGCCCGGCCTGGTCTGACGATGGAAGGCCTCCTCCCGGCGCCGCCCTCGTCGCTTCAAGAGCGGGTCCGGCCCAGGACGTGTCGCAGGGCCGACTCCAGGTCGGCGTGATGGAACCGAAAACCGCTCTGGCGCAACTGCTCGGGAACGACCCGGGCTCCCGCCAGCAGCAGTTCCTCCCCCATCTCGCCCAGCACGGCGCGCACCACGACGGAGGGCATGGGCAGGACGGCGGGCCGGCCGAGCACCCGGCCCAGGGTGCGGACGAAGTCCCGGTTGGGGCAGGTCCCGGCGACCGCGTTGACCGGTCCTCGGAGGTCTTGAACGCCGAGGGCGTGATGGAAGACTGCCAGCAGATCGTCGGAGCTGATCCAACTCCAGAATTGCCGTCCGCTGCCGACCGGACCGCCCAGCCCCAGGCTGAAAGGCAGGAGCATCGAGGCCAGCGCCCCCCCCGCCGGGGTCAGCACCAGTCCGGTGCGCACCTGGACCACTCGGATTCCCGCCTGCTCGGCCGGCGCGGTGGCCGCCTCCCAGCCTCGGCAGACCTCGGCCAGGAATCCCGTGCCCGAAGGGCTGGTCTCGAAGAGGAGTTCCTGCTCGCGATGGCCGTAGAACCCGATGGCCGAAGACGAGACCAGCACCCGGGGAGGGCGCTTGAGCGAAGCCAGCGCCTGGCTCAAGAGCAGCGTCCCCTCCACCCGGCTGCGCATGATCCGGTTCTTGTGGCCAGACGTCCAGCGCCCTGCGATCGGCTCACCCGCCAGGTGGATCACCGCATCCAGACCCTCCAGAGCGGCGGAATCCAGCCGACGTCCTGAAGGGTCCCAGCCGATGTCCGTGCTCTTGGGGCGAGGGTTCCGGGTGATGAGATGCACCTGGTGGCCCCCGGTCGCCAGGAAGGCGCCGAGCTGGCGTCCGATCATCCCCGTGCCCCCGGTGATGGCGACCCGCCATCGCGGCTGGTCGCGAAAGGCCCGGTGGCGTTCCAGGTCCAGGCGCAGGAGCTGGTGGCGATAGGCGAAGTCGCGCTCCAGCATGGAAGCGATCCAAGGCTCGGCCAGACGCTGGGCCAGGGCGCCCCCGCGCACCTGGTAGTCGATCTCGTCGCGCAGTTCAGCCCCCTCCACGGTGCCGTGGAAGCCGTGCCGGTGCACCCAGCGGGCAAAGGGTCCGACCAGCATCTCGTCGATGAACTGCTCTGCGGGGATCACGTCCCGGTGGCGGGCCGTCCAGGGAACCTTCCAGGGTCCCATCCTCAACTGCAGGTGGACGTGCTGGTCTTCCTGGAGGGGAACCTCCGGGCCCAGACGACGCAGGGAGCGCCAGGGGGGCGTCAAGCGCGTCAGGGCTCCTGGCCGGGCGTGCCAGGCGAAGAGGTCCCCGGGCGTCTCTGGGAAGCTTGAGGTGCGGGCGAAGCGGGGCACGAGCATGGATTCCCGGCCGCGGTCCAGCCCCCTTCCTGGAGCCGATCGACCTCCGGGGGACCCCGAGACGCAGAAGACCCGCCTCCCCGAAGGAGCCGGGTCTTCCGCGCGAAGGGTGGTGGAGGTGGCGGGAATCGAACCCGCGTCCGAGAAGGCCCCCACAAGAGCGTCTACGAGCCTAGCTCAGGATTTGATCTCGGGCGTGTCGGCTCCCCTGAGCGAGATCCGACAGTTCCATACCCCCTGTTTTTTCCCGTTCCAGGCCAGGAGTTGAGCCCGAAGGGGTATCCGACGTGGGTGACGCCCGACAGCGCCTCCGTCGGCGAGGGCGCGCGGACGGGCTGCACTAGGCAGCCAGTGCCAGGTTGTTGTTGGCAGTTATTGTTTTAGTTTCCGCTGTTTTTACGAGGTAGCGGCAACTCGACTCGCAGCCCTCGCCAGGACATCTCCCCGTCGAAACCAGTCACCCCCAAGTGGATTTTCGGCTCAACCAGAGCCACTTCAGTATAGCATCCGGGGGCGCCGGCGCAAGGTCAGCGGCGTGAGAAAGGGTGCTGATCCTGAGCGTCGGCGAGGAGATATTCGATAGCCGGCAGGTACGAAGGCCCGGGATCTCATCCCCCTGGTCGGTCCTGGGGCGGGGGGTTCAGGCGGCGCGGGGCTCGGAGGCAGAGGTGGCAGGCCCGCACCGGGACTGGGGCGTGGCCTCGCAGACCCGGTCGTCGCCGGAGGGCGGGGCGGGGCCCCTGCGAAGATTCCAGGTGGAGGGGAAGCGGGTGGCCAGCACCAGGGCAGCCTCGACTGCTTCTTCCAGACGGCGGCAGGTGTGCTCTTCGGCGCAGGCTGCCCCGTTCTTGAGATCGGCCCGGCGGGGCAATCGCAGCAGCAGATCCCCCTTGGTCGGCGACAGATGGCCTTCGGAAAGGGCATGGCGCAATGGCGGAAAGCGCGGGGCACGGGGACGGGACCTGGGGCCCGGTGTCGAAGAGCGGCTGCAGCACCCGCAAAGGAGAACCCAGCCTTGACCATGAGCATGGCCCTGTCCCAGCCCCCCGGCCTTTCCCCCGAGGCCAAGTCGCGCCTGGCGGCGGTGGTGCGGTCCTTGAGGGAGCGGCTGCTGAAGGACCTGGGCGACGCGGTGCAGTCCACCTACCGGTTGGCGCTGCCCCTGGAGGAGGCGGGCCTGAGTGAAAAGGCCGAGCGGCGGCGGCACCGGTTGGAGGCCAGGCTGGATGAAGAGACTCGGGGCGGCGCCCGGGGGGCCAAGGAGACCCCGGCCCAGGCCCGGCAGCGGCACCTGTCGGGGGCCGTCAAGTCCGCCGCGGCCACGCTTCTGAACCGGCTGGTGGTTCTGCGCCAGGCGGAGGCCCTGAACATGGTGCGGGTCAAGGTGCTGACGGGCGGCTGGGAGAGCCCCGGCTATCGTGAGTTCCGAGCCTTCGCCCCGGCGCTGCTGGTCGACGACACCGAGGGCTACGCCGAATTGCTGCGCCTGGTCTTCGAAGAGTGGGCCCTGGACCTGCCGGGCCTGTTCGGCGAGGTGGGACTGTCGGGCCTGGTGCCCGTGCCGGCCGCCACCCTGCGGGCCGCCGTCGAGGCCCTGGAGGACCCGGCTTTGGCCCCGGCCTGGACCGACGACACCACCCTG
>DIWH01000035.1 GCA_002423485.1 Candidatus Xenobium occultum | reverse complement strand
GTGGTCCTAACCGAATGCAGATGCCTTACGGTGCCGACTGGACTCTTCTCAATTGCAGGAGCAATGGAAATGAAGACATCCTGTCCCTGCTTTGGAAGTGGTCCGGAGCCGACAGGTCGAGGGCTCCCGCACGACGCCCACGGGGCAGGCTGAAAGGCAATCTGCTGCCGATCAAGACGTAGTCCCCTTCCCGCAAGAGATCCGGCTCGACGAGCTGCCCGCGCAGACTGAGGTACATGGCCAGACACTCCATCTCCGGGCCTTTGAACAACAGGATGGGCACGGCCGCGCCCCCTACCGGAATCGGCTGGTCTCGAAAGATGAGGCTTGTTCGCAGGCCGCGAGGAATCTGGTCCCAGAGCCAGGAGTCCTCTCCGGGGATTTCCGCAACGGGAAAATAGTAGAACCAATGGCCATTGACCATCTCCTCTGGCAAAGCATCGGGCGTGACCATCGGAACAGGCAACCAAGGAATCTGGCGATCCTGGAGGTCCAACCATCCCAGAGTCTGGACCCAGAGCGATGCGACAAGAAACAGGGTGACGCCGGCAAACGAGGTCTTCCAGCGGGCAGCCCAGATGAACCCCAGCACCACGGCCAGAGGGAGGAGCGTGACCAGATACTTCAGACCCACTGGACCGGTGGCCGCCATCAGCAGCAGGCCTGTCAGTACCGAGAAGACCAACCTGAATCCCAACGAACCAAAACGTCTCCAACGAGCCAGGACCACAACACCGGCTGCCAACCAGAGCAATCCCATCCAATGGAAAGTATGAAGAGTCCGGATGTAATCTGCAATCGCGCCGACGAACTCCGGGCGAACCTCCAACTGGCGATTCGGGACATAGAGCAGATGAGAAGCCTGAAAATACAGATAATAGGGCCCACCGACCAGGCCGGCCGTGGCGACCGTGACCGCCAGCCCCGTGACGGGACGCCAACCCTGTTTCCTGGAATGAAGCCAGGCTGTGCCCAGAAGGAGGAGCAGAAGCGACAGGACGGCACAGGAGACATAGGGGTCCAACCACTCAGAGGCCTCCGGCCCTGCATGCATGAACCACGAATACCGCGCCCAGAGCACCTGGACGACAAGAAGGAGCAGCCCTCCGGCCAGAAGGGAATACCTGGTCCTGAACAAGTCCGGAAGGACCAATGTGACCAACCAGGGTATGCAGACGATCAACACCAATTGAACGAACAGGATGCCGACCCCCAGCGAGGCGCCAAGCCAGGCGCAGAAGGCGGGGCGGGTCAGGCCTCGAGAGGCGTGTGCCGCAACCAATGCCACCGCCAGCATCAGGAGACCACCGGGCTGAAAGTTGTAGATCCGCAACCACTGCAAGGTCCAAGGTGAGGACGCCGCTGCCAGTCCCAGAAGCACGGCCCCCCGAAACCCGGCAAGCTGCCATCCGTGCCAGGCCATGGCGGCGACAAAGGCCAGCAGAAGAAGATTCGAGGCCGCCTGGGCTCCGGTGGATTCAACGCCGAAGGCGGCGAGACCGAGAGCACCGACATAGAAACTCAGCGGAGGATACTGGGCGCCTTGGATGTTCGGGACATATTTCCCCGTCGGTGATTCCGGGATATGAAAATAGTAGAACTTCTGTTCCGATGGTCCCAACAGACGGTCGATCAAGTCCTGGTTCTCGACCCGGACGGGCCAGGCTCTTGTCGCTTCAGGGGAATAGCTCAGGGACCGACTGGCCGCGTACCAGACCGATGCGGCGTAAGCCTGGTACCTTTCCGGTTCCCACCCCCAACCCAGGTCCGGGCGAGTGGAGGCTGCCTCCCAGACCATCGAACTGCCGCCCAGCCAGGCCATCCAGACGAGCGTCAGGATGACGGCCCAGCGAGCCCTCCAATTCCCACCGTGCAATGACATCACCCGCACTTCATCTCTCGGCAGCCCTGCAATGGCTTGAAGGTCCTGCCAGGCGCCGAAACTGCAGATCTGGCCCCGAACCGATGAATCCTTCTTGACTTCCCTGGCATACCCTATGGTGTCTCCCTCGAAGCGGTTGACGGATTCCCCGTGGCCCCTCCCCCGGCGAACGAGCGGGGGGAACGAACATGGACCTGAAGACTCCGGGGCACGAGGCAATCCCGCGACGGGAGGGCGAGGCCTCGGCGAAGAACAGAGATCCAGGCAGTCCATTGAACCTCCGCCTGAACCGGACGCCCGAACAGGAGGAGGGGTTCCTGCAAGCGCCCCTGGGTGTGACTGACCCGGTTCGGTTCTCGTTCAGTTCAGCGCCCCCCGGGACTCTTGCACAGACACAAACCGCCCGTCGCAGGGCGCACGATCCAGGAGGTTCCCCGTGAAGATCCGTTCCCTGGTTGCCGCCGCCCTGTTGGCCGCCCTGACTCCCTCGGCCGCCCTGGCCGCTCCTCCTCCGCACGCCTCCGTCGACCGCAACGCCGGACCGGTGAGCCCATGGAACGCCGCCGCGAATCCAGGCTCCTCGGTGTCCGCACCAGGCGATCCAACCCCGGTCGCGGACAACGCGGTCTTCCGGTCGACAGGCGCGGGTCTGGGCCAGGCGCCCCCAGAGCTCAAGCTTCCCGCGCCACGTGGGCTCTACCAGAACACCGCCGTCAAGGAAGCCCTGACCCGGGGCGACCACCTGGTCTACGGCGCGGAACTGTCGGGAGCCAACCCCGCCACGGCGGTCACCATGACCGAGATCGGCGGGCTCTGCGTCCTGCACTTCCCGGCCACCGCCGTCACGGCCTCCGAGGTGCAGGGGCTTGCGATGGCCGTGCGCCCCAGTTCTCGGGTGGTGCTGGGCCACTTCACCCGGGCCGACGATCCCGACCTGAAGCAGAAGATGGACGCCGGGATGCACGGCGCGGTGCTGGACCACGCCGAGGACCCGACCGAGGTCCGCGCCTTCCTGGACCGCCTCTTCTTCAGTCCCCTGGGCAACCGTCCCGGCGGGCCAGCCTACGCCTCGGGGTTCCTGGCCCGCTTCTCGGAGATGGTCCAGGAGGCCAACGACGCGGTCATCGGCGGCGTTGGCATCAGCACGGCGCGCGGGGTGGAACGCATCGAGGCGATGGTGGAGGCCGCCGAGGCCGGGCTGACCCTGGTCATGGTGGATGCCGCGGGGATCGCCCGCTCCATGGGGGTCGCCCCGGGTTCGCCCCAACATCGGGCGGCCCTGGCGAGGGTGGAGCAGGCTGCCCGGAGGGTGGGCGTAGCCCTGGGCGGCCGCGCCTCCAGCCGCGAAGAGGCGGCGGAGATGTCCCTCCGGGGCTACCGCCACGTGGTCCTGGGCAGCGACCGGAGCGCGGTGCGGGAAGCCTTCGGCCGCTATGAGAATGCGCGACGCGAACCCGCGCGGACCCCGGACCGCCGACCAGGAGAGTGGAACCCGGTGAACCGCTGGCTGAGCGAGGGCCGGGTGGCCGAGGTCGGCTTCCTGATGACCCCCGACCTGGCCCTGGCCAGGGAGCTGGCGACGCGCACGGACGCCCTGTGGATCGACGCTGAGCACGGCCCCCTTTCAACCGATGCGGTCAAGAGCCTGCTGGCCCAGCTTCCTGCGGACCATCCCGTCCTGGTCCGCGTGCAGGGCTCGAACCACCCCGACATCGCCGCCTACCTGAAGGCCGGCGCTCGGGGCATCATCGCCCCCAATGTGGGCTCCGCCGCCGAGGCGGCAGGTTTCGTGGCCCGGGTGAAGGAGCAGAACCCTCAGGCCACCGCGGTGGTGATGCTGGAGAACCGACAGGGGTTGGACCACGTCGACGAGATCGCGGCCGTTCCCGGCATCGACGTCCTGCACCTGGGGCCCTACGACCTGGCCCTGTCGCTGCGGACGGCCATCGGCTCGGAGCAGCACCGCGACGCCGTGGCCCGCCTGGAGGAGGCTGCCCGCCGGCACGGCGTCCCACTGGGCGGAGCCTCCCCCAACCGCGCCCGCACCGCGGAGATGGCTCGACGCGGCTACGGCCTGGTGACCACCGTCTCGGACCAGGAGGCGGTGCTGGGCACCTTCCGCGGAGTGTTCTTTGAACCGGGCCCCTGAACGCCGGTCTGGCGCCTCAGCCCCCGGCCAGGCTGGAGGCCGTGCCAGGCGGACTGGCCAGGCGCAGGTCGCCCACGATCCGATCCGGCTCGGAGGATTCCAGGACCGCGTGGTCCCCGGGCTCCCGGCGTTCCTGGCCCTACAAGCGCTCATTGAGCAGGACCCCCACGCCGTACCAACGCAAACCGATGCACAACATCGTCAAGGCAACGCCGCCCAGGAGCAGCCCGGTGTCCACGTTCCGCCACCGGAAGTCCAACCAGGAGGTTCGTGGACCTCCCCCGTATCCTCGAGACTCCATGGCCATGGCCATCTGGTTGACCCGCCGAAGGGACAAGACCAGCAGGGGGACCAGCGTGGGGGCCAGGCGGCCCACGCGTGAGGGCAGACTCCCTCCCTCCAGGTCCAAGCCTCGCACCCGCTGCGCTTCGACAACCATCCGGGCCGTGTCCGAGAACTGCCGAGCCAGCCGTAGGGACAGAGACAGGCTGAAGGCTGCGGGATACGGGAGCCCCAGGCGATGCAACCCCCAGGCCATCTCCTCCACCGTGACCCGGGCCAGGAAGGTCAGGCCAGCCAGGCTCCAGGCTCCAAACCGCAAGCCCATGGCCAATCCGAACCACACCGAGACGTCACGCCAGGCCAGGGGCCCCAGGCGGAAGAGCACCTCTCCCTCCCCCAGGAAGACCCCCCACAGCAGAGCACTGCTCAGGAGCAGGGGGGTGAGCAGAAGAGCGGCTGCGCGCAATCCACCAGGGCCAGAGGCGATCAGGGCGACCACCAGATAGGCGGCGAACACTGCGGCGCTGGGGAGCGGAGAGTTGAAGCAGATCGGAGGGAAGAAACTGCACAACAAGAGCAGGATGCTGGCCCTGGGGTCCAGCCTCAGGCCAGACACGCCGAGAGCTCCTCGATGTGGCAGGCCTTCAGGCCCAGGCGAGCGGCCAGCTCTACCAGTTGCGGCGCTCGCAGTCCGGCCTGACCCAGAGCCTGAGGATCGTGCATCACCTGACGCGCGGGCCCGTCGGACAGGACGCGTCCGCCGCCCAACAGGACGATCCGCCCGGCGTGGCGAGCGGCCAGTTCCATCGAGTGGGTGATGAAGAGGATGGTGTGCCCGGAGGCAACCCGGCCGTGGAGCAGGTCCATCATGGCAGCGATGCTTGAAGAATCCAAGCCGGTCGTCGGCTCGTCGAAAAGGAGGATTCCCGGCCGCGCCGCCAAGGCCGAGGCGACGGCCAGGCGTTGACGGTCTCCGCGAGACAGCGCGAAGGGGTCTTCCTGTTCCAGACCGTCCAAGCCGACCGTGGCCAGGGCCTCGGTGGCCCGCTCGGCCACCTGCCCGGGTGTGCATCCCAGGTTCCTGGGGCCGAAGGAGACCTCGTCCAGGACGGTCTCTGCAAAGATCTGGTGGTCAGGGTTCTGGAAGATATAGCCGATCTCGGTTCCCAACCTGGGCGCCACCCTGGCGCCGAGCTCACGGCCGTGGACCCGGACGGTCCCGGCTGTCGGCCGCAGCAGCCCTGCGAAGTGTCGCGCCAGGGTCGTCTTGCCCGAACCATTCCGCCCCAGGATCGCCACCATCTCGCCGCTGCGAACCGTCAGATCCACTCCGGTCAGGGCGGCCGTCCCTTCCGGGTAGACGTAGGACAATCCCTGCGCCTCCAGGACTGGAGGCCCAGAGGAAGGCGGATCTGCCAAGGCGGTCTGGTCGAAAGGTCCAGCCGAGAGAAGGTGGACGGCCTCCTCAACGGATGCCGGACGCTCGTCGCGCCCCATGTTGCGGAACAGGCCAGCCAATGGGAGCAGGGGAACCCCAGCCCGGTCCAGCAGCTCGTCGTTGGCCAGGATGGAGGCCGGGTCCCCTTGGGCCAGGACCCGCCCCTCCCTCAACAGGACCAACCGGTCGACCCCCTCCAGGTGGCTGGGGTCCGAGGCGGTCAGGATGCCGGAGGGAACGTGCTGGCGAAGGGCAGGCCAGAGTTGAAGCCAGCCCCCCGGGTCCAGATCCGACCAGGGTTCATCCAGGAAGAGCAGCGCCGGTCGCAAAGCCATGACCGCGGCCAGGACCAGTCTCTGCCGCTGGCCTCCCGAGAGGGTATTGGGAGGGCGGGCCTCCAGCCCCTCCAGCCCCACCACCGCCAGGGTCTCCCGGATTCGTCGCTGGATCTCCGGGCGGCTCACCCCCAGGTTCTCGGGGCCGAAAGCGACCTCCAGGTCCACGCGGCCCAAGAAAATCTGCGCCTCGAAGTCCTCCATCACCAGACCGATGCGGGCGGCCCGGGCGGCCCGGTCCCAGTCGCCCAGAGGTCGGCCATCCAGAAGCAGGCGGCCCTCCAATGCGCCCGAGGCGAAGCGCGGCAGCAGGCCGCAAGCCAGTCCGGCCAGGGTCGACTTCCCGGCACCCGCACTGCCCAGGATTCCCACCCATTCTCCCGCCGAGACCTCCAGGTCCAGCCCGCGAAGAGACGGTTCCGTGGCGCGGCGATAGGTGAAGTGGACGTTCTGCAGGCTCAGCAGGCTCACAGCAGGGCGAGGCCGAGCAGGACCAGGCACAGAGCCACCGCGCCCACCGGCGCCACCCCGGGCACGCCGGTGGAAGCCGCCACGACATGACCGATGCAGAGCGCATTGAGGGCCAGGAACCCGCCGGCCGCCCCCAAGACCAGCAGCCCCAAAGCCAGTCCCCGAAGCTCCGAGCGGGCCTCGGGCAGGTCCTCGCCGAGCTCCCAACGGTCCACCCGCGGGCCCAGGATGGCCAGCAGAAGTGGGCCCAGGACGATGCCGAAGAGCGCGTTGTTCAGGAAAACCACGTTGCCCAGAACCAGGAAGGGAAGAAGCCCCATGACATCCAGGCCCCAGCCCAGGGTCAGCGCGCAAGTCGCACTGGACAGCAGGATGGCCGGGAGGGTCCTGATCAGGAGGACTCTGGAGAAGCCCGGAGGGCGCTGGCGCCCAGCCAGCAGCGAGGGCAGGCCGAAGGCGGCGCCCACCCTCCAGGAGACCATGGCCAGCAGGAAGTTGGCCGCGAACCCCACGGCGCTCCCTGGACCGAACATGCCCCCCAGGATGTCCTGAATCAGGTTCCCCAGACCCGCCCCCCAGCAGGCGGGGGCCCCCAGCAGGATCCCGAAGACCAGGGGGAACACGGCGGCCGGGCGCAGGTCCAGAAAGCCCGGGACGATCTGGAAGTACTTGGTGACCAACCCTCCGGCGGCGTAGATTCCGGCCGTCATGGCCAGCAACGCGAGCTTTCGCGGGTCCTTCCACATGGTGAGCAGGGCGAGGTAGGCGTGCACCGCACCCAGGCTTCGCACCGCGCTTCCAGGCCCCTGCCAGCGTGCGGAGCCGAGGAAGGTCGGCTCCTCCACCGCTGGGGTCCGACGCGGGCAACACGGGCTCCCGGCCTGGCAGGATCCCGAGTCGCCCTTCAGAATCCCGGCGAATCCCGCTTCAGGAGAAACTTCCTTGGCTTCCTCCCCCCAGATCGAGCAGCAGGTCCGCCGACTCCTCGCCACCCTGGACCCCGAGACCCGGACCATCCTGGAGCTGCGCCACGGACTCACCGAGGACGGCCGACGCCGCACATTGACGGAGATCTCCCGTCTGACCGGGCGAAGCCGCGAGGAGTTGCGGCGCATCGAGGCCGAGGCCGCCGCGCGCCTGCGGGGCTGAGCCCGCCGCCCGGCCCGCGGCGGACCGGTCTGGGTGGCCGCCCCCCCTGGTGAACCAGTGCAGGGCGATTCCCGCCACCACTGCCACGTTCAGGCTCTCCTTGACCCCGCGCATGGGGAGGACGAGGTGCTCGTCGCAGGCCGCCAGCACCTCGGGCGAGACTCCACCCGGCTCGTTGCCCAGCACCAGGCATAGCGGAGGCCGGGACCGGGAGGCCTCCAGAGGCACGGCGAGGTCCGTCAGTTCCAGCGCCACCAGGGCCACGCCCTCCCGCCGCATGCCCTCGATGGCCTCAAAGGGATGGGGGTGATAGCTCCAGGACACCACCTCCTCGGCCCCCAGGGCCGTCTCGTGGAGGCGGGGATGGGGCGGAATCCCGGTGATGCCGCACAGGAAGACGTGGGCCGCTCCCAATCCGTCGGCGCTGCGCAGGATGCTGCCCACGTTCCACAGACTGCGGACCCCGTCCAGCAGCAGGCAGACCGAATCGACGGCCAGGGTCGGGAACCGCCTTGCCGCTTGCAGACGGCGAGCCTCCAGCACGGGCTCGTGACGCACCAGGCGAGGACGGACCGGGCGGGCGCAACCCGGACACGGGCCGTCGCGAGGCGGGTCTTCGACGGGGAAGACGCACAGGCAATCCGGGTGGGGGCAGCGGGCGGGTTCCATGAGACCTCGGGACAGGGGATGGCCTCACTCCATACCCGACCCGCGAGGAAGCTCCTCCTGGGAGAGGCCTCTGCGTGACCCCGCCCCGGAAGGGCCATCTCTGGCGAAGGACACGGCCCTGGCCTCGGCCCGGAAGAGCGCGACCGAATCCTGGGGCCGACCCGGCACTTCGGCAGGTGCGGCATCCGGCCCCTCCCGATGACCGGGATGATATCCGACCTCCGGGGCGCCGTGGGTTCATGAAGTCACGGCCTCGGACTCGGCACCGGTCAAACCATGCGGACCGTCGGGAGGATCAGTCCATGGTTTTGTTTCGTCATGCCTTCATGGCACCGCCGCGACCAACAACGGGTCCTCCACGCCCGTGCTGCCCTTCGATCTGGCACTTTGACGAACCGCCCGGTCTCCCACAAGCCGACTGGCATCCCGGGCGGATCCGGCGACTCGATGACGCGCGACCGACCTGGTCGCGGCAGAGCGTGAACGGTTGGACAGCTCCATCCCAGATGCCCCAGGTCCAACGTTTCGTGCCCCCCCAGGGCACAAGACCGAAGACCACCCGGGCGCAGGATGATCGCCCCACATCGACGGACTCACCTCCTGGCAAGACCAGCGTGGAGACAGCGGCACAGAGCCACGCATCCGAGTGACAAGCAAGCGAACGAGGGGGCAACATGCGAAACTGCAGATCTCATTTCCTGGTCCTGGTCTGGACCCTCTGTTCGCTGATCGGCCTCCTCTCTTCCGGGTGCAGCGGCGGAGCAGAAACTGCCGGGGGCCCGGGCGCTGGGGCCACATCGCATGGGCTTGTTGCAGACGGCGGGCTGGTCGTGACGAACGCACCACCGACCCTCATCCTCAACGACTCCGGGGTCCATGACGACGACGACGTGTTCCTGCTCCTCATTGGCGCGGACGCCGACAACCTGCAGAAGTCTCTCTGCCTGAGCCAGCCCACCGCGGGCACCTACGAGATGACGGAATTCGACAACACGCCTGCAACCGTGCTTCCCCGGGTCAACAACGGCGACGTGGATCGCGACGGTGAACCGGGCAGCGGTTCCCAGCGATACTCCATCCGGCTCTCGGACATGCAGCCCGTCGTCGACAACGTGACCCGCAAGCCGATCCTCCACACCTACACGTTCGAGTGTCCCACCACGAACCTGTACCATTCGATCGGGTTCCTCTCGTTTGGCGCGCCCATCCGGGGGGCGGCCATCCAGGCGGGCGTCTACGGAGCCGCGATCCCCGACCCCGACGTGCCGGGATCGATTCCGAACGTCAACCTCTTCCTTCAGGACACGCCCACGGACCCGGGGGCGCCGTACACCAACAAGGGGACCGACGCGCACAAGGGGCTCGTCCAGGGCGCCACGTGCGCCTTCAACCGCGGCGTGTTCGTCGGCGATTGGGAACACGCGAAGTTCTACCAATCGGACACCTGCAACCAGTATTCGAAGATCCTCCACCACTACGCGCTGGACGACCGCATCTACGCGCTGCCCTACGACGACACGTTCGTGCCGCAGTCGGCCAATCCGGAATTCTCGCAGAAGATCTCGAACGTGAACAACGTCCGGTACACCATCGAGCCGTTCAAGTCGCCTTCGGCTCACGCTGGATCGCCCCGTGCTTCGACTTCAGGGTTGCCGGCGGCCGGTTGAGGTCCACCGGGGGCTCCGATTCACAGGAAAGCCCAACGCCGAGAAGGAACAAGATGACACGACCCCTCCAAGCGATGGCATCGAATGTCCAAGTCTCGAGTCTACCTCCAAAGGTTTCTGGTTGCGTTCCTGGGCTTGGCGTGCGCAATCCTGGGGCTGGAACTGGCCCTCCGCGCCTTGGGATTGGCCCAGCGACTGGGCCACGCCGGGTTGCGGCCGTCCAACGACGCACAGGTCGTTCTCTGTCTGGGTGATTCCTACACGGCCTGCCCTGGAGTCTCTCGAGACAAGACCTATCCTGCCCAATTGGAGCAGCAACTCAATTCTGACCATCCTCCCCAGCCATTCCAGGTGCTCAACCTGGGACTTCTGGGACAGAACAGCACCAGCCTCAGGGACGAGCTGCCCGACAATCTGCAGAAGTATCGGCCAGACGTCGTGGTCCTCCTGACGGGTGGGTCGAACGTCTGGGACCTGACGGGTCACCAGGCGTTTGTCCAGGGCAAAACGGGCCAGTCAGAGGTGATCGACCTGCTTCGCCGGGTTCGGGTGTACAAACTGGCCCGACTGGTCTTCCTCGAACTCCAGGGGCGCTCTCTGGGAACCGAGCCGAAAGTGGCCGTGGCTCCGCCCCCTGTACGGCCCCGAGAGAGCTCGGAGATGACCCATCAAGGCTGCGATGCTCTGAAAGGTTTGGATTACGCAACAGCCGAGCGCTGCTTCCGACAGGCCTTGGCCGTCAATCCACGGGAGGCACAGGCTTGGGATGGCCTGGCCATGCTGTGTGCTGAGACTTCCCGTTTCGAGGAGGGGATTCGGGCTGGCGAGGAGGCGATTCGCCTGGCCCCCGATCATGCCGGCTATCATGACCACCTGGCTCGCCTGTACGGCCTGGCCAGACAGCGGGGAAAAGCCATCGAGTGCCTGCTTTGCGGATTGGAGCTCGGGGACGATCGCTATGATGCGGAGGAGAAGGTCAGGCTGCTGCAGCACCTGCTTTTCATCGCCAGCGAGGAGGACCGGGCCCGTATTGCGGAGCGCCTTCACGAGATTGTGTCGTCCCGCCCCCAACTGAAACCCCTTCTGAGCAGATCCAATCCCACCGACGCGGACACTTCCCGCACAGTGGTGGACTGGGTTGCCCGGGACCTGGAACAAATCGTTCAGGCATGCCAGGCCCAGGGCGTCCCCGTGGTGCTGATGAATTACCCGCACGACAGATTCCAGGAACTCTCGGCCCTCTACGAGAGGATTGCCCGCCGCCAATCCCTTGTCTTCGTGGACAATCAGCAGAGCTTCCAGGGGCTTTCCGCCGAACAGTACTACCTCCCCGACGGCCACTGTTCAGAACTGGGCAATGCGCGAGTCGCCTCCAACGCCCGACAGGCCATCCTGAAGGTGCTGGGCCAAAGCCGATAGCCCGCGACTGGAATTCGCAGGTCTGCAAGGCTCACGCCCCCCGCGATCCGGCATGCTTCCCAGGAATCTCCTGCAAAACATGACGGAGACTGGCGCCCCTCCCCGCGGGCCAGCATGTTTCCCAGGAATCTCCTGTCAAACGTGACGGAGACGGGGCTCCCCACCCCGCGATCCGTCAGGCTCCTGGGAATCTCCTGCAAAAAATGACGACGACCGGCGCAACCAGTCCATCCACGCCGACACCGGCAGAGCCCCGACCCGCCTGGAAGCCGTCGTCGGGGCTTGAGACCTCAGGCCTGGCGAACGGCCAGGATCTGGACCACCGAGCCGAGCCCGGTGTGATGCCGGCCTTCGTGAACCTCCCGCTCCACTTCGCGGGCGATCTCCAAGCGGAGCCCGGCCAACTGGCGGCGTAGGATCTCCAGGTCATAGAGCATGGCCGGGTCCTTGGGGCCGCCGGTGCCTTTGCCCAACTGGCTCTTGGCGAAGGCCTCCAGGACCAGGACTCCGCCGGGCCGCAGGCCGGCCGCCGCAGCCCGATGGATCCGTTCAGCAAGGACCGGGGGCAGGTGGCCGTAAATCGAGACAATCCCGTCCCAGGCCCCCGGCTCGATCGTGAAGTCGGCGCCCTCGGCGTGCTCGGTCTGCAGGGAGACCCCCCGCTGCTCGGCCAGGGCCCGGGCCTTGGCCAGGCCGACCTCGGAACCATCCATGGCGGTCACCGCGTGCCCCAGGCCAGCCAGGAAGACGGCATTGCGGCCCTCGCCCTCCATCAGGCACAGGACCCTGCCCCGCGGTGGGATCCGATGGGCCGAGGAGGCCAGGAAGGCGTTGGGCTCGGTTCCGTAGATGTGTTCGGGGGTCGCGTAGCGCTCGTTCCACATGGCGCCTCGCTCCTTCGCCCCAGGGGCCGTGGGCCCTGGCGTCGTCTGCCGGACGGCGTTCATGGAATCGCAACCATCCTGATGCAGACCGGCAACAGTCCGGACATCTTGCGGTGGAAAAACGGGGCGCAGGCTCGGGGCGGGAGGTGACCGTCTTGAGCCGGACCCGCAACAACCTCGACCCGGCCTGAAAGGAGGCGCCGACCGCCTACCTCCCGGACTTCCTGGAGTTCTTCCTCCCGGAGGTCCATCAGGCCATTCAGAAGGAGACTCCAGGGCGCCCAGACGGGCCGCAGAGGCGTCAGGAACGCGCCTCGGGTCGGTTGAGGCCCTTCCGGTAGTGGATGGTCTCCGGTTCCCACTCGAGCCAGTCATACACCGCCCGGGCGCGAGTATTCTGCCAGTACGCGTTGAGCGTGATCTGCGTGTCGCCGCGCTCGGCGGCCCAGTTCTCGGCGGCTTCCAGCAGCGCGCGCCCGAGGCCCTGCCCCTCACAACCACGCTTCACGGCCAGGGCCTCGATGTGCGCGTGGCGCTGGCGGGTGAAGTAGTCCGTTTTCGTGGAGATCAAGGCAAATCCGACCGGCGTGCCCGGCGGCGCCTCGGCCACCAGGATCACAGTCTCGGCGGTTGGTCGGTGGAGCGCCTCGCGCAGCAATTCCAGGTCGGCGTCAGCGATCTGCTGGCTGGTGCGCCAGGGCGGCAGGTCGAAGTCGGCCAGGCGCGAGGTGAGCCCGACCAGGAAGCCCTCGTCGGCGGGGACGGCCGGACGGATCACGGGCATCTCAGGCACCGCAGCACTTCTTGAACTTGCGCCCGCTCCCGCAGGGGCAGGGCTCATTGCGGCCGACCCGGGGCGACTCGCGGCGCAGGGGCGCGGCCTTCGGGGTCTCGCCGGCCACATAGATCCAACGGCCCTGCCTCCGCTCGAAGGTGGACCGCTCCCGATGGACGTGGGTCTGGCCCCGGGTCTCCCAGGTCGCGGCGAACTCGACCACACCCTGATCGTCCCCCGGTCCGCCCGCGGCGGTTTGCAGGATTTCCAGGCTCGTGAACCGGGCCTCTCGGGCCCAACTCTCGACCGCTTCTCCGTCCTGTTCCACCTGGGTCGCCAGGAGGTAGTCCACCGCCCCGGTGGCGTAGGCGGTGTAGCGCGAGCGCATCAGCTCCTCGGCGGTGTCGGGGAGGGCCCCGCCGTCGAGGAACCGGCCGCAGCAACCGTCGAGCGGGACTCCGCTCCCGCAGGGGCATCCGTGCATCGCGACGGACTTCTCGGCCGGGCGCGCGGCTCCTGGGTCGTGGGGGATTCCTCGGGGACCCGCCAGGGAGAGCACGACCATTGGCCTGCGACGGGCATCCGGCCCACCCGGGCCTGGGCCCCCTTTCTCGGTTCGGCCGTGGCTTCGGGGGTCTGCCGACCGCTTCCCAAGAGGAGGAGCCACCGAGTCGCCAGAAGCAGGGAATCTTTGGCATCCGAACGACAGAGGAGACAGAGACACGGTGTTGGATCTCACGGCGTGGATGGAGGCCTTCCTGGAGAAGGTCCAGGCGCAGTTCGGCCCGCGGCTGGAATTCGTCGGCCTGCAGGGCAGCTACGGGCGTGGGGAGGCCACCGACAGCAGCGACATCGACGTGGTGGTCGTGTTGGATTCGGTGATTCCCGAGGACATGAAGGCCTACAGCGGGTTGCTGGACAGCCTGCCCCATCGTGACAAGGCCTGCGGCTTCATCTCGGGCCGGCGGGAACTGCGAAACTGGGAGCGCTCGGACCTGTTCCAGTTCTATCACGACACCACGCCCCTGCTGGGCGACCTCGAGAACCTGCTGCCGCCGATCGACAGGGAGGACGTCCGCCGCGCCATCCGCCTCGGGGCCTGCAACGTCTACCATCTGTGCGCACACAACATGGTGCACGGGAAGGACGCGGAGGTCCTGCAGGGGCTGTACAAGTCGGCAGCCTTCACTGTGCAGGCCCTGGGCTTCGAGCAGACTGGCGTCTACACCAGGCGCAAGAGCGAACTGCTGAGCAGGCTGCGCCCGGCGGAACAGGAGATCCTGCAGGCAGGCATGGCTCTGAAGGAGAATCCCGACCTGGCCAGGACGGACTTCGAAGACCTCTCCGCCCGGCTGCTGAGATGGGCCTCCGGGGTCCTGACCGCGTCTGCGGAGGAGGCAGGGTGACGCGCGGAACCCGTCTGGGGGGGGTCGCCTCCGCCCGCTTCGGCGAAGCCGCCTGCGAAATCGCCGAGGCGCTGGAGGCGAGCGACGGTCCTGAGGTGCTGCTGCGCCTGGCCGGCAGCGTGGCCACGGCCACCAGCGCCGCCGCGAGCGTGGGCGTGGGGCGCCCCTCCCCGCGATCCATCGTGGATCCCAGGAATCTCCTGAAGAGACATGACGGAGACTGGCGCAACCTGGACTTTCAATCCACCAGCGCTTTGAGCAGCGCGTCCCGGCCGTCTTGGTAGAACTCGACGTTGAGTTTGGTGGCCATGTCGTCCGAGAGGTCGAAGAGCTGTCGGCGGCAGATCAAGTTCACGAGCAGGCCTACCGCTGAGCAGGGGCCAGGGCCGTCAAGAAGTTGTGCGTCACGGAGTTCGCGGTCGAGGCCGTTCGAGCGAAGCGTTCAGGAAGGCGGGCAATCCCACCTCGATTCCCGGATCCGCGCAGCCTACCGCGGGCGCGCCACTCCGCCTTTGCGCTTGATGCCAAACCCGTAGCGGTAGATGTCGGGCACGTCGATGCGCCCGTCCTTGCGGCGAGAGAGCACGCCCAGGTTGATTAGTTCCTCCAAGACCGCCTGCCCATCCGTCGGGGCCTCAGGAGCCTCTTCCGGCCGTGGCCGGCCCAGCAGTTCCTCGGCCAGCTCGGGGCGCATCATGACCTGCTGCCCTTCGAGGTTCCGCAAGCGCGCCGTCAGGCCGTATTCCTCCTGGACCTCCGCAACCCGCTGTTGAGAGGTGGGCCCCAGGGCTGCGGCCAGGTCCTGTGGCATCAGCAGGCGGAGGCCACTCGGAAGTGACCCGCGCTGCACCGCCTGCTTGGCCGCCTCGCCCAGCAAGGTCAGGATGGAACGGGGCACCACCTTTCCCTTGGCGTCCTGCAGACGATTGGGAATCCAGCGCCAGGTGTAGCCCTTCTTGACTCCCGAACCCATCTGTTCACCGGCCAACCGGTCGGCGTAGGCTTTGATGACCGCATCGGGCATGTCCCCCGGCATCCAGCCGAACTCCCCGCGGTCTTTCAATTCCAGACCCGGCACACCGCGCAGCCAGGCGCGCATTTCTTCGGAACCCCGACTCTGGTGGCGAACCGCCACGCGGTAGAGGGCTTCAACGTTCCATTCCAGGGCGATCGAGCGAGCCTGCAGTTTCGTGGCGTCCGGGAAAGCCAGCCGCGCGGGATCGAAGAGATCATCCCGGAGGAAGATCTTGGCCCGCAACCAACGGTAGCGGTTGGATAAGGATAGCCAAAGAGCCAGAAGGGAGCGGATATAGCGACTCCTGATCTGGTGCTCCAGCGACCCGAGGCGGTCCAGATGGTCGTAGGCGGCGAAGATCCGGCATCCCTTCTCCTCGAAGCGCTTCTCGACCCGGTCCAGACTGGCCATCAGAGGGGCGACCTCACCGTGGAGAGCCAGGTGCAGGGCTGCCTGATCGTGTGGCACGCCTTCGGGCAGGAGCGGCCAATCCTCTCGGGGGGTGACCCTCAGGAGCAGATGCGCCAGCCAGAAGCTCCGGAGCCGCACATCGTCCCCCCGCCGCGCGAAGTCGTCCAGGCTCTCCACGGAGGGGTGCTCAACGGCCTGCTGGCAGAAGGCGTCAACCCACTCGCACTCCGGCAGGTCCGGATCCTCGAAGAAGGCCCGGATCCGCTCGGGTTCTTTCAGGTCCCTCAAGACGCTGAAGAGGGCGCTCTTGCCTGCTCCCCTCCCCCCCAGGATCACGACCTTCTCCGCTTGCAGGGCCATCCGGTGGGACCGCAAGGGCAGAAAGGTAAGCAGGGAGGGCACGTTCTCCGCCTCCCGGTGGTCCAGCGACTGCAGTTCCAATTGCAGGGCACGCCGGGGATCCTGGATTGTCGTGTTCGTCACGCCTCGACATCCTCCGGGCTGCAGAGTTCCCGCACCCGTTCCATCAGGGCCTTGTAGTCGGCGCTGAAGAGCTGGTCGCGGACTCCCGCGAGGTGCCCCAGGTTGCGGAGAGCCTCGTCGTAGTGGAGCACCAGGGGGCTGTGCAAACCGTCCTCAGCCTCGACGGATGGGATATCTCGGTCTTCGAAATGCTCTTTGTACACGCGCTCCAGGAAGATGTCGTAGGAGCGCATCCGGAAGGCCTCGCGCTCCATTCTCTCCTCCTCTGAGTCCCGCCGAGCGGGGGCCATGCTGTGGGCCACGGCGCACCTGAGGGAGGGACTGCTGAGTAGTTGGACCGTCAGTTCCAGGCCGCGGTAGCCCTGCTCGGAGGCCCGGCTGAAGAGTACGGCCACGTGGCTCAGTCGGGTCAAGGCCAGGCCCGCCACGTCGTGGAATCCCGTCCGGGAGTCGATCAGGATATAATCCGGCCTGGACTCTCCCTTGATCTGCTTGAAGAGGGAGTGGAGGGCCTGCTCGGTGTGGGTCTCCGCCTGAGAAGCCCAGAACGGTTCCTCCGAGAAATCGAGCCGGCCGAGCTTCTCGACATAAGCCCGGTCCAACGCCCCCGCGGAGTAGACAAACACCCGGGAAGCCACGTCGCCCAAGCCTTGAGCGGAGACAGAAAGCCCGTCCAGGACCCCTGAACCCGTGGCGAGATGGTCCACAAGGTAGTCCAGGACCCCCCGCTCCGCCCCCTCAGCCATCAGGCCACCCAATGACGGGGCCTCCAAATCCAGGTCCACGACGGCCACCCGAAATCCGGCTTCGGCCAATTGCCAGGCGCAGCTCACCAGGGCCGTGGTGCGGCCCACGCCTCCTTTGAAGGAGTAGAAGGCTACGACGGCCGGCTGGCCCGTCCGGAGGGGCCAGGGAGGATCCCCCGGGCGATGCAGCCAGGCCTGCTTCGACAGGCGCCTCTCGACCATGCTCCAAGGGCAGGCTGCGGCTTGGCGCACCTCTCCGGTGGCCGGGTCCTCCCAGGACGGCGACCACGGTTCCGCCAGGTCGAAGAGCTTCCCCGCCAGGCGCCGGTGGTCGGGAGGTCCCGCGTCGACCTGCCAGATGGGGCTTTGGAAGTAGCCGCCCAACCTCTCTATGAGCCGCGGTTCCAGGGCCCGGATGAGCTTGGGGGACACCGATCCCTCGAGGACCAGGCGGACCCGCCCACGCAGGTCCCGCACGACGCAGGCCCGACGAACCTGGTCAAAGCCCTTGGTCGACTCGCTGATCATTACCAGCTCGGTGGGGACGTGCTCGAAGCGGATCACGGGAGGCCCTCCGGGAGAAGGCCGTCCGCCCAAAGCGCGAGGGTCAGGTCCTCCACGATCTCCCGGGCCTCGTCGAGCAGGCCGCGGGCCACCTCGCGAGACCGAGTCCCAGTGCGCTCGTACCGAGCCTGCTCCGTCCACTTCTTTAGGGCATTGTAGCGATCAGCCCAGCCGCTGATCCGGTAACGCGAAGCATCGCTGTCCAGGCTGGAAGCCACCTCCAGGAGTTGGTCCACAGATCCGCTCATCCCGTGGCCGATGGCCTTGTCAAACCAATCGCTCATCAATGTGGCCTTTCGGGCGCATTCCGGACCGAACCCCGCGAGGTGGAAGGCCTGATCCGGCGAGTGGGAAAGCAGGTCTTCCGCATCCCGAACGTGCCTCAGGGCAGCCGAGATGAGGTCGCTACGGCGCCGGTTCACGTGTGCGTGGTCCTTTCGAGGCATGGAGCAGGATTCACATCACCCGGGCCTCTTCCTGCCGAGTCGACGCCTCGGGCTCGTGAACCGGGCCCCACGCGGCCAGTATGACCGACTCCACCTCTGCCTGCCCCCCTCCCCCCCGCTCAATCCACCAGCGCTTTGAGCAGCGCGTCCCGGCCGTCCTGGTAGAACTCGACGTTGAGTTTGGTGGACATGTCGTCCGAGAGGTCGAAGAGCTGCCGGCGGCAGGAGACGGGCTCCCCTGGTCAATCGTCAGGCGGATCCAGGGGGCTTGCCGAGGGGCTTGGCCCTTCCGCCTCGGCCGGGTTGGCAAGCCGCAGGCGAATCGAGGGGGACTGGGAAACAACAACCGCCGTCACCTCAGCGTCTGGCTTCAAGCCGGGCGCGTGCTCCAACCAGGCCGACTTGTTGACGTTGAGCCAGACCAGCCACAGGTTGCGCCAGCGCCAGATCAGTCGGGCCTGGACACGAGAGCCCGGCTGCAGGGCAAAGCCACGAGCCCGTCGGTACAGATTGTCCAGGGCCCGGATTGCGTCAGAGAACCACTGGCTGTCACGTCGCCGAGATTGCTTTGCCTCCGCAGACAGGGCAGTGAAATACTCCAGCGGATGGCCTTCCTCGCCGGTAAAGCGCCCACCTGAAGCAAACAGGACGTTAAAGAAGGCCCTCGCCGCTGCAGTGTCCCTTCCCTTCCCGCGAGAGCCCCCACCTGACGGGGTATTTTCCCTGAAGGCGGCTTCCTTGGGTGCCTTGGCCCGATCCTCGCGGCGAACCCTGTCCCAATCCATCCTGGTCATACGTGCTCCCTCCCATTCCCTCCACCCCCGCAGGTGAGCTTCGACCCACCCGGCCCACCTCACCCCGGCTGCAGCTCCACCCACGCGGCCAAGCGGGCCGTGAAGTCCTCCGTGGTGGCCGACACGCCCCGGTGGGCCAGTTCGCGCAGCAGCATGGGTTCCAGGTGCTGGTGGTACAGGCGCAGGCGCTGGTCCGGGGTCAGCACGGGCGGGGCCGGCGGGTGCGAGAACCAGTCGACGCCTCGGCGGGGCTCCCAGTCGGGGCGGCGCTGGCCGTCCAGGGTGCAGGCCAGGCCCAGCACCAGCCGGCGGCTCTCGCCACCCGGGCTGTGGACCTGGACGCGCCACCAGGCGGCCACGCCGGCGTCTTCGACCTCGGCGCGCACGGCAAGGCCCAGTTCCTCGGGGGGGAGGTCGGCCCACCGGGCCAGGGTTCCAGCCACCAGGGGGTGGTCCAGGCCCAGGGGCGACAGGTCTTCGCGCTGGGCGGCCAGGTCGCGGTCGGTGGTGAAGAGCAGGCCCTCCTCGCCCAGGGCGCAGACGCTTTCCGAGACCCGCTTGACCTGCCGCCCGCCCTCGGCCTCCGAGGCCTCCAGGAAGGCCAGGATGCGGGCCATCTCCCGGTCCAGGTTCTGGAAGGGCCGGTAGTCGTCCAGTCGGAAGCCCTCCAGGTCCTGGAAGAGTTCCGAGACCACCTGGCGGGCCTGGGAGGCGTTGGCCAGGGCCGCCTCCACCTCCAGGCGGGTGCGGCGCATCTCGGGGTCGTCCAGGGCCTCCTGGTAGAGCCGCTCGTAGCTCAGGCGCTCGGAGAGCTGGCCGAGGATCTGGCTGCGCAGGTCCTCGGCCACGTTCCCCCGCTCGTCCACCTTGCCCAGGGTGCGGGCGATCTCGGCCAGCTTCTCCTCCAGCAGCAGGAAGATGCGCCCCTCGATGGTGTCGCCCAGGACCAGGTTGTAGACCTGCGCGGTGTCCTTCTGGCCGTAGCGGTGGATCCGGCCGATGCGCTGCTCGAGGTCCATCGGGTTCCAGGGCAGGTCGAAGTTGAACAGGATCCGCGAGAACTGCAGGTTGATGCCCTCGCGCCCGGCAGCCGTGCAGACCAGCACCCGCGGCCCGTCGGGGCGGCGGAACCTCCGCTCGGCGGCCACCTTGGCCCCCTGGTCGCCCCCGCGCAGCACCACCACGCCCTGGCCCGGATGGCGGGCCTCGATCTCCCGCTCCAGCAGGTCCACCGTGCCCAAGTAGGTGGCGAAGACCACCACCTTCTCGGCCGGATTGTGCTGCCACAGGACGCCCAGGGCGTGCAGGAGCTTCTCGACCTTGGTCTCGCGCTCGGGCGGGAAGACCGCCAGCAGTTCGCGCATCATGCGCCGCTCTTCCGGGAAGCCCCAGGCCACCAGGCCGGCGGCGTCCTCTTCCGAGGCCGGGGCGCCCACCTCGCTGCCCGTGGTGACCCGCCACTCGTCGAGGGCCCCCGCGCCGTCCTCCTCCTGCATCCGCCGGGCCACCCGCAGCTTCAGGTCGGCCAGGTGGCGGTCCACCTCGGTGCGCGCGACCAGGTCGTCCCCCAGACCCAGTTCCTCGCGGATCATGGCCCGGGCCTCGGCGTACAGGGCGTCGCGGGCCTCGATGTCCAGGGCCTGGTCCTGCTCCATGGCCTGGTTCACCGTCAGCAGCAGCAGGCGCCGGCGCAAGGTGCGGTGCACGGCGGCGAAGCTGGAGGCGGCGATCTTCTGGAAGACGGCCATCACGAAACCCAGGGACGTGCCCTTGCCCCCTTGGCGGCGGGCCAGGGCGAACCCCTGCTGCAGGTACTCCCGAAGCCGGCCGTAGAAGTTGAACTCTGCCCCCGACATCAGGAAGGTCTCGGTGTGGACCCAGCGGCGGGCGAATAGCGGCGAGCCGTCGGCCCGGCAGGCGTCGGCCTTGGTGCGGCGGATCACGACCTCGTTCAGGCGGTGGCGGTTGTCCAGCATGTCCTGGGGATCCCGGAACAGGGTGGACTTCAGCAACTGCACGATCATCCAGAAGGCGAAGTGGTCGCCCTGGTGGGGCGTGGCCGAGAGCAGCAGCAGGTCCCGGGCGTGGCCTTTGAGGGCCTCGGCCAGCTTGTAGTTCTCGGTCCTGCGCACCCGGTTGCCCTGGCGGTGGGCGGCCAGGTGGTGGGCCTCGTCGAAGACCACCAGGTCCCAGGGCGGGGCCTCCAGGATCCGGCGCACCCGGGCGGGGCGCTTCAGGGTGTCGATGCTGGCGATCAGGCGGTGGTGGCGGGCGAAGGCGTTCGAGCGCCGGTCGGTCACGTCGCCCTCGGCCCCGAAGACCTCGAAGTCCAGGTGGAAGACCTCGTTGAGCTCGCGCTGCCAGTTGTGCACCAGGCCCGCGGGGACCACCATCAGGGCCCGGGTCATCTCGCCCCGGCTGGCCAGCTCGCGCAGGATCAGGGCGGTCTCGATGGTCTTGCCCAGCCCCACCTCGTCTGCCACCAGGAAGCGCCGGGGGCTGGCCTCGGCCACGTGGTGGGTCAGCACCACCTGGTGGGGCAGCAGGTCCACCCGGGCCGAGGTCAGGGCGGCGGCGTTCTCCACCAGGGGCAGGCTCCAGGCCTCCAGGGAAAGCCAGGCCCTCCGGGTGCGCCCGGCTTCGCCCCGCACCCCGGCCAGGACCCGCTCGTCCCAGGACAGGGCGGCCTGCAGGGAGGCGGCGCGCACCTGGCGCTCGCCGGACTCGAAGAAGACGCGGACCAGGCCCTGCGCGCGGGCCTCCACCACGACCCCGGCGCCGAAGTCGGGATGCCGGACCCGCTGGCCCGGGCGGAACCCGGTGGCGGCCAGGCTCAAGAGACCCTCGGGTGGTGCAGGCCGATCCAGGCGGGCCCGTCCCAGTCCTGGTCGGGCACGGCGGGGTCCAGGATGCGGCGCACCTCGGACTCGGCGCCGGACCACAACAGGCGCCCCAGGGGAAGGGTCGCGTCCCCGGGGTGGCAACGCCACAGGTAGTGATCCGCAGAGGCCTGGGCCATCAGGCGGCTGCGTCCTCCGGGCACCCACAGGACCAGGGCCGCCTCGCTGCCGTACTCGGACTGGAAGCTGGACAGCAGGGGCCTGAGGCTCTGGTCCAGCCAGCGCTGGCCGGCCTCCGGGTCCAGGCTGTCCAGCACCGCGTCCAGCCCCACCGCCACCACCGCGTCCCCGCCGGCGGAGGGGAGGCTCTCGGGCCACTCCCGGGAGAGGGCGAAGAGCTGCCGCAGGGTCAGGGCCTCGGCGGGCTCGATCAGCGAGGCCAGGGCGCCCTCGCCCCACAGGATCGAGAAGCCCCGCCGCTGCCAGGTGTCGGTTGAGAGGGCCTTGCTCACGGTCTAGCCCTCCCCGAACAGGCCGAGCTGCTCGCCCCGGCTGCGGCCTTCCTGGGACTGCTCCCAGCGGCGCAGCAGGGTGCGGGCCGTGCTGGCCGCCGGGGGCGTGCCCGGCCAGCCGGTGCGGCGGGTCATCCACTCCAGCAGGGGCCCCAGGGCCGGGTGGGGCTTGAAGTTGGGGTTGCTCAGCGTGTCCTGGACGTTGATGCCGCTGTCGGGCCAGCAGGCGCCCGCCAGCACCAGGGCCTGGTCCAGATCGTGCACCAGCTTCCCTTTCTGGCGACCCTTCCAGGCCTGGGCGAAGTCGCAGGGCGAGGCCAGGTGGTAGGCTTTGCCTTCCTCGCGGCACCAGCCCCGCTCCTCGAAGGTGGCCGGCGGGACCCCCGTGCCGCGCAGGAACTTCTGCACCTGGTCGCGCGGCACCACCGAAGCAGTGGCGAAGATCCGCAGGAACTGGCGGGTCAAGGGGTCGGACGCCAGGGGTGGCGGGTCCTGGTGCGGCGAGTCCTCCTCCTCCAGCAACTGGTTGATGCCCAGGATCGCCTCCCGGACCGAGAGGGTGGTGTCCTCGTCGACGTAGACCCGGCCGTAGTGGCGCGAGTAGTACTCCAGGGCCTTGCCCCGGCGGATCACCTGCATGTCGGCGGCGGGCAGGCCCGAGCGGGCGTGGGTCTCCAGGACGTGCTTGAGCCCGCGCAGGTCCTCCAGCGCCGCCCGGCGCATGCGGGCCCAACTGACGGGCCGGGGCTCCTCCAGGCGCTTGCGGCAGACGTGGATCATGTCGTACTCAACCGTCTTGGACCCGAACTCGCCCTCGCCCTTGGTCTCATCCGAGCGGATCGGGTAGATGGCCTGCAGGTAGAAGCCTGCCTCGAAGAGGCTCTCCAGGACCCGCACCCAGGGCTCGTCCTCGCTGTGGTGGAAGGTGAAGGTCAGGATCCCGCCCGGCTTCAGGGCCCGGTGGGCCTCGCGCCAGCACCCGGTCAGGAGGCGCTGGTAGAACTGGGCCCCCTCGTCGCCGTGGCGGGCCGGGTTGGAGACCGCCTCCAGGGTCTTGGGGGTGAACTCCGGGCCGAACTGCTGGGGGTAGCGGTCCTTCAGGGCCAGGCGCAGCCAGACGTAGAAGAAGTCCGAGAGTTCCGAATAGTGCAGCAGGCCCTCGAAGGGCGGGTCGGTGGCCACCAGGTCCAGGGAGCCGCTGGGGATGCCGGGGAGATCCGTGGAGGAGCCGCAGAAGAGTTCGCTCAGGGGCCGGACCGGGTCGCCGCAGGGGACCTTCTCGCTCTTTCCGGTGAGGGAACCGGCAAGTGCCGGGGTTCGGGAGCGGAGGTCCTCCGTAGTGACCAACTCCCACGGGTCACTTGACCACGCAAGGCTCCGGAATAGCGTCTCTGTTGCGGAGGCCCAAGGTCCATACCCCACGGGAGAGAAAGTCCCCACCTCGATGCTGGTCGCCTTAGGGTGGTAGTTGCTATTTGACAGAGCCGGGGCGAACGTGTCGTTACGGAAGTGCCAAAAGCTCAAATTGCTTTGGTAGCGAACAAACTGCTGGAAGGCCCCCAACACGAACTCCCGCACCGCCTGTTCGTGGTGCCCACACGTGGTCACCGCGCGCAGGAGTTGACCGTGGACCAGCAGTTGGGTGGGATTGAACATCTTCCACCAATGGGTGAAACCGTGGTCGGGAAGTGGATTGCGTTCGTGGGTCATGTGCCCATACGGAAGGTCGCTCCGGGGCCACCAAACTGCCAGGTCGCCTTCCCGCCGTTCCTCCCACTCTATCTCAGCAGTAGCAAGCCTTTCAGATCTGCCCGGAAGGGCGAAGAAGCGACCGTTGTAAGGCTTTCCTTCCCGGTCGCATATTGGGCAATACCCCTTAATGGCGTATGGAGCCGTCGGCCCAGTCTTCCCGTAGTTAGCCAAGGAGGCAACCACAGCTTGGGACGTGCCGCAGCCTCCGCACACATAAGCCCCTGACTTCGGCACCGTCCCCCGCTCCGTCGAGAACACCACCCCCGTCTCGGGGCACTCCACCTCCTCCGGCAGGGGCCCGCGCACCTCCAGCAGGCGCAGGGTCCGAGCCCGCTCATGCAACCAGGCCGCCGTGGCCTGGGCGGGGTCCGTGGCGCTGCCGCCCAGAGCCGTCCCGTCGGGCAGGTGCGAGGGCGCCCCCGCCAGCCACTGGGGGTGGACCAGCAGGCTGAAACTCACCTTCTTGCTTTTGCCCTTGCCCGAAAGGTCGGGCTGGAAGCGGGCCCCGCAGTGGGGACAGGACACGTCGGCCGAGGGCGCCAGCACCGCGAAGGCCGGCTCGTCGGGCGAGACCGCCAGGGGGACTCCCGGGGCCATCCGGGCGGCGTCCTTCTCGACGTCGAAGACCCCGCGGCAAGCCCGGCAGGTCACCGCCCAGGCTTTCACCGACAGGCTCTTGACCGCCATGACTGGCGAGGACATCAGGGGCGTCCGGTGGCCGCAGCCCGTGGCCTGGCAGGGCCCGTGCTTGGCCCAGAAGACGTAGATGGTCTCGGGGCCCTCGTAACGGTAGTGCCGGCGCTCCTCCGGGGGCACCTCCCAGGATTTGAATCCCTGGGGCATCACCTTCCCGGTCCGCAGGTCCGTCCAGCGGCCCTTATGACCCCGGGGGCAGTCGCAGGCGTAGTAGGGCATGATCTGGGGCCGAACCTCGGCCTCGACGTCGTCCAGCAGGGCCTGGACCTGGTCGGGATCCACCCGGGCGAACTCGTTGCGGATGACGAACCAGGCCACGGGGTTCAGCTCGCTGCCCAGCATCTCCATCCCCAACCGGGAGCCCTCCACCAGGGTGGTCCCGCCCCCACCGAAGATGTCGGCCACCCGCAGGTGCGAGAGGCCCCCCTGGGCCTGGTGGTTGGCATAGTAGACGTCCCAGACCGCGCCGGCCGCCCGGGTGGGGTCCTCCGGGGCCTTCATCGCAGCGGCCAGCAGCATGGCCCGGAACACCGACGAGCGGCGCCGGGCCCACCACTTGGACATCTGGTAGATCGGCTTGCCCGCGTTGCCCTCGATGACGGCCACCTGGTTCACCGGCACCACCGGGAAGTCCACCTCCAGGCAGGTCCTGGGCCGGTGGGGATCCGCGAAGTCCACCGTCTCCACGCGGACCTGCCGGCCCGCCCCCACCGCCTGGGCCACCAGCCTTGCCACCTGCTGTTTCTTGGTTTCCGCCATCAGTTCATCCGCTCCATTTCCAGAAAGGGGACCAGCATCTCCAGCACGCTCAGGCCCCCGTGGGCCAGGGTGGGGTAGCCCCCGGGGCACTTCCAGCGGCGCCGTCCCAGGGCCAGGCGCGCGGAGGCCAGCACCAGGTCGGCCGGCGGAAGCCAGCGCCCGGGCTCGCCCCGGTCGGGGCTGGACCGGCCGCTCTTGAACAGGTCCCGCAGGTACAGCCCCTGGGCCTCGGGGGCGTCGTCGAAGAGGCCCGTGGCCGCGTAGCCGTGATCCGAGGTCAGCACCAGCCTCCGGCCCTCGGCCAGGCGGCGAACCAAGGCCCAGAAGGCGGGATCCCTCAGCTTGTCCCGGGCCTCCCGGGCCAGGTGGGGCAGGCCCTTGCCGGCAGGCGCCATCTGGTGGACGGCCTGGTCGGGCCAGGGGTGCCAGAAGACCTGGTCGGGCTCGGCGCCCACGAGATCGGCGCAGTCCTGGAAGGGGATGTCGGTGCACTCGGTCCGGGCGGGCTTGAAGGCAAAGCCGGCCCCGGCTCCGTCGTTCTGGAGGGAGGCTCGGGTCGGTACGCCCAGGGCCCGGGCGAAGTGGACCGTGTCGCCCGGGATCTCCGCCCGCCGCCAGCCGGCCGTGCGGACCCGCAGCCCGTGGGCCTCCGCCTGGCCGAGCAGCCAGGGCACCTCCCGCAGCGACAGCCCGTCCAGCAGCAGGATGGCCCGGCCCGGAGGGTGCCCCGCCCACCAGTCCTTCAGGGCCTGCGAGGCGGCGGGGACGCTGCCGGAAAGGTGCTGCCACAGGTCCCAGGCCGCCCCCGACAGCAGCAGGTCCAGAGCGTGCAGGCTGCGGTCCCGGGCCACCGCCGCGCCCCCGGGGTCCTGCTCCACCGGCTCGGCGCACACCGACCAGGCGTGGCTGCCCACCTGCGCCCAGGCCTGGTCGGGCGGGAGCGTGAGGATCCGATCGACCAGGTCGCCAGGCAGGCTCACGGGGTCTGGTCCACTTCCAGGGAAAGGCCGTAGCGCATCCCGTCGGGCAGCTTGCGGAGAAGCTCCTGCAACTGCGAGCCCGTGATGCCCTCCACTTGGACCGTGGCCCGGTGCACCTTGGCGCCGGACCCCACCCGCGAGGTCTCCAGGTATCCCAGCAGGTTCAGGGACGAGTTGGCCGGGGCTTCCAGGTTCCGTCGGGCCGGGAGCGTCGGGGCCGGACCCGCGCCGAAGAGTCCGCCGGGGGGAACCGGCGGGGTCGGGGTCTCGTGGACGGTGCCCGAGCCCTGGTGGCCGGTCGAGGTCGCGCTGGAACCGCCCCCGGAGGCCCCCACCGTGCCGCTGCTCCCCTGGGGCACGGGCCGCAGGATCAGGACCTCCTCCAGTTGCCGCCCGCCGGGCAGGCGGCCCTTCATCCGCTGCCAGGCGTCGGCCTCGGGTTCACCTGCGGCGCGCTGCAGGGTCTCGACGCCCCGCAGGTTCAGGGCCACCGTCCCCTTCGAGCACAGGCGCAGCAGACGCTCCTTGACCTGGATCTCGCCCAGCCAGGGCAGGCAGCGCTCCTCGTTGGGGCGGGGCTCACGCAGGTCGGACAACAGGCGAGACACGGGCGCCTGGGCCTGGGCCAGTTGCAGCACCAGTTCCTGGAAGGCTTCGGCCTCGAACAGGTTCTCCCGGATCGCCTGCTCCACCGCCGGTGGGATGGACGCCCCCTGGGCGCTCAGGGACTCGACGTTGAACTGGCTGCGTTCGGGGTTCTGGAAGCTCCACCGGTCCAGCACGGCGAACTGGCTGAACCTCTCCTTCAGGGCGTCCTCCAGTTGCCTGCGGTATTTCTTCTGCAGGGGTCGGTAGGCGCTGTTGTGCTCCGACCACTCGGTTGCGCGCAGCACCGCCCGGGCGGCCACCAGCAGTTCCCGGTCCCGGTAGAGGTTGCCCATGGAGGGCTTGGGGAACAGGAAGCGCACCGTGTTGCGCCCCGTGGCCAGGTGGGACTTGAGCCACGGCCCCAACTGGGGGCCCAGCGCCGCCGGGGCCTCGGGCAGCACCACCAGGGGCAGGCGGTCCTTCCACTGCTCCGGGGGAACGACCTGGACGGGGCCGCTCCAGGGCTCCTCCACCCATTTCGGCCCCAGGACCGCGGCCACGAAGTCCCGCGAGATGTCCTCGCTTCCCGAAAGCACGTAGCGGGCGTGCCAGGCCAGTTCGGCGTGGTCCGAGCCGTCTGCGAAGAGCCGGTCGTTCCTGGCCTCGGCCAGCAGGCGCGCCTGGGGGTTCTCCTCCTCGCGGAAGACTAGGCGGTTCCCGTCGCGGTGGATGTTGAAGCTGTTCTCCACCGTCCGGTCCAGGTCGGCGGCGAAGGCGTTGTCGTCCACCCGGCGATCCCGGGTGATGTCCAGTTGCAGGGCCCGGGGTTCGGCGCCTGCGTGCTTGGCAACCGCCAGCGAGCGCAGCCACAGGGAGCTGAGCATCTCCGAGAGGTGCCCGGGCGGCTTCTCGGGGTGCTGGATGGCGCCCCGGACCGCCTCCAGGTTCCTCAGGGCTTTGTCGCGCAGGTTCCGGTGCCGCTCCGAGGCCACCGACTCCAGCAGCGCCGCGATCTCGTTGTGCTCGGCCTCGAGGTTGAAGTCCGCCGGGGTCAGGACGGGCGAGCGCTCGCCCCGGCTCTTGTACAGCCCGGCCAGGATGCGGATCAGGTCGCGGGTCTCCTGGGCCTCGGTGGCCATCAGGACCTGGTCCTCCAGAAGTTCCAGCAGGCGCGGCGAGTAGGGCCAGGCCTCGAGGTACTCGGCCCGCTTGAAGGGATGCTCGTCGGCGGGGACGTCGTACAGGCGTAGGAACTCGTCGACGTGGGCGCGAGCCAGGGCCTCCACAAGCCCTGAGTCCACCTGGGGCCGGTTCTCGAACAGACGGTGCAGCAACAGTCGCCGGCGATCCCGGCTGGCGTAGGGACCCTTGAAGTCCACCTGGATGGGGGCCACCCGGTGGATCTGCTTGTAGGCCTCGGTCTGGCCGTTGCGGACCGACACCACCAGCAGGAGGCGCTCGGGGTGCACCTCGGAGATCTCCGAGAGGGTCTGGATGAAGTTGAAGGCCCAGGATCGGTGGGGTCGCGCCGGCTCCTCGATCAGGCCGTCGTACCAGGTCTGGAACTCGTCCAGCAGCAGGGCCATCGGCTCTTCAAGCACCATCTCGGTCAACAGGTCCTGGGAGGGGACCCCTCCCTTGCGGCCCACGCGGGCCGAGTGCCGGCCTTCGTAGTACTGCCCCCGCGGATGGTGCTTGAAGAGCAGATCCCACAGGAACTGGTAGCGCTGGTGGCTGAGGACCTCGCTGACCACGCGCATACCGGCGCGCAGGGCCACCCCGGCGATCTCCGGGCGCCCCAGCCGGGAGGCCCAGGTTTCCAGCCACTGCCGGGTGGCGGTCCCGTTCGTCAGGGCGTGGTGAAGCGCCGCCATCAGGTGGGACTTGCCCAGCCCCCGCTCGCCCATCAACACCACTGGCCGACCGTGCCCCGGCCCCAAGGCCTCCAGGGCATTCAGCAGATCCCCGCTGGGGTAGGTGATCTCCAGGAACTGGGAGGCGGGCACCTGCACCGCGCCCTCGTTCCTCGAGTTGGTCAGCTCGATGGCCGTGCCCTTGAGCCGGCGGCCCTGGAACTCCTTGCGGAGGGTCAATCCCAGCATGTGGTGCGCCTTCCCCGGTCCAGATCTCCGCCTGCGCGGGTGCGGAGGGGTTCAAGATGTCCATAAGACAACCCTTCACAATGTCCTACAGACAACGGTCATTCGAAGGCGCGGAGGCTACCATGGCCCAGCAGTGAAGACCGAGATCAACTGGTTTGGCCCCCACCTTCAGGAACTGCGAAACCGCGCGGGTCTGACGCAGGAGGGCCTCTCTGAACTGGCGCAGGTCAACCCGCAGACCGTGAAGGACTGGGAGAGCGGCCGCAAGCGCCCCCACCTGGACCGCCTTCCTGTTCTCGCATCGGTCCTGGGCGTGGAGTTGGATCGGATGCTCCCCGCCACCTCGGCCCCAGAAGCCGCTGGTGTCGAGGGCACCCTCCCTCCAGAAGCCAGCGTCGAAACCCGCCTGGCCCGCATCGAGCGCCAGTTGCGGCGGGTCCTGGAAGACCTGCAGGAGCTGAAGGGGCGCTAACCGGCCGCCTGGACGCGCGCGCGCAAAAGGGAACCACTCGGATCCTGGCTCATGCGCCGCGTTTCAAGCGGTTCCCTCTGAGGCTGGGCGCGCAGGATGTGCCCCTTCGGCCAGGCGGCTGCCTACGCCGCCCCGGTCTGCTGCAAAGCAGCGACCAGCCCCGTCAAGCCGCGCCTTCCTTCCGGGCCTGACCCAACCGCCCCAACCGGCCCTGCAGCATGCTCAGGTCGCGCGCCCTCTCCTGCTGCAGGTCAGGCTCGACCTCTTCCAGGTGCCGGCCGAACTCGCGGTAGAGGGCCTCCAGTTCAGCCACGCTCTCAAAGACCGTCATGGCTCGGAGGAGTTGCGCCTCCAGGCGGCGCCGCTCGTCCCACTCTTCCCGGTGTGCCGACAAAGGCCGCATCTCCGGGTTTTCCAGACCTCAGCGGAGTTCCCTGCGCCGCCGCAGACGCCGACCTACGCCGTCCCGGCCTGCCGCCGGGCAGCCGTCAGCAATTCGGTGGCACTCGGCACCGTGACGGCCACCTCGACCAGGCGCATCAATGCCTCCAGATCGCCGATCGCCTCCAGGGCCTCCTCCAGACCAGCCGGCGCCTCACCAAAGCGGGCCAGGACCACCCGATGGAGCGCTCGGCGATGTCCCTCCAGGCGGCCTTCCTGGCGGCCTTCCTGGCGGCCCTTCTTCATGCCCCGCAACTCGGAACGGGTGATGAGCTTCACGGCGTGTTCCTCCTCCAGTCGGGCCACCTCCCGGTCGAAGCGGTCGGCCAGCCCTTCGGACATGGTCATTATAGCCTCCAGCAGTCGGAAGATTCCATCCACCTCGTCCTGCCTGAAGCCCCGCCTCAACAACAGGCGCACCAGGTGAAGAGCCCGCTGGAGGCGCGCCGGCTCCTCCGGGCGGGTCTCCAGGGCGGCCAGGTGGGCGGCCACCACCAATGCGAAGGGATTGTTCGCAGTGTGGAAGAGGCCCGGGCGCCAGGAGGGGTTCGTATCCCCCAGGATGGCCAGGCTGTACACCGGCAAGCCGTAGCGATCGAAGAGGCGGTCATGGTACAGCCGCATCCGCAGATCGAAGTGCGGGTCCTTCTGGTTCTGCACCTCGACGTGCAACAGCACCAGGGCCTCCTGCCCCTGCAGCAGTCGCACCTTCAGCACCAGGTCGACCTGTCGGCGCTGCCCTCGAGGGGGACGAACCTGCCCCGGCAGCGCCCGGCGCAGGCGGCGCACCTCGTTCTCCAGGAACTCGGGGTTCACCGACCAGTCGATCGAGCGGTAGACATGGGGCTGGAAGAGGGCCAGGAAGTCCGGCAGGAAGCCAACAAGAGCCTCCTTCCAGGCCAGGTCCAGGTTGTTGTGAATCCGGTGGCTCAGGGCGATCACCTCCTGCCCCCAGACTGCGCCACGCTTTTCCACCGCGATGTGGCCGGCTGATGAACAGAAGGTGACCAGATTGCGAACAGAAGCTCAGGCTTCGGCGCCATCAAGAGCAGGAACCGGCGCTCCAGCCACGACTCATGGAGGTATGAGCACACTCGGCAACGTGATCTGGCTTGTCTTCGGCGGCTTCACGGCCGCCCTGGGCTCGATCGTCGGAGGGGTCGCCCTGTGCCTGACCCTGATCGGCATCCCCTTCGGCCTGCAGGCGATCCGGATCGGGGTCGCCATGTTCTTTCCGTTCGGCAAGTCGATCGTGGAGGACCCGGACGCCGGCAGCACGCTGAACACGATCCTCAACGTCATCTGGATCATCGGCTGGGGCTGGGCGCTGGCGCTGAACCACCTGGTCTTCGCCGCGCTCCTGGCGATCACGATCGTGGGTCTCCCCTTCGCCAAGCAGCACCTGAAGCTCATGATGCTGTCGCTGTTCCCGTTCGGCCGCCGGATGGAGTGAGACCCCGACGAGGGCTGGGCACGCTCCCGCTTCAGGGTATCCCGGCGCGGGAGGTGGATGCGCCGCCGACGCCCCGCTGGGAACGCGGAGAGATTTCGCGTCGAACGGGGCAGGCAGCCGCAGAAGGACAGGCGAAGGGCATTGAACTCGCCAGGGACCAGGACGCCCGATTGACAGCGCTCCAAGCAGGACGAAACCCAGGATCTTCCGGAAGCTGCTGCCGACCTGAAGCGGCAGCGGGACAGCCGCCTGGACTGGGAGGGATCACAGAAGGCGATGGACTCCAGGGTTCTCGAGCCGCGCAAGCTCTCCGAGGTCCAGCTCGAGGCCATGTTCGGCCTGATGCAGGCCCACTACGACGGGACGGATCCCGCGGTCTTCCGCCGGGACCTGGCGCGCAAGGACTACGTGATCCTGCTGGAGGAGGGCGGCCGCCTGGTGGGCTTCTCGACCCAGAAGCTCGTGGAGATCGAAGGGGTCCGGGGCGTCTTCAGCGGGGACACGATCGTCCACCGGGACCACTGGGGCTCGCCCCGGCTCTCCCAGCAGTTCGCCCGCTTCTTCCTGCCCTTCGGCCAGGACGAGCCCTTCTACTGGTTCCTGATTTCCAAGGGATACAAGACCTACAAGTTCCTGCCCACTTTCTTCGTGGACTTCCACCCGCGCCAGGGGGTCGAGACCCCGCCCGAGGCACAGGCCCTGATCGACTCCTTCGGGGCCCGGTTCTTCCCGGGCGAGTATGACCCGGGAAGCGGGGTGATCAGCTACCGGGGCCCCAAGGACCGACTCAAGCCCGAGCTCCAGGACCTGCCCGAGCGCCCGGAGGATCCGGACTGGCGCTTCTTCCTGCAGCGCAATCCGGGCTTCCGCCAGGGCCACGACCTGGTCTGCCTGGCCCGATTGCACCCCGAGAACCTCAAGCCCCGTGCCCGGCGACTGCTGCTGGGGGCTCACGCCGGGGAAGCCGGACAGACCGGCCCCACCCCGCCTCGATGACCTGGTCCCACCGGCTCCTCCACGCCCTGCTCCGGGCAACCCTGCGCCCCGCCCGAGGCCGCCTGCGTCCCGAAGAGGCCCCACTCGAGCAGGAATCCCGGCTGCGGCACCTGCTGCGGGCCAACGCCTCAAGCGCCTACGGCCGCGCCTGCGGATTCGGGCAGGTGGAGGGAATCCGGGCCTTCCAGGAGCGCGTCCCCCTGGTGGACTACGAGGAACTCCGCCCCTGGATTGAGCGCGTGGCCCTTGGCGAACCCGGGGTCCTGACCCGGGAGCCGGTCCTGCTCTTCGAGCCCACCGGAGGCTCCTCGGGGCCCGAGAAGCTGATCCCCCTGACCCGGACCCTCCTCGAGGAGTTCCGCAGGGCCCTGCACCCCTGGCTGGCCGACCTCGACGCGAACCATCCCCGGGTGCGCGGCGGCCCGAGCTATTGGCAGGTCACCCCGGGCCTGATGGCCCCCCGGCGCACCCCTGGCGGAATTTCCATCGGGCTGCAGGACGACGGGCAGTACCTGGGCAGGCTTCCGGGAGCCCTGCTCAAGGCTTTGAGGGTCCGCCCGGCCATCCGTCCAGGGATGAAGAGCGAAGCCTTCCAGGCCGAGACCCTGCGGGCCCTGCTGAGGACGCGGGACCTGCGCCTGGTCTCGTTGTGGAACCCCTCGCTCTTCCTGCGCATGCTCGAGACCCTGCAGCGCGATCCCGACCCGGTCCTGGCCCGCCTGCCCCGCGCGCGCGCCCTGGAGGTGGCCGCCTGCCTGGAGCGGAGGGAACCGGCCGGACTCTGGCCCGAACTGGCCCTGATCAGTTGCTGGTGCGACGGTCTTGCGGCCAGGGACGCTGAGAGGCTGGGGGCCCTCTTCCCCCAGGCGGCCCTCCAGCCCAAGGGATTGCTGGCCACCGAGGCGGTGGTGACCCTCCCCCTGGAGGAGGCCCTGAGACCCGACGGAGGCCACGTCCCCGCCTGGCGCAGCCACTTCTTCGAGTTCCTCGACCCTTCGGGGAAGCCCTGGCTTCTGCACGAGCTGGAGCCCGGCGGGGTCTACGAGGTGGTGGTGACCACTGGAGGCGGCCTGTACCGCTACCGGCTGGGGGATCGGGTGCGCGTCACCCGGCGCTGGCGGGGGGTCGGCCTGCTGGCCTTCGAGGGCCGCGACCGGGTGGTGGACCTGGTGGGCGAGAAGCTGAGCGAGGACTTCGTGGCCGGAGCCTTCGCCGACCTGGCGGGCTTCTTCATGCTGGCTGCGCGGGAGGACCACTACCTGCTCTACACCCGTCAGCCCACCGAGCCAGCCGAGGTGGACCGGCGGCTGAGCCGCAGCCACTCCTACGAAGTGGCCCGCAGGGTGGGGCAGCTCAAGCCTGCCCGGGTCTTCCTGCTGAAGGGGGATCCGGAGGCGGAGTACCTGGCCTCGGCCCGGGACCAGGGTCGCAAGCCCGGGGACCTCAAGCCCGCGGTGCTGAGCCCGCGGGGGGACTGGAACTTCACCGGCGAGGAGGTCCCGCTTTGAAGATCGCGTTCCTGGCGCCGGCCGGAGCCATGCACCGACACGACGGCAACTTCGGGCACAGCCTGCACTACGCCCCCCTGACCCTGACCACCCTGGCGGCCCTGGTCCCCGAGGAGATCCCTGCCGAGCTGACGATCCACGACGAGACGGTTCAGCCGATCCCCCTCGATCTCCAGGCCGACCTGGTCTGCATGACGGTGATCACGGGCACGGCTTCCCGCTGCTATCGCTATGCCGACCACTTCCGCCGGCGCGGGCTGACCGTGGTGCTGGGGGGGGTCCACGTCAGCATGCTGCCCGACGAGGCCAGCGCGCACGCCGACTCGATCGTCACGGGCTTCGCCGAGTTCACCTTCCCGCGACTGGTGCGCGACTTCCGGCAGGGGCGACTCCAGCCCCGCTACCAGCAGGGACCGGACTTCACCCTGGAGGGTCGCCCCTTGCCCCGGCGAGACCTGCTCAAGGGCAGGGGCTACATCACCACCCGCACCCTGGAGGCCGTGCGCGGCTGCTCGTTCCCCTGCACCTTCTGCGCCTGGCCGGCGGCCTTCGGGCGCAAAGTCTACTTACGCCCCGTCCGCGAGGTCCTCGCCGAAATCGAGGCCATGGGCGGCAACCTGCTGACCTTTCCCGACATCAACCTGCTGGCCGACCGGGACTACGCACTTCAGCTCTTCCGCGCCCTGGTCCCCCTCAAGAAGAGGTGGCTGGGCCTGGCCACCTCCAGCGTGGGCCAGGACCCCGAGATGCTGACCCTCCTGCAGGCCAGCGGCTGCCAGGGGCTGTTGATCGGCTTCGAGTCGATCACCCAGGGCTCGCAGGCCTTCGTGAACAAGGGCGTCAACAAGGTGGGCGAGTACGCCGATCTGATGACCCGGCTTCACGACCACGGGATCCTGGTCCAAGGCTGCTTCGCCTTCGGGGGCGACGACGAGGACGTCTCGGTCTTCGACCGGACCGTCGAGATGGTCACCCGGACCCGGATCGACCTGCCCCGCTACAGCATCCTGACCCCCTTCCCCCGGACGAAGCTGTACGCCGACTTGGAGGCCCAGGGGCGCATCTTCGAGCGGGACTGGGCGATGTACGACGTCGAACACTGCGTCTTCCGGCCCCTCCACATGACCGTCGAGGAGCTCGAGCAGGGCATCACCCGGGCCTGGGAGACCACCTACAGCCTGGGCGGCATCGCCCGCCGACTCTGGCCCTTCAACCGCAGGCCCTGGCTGGGCTTCCCCCTGAACCTGGGCTACAAGACCTACGCCGACCGCTACCGCCGCTTCACCCGCGAGGTCATGGTCGACAACTCCGAGATCCCCGGGCCCGAGTCATGAGGCTGACGTTCGTCCTGCCGGCCATCGGCAAGAAGCCGGGGCAGAAGTACATCGGCACCTGGAAGATGGAGCCCTTGACCTTCGCCGTCTTGAAGTCGCTGACTCCGGATCGCTTCGAAGTGCGCTTCTTCGACGATCGCCTTGAGCTGGTCGACCCCACGCTCCCCACGGACGCCGTGCTGATCTCGGTCGAGACCTACACGGCCCGGCGCAGCTACGCCCTGGCCCGGCGATTCCGCGAGCAGGGTGCCCGGGTGATCCTGGGAGGCTACCACGCCAGCCTGATGCCCGACGAGGCCGGCCTGCACGCCGACGCCGTGGTGGTGGGCAACGCCGAGGCGATCTTCCCGGAGCTGCTGGAGGACCTGGCGGGGAACCGGCTGCAGGCCCGCTACCAGGGCCCGGCAGGCTTCGGCCGGGTGTCCCCCGATCTCTCCCTGTACGGCAATCGCCGCTACCTGCCGGTCTCGCTGGTGGAGACGGGCCGGGGCTGTCCCCAGGCCTGTGAGTTCTGCGCCATCTCGGCCTGCTACCGCAGCCGCTACCATCCCCGGGAGGTGGCCGGGATCCTGCGCGACCTGAAGCAAAGCCGATACCGCCGCTTCTTCCTGGTGGACGACAACCTCTGCGCCGACCGCGAGCACGCCCTGGAGCTCTTCCGGCGGATGGAGCCGCTGGGGCTGCAGTGGGCCGGGCAGGGGACCCTGGCCATGGGCCAGGACCCGGAGCTGCTCCAGGCCATGAAGAGGAGCGGCTGCGAGATCCTGCTGGTGGGATTCGAGAGCCTGAACCAGGCCAACCTGCGCCAGATGGGAAAATCGGTGAACCTGCAGCTTTCCGACCGGGACCAGATGGTGCGGAACCTGCACGCCGCCGGCCTGAACCTGTATGGGACCTTCGTCTTCGGCTACGACGCCGACGACCTGGGGACGGTCCGGGAGGCCCTGGACTTCGCGGTTCGACACGGCCTGTACACCGCGGCCTTCAACCACCTCCTCCCCTTCCCCGGCACCCGGCTGCACGAGCGCCTGCTGCGGGAGGGAAGGCTGGGAACCCGGTCGGGGTTTCCGACCGGGCCCCTGGGCTCGCAGGCCTGGTGGCTGGACAGGTCCTATCGCTACGGCGAGGTGCCCTTCAGGCCACGAGGGATCGAAGGGCCAACCCTGGCTCGAGCCTGCCGGGACGCCCGCAAGGAATTCAACAGCCCGCAGAACCTGCTGCGCCGGGGAGCCCTGGCCCTGAAGCGGGGCTCGCTGGTGGCCTGGCCGCTCTTCTGGGCCATGAACCTGCCCCTGGGCCGGGAGGTGGACCAGAAGATGGATGTCCCCCTGGGAGAGAACCTGGATGAGTGGCCCAAGTAGGCGCTTCGCCGTGCGCCTGGCCAGCGCGTCGGACGACCCGGCCCTGCGGGAGATCCTGGCGGAGGACGGGTTCGGAGAGCGGATCCGGGTCTGTGCGCTGCGCGAGCCCTCCCCCCTGGCTTCCTTCCAGAGGGAGGGGCACGAGGCCCTGGTCTTCCTGCTGGAGGACCTCGAGGACGGCCGGGTCGTGGGGATGGGCGGGGTGGTCTGCCGGGACGTCGCCCTGAGTGGCAGAAGACAGACCCTGGGCTATCTGTGCGGCCTGCGGATCCGAGCTGAGGCCCGGGGGCGCTTTCGCCACCTGGGGGCAGTCTATCAGGAACTGCGAGGGCTCACCGCGGACCGTGTGGACCTGTATCTCAGCGCCATCCTGGCCGAGAATCCCCGGGCCCTGCGTCTCCTGACCGGAGCCCGGGCGGGCCTGCCCCGCTACCATCCCCTGGGCGGGTACCTCACCTTCTTCCTCCCCACGGGAGGCCGAGGAGCGGGCTTGAGGGAATGGAGCGACCCCTCCTTGTACGAGGCCCTGCGCACTCGGATGGATGGCCTGCGCTGGGAGCCCCGCTCGTGCGGGCTGGAAGAGGCCTGCTGGGTGATGACCGAAGAGGGTCTGGGCTACCTGGCTGTCCCCAGGCACAAGCAGTACCGGGTCCAGTCCTATGGGGGCTGGATGAGGCTGGCCTCGTGGATTCCGCCCTGGCTGACCGGATACCCGCGCCTGCCCCGACCCGGGCACCTGGCCCGATACGCGACCGGTGCCGTCTTCAGCCCGGACCCCGACCAGGCCCGCCGGATCCTGCGCGAATTGCAGGCCCGGGCCCGAGGCCTGGACTTCCTGATGGTGGGCTGCATGGAGACGGACCCCCTGGCCCGAATCCTGGCCGAGCAGCGCCACGTCCTGTACCGCAGCCGGCTCTTCGAGGTCCTCTTCCCAGGGATGGAGCCCAGGAACCCGGGTCCCCTCCAGGTGGAGGTGGCCCTCCTCTGATCGCCCCCCAGACTCTGCCCGCAGAGAAGCCCCCCCCGAAGGGGACGGCTCAGGGAAGCGGGATCTCGGGGACCTCGCGAAAGTCCAGGTCCAGGAGGGGATACTCCCGCCAGTCGCGGAAGTCGAAGTGCCACCACTCGACGTCCAGCACCTCGAAGCCCTCGGCCTTCATGGCCGCGATCAGGAGATCCCGGTTGGCCCGTTGCCGGGCCGTTCCGCCGGCAAAGTCGGCGTGGGCCCGCTCGGTGAACTCGTCATAGGCACTGGGCATGTCCAGGTAGCGTCCCGTCCGGAGATCAATCAGCGAGACGTCCACGGCGCACCCGCGGTTGTGGCGCGAGCCCTTCTGCGGGTCGGCCACGTAGCCGATCCGGCGCCACTCCTCGGGAGCCTGCTCCCACATCTGCCGGGTCACCCGCCAGGGGCGGTAGGCATCCAGCACCGAGACCCCCAGGCCGCGGGGGCGCAGCCTGCGGTTCACCTCGGCCAGGGCCAGGGCGGCGGGCTTCTGCAGGAAGGCCCGGGCCTGGGGGTAGAGGACCCGCTTCATGAAGTTGTGCGGCGTGGCGTAGCGCAGGTCCAGCCTCAGGGTCGGCTCCAACCGCTTCAGTTCGACCAGCTCGGATTCCCGGAAGCTCCCCTCCTCGACCGGCGGCCCCGAGGCCAGGGCCGGCAGGGCCAGCAAGGCCAGCAGCAGGACCAGGAACCGACAACTCCACTTCCTCGAGGGCAGGGAAGAGATCACGGCGAGGGGGCTCCTTCCGGTGCGGGACTCCAGGCCAGATCCCGCAGGTCTCCGACGCGTCGGGTGAAGCGGGTCTGATCGAAGTGCTCCAACAGGGGGATGGCGTACTTGCGGGTCGTCTGGAGGGTCTCGCGGGCCCGCGAGGCGGTCAGGGGACCCTCGGCGCGGATCCGTTCGGCCAGGATCCCGCGGGCCTCCTCCAGCAGGCTCTCGAGGAACACGATCTGGGGAGCCAGGCGGACCGCCCGACCGGTCTCCAGCAGATGAGCCTCCAGCACCTTCCACAGCCGGGGCTCGACCTCGGCCAGGAAGGGGACGTCGTCCCAGTCCACAGGGGTGAAGCGATCCTTCTCCAGGACCTCCTCGACCCGCCGCAGGGCCTCCTGCTGAGCCGGCTCCAGCCGGGGGACGTGGGCACGCGGGGCCAGCAGACCGCACCGCTCGACCACCTCGCCGCGACGGCAGGCCTCATTGAGCACCTCCTCGGCCAGGCGGGGGGTCGAGGAAGCCAGCAGGCGCAGGATCTCCTCCCGACGCCAGCCCCCCCTCCAGGGGGCCGCCTGGGCCAGGCGCTCCAGAAGCTCGAGGATCTGCTGGCGCAAGGGGAGGACCTGGCGGGCCAGGGCCACATGCCGCCCCATACGGACCAGCTCTCCCGAGCCGACCAGCTCCTCGACCAGGGCCTGGACCTCGGGCAGGGGGGTCTGCAGGTCCTGGGCCAGGGCCCCCGGCGTGCGGGCCCCTCCGCTGGCGCGGGCCAGAGCCGCCAGCAGGGGCTCGGCCGCCCCGCTGCCCTGATGGCGGCGGAGTTCGGCCAGGACCTGGGCATCGTTCCGGCGGTGGCGCGGCGCCGCCGGGTCCAGGACCTCGCCTCCGCCCACGGTGTGCTGCGCCGTGAAGTCCCGCAGGATGACGCGGTCCAGCCGTCGGAGCACGACGGGCTCGTCCAGGATCACCTGGACCAGACCGCGGCCCCCGGGAGCGAGCTCCTCCCCTTCCAGCATGAAGACCCGCCCCAGGGCCTCGGCCGTGCCGACGTAGAGACGGACCTGGTCGCGATGGCGTAGCGGGCGGGCAGCGCGCGGAAGCATCCGCAGGCGCAGATCCAACCTGCGGGTGGGCACCAGCAATCCAGGTGGGGCCAGGACCTGCCCGCGGTGCAGGCTTCCAGGCTCGACCCCGGCCAGATTCACGGCCACCCTCTGGCCCGCGCAGGCCTCGGATTCGGATTCTCCATGCACCTGCAACCCCCGGACCCGGGCTTCCAGCCTCTCGGGGAGGATCTCGACCCGGTCGCCGGATCGCAGTCGCCCCGCCCACAGCGTTCCGGTGACCACCGTCCCGAAGCCGGCGCGCAGGAAGGCCCGGTCCACCGGGAGATGGAAGGGAGCCTCCGTCGGACGGACGGGAAGGCCTTCCAGGAGCTGGGCCAGCGTCTCCCGGAGCCGGTCCAGCCCCTCTCCGGTCAGACCCGAGACGCGAACCACCGGAGCCTGGGCCAGGAAGGTTCCGGCCAGTTCCCGGCGCAGGGCCTCCTCGGCCAGACCCGCCAGGTCCGGCTCAACCAGGTCCACCTTGGTCAGCACCACCACCCCGGCCCGGGTCGCCAGCAGGTCCAGGATCTCCAGGTGCTCGCGGGTCTGGGGACGGACCCCTTCCCGCGCGTCCACCACCAGCATGGCCAGGTCCAGCCCGCCCACGCCGGCCAGCATGTTCTTGAGGAACCTCTCGTGCCCCGGCACATCGACGATCCCTGCCCGGATCCCGCCGGGGAGCTCCAGGTTTGCGAAGCCCAGGTCGATGGACAGCCCCCGGGCCTTCTCTTCCGGGAGGCGATCGGTGTCGATCCCGGTCAGGGCCTTGAGGAGCGTGGTCTTGCCGTGATCCACGTGACCGGCGGTTCCCAGGATGAAGTGCTTGGTGTTCATGGTGCGGTGGACTCCAGGGCCCGGACGAGTTCGGGCTCGTCTTCAGGCGGCAGCGTGCGCAGATCCAGGTGCAGCCCCCCCCGCCGGCAGGTCGCCAGGACCGGCACGTCTCGACGGCGCAGACGCTCGGCCCAGGCCTGCTCTTCATCCGGGGGGACCAGGCGCACGCACCACCCCGAAAGCTCCGCCCCGGGCATGCCTCCGCCACCGGGCGTGGAGCGACAGGAGACGACCTCCACCCGGACCCGATCGTCCAGCCGGACCCGCAGGTCTTCGGCCAGGGCCTCGGCGCGCGTCCGGAGGGACTCGGGCTCGAGGCGCAGAGTCGCGAGGGTGGGGATCTCCTTCAGGGCCCGCCGGGGATCCAGGTACAGTCGCAGGGTGGCCTCCAGGGCGGCCAGGGTCAACTTGCCGACCCGCACGGCTCGGGCCAGGGGAGTGCGGGCCATGTTCCGCAGCAGGTCGGCCCGGCCCAGCAGGATTCCCGCCTGCGGCCCGCCCAGCAGCTTGTCACCCGAGAAGGCCACCAGGTCGAAGCCCGCCGCGACGGCGTCGGGGACGGTGGGTTCGGGGGGAAGCCCGTGCTCCTCGGGATCCAGCAGGAGCCCCGAGCCCAGGTCCAGGAAGGAAGGGATACCATACTCGCGGGCCAGGGCGGCGACCCGGGCCGGGTCGGGATGCCCTGTGAAGCCCTCGATCCGATAGTTGGAGGGATGGCTGACCATGACCAGCCCCGTCTCGGGCCCCAGGGCCGCCTGGTAGTCCTCCAACCGGGTCCGGTTGGTGGTGCCCACCTCGACCAGGCGGGCTCCCGCGTGGCGCAACAGTTCCGGCAGGCGGAAGGAGTCGCCAATCTCCACCAGCTCGCCCCGCGAGACCACCACATCGCGATTCCGGGCCAGGGCATCGACCGTGAGCATGACCGCCGCCGCGCAGTTGTTGACCACCAGGGCCGAGGGAGCCCCCGTCAAGAGGGTCAGCAGGTCGCGGACGTGGGCCTGGCGGGAGCCCCGTCGCCCCTGTTCCAGGTCCAGCTCCAGGTTGGTCGGGCGAGAGGCCGCTTCCTGGAGGGCCTCCAGCGCGACCTGGGCCAGACAAGAGCGCCCCAGGTTGGTGTGGAGCACCACGCCGGTCGCGTTCAGGACTCGGCGCAGCGAGGGCTGGTGCAGCGCCTGGAGTTGGGCCGAGGCGTATTCCAGGATGAAACCCGCCGGGTCCGCAGGCAGACGCGAGGCTCCCCGCAGGCTGGCAGCCCCGTCGCGCAGGGCCTCCAAAACGCGGGTCCGGCCGTGGGCTTCGAGCAGCTCAAGGCCCTCCGGCATCCGCAGGAGAAGGTCGAGCGAGGGGATCCCCCGTCCGGGATGAGCCTGGCTCACCACCTGTCTCCGCTGCGCCGGAGGCACTTCCAGGCGATCAGTGGGGAGCGTCTCCAGATCCGGGAAGCATGGGGCCGCCGGCTTGAGGCTTGTCCGACCCCGGCTCGACGGGTGAAGGAGCCTCGGCGGCCGGCGAAACCTCGACCCGAGGGGCCGGGGGGTCGGAGTCCGGTGAGGAGGCCTCGGTGGCGGGCGGCGCCTGGGGGTCTGAAGAGGGGGGCAACGGCTCGGAGGTGGCAGGGCTCGAACCGGTCGAGGCCGGGGATTCGGGCACAGCCGGAGCCTCCTCGGAGGCAGACGTCGCAGGCAGGGCCGAAGCCTCATCCAGGGATTTCAGGACGTTCTCGGTGTACAGCGAGGCGACCGACCCGGCCCGCCCCCGGATGGCCTCCAGCAGGGCCAGGTCGCGAATGGTGCAGGCGTGGTGCTGGAAGAACATCTGGACCGGGAAGGTCAGCCACAGGTTGCTCTCAGTCTCGAAGACGCGGGTGACCATCTCGACGGTCTGGGCATCCACCCGATGCATCAGGACCAGCGACAACAAGGCCTGACGGCGCAGGATGTTGTCCTTCTCGGCGGCATAGCGCTCGGCCAGGTAGCGCTGCAGGAGGACCCGGAATTCGGGGTCCAGGGCCGGCTCCGACCCGATGGCCCCCAGGAAGGCCAGCACGGCCCGCTTGGGCAGTTTGGAATAATCCACCATCACCTGACGACCTGCCAGCTCGAGTTCATCGGCGGCCAGACCCAGCTCGGCGAAGATGGCCTGACGCTGTTCGGCGGTGAACCGGGCGGTATTGCAGTCATCCAGCGTGCGAAAATAGGCTTCCTTGCCCGTCTCGCGGTGGAACACCTTCAGCAGTCCGGCCTGGTTGCCGATGGCCACCCGCTTGAGGTCGACCTCAGGCTGGAAGTTTTCGGGGAGGCGGGAGGGAGGCTGGACGACAACCTCCTCCACCTCGCTCTGGGCGGGCGCTTCCGCCGGAGTCGCCCCGGGCTTCGCAACAGACGGAGCGGGCTTGGCGACAGGTGCCGTCACGGCCGGGGTGCTGGCCTTCGGAGTCGTGGCCGGGGCCGCGAAGGCGGGCCCGGCCATCACCAGGCAGGAGACCAGGATGAATCCAAACAGGTGGTTGCGGTTCACGGATTCGCCCTCCTCGCGAAAAGATGGCCCCTCTCCAGCGTGGGGAGGAAGGGAGGTCGGCTGTGTCGGGCCCGGTCTCGGGCCACAGACCGGTCGTGGCCTGCCCCCCCGGTTCGTCTCTACGTTCTTACTACGCACGGCTGGCCAAGGCAAGCCCGCAGGTCGGGCAAACCCCACGGCAGATCTTGAATTCACGGCGCCGGGGGGTGATTCCTGGAGGTTCCCGCGAGAAATCTTCAACCTCTCGTGGGCGACGGTTCAAACCGTTCACAGCCTGGTTCGGTTCGGCGCCGGTTGGAACCAGGGTCTCTCAAGATTGACGACAGGGACCCGGCGGGATAATCTATCCTTGCCGGATTCTATGGAGTGCCCACCTCAACCTGATGTCTTCCTGCTGCCTTCCAAGCCTGGTGTTCCTGCTGGCTGCAGCCTGTCTGTGGCCTCTCTGGATGCCCCTGGCAGGGCCGGCCGTGGAGCGTCCTCACCAGGCGAGCCAGGCTTCTGGCCCGGCTTGCCTGGTGAGGACGCAGCAGCCGATCAGCCTGAACCAGCACCTCCTGAAGATGTCCAACGGCGGCGCGCCCCTCCGGGCTCTCCAGGCGGCAGCTCCCCTGCGCTTCACCTCCTGGGCCCGACGCGAACCGTTCGTTCTCGTCCGAACCGCCCCGCGGAGCCTGAGGCCCTTCTCGACCTGCCTGCCTCCCCCCGAATTTTCCTGATCCGCGCCGCGCCCGCCCCGACCGTCGTCCACCCGGAGAAGACCGAAGAATGGAAGAGACAAGCCAACCCCCAGAGGACTGGGAAATCGAGATCCATGCGCACGACTCGGGTGCTGGCCGGGTTCTTGACCTGGTGGGGGAACTCGACGCCCATACCATGGGAGCCCTGGAGGGGATGCTCTCAGCCCAGGAGCCTTCCGAGAACTCCCCGTTGGTCCTGGACCTGACCCGAATCCGCTTCATGGATGCCGCAGCCGCCCGACGCCTGGGCCAGCTCTGGCGCGAGCGCAATCCGGACGGCCGCCCCCGGCTGCTGCTGCGGGGGGCGGGGCGCCGGATCCAGCGGGTCTTCGCGCTGGTGCGCGCCGAGGAGGCCCTGGAAGGGTCCTCGATCCCTCGGCCCTCCCGACCCTTCGGACTCTCGTCCCCCCGGTTGGGACCGGGCGGAGGGCGGCCGGCCTTTCCCTGACCCCCCAAGAGGTCCTTCATGTTCCAACATACCTTCCGAATGCTGACATGCGTCCTGCTGGCCCTGGGCTTCCTGGCCCAGGCCGGCCAGGCCGAGCCCACTTCCCCCAAGCCTGCCGAACCTCCCCAGCCCCCCCCTGCGTCGCAGCGGCCGGCCCTGGAACTGGGCGGACACGTCCAGATCCAGGCCGACGACGGGCACCTGGGCAACCGCAACACCTCCGACTCGATCCCCTCCGTGGACGGGATCTCGCGCTTCCCGGCCGCCACCCACCTGAGCATCCGCCGGCTCCGGCTGGTCCTCACGGCCCACCTGGGCCAGGACGTGGACCTGGTGGTGCAGGGCCACACCGACACCCGCTCGGACGAGAGCGAGCTGCGCGACTGCTACGTCCGGGTCGACCTTCCCCATGACCTCCAGCTCCTGGCCGGACAGTTCAAGGTGCGTTTCGGACGAGAAGGCCTGGCCTCCAGTTCTCGGACCATGACCATCGAGCGCAGCGACATGAGCCGGGCCCTCTACCAGGAACGCGATCTGGGCCTGAACCTGGGAGGCAGGACCTCCTCCGGACTGACCTGGGACGTCGGCCTCTTCCAGGGTCAGGGCCTCAATGCCGGCGACAAGAACTCGACCAAGGATGCCTCTCTTCGCCTGGTCCTGCCGGCCGCCCCGGGGCTGGAGGTGGGAGTCTCAGGGCAACTGGGCACGGTCCAGCCTGACGAAAGCCTGCTGGATCTCCCGGTCCGCCGCTGGGGAACCGACCTGCGCTACCAGAAGGGCCCGTGGACCCTGGAGTCCGAAGCCATCTGGAGTCAGGGCTGGAACAAATTCGCCCGGGCCGATTCCAGGGCCTTTGGGGCCTATCTCGGCAACACCTGGAAGGTGGCTCGGGACTGGGATGCCGTGCTCTTCTACGACTGGTTCGATCCGGACCTGGACCGAGTCGACCCCAAGGTCGCCAACAACGCCCTGAACGCCCGCAACCGGGCAGTCCTGGGGGTCAACTACTACCTGGACCGCGAAGCCCCCCAGCGGGTCATGCTCAACTACGAAATCCACCGCCCCAACGAGGGCCCCCGGGTGGAACCGGACGGCTGGCGCCTGCGCTACGAAATCCGCTTCTGAGCCCCAGAAAACGAGTTGGGCTCCTCGGTCCGGGTGACCGAAGAGCCCAACTCGGAACGGGCCGCGACAGGGTCAGCAAGCGGCAGGCTGAAGCCGGGCCAACAAGACCTCGTGCCCGTTCTTGCCCGTCTGCCACCGGACGACCAGGCCCACCTCCTGGCCCACCTGCTGGAGGCATTCTTGAGCCTCGCGAGCCACCTGCTCCATCCGGGTCTCTGGGACTTCCAGCAGGATCCGGTTCATGTGCGGGACCACCGGGCCTCCGGGGCAGACCAGACCCGCCAGGGCCACAACCGACGACTTCAGAAGGTCTGCCACCGAGCCCTCCAAGGCCGCCGAGCGCGCGGTGCGCTCCGCCGCCTCGCGGATGTCGTGGTTGCGGCTTCGCACCTCGGGAACCCGACGCGTGCGGCCGGCCAGCGTGGTCAAAGCCGCCATGCCTCGGGCCTGCTGAAAACGAGCCTCGAACCAGTCCTCCGCCACGGGGAAGCGTTGGCGGAAATCCGACCGGACCTCGCTCAACCGCTCGCCAGCATGTTCTTCGGTCATATCCAGGCAACGTGCCAGCCAACGCGGCCCCATCCCATGCAGGACCGCCTGCATGGCCACCCGTCGCATCGCGGGCAGCACCTCGCCCGACTCGACGCCGAAGAGCCGGCCTGTCAGGGCAGCCTCCAGGTCCCCGCCGTTCAAAGCCTGCGCCAGGGCTTCATCCCCGGCCAGGCGGGCCAGGACGCGCAGCTCCAACTGATCGAACTCCAGGGCCAACAAGGCGCCACCAGGAGAAGAGGGAACCAGGGTCTGCTCCACCAGGTCCGCCAGGCGTCGGCGCAGGGAGACGCACTGAAGGTTCTCGATCACCGCCAGCATGCGGTGCCAGGTGGCCACGGGTCCTCCGCAGGCCACCGGTCCCAACCACTGAAGCCGTTCTTCGACGGTCATCGCGGGGTTGAACAGGCACCCACCCACCCCCTCGACGGGCCGGCCCCCGGCCAGGAAACCCTCCACGAAGATCTGGCGGAACTCGGCCAGTTCCCGATAGTTGCGCACGGTCAGCGCGATGGGATGCTGGCCCACCAACGAAACCAGGATCTCGGCACCGATCGCTCCTCCATTCTTGGGGCGCGTGGGAACCAGCAAACCCAGCGATTCGAAGAGAAACTCTCCCAGCTCCTTGTCGCAATCCAGGTCGAAGGGCCGGTCGGCCTCGGCGTGGATCTCCTTGCGCAGGGCTTCCAACTCGTGGTCCACGGCCTGCCCGACGGCCTCGATGGCGGCCCGGTCCAGGGCCAGACCGGCCCCGTCCAGTCCACCCACCTGGCATGAGAAGGGCAGCTCCACCGAGGAATAGACCCCCTCCAGGCCTTCATGGCAGAGGCGGTCCTGCAGCAGCGGCCCCAACTCCAGAAGGGTCCGGGCCCGGCGCAGGGTCCATTCGGCGACCTGGGAGGCCGAGAGGCGGTCCAGGGCCCGCGCCCCCACCCCCCACAACTCGTCGTCGCTGGCAGTCGAGCGGTCGTGACGGCGGGCCACAGCCTCCAAGGAGTGGTCCCGCTCGCCCGAGTCCAAGAGGGCGGAGGCGACCGCCAGATCCAGCACTCCGGCCGGGTGGCCCCGGCGCAGCGCGGCCACGTCGCGCATCCGGTGCAGGAACTTGGGCCGATCCGATTGTTCCAGGACAGGGGCCAACAGGGTCCAGGCCTCCTCGGAAGGCAGTTCCTCAGGCCGGGTCCCCAATCCCACGTAGAAGCTCTCGACCGGAGAGCCCCAGGCCATCCCCAGGCCCCGCTCGACCCCGTCGGAGCGCAACCAGGCAACGGCCAGCGGGCCCTTGTCCGCGACCAGCCCAGCCAGTGTCTTTCGGGCCTCGGGCGCCGACAGGACACGAGGCTCGGCGTTGACCGAACGATCCTCGGCCATCCCGAACTCCAGGCTGTCCAGGATCGGCTTGAACTCGTTGAAGGCTTCCAGACGGGAGAGGATCTCGGCCAGACGACCGACTGAGAGGCCCTGGAATCGACAGCGATTCCAGTCCAGCTCGATCGGCAGGTCGGTCACGATGGTGGCCCGCACCCGGAACTCCCGAGCATCCTCCCGATTCTCCAGAAGCGGATTGCGCCACTTGGCGGGAAGCTGATCCAGGGATGAGAACAGGTCGTCCAGGCTGCGATACTGAGAGAGAAGCTTGCGGGCCGTCACCTCGCCGATCCCGGGAACCCCGCTGATGTTCTGGCTGGAGTCCCCGGCCAGCGCCCGCAGGTCCGCGAGCTGACGAGGCTCGAGGTTGTACTTCTTGCGAACCCCCGCCTCGTCATACACCACCAGATCGCCGATGCCCCGCCGGGTGGTCTGCACCCGGACCGAAGGCCCCACCAGTTGAAGAAGATCCAGGTCGCCCGAGACGATCAGGACCTCGAAGGCATCCTCCTGCGCCCGTCGCGCCAGGGTCCCGATGCAGTCGTCGGCCTCGTGACCGGGAACCCGGCAGGCCGCCAGACCGCATTCGCGGACCAGGTCCTCGATCACGGGCAACTGGAGGGCCAGTTCTTCTGGCATCTCTTCGCGCTGGACGTTATAGGGCTGGAACTTCTGAAGCCTCTCGGTGGGCGCGCACTGGTCGAAAGCCACGGCCACATGCGTGGGCTTCTCCTTCTCAAGGACGCTCAACAACAGATTCGTGAAGCCCAACACAGCCTGAGTCGGCAGTCCGGACGCGGTCTTCTGCGGCGGAACCGCATAGAAAGACCGATAGGCCAGGCCGTTGCCGTCGATCAGGATCAACTTCCTGGAGGATTGCTCGATCTTGCTGGTCACTGGGGCACGCTCCTTGTGCTCGCCGCCCGGGACATGGTCCCGCCGAGATCTCTTCCTCGGCAGAGTCCCTCTCCCGGCCGGTTGCAGACCTCGCAGACGAACCCGATGGACCGCCAGGAACGGACTGCGGGCAGGGCGAAGCCCGCGACGCAGACCGAGGAGTCCGCCCAATCCGGGCGTTCATCGCTGTCGGGAATCGGGGACGCCGACGAGACGGCTCGCGCGGCAGGGATCCCAGGAGTCGATATCTGAAAACTCCGGCTCCGCCGGAGAACTGTTCTTCAGGTTCGGCGGCCTTCGACCGGGCCTGGACTTTGTGGGCCACGGCCTTCCGGCGCTGGCTCCTGGTTCGACGCTCCCGGAGAAAACCCTGCCCCCGAGCCCGCCCCCCCGACCCGACGGCCTGCCGTGCCCCTTCCGAGATGCATGTGGGGCTACAAGAGGCTGCCCGTCAACAGGATGCTGGCCACCGTGAAGTAGACGATGAGGCCCGAGACGTCGACCAGGGTGGCCACGAAGGGGGCCGAGGCGCTGGCCGGATCAAACTTCAAGAACCGCAGTATGAAGGGGAGCATCGAGCCGGCCACGCAGCCCAGGACGACCACACCCAGTAGCGAGAGCGCAACGGTTCCAGCCAGCGCCATGTAGTGCGTGCCGTAGGCGTGGAAGAAATACTCCCACAAGACGATCCGACCGAAGCCGACCACCCCCAGAATCCCTCCCAGGATCAAGCCTGAGCTCAATTCCCGGTACAACACCCAGGGCCAGTCGCGCAACCGAACCTCACCCATGGCCATCGCCCGGATGACCAGGGTCGAAGCCTGGGAACCCGAGTTGCCACCGCTGGAGATGATCAGCGGCACGAAGACCGCCAGCACCAGAGCCCTGGCCAGTTCATCCTCGTAGTGGGCCATGGCCCAGGCGGTCAACATCTGGGCCATCAGCAGCAGCGTCAGCCAGCCGACCCTCTTCTTGATCAGATCCAGGATCCCCGTCCTCAGGTAGGGCTCGTCCAGAGCCTCCATGCCGCCGTACTTCTGGGCGTCCTCGGTGGCCTCTTCCTGCAGGACGTCCATCACGTCGTCGACCGTGATCAGACCCTTCATACGGCCCTGCGAATCCACCACGGGCATGACCGTCAGGTCGTACCGCGAGAAGAGGGCCCCGACCTCCTCCTGGTCCATGTCCTCGGGGGCGGTGACGATGTCCGGATCCATGAGGTCCGCGACCTTCTCGTCGGGACGCGCCGAGAACAAGCGGTCCAGGCCCACCTCGCCCAGGAGCTTCTGGTCGGAGTCCAGGACGTACAGGAACTCGAGAGGGATCCGGCGCTGGGACTGGGCCCTCAGGTAGCGGATCGCCTCGTCGGCCGTCATCTGGGCTCGCACCCGGGCGAAGCGCGGGCTCATCAGGCCGCCGGCGTCGTCCTCGGCGTAGGCCATCAGGGCCCGCACCTCGTTGCGGGTCCGCTCGTCCAGCAGGTCCAACAGGACCTCGCAGTCCTCGCCGGGGACCTCCTGCAGGACGTCCGCGAGGTCGTCGGGGTCCAGGTAGCGCAGCCAGGCCCGTCGCTCGGGCTTGCGCATGGTCAAGAGCAGGTCCGCCTGGTCGACGGCGTTCATGCAGTCCAGCAGTTCCTCGGCCCGTTCCAGCGGGAGCGAGCGGAAGGCCGCCAGACGTTCTTCGGTGTCCAGCCGAGGCCACTCGTGAAGGGCTCGTTCGAACTGCATTTCTGGGGTCGTCATGGCAAGCCCCCTGGCGCAAAAGGGAATGGATTTCTGCCACGGCCAGGGTGCTCATGCGCCCGACCTGGAGACGGGAAGCCTCAGGACCCGCCGACCGGAGACGGCAGGACCTGAGGCTACGGCTCCGGGGGCGGCCCCGTCGGGGAGGCCGAAGCGCCAGGCGACGAGCCCTTCAGGCGCTGCAGGCTGGCGCGCATCTTCTCCAGAGGGTCCTCCTCCAGCGCGAAGACCGGCCCGGAAGACTGGTTGGCCACCCAGACGCCCCCCTCGGCCCGAGGTGGACCGATCAGCAGGGTTCCCAGGACCTCCCCCGTCTTGTCCAGGAAGCGCAAGGTCGCACGCGGCGCGGCCAGCGAGTCGGGGGCTCCGTTGGCTGTCCGCGAGGTCCATTGCAGGTCCAACGCCTCAAACAGCACATCGGAGACCGCGGAGTTGCGGACGCTCTCGTCCTTGACCGCGTCGGCGGGTTCGCGGACGTCCCAGCCAGCGCGGATCCTACGGGCCTGGATCTTCTCCTGACCCAGGGCCACTTCGATCCGGTCCACCTGGTCCTCGGCGAAAGCCAGCAGGTGGCGGTCCTCGAAGTCTTCCGCCGTATGCCCGAGGAGCTGCTCCTCGCGCTCGACCAGATCGAGGACCAGGACCTCCTGCGGATTGGAACGGCGCACGTAGACCAGGCCCGGCTTGACCTGGACGCGAGGTCCGACCTCCAGCTTCAAGGGGCTGGAGTCACCAGGGGTCCAGGCCTCCAGCGTCATGACCGGCTTGGAGAAATCCGTCTTCTCGGAGGGGCCCAGGAACCGGCCAGCGGCCAACGACCTCCAGGACCACAGGAACTCCGAGACCTTGCGAGGGTCGGCCTGAGCCTGGATGGGGGCTTCCAACCGCCAGCGCTCGGAAAGGCCCAGGGCGCTGGTCTCACCCTCGGTCTCCTTGGAGGTCTCCTTGGAGGCCTCCTTGACCAGGACGATCTCGGGGCCCTGCTCGGGCTTGATCACGAGGCGTTCGACGCTGGAGGGTTCCAAAGGCAGGGGGCTCTTCTCGCGAAGGTCCTGGACCGGCTTCTCCAGGATGGTCATGAAGACCGAGTCCACTTCCAGGACGGGGCCGGTCTGCGAAGTGCGGGCGTAGAAACTCCGGTCGTCGGGAGTGCGATCTCCCAGCAGAAGGGTACGCTGGCCTTGGGAAGTCCCCAGCTCCAGGCGGCGACGGGGCTTGTCCAGGCCATACTGGACCAGATCCTGCTCGGCAGGCGCCTCGGCGATCACCGAAGCCCGTCGCAGGTTGGCCAGTTGTTCGGTCAGACTGGAGAGGTCATCCTGGGAGGCCAGCAGGTCGCGCTCCCCCCGGATCACCCAGCGTGTGCCTTCCTTCTCGACGAGAAGCGGAGGTCCGTCCGGGTCCTTGGAATCGACCAGCCGCAAGGACTGCAGTTGTCCGGCCTCGAGGTCCGGGAAGAGGCGTTCCTCCTTCTCCCGGGCCTCCTCGCGAACCTGGGCGCCCTGGACGTCATGGAAGTACCAGAAGGCTCCCAGGCCCGCCAGGAGCAGCAGCATGAAGAAAGTGCCGCGAGGGTTCATCCGCGCCTCCTGAAGGCCATCAGGAAACCGGTCAACATGATGGCCAGCGGGATGGCCAGGATCAAGAGCACCTTGACCTGACTGGTCTGGGTCTGCGACAGGAGCAGGGGTTGGGCCCCCTCGTCCTTGGGACGGACGGTGATCCGGTTCTCGCTCTCCGTCAGCCAGTTGAGCATGTTCATGGCCAGATCCTTGTTGCCCAGGACCTCGAAGAGTTCGTTGCTGACGAAGTCAGTGTCCCCGACCACGACGATTCGGGCCTCGAGCCTGGAGGGTTCGGAAGCGCCCTCAGGGCTGGGAGTGGCTGCGGGGGCTGGCCCCGCCGGGAAGGTTCCGGCCACCGCCAGGGGGATCGACCCTTTGCGGACCACCCGGTCGGAACGAATCTCGACGCGGTCCTTGCCCAACAGGTCGGCGGCGGGAACGCTGAAGGCATAAGGCCCGGTGTGGGCCAGGGGCTGAAGCGAGGCGCCTTGGGGGGTGGCCTCGGGGTTCACCTCCACCGGCCGAGCCAGGCGGAACAGAGTGTTCAGTCCAAAGTTCCTGGTGATCGGGTGGTCGGCCGAATAAGCCAGGGCCACCGCGTAGACGGGCTCGGTCCCGAACATCTGCGCCTGCTCGTCGAGGATGGCCTCGGCGGGAGACTTGATGCCATAGTCCTTCAAGAGCCAGTCCAGATGGTCTCCGGTCTCCAGCTCCAGGGTCGCCAGCAGGCGGCCTCCGTTCTGCAGCCAGGTCTTCAGGGTCTGCTGCTCGGCGGGCAGCAGCTGGCGGGTTGGGCCGGCCAGGACCACGACCGAGGCGTCGGCGGGCACCTGCTTGGTCTGCAGCAGATTCAGGACCCCGCCCTGGAAGCCCTCAGCGGCCAGCCCTCCCTGGAAGCGGGCCAGGGCGTCCGGGTCGTTGCCCTGGATGGCCCGCTCGCCGTGCCCTGAGAGGAAGTAGACCTTCTTCTCAGCCTGGTCGGACAGGCGCAACAGCGCGTTGGTCAGTTCCTCTTCGGCCACGGCCGTCGAGCGCTGGGTCTGGGTGCCCGAAACCAGGATCACCTGGCCCGGCATCCGGACATCGTGCTTGCGCGCCACCAGCGGGCTCTTTCGGGGGTCCACCAGTTGGAAGCTGAACTTCTGGGGGGCGGCCTCCTTGTAGTTGCCCAAGAGCTCATTGGCAGCCTGGCGGCTGGCGTCATCGGTCTCGGCCAGGAAGGCCAGGGCCTCGACCGGTTCCTTGAGCTCGCGGACCACGTCCAGGGACTGTTGGGAGAGGCTGAACCTCTGGTTCTGGGTGAGATCCCACTTGTGGTTGTTCTGACGCGAGATCATCAGGACGACGAGGAAGATCCCGAGTGCCAGCAGCACCGAGATGAACGTGGAGATGGCAAACCTGGTCTTGGCAGTCATGGTCTCAGCCCCTCCACTTGCGGCTTTCCAGGACCCGGGCCGTCAAGAACAAGAACAGCGTGGCCAGGGCCAGGAAGTAGACGAGATCCTGGGTATCCAGGACCCCCTTGGTCAGGTTGGTCAGGTGGGCCAGGGCGGACAGGTCGCCGAAGCGCTCTTTGAGGGCCCCGGAACGATCCACCCCGGAAAGGATCCACAGCATCAGCAGGCCCCCGTAGGTCACCACGGCGGCCACCAGTTGACTGGAGGTCAGGCTGGAGGCCCACATCCCGAAGGCCAGGAAGGCAGCGCTGAGCAACAGCAGGCCCAGATAGCCGATGCCCAGCACCGGCCAGTCCAGAGGCGTCAACCGGCCCAGCATCACGAATCCGCTGAGGGTGAAGGCCAGCATCATCCCCACCACTGTCAGGGCAGCCATGAACTTGCCCGCCAGGATCTGGGCCTCGGTCAAGGGATAGGTCAACAGGAGGTCCAGGGTTCCCGAACGCCTCTCTTCGGCGAAAAGGCGCATCGTCAAGAGGGGCAGGAAGAAGAGCAGCAGGAAGCCCATGGTGGTCAGCAGGGGCGGGACCAGTTGCTCCATGGCACTGGCCGGGCGGCCCCCCTGCATCGCCGCCATGGAGATGTCGGCGAAATCCTCGATGCTGAAAGCCACGATGAACCCGACGATCAAGAGGTAGACGGCGACCAGGACCCAGGCCAGGATCGAGCTGAAATAGGCCTTGAGTTCCCGATTGAAGACGGCGATCAAGCGGCTTCACCTCCCTGGTTGGTTTCGACCTCGCGTTGAACCACGTTGAGGAAGACCTCCTCCAGGGAGATCCCTTCGGGGTGCAACTCCAAGAGATCCCATCCCTTCTGGACGATGAGACGGGACAACTCTCCGCGCACCTCGAGGTTGCGCGGGACCTGGACCCGGAAGAGAGCTCCCTCGGAACCGGACTCCTCCAGCCGGGTGACGCTCTGGACACCCTGGACCTGGCCCAGGGCTGATTGAACCTCCTCCTGGGGCCCCCGGACCTGCAGGCGGACGGTGTTGACGGTCTGTAGCTTGGCGGTCAGGTTCTCGGGAGTGTCCACCTCCCGAATCCGACCTTTATGCAGGATGACCACCCGATTGCAGGTCAGCGAGACCTCGGGTAGGATGTGGGTCGACAAGATGACGGTGGAGGTCCTGCCCAGTTCCTTGATCAACTCGCGGATGTCGCGGATCTGGGCCGGGTCCAGCCCCACCGTGGGCTCGTCCAGGATCAGCACGGGGGGATTGTTGATGATGGCCTGCCCCAGGCCGACCCGCTGACGGAAGCCGCGCGAGATGGTCCCGATCAACTGGGACTCGACCTCGCCCAGGTTGCAACGGTCCAAGGCCTGGGTGACGGCCTGGCGGCGGTCGGCGTGGGGCACCGACTTGGCTGCGGCGGCGAACTCCAGGTACTCGCGAACCGTCATCTCCGGGTAGAGGGGGACGTTCTCGGGGAGGAACCCGATCATCCGACGGACCTGGAGGCTCTCCGCCACCACGTCAAAGCCGGCGATCCGCGCCGTCCCCTCGGAGGGCGGGAAGTAGCAGGTCAGCATCTTCATCGTGGTGGTCTTGCCTGCGGCGTTGGGCCCCAAGAAGCCCAGAATCTCGCCCTTCTCGACCTCGAAGGTCACGGAGTCCACCACGGTGTGGTCTCCAAACCTCTTCGTCAATCTGTCAGCACTGATCATGAAAGGCCTTCTCCGAGGAGGGATGATGCCCGTCCGGTTCCCGGCGAGCTGAGCCAGGAGTCCCGACCGGTGGCCGGGCTGGCGGGTCTCGAATTTCTGAAGGGCCGACCGCAGCGGGTCGGGCCCTCACCGGCTGCCCGCCAGCCGCAAAGACTCGGTCGACGAGCGGCGGGCCGCCTTCTTCGAAGGGCCTCGAACTCCTGCCCGAGCGGGCAGGGCAGGGAACTCCCCGGGCCGAGAAGAACGATCCTCAGGCGGAGCGGGGTTGCTTGCCGACAAGGTCCGATCCTGCGGGGACTGGCTGGGTTTCCTGGCACCCGGCCGGTCCCATCCTGATTCCTGAAAGGAGCCATTGAGTGCCGCCCTTGCTTCCCCTGGGGAGCAGTCTCCGAGGCCGCTACCGGATCCACCGTACGCTGCACCAGTCCAGGCTCCGCAACCTCTACATCGCCGAGGACCAACACTTGCGGGGCAAGTTCTGGGTCGTCAAGGAGATGCAGCCGGTGGGCGTGGATCATGGCGATCGCGCCCGATTGTTGGCCCTGTTCCAGGCGGAAGCCCTGCAGGTCTCGGCGCTGGAGCACCCCCACCTGCCCAAGCTGGTGGACTTCTTCTCGCAAGAGGGGTGCCTGTATCTGATTCGTGAGTTCATCCCGGGAACCGACCTGGCCACGGCCCTGCAGACCCGAGGCAGCCTGGCAGAAACCGAGGCTTTGCGCATCGGGGCGCAGTTGTGCGACCTGCTGGCCTATCTGTGGACCCGCAAGTTGCCCTCCGGGATCCATCGGGACCTGCGCCTGTCCAATATGGTCCTGACCGGGGATGGCCAGATCAAGGTTCTGGATGTCGGCTTCGGCCGGCTCCTGGGCGGCCGGGGCAGCGAGTCGATGGGGGCGCCGGACTACGCGGCCCCCGAGCAGTTCACCGGCGAGGTCGGCGCCGACACGAGGACGCTGGTCTACAACGTCGGAGCCCTCCTGTATCATATGTTGACGGGGATGAACCCGGGAAGTTCTCCCTTCAACCTGCCCCCGGTGGAGGAGCTCCGGCCGGGGTTGGCGACCGTGACCCGCTCGATCCTGACCAAGGCGCTCAAGAACCATCCCGCGGACCGCCCCGGCAGCCTTCAGGAACTGCGTCGGGGGTTGGACAAGGCCCTGGCGGCCGCCGCGCGCCGCCCGGGGCGCCCGACCGAATCCGAAGAGCGCCCTGGAGAGCGCCAGGAACGGACCGCCTCTGGATCGGGAGGCGGGGCCTGGGCCTGGGTCCTGGGAACGCTTCTGACAGCCTTGATGGGAGGAGCCCTGGTGGTCCTGTACCAGATGTTCCTGCAATCGTGAGCCAGACGCTCAGAAGGGAGGGTTGTCCATGTTTCAACCAGGCACGCTGATCGACAACCGCTATCGGGTCGAGCGCCTTCTGGGGCAGGGCGGGATGAGCAACATCTACGTCTGCCAGGACACCCGCCTGGGAGGCACCCAACACGCCGTCAAGGAGATGACCGCCCGCTACTCCAACCCGGAAGAGCAGGCGGCAGCCCTGAACCACTTCCACCGCGAAGCCAACCTGCTGGCCCGGCTTCGCCACCCCAGCTTGCCCACGGTCACCGACTACTTCCAGTTCCAAGGCCGCTACTACCTGGTCATGGAATACGTCAAAGGCGAGGACCTGGGGCGGATGCTGTCGCGAGTGGCCGGTCCCCTCCCCGAGCGGCAGGTGGCCGAGTGGGGCGCCGAGATCGCCACGGTGCTGTATTACCTGCACTGCCAGAAACCCGACGCGATCATCTTCCGGGACGTCAAGCCCAGCAACATCATGATCGACGGGCCCAAGGTCAAGCTGATCGACTTCGGAATCGCCCGCCACTTCAACCCCAGCAAGAAGGGCGACACCATGCGGATCGGCTCGCCCGGCTACGCTCCGCCCGAGCAGTATAGCGGGCAGACCGATCCCCGCTCGGACATCTACGCTCTGGGAGTCACCCTGCACCAGGCCCTCACCGGGCGGGATCCCACCCAGACCCAGACCCCCTTCCAGTTGCCGCCGGTCCGTTCGCTGAATCCCCAGGTCTCTGAAGAGATGGCCCGGATCATCGGTCGCGCGACCCAGATGCTGCCCGAGAACCGCTACCAGGACATGCTGGAGATGAAGCGGGATCTCAAGGGAGTCGTCGCAGCCCACCGGGGAGGCACCACGGTGGTCCACGGCCCCGGCCCCAACCCGGGTTCGTCCCCTGGCTCGGGTCTGACCGACGGCTCGGCCGTTCCGGCAGGCACCGGCCCGGTGGCCTCCCCTGGCTTGCCGAAGTTGCCCTCACCCAGCCCCAGCGCCGCATTCCGACCCGCCCCCTCCCCGGCTCCGGCCACCTCGACGGCGCCCAGACGTTCGGGGTGGTCCTGGTCCAGAGTGGCCGCCGTGCTGATGATCCTGGCCGGCTTCGGGCTTGGAGTCCGAGTGTTGGGCAGCGCCGAGAACCTGGCCCGCCTTCGAGGCCTGGCGGCCTGGTGGCCCGGAACGCCTCCCCCGACAACCGACGCGGGGACCCGCTTGTATCTGGAGGGTGCCCCCGTGGGCCAGGCCCTGGAAGCCCTGACGAAGCGACTGGCCGCGTCGCCTCAAGACGGGTCCGCCTGGATCTACTGGAACAATGCCCTGGCGGAGTTGCACTCGGAAGACCACGTCACCCTCGGGGTCGTCCTCCCGAGAGGGGCCGACGACGATTCCCTCCTGCGCGGGGTGGCCCTGGCACAGCGCTCCCTGAACGGCCGGGGTGGGATTCAGACCCGTCCGGTGGTGCTCGTCCTGGAACGTCCCGAACCCGAGGAGACCGGCCGGGCCCTGACCCGGCTGACCCAGGGCCGCTCGGGCCGTCAGATCCCGAGCGAAGCAGGGGATCCGGGTCAAAGCGTGGATGGAGTGCTGCTCTTCGCCGACCCGAAGGTCCTGCAAGAGGCGGGTCCCCAACCGGTCCCCACCTTCGCGGTTCCCTCCCAGCCCCGGGAGGGTGACCGGACCCTGGCCCACCCCGGCCAACAGGGCACGGCCCAGGCCCTGACCGAACTGGCCAAGGGGCGGTCCCTGGTGGTCTTCGACGCCTCCCTCGAACAAGCCCTGAAGGCGCGCAAGGTCTCGCCCCGACGGGTCGCCCCGGATCCGGCCGGGGGCCTGGCCACGCTGGTCCAGGAAGACCCCTCCGCTCTCTTCGCCGTCTCGGTCCGGGGGCTGGACCCACAACGCCTGACAGTCCTGCTGAAGACCGGCGCGGAGGTGGTGCTCCTGGCCGATGCCCGCCGTGAACTTCCCGAGGTGCCGCCCGAGGTGCGCACCCGGGTTCGCGCCCTGCTGGCCTTTTCGGAGTTCCACCCCTGGCCGGAGGGCGCCGGCGCCTCGCGCCTCTTCCCCGCCACCTTCGGTGCCGGACCCGCCGAACTCGACCCCGCGGCGGCGCGGGCATATGACGCCGTCCGCTGGCTGGCCGGCACCATCCTGGGGGAGGGCCCCGAATACCGGGGCACGACCCTGGCGGCGGATCGCACCGGGCAGGTGCGCGCGGCTCCTCACCAACTCTTCGAAGCCGGACCGAACGGCTGGTTCTTCCGTCGGTCCCTGGAGGGCACCGAATGATGCTGAAGCGCTGGGGCCTGAACGTGCTGGCGATCCTGATCGGAGGCCTGGTCGGGATCGTGACCGTGACCTACGCCTCCCAAAAGATGGCCCTGCCTCCCCTGCCGGCCATCCTGGTGATCCTCTTCTTCGCCGCCTTGTTCTACGCCATCTCCCACATCGCTGGGGCGAAGCTCTTTCCGGGCCCAACGGTCAACGAACTGGTCCATGCCGACGTGCCGCTGCGCCCCTGGGCCTGGCTCAAGCCGGCCGGAATCGCCCCCCGCTCTCCCTTTCCCCTGAACAAGGACCAGGTGATCCTGGGGCGCGAGGTCCGCTGCGACGTGATGATCGCCAACGAATCGATCTCGCGGCGGCACGCCGAGATCGTGCGCATGGCCGAGGGCTGGCTGGTGCGAGACCTGGGCAGCCGCAACGGGACCTTCGTCAACGGCCAGCGAGTCCAGGAATACGTCCTGCAGGAAGGCGACCTGATCACGATTGGAGACGTCAACCTGACCTTTGAGGCCCCCCGGACTCCGGTCCGTGCGGCCGGCCCCGAGCCCGTGACCACGCTGGCCATCCGCCCAGGCGACATGGTCGCCCCGGACACGGCGGTCTGGAAAGGCGACGGCAGCACCGAGGTGTGGAGGCCCCGCAAGGGATGAACGGGCTTCCCGGGCCGGAGGACAAGAATCCGGCTTCGCGCTGCGTGCTGCTTTCAGGAGGGGTGGGCGGGGCCCGCATGGCGGAAGGCCTCCAACGCGCCCTGGCCCCAGGCCGGCTGAGCGTCCTGGTCAACACCGGCGACGACTTCGAGTTGTTGGGCCTTCGGGTCTGTCCGGACCTGGATACCGTGCTGTATACCCTGGCCGACCGGGCCAACCCGGACCAGGGCTGGGGACTCCGAGACGAGACCTGGGAGTGCATGCAGGCCCTGGCAGAGCTGGGCGCCCCCTCCTGGTTCCGCCTGGGGGACCGGGACCTGGCCACCCACCTGGTGCGGACGGAGGCCCTGAAGCGAGGCCGGAGCCTGACCGGGGTCATGGCCGACCTGGCCCGAGCCTTGGGATTGGAGACCCGAATCCTGCCGATGTGCGACGAAGCGGTTCGAACCCGAGTGCGCACCCGGGAGGGCCTGCTGGACTTCCAGGACTACTTCGTCCGCCGTGGGCAACGCGACCGGGTCCTGGAGGTGGAGTTCGCCGGAATCCGGCAGGCCCAGGCCACACGCGAGGTCCAGGAAGCCCTGGCTCAGGCCGATCTGGTGGTCCTGGCCCCGTCCAACCCGTTCGTCAGCATCGCCCCGATCCTCCAGGTCCCTGGACTGCGCCGGTCCCTGGAGGAGTCGGCCGCCCGCACGATCGCCGTGAGCCCGATCGTGGGTGGACGCGCTCTGAAGGGGCCCGCGGCCGCCATGCTGGAATCCCTGGGACACGAACTCTCGGCCCTGGGCGTGGCTCGCCTGTATTCCGGAGTGGTGGACGAGTTCGTGCTCGATCTGGAGGATGAGCGCCTGGCTCCGGCGGTCGCCTCGCTGGGGATGCGACCCCGGGTCCTGCCCACCGTGATGAGTGGCCCCCCGGAAAGGCTGGCCCTGGCCCGAGCCTTGATCCGACCATGAGCGTGGTGGCAGTCGTCCCCGTCAAACACCTGGCTCAGGCCAAGAGCCGGCTGGAAGGGGCAGTCCCGGATCGGCCCGGCCTGGCGCTGATCCTGCTGGGTCGGGTCCTGAGGGCCCTCCAAGAGTCCGAGGCCCTGGAGCGGATCCTGGTGATCAGCCCCGACCCCCGGGTGGAGGAGGCCTGCCGGGGAGCCCGCTTCCTCCGCCAGAAGAGCCGGGGGCTGAACCCTGCCCTGGAGGAGGCCCGTCAGGAGGCACTTGCCCTGGGAGCCTCGGCCCTCCTGGTGGTGCTGGCCGACCTGGCCACCCTGAGCGCCAGGACGGTGCGTCGGATCTTGACGGCCGCGCCGGCGGTGCGCGGCGCCCTGCTCGCCCCCGACCGCCTGGGTCAGGGAACCAACGCCCTGTTCCTGCGGCCGCCGGACCTGCTGGCTTTCCGCTTCGGATCCAGGAGCCTGCACCATCACCAGGAAGAGGCGGCCCGCTCGGGCGTCCCCCTGGAACTCTTCTGGGAGGCCGAAACCATGAACGACGTGGACACTCCCGAGCACCTGAAGGAGGCCGCCCTGTCTTGAGCCTGATCTTGACGCCCCTGGAGGGGATCCCCGAGGTGCGGCCCGGAGACGACCTGGCCGGAATGCTGCTCGAGGCCGCGAGGGGCCTGCTGGAGCCCGGGGACCTCCTGGTGGTCACCCACAAGGTGATCAGCAAGGCTGAGGGGCGCCTGGTCGCCCTGGACTCGATCCTGCCTTCGGATCTGGCGCTCCGCTTCGCCCGGCGCTGGAACAAGGATCCCCGGGCGGTCGAGCTGGTCTTGCGCGAAAGCCAGGAGGTGGTCCGCATGGCCCGCGGGCTGATCATCAGCCGGACGCGGCTTGGGCAGGTGTGCGCCAACGCCGGGGTGGACCTTTCCAACGCCGGAGGCGGCCAGGTCGCCTGTCTGCTGCCCCTCGATCCCGACGCCTCGGCCCGGGCCCTGGCCGAGCGGATCCGGGCGGCGGTCGGCTTCGCTGTTCCCGTGGTGGTCTGCGACTCCTTCGGCCGCGCCTGGCGGGAGGGGATCGTCAACGTGGCGCTGGGGGTGGCTGGAATGGATCCCTTCACCGACCACCGGGGCACCCGCGATCCCCACGGATACGACCTGCGCGTCAGCCGGATGGCCTCGGCGGACGCCCTGGCCGCCGCCGCCGAGCTGGCCATGGGCAAGGTGGATAGGATCCCGGCGGTCCGGATCCGGGGCTTTCCCTGGAAGCCGGGCGGCGGCGGGGGCACCGCGCTGGTCCGCCCTCCCGAGAACGATCTCTTCCCCTGACCTCCAGACCCACCGAGAGGAGACCCCCGCCATGTCCCGTCAGGTCGGATTCTTCGCCAGCACCGAGCAGTTCGGTCCCCGCCAACTGCTGGAACAATGCACCCATGCCGAACGGGTCGGCTTTCGCGCCATCATGGCCTCGGACCATTTCCATCCCTGGACACCCCAGCAGGGGCAGAGCCCCTTTGTGTGGACCTGGCTGGGCGCCCTGGGCCGGGAGGTCTCGCTGCCCTTCGGCACGGGGGTGAGCGCGCCGGGCGACCGCTATCACCCGGCCGTGCTGGCCCAGGCGGCGGCAACCTTGGAGGTGATGTATCCCGGCCGCTTCCGGCTGGGGCTGGGGGCCGGGGAGGCCCTCAACGAACATATCACGGGCGGCTACTGGCCCGAGCCCCAGGAGCGGGTCGCCCGCCTCCTGGAGGCGGTCGGAATCCTCCGTCGGCTCTTCACCGGCGAAGTCGTGCGCCATCAGGGGCGCTTCTTCCGGGTGGAGAGTGCACGACTCTACACGCTTCCCGAGACCCCGCCCCCGCTCTTCATCGCCACCTCGGGCCCCTACCTCAGCCGCAAGACCGGGGAACTCTGCGACGCCCTCATGACCGTGGGGGCCTCCGAGGAGAAAATCCGGATGCTGCTGGAGAACTTTGAGAAGGGGGCTCGCTCGGCGGGGAAGGACCCGGCCTCGATGCCCCGCATGCTGCTGGTTCACGTCTCGTGGGCCCCGACCCATCAGGAAGCCCTCGAAACCGCCGTGCGCGAGTGGCCCAACGGCGGGATGAACTTCCCGAAGGGGGACATCCGCCGCCCCGAGGACTTCGAGGCCCTGGCCCGGATGGTCCGGCCCGAGCACTTCCAGGGCCGGGTTCTGATCTCCAGCCGGGCCGAAGAGCACGTGGCCTTCCTGCGGAGCCTCTTCGCGTTGGGCTTCGAGGAGATCTACGTCCACAACTGTGGCCGGAACCAGCCGGAGTTCCTGGACTTCTACGGCCAGGAAGTCCTGCCCGAGGTCCTCAACTGCCGCCCAGTCGATAGCCGACCCCGGGCTCGGTCAGGATGAAGGTGGGACGGACCGGATCCGGTTCGATCTTTCGCCGAAGGTTGCTCACATTCACCCGAAGCAGATGCGTCTCGTGGCCGTACTCGGGACCCCAGGCCTGTTCGAGGATCTGGCGATGCGTCAGCACCCGGCCCGCGTGCTGGAGCAGAACCCGAAGCAGGTCGAACTCCCGAGGGGTCAGACCGACCTCCCGGTCCTCCCGGAAGACCCGATGGGCGGCAAGGTCGATTCGAAGGTCTCCGAGCTGCCGGACCGGCTCCCCACCCGGTCCACTGGCCGCCCGGCGCAGGGCGGCCCGGACCCGTGCCAGGAGCTCTCCGAGACCGAAGGGCTTGGTGAGGTAGTCGTCGGCGCCGGCATCCAGGGCTCGAATCTTGTCCTGTTCGGCCCCGCGAACCGAAAGCATCAGGACGGGAACAGCACTCCATCGACGCAGTTGCTCGACGACCTCGAAGCCCTCCAGGTCGGGAAGACCGACATCCAGGACGACGAGATCCGGGCGTTCCTGACGCGCGCAGGCCAGGGCTTCCGCCCCCGTAGAGGCTTCCAGGACCCGATAGCCGTGCCCGGAGAGTGAAACCCTGAGAAACTTGCGGATCGAAGCCTCGTCGTCCACCACCAGGACCCGGGGACAATTGCTCACGCCTCCTCCTCGATCGGCAGCCAGATCACCATCGTGGTCCCACCTCCGGGGGTCTCCTCGGCGCGAATCGTCCCGCCATGAGCTTTGACGAACCCTTGGCAGATGGCCAGACCCAGTCCAGTCCCGGGAGGATCCCCCGGACGCCTCAACCTGAAGAACTTCTCAAATGCCCGATGGCGCTGGTCTGAGGGGATCCCAGGACCGTGGTCCACGACACGCAGTTCCACCCCGGCGTTCGCCCGCGAGGCCAGCAACTCCACGGAATCTCCTGCAGTCCCGTACTTGGCGGCATTCTCCAGCAGGTTGACCAGGACCTGAACCAGCAGGACCAGGTCACCCCGGACCATCGGCAGATCCGGTTCAAGTGTGATATCGAACCGTCGCTCGTCGCCCCAAGCCTGCAGAGCACTGCCGAGCAGATCGGCGATCTCGACAGGCTCGAGGCGCAGGGGGGTCACCCCGGCCTCGACGCGGGACATGTCCAGGAGGTTGGCCACGAGCCGACTCAGCCGACGGGTCTGCTCCCGCGCGAGTTGGACGAGACTCTGAATCGTCTCCTGATCCAGGTCGAGTTCGGGATCGCCCAGGTTGTCCAGGGCTCCCTGGATGGACGAGATCGGTGTCTGCAAGTCGTGGGAGACCGCGTTGAACATCGTCGTCTGGAGTCTCTCGGCCTCAGCGACGAGTTGAGCGTGGCGCGCCTCCTCACCCAATTGGACCCGTTCGACGGCCATGGCCGCCTGGGCAGCCGACGACTCGACGGCGTGAAGCGACTCGGGCGAGGACGGCTTCGCCTGCAGGCACACCCATCCCAGAGGGCCCCGGGCCGAGACCAGGGGAACCGCCAGAGGGCAGTCCTCCGGCACCTGTGCCCCAACCAGAAGGCGGGCAGGAGGCTGAAAGAGCAGCTCGAGGTGGTGATTCAGGGCCTCCTCGATGGCTTCGAGGTCTCCGGCCTGGGCCAGGGCCCGGCTGAAGGCATAGGCCGCGGCCATTTCGGCCTGGCTGCGGCGGGCCAGTTCGAACTGAGCCTGACGCCGGGCCGTCAGCTCCGAGATCAGGATGCCAACCCCCAACATGACGCCGAACGTCAGGAAATACTCGGGTTGGTGGACGCGCAGCGTGTAGCGAGGAGGCACGAAGAAGAAATTCAGGCCCACGACCCCCATCCCCGAGGCCACCACCGCCGGCCAACGCCCCCAACAAGCGGCCGCCACCACGACCACCAGCAGGTAGAGCATGACCAGGCCGTGAGGATGCAGGTAGGCCTCGACGGCCTGGCCAGCAGCCGTCACGGCTGCCACCATGGACGTCACCTTCACGAGGTTCCAGGCCAGTTGACCGCCCCGCCTGTCTGACATGCCCTTCAATTCCTCTCCGGCCAGGGCGCCCCTCCAGCCGACTCAGAGCTCGAGCTGGTTGCCGACCTCGAAGACCCTTCCCGGGGGAAGGCCGAAGAAGTAGGTGGCATTCCGCGCGTTCCTGGAGAGGACAGCGAAGAGACGCTCGCGCCACCAGACCATCCCGCTGCCTCCTGAACGGCCGGGGAGGACGGTTTCGCGCCCCAGGAAATAGGTGCACTCCTGGAGGCGGAGGGGACCATCCGGCAGCACCAGGTCCTTGAGCGCCGCCGGCACGTCGTGGCTGTCCTTGTATCCAAAGCGCAGATGGATCTCAAAGAGCCAGTCCGCCTTCCTCTTGACGACGACGCATTCGGAGACCGAAACGTGGGGCCGGTCTTCGGTGTCCACCTTCACCAGGATCACCCGCTCGTGAAGGATGTGATTGTGGCGAAGATTGCTCAGCAGGGCGACCGGGACGTCCCGCGGATTTCCGCTCAGATAGATCGCCGTGCCGGCCACCCGGGTTGGGGGCACCGATTTCAAGCCTTCCAGAAACCCCTCCCAAGGCATGGCCAGTTTCGCCAGGCTGCGGGCCAGCGCGGCCCGCCCTCGACGCCAGGTGGACATCACCAGGTAGAATGCCATCCCCACCACCAGGGGGAACCAGCCTCCGTGGGCGATCTTCAGCAGGTTCCCTCCCAAGAACCCGGCCTCGATTCCAAGAAAGACACCACACAGGATCCCGGCTCGGGGCAGGGACCAGCCCCATCCGTAGCGCGCCAGATAGAAGAAGAGCAACGTCGTGATCAGCATGGTGGCCGTGACGGCGACCCCGTAGGCCGCCGCCAGGTTGCTGGAGCTCCTGAATCCGGCGACCAGACCGATACAGGCCAGCATCAGGGACCAGTTCACGAAGGGCACGTAGATCTGCCCGACCTGCAGGTCGGAGGTGTGTTGGACCTTCAGGCGCGGCAGGAAACCGAACTGAACGGCCTGCATCGTCAATGAGAAGACTCCGGAGATCAATGCCTGGGAAGCGATGACCGTTGCCGCGGTGGCCAGAATGACCATGGGAAGGAGGCCCCAGGCGGGAACCATCCGGAAGAAGGGGTTCTCGACCGCGTCCGGTTGGCGAATCATCAGAGCTCCCTGCCCCAGATAGTTCAGCATCAGGGCGGGAAAGACGAAGGTGAACCAGGCCAGGCGAATCGGACGCACGCCGAAGTGCCCCATATCGGCGTACAAGGCCTCGCCGCCCGTCACCACCAGGAAGACAGAACCCAAGACCAGGAAGCTCGTCCAACCGTTGCGCCCGAAGAACTCCAGGGCCTGCCACGGCGAAAGGCATGTCAGGACCCGAGGCTCCTGCACGATCTGGACGATTCCCAAACCGCCCAGCGCCAGAAACCAGACAACCATGACCGGGCCGAAGACCCGCCCCACCTTCTCGGTGCCGTGACTCTGGACAGCGAAGAGGGCTGCCAGGATTCCCACGGTGATCGGCAGGATCCAAGGCTCGAAGAGAGGCGTCGCGACGGCCAGACCTTCCACGGCGCTCAGGACCGAGATCGCGGGGGTGATCATCCCATCGCCGAAGAGAAGGGCCGTCCCGAAAAGCCCCAAGACCATCAGGAAGCCGAATCCGGCCACCTCGCGGGCAGGCGACTCGCGAACGATTGCGGTCAGGGCCAGGATCCCCCCTTCTCCGTGGTGGTCCGCGCGAACCACGAAGGCCAGATACTTCAAGCAGACCACCAGGACCAACGACCACAACACCAGGGACAGGACACCGAGGACGTTGGCTGTCGTCGGCTCCAGGCCCAGACCGTGGTGGAAGGATTCCCGCAAGGCGTAGAGCGGACTGGTTCCGATATCTCCGTAGACGACTCCCAGGGCCCCCAGGGACAGCGGCAGAAGATCGCCCCCGAGCTTCGTTCCGCCCGGGTTGGGGACATCCAGCGTGGCGACACAGGTCATGGCCCCATGTTGCCTCACCCAGGCCCCTTTGGGGGTCAAGCCCGTGTCAAGAACTCGTCTCATCGCATCAAGAGAGCATCAAACTTCTCGGGCCTGGCCCTTGACAGCCCCGGGGGCCGACGTGCCAGGATCCAGGCATGGACCGACGCTTCCTGCTCTCCGCGGCACTCCTGGCCACGGCCCTGCTGGGCCTGCTGGCGTGGCGCCAGTGCGCCTGGCCGCCGATTCGAAACCTGGGGACCCGGGACGGGCCCATCGTGATCCTGGGCGACAGCCTGGCGGCGGGAGTGGGCTCGAAGGGGGGGCAGCGGGGCTTCGTACCCCGGCTCTCCGAGAGGCTGGGCGTGGAGATCGTGAACAGCGGCGTCTCCGGCAACACCACCCAGGACGGCCTGGAGCGCCTGGAAGACGACGTGCTCTCCCTGCAACCGGCGCTGGTGATCCTGGAGCTGGGAGGCAATGACTTGCTGCGCCGGGTGGATCCGGATCAGACCTTCGCCAACCTGGAGACGATGATCCGGCGCAGTCAGGAAGAAGGGGCGGCCGTGCTGGTCCTGGGGGTGCGCGGCGGGCTTCTGGGCAGCTCCCGAGGGGACCGCTTCCGGGAGGTGGCACGCCGCCACCAGGCAGCCTACGTCCCCGACATCCTGGACGGGGTCTTCGCCCGACCTGCCCTGATGGCGGATTCCATCCACCCCAACGACGCAGGCCACCAGAAGATCGCAGAGAGACTTGAGCCGATCCTGCGCGGTCTGCTGCGGCAGATGGGACCGACCTCCCCACCCCCGGTCCGCTGAATTCCCCCCGAGGGCGGAGTGGGGCGCGGCGTCCGCCTCAGACTCGAGGGGTCAGGGGCAGGTTGGGCCGGGCATCCAGGGTCAGCGGCGAACGCAGACCCAGCCGCGCCAGCTCCCACCCGGCGCGGGCGATCATGGCGGCATTGTCGGTGCACAGACCGATGGAGGGGGATCGCAGTGGAATGCCGTCCCTCCGGCAGGCCTCCTCCATGCGCCGTCTCAGTTCTGAGTTGGCCGCCACCCCTCCCGCGACGGCCACCGTCCGGGCCCCGCAGGCTCGAGCTGCGCGCAGGGTCTTGGTCACCAGGACGTCCACCACCGCGTCCTGGAAGGAGGCACACAGGTCGTCATCGGAGACCCGGCCGGGTGACTGCAGATGCACCAGAACCGCCGTCTTGAGCCCCGAGAACGAGAACTCATAGCCGACCTCGCGCATCGGCCGGGGCAGGACCAGCCGGGAAGGGTCTCCACGACGAGCCGCCTGGTCGATCCGCGGGCCGCCCGGGTAACCCAGGCCCAGGGCCTTGGCGACCTTGTCGAAGGCCTCCCCGGCGGCGTCGTCGCGCGTCGAACCCAGGACCCTGTAGGCGCCAGGCGTGGTCATCTCCACGATCTGCGTGTGTCCACCCGAAACCAGCAGGCAGACCAGGGGCAACTCGACGTCTGGGTCTTCGAGGAAGGTGGAATAGAGATGACCTTCCAGGTGGTTGACCCCGATCAGCGGGATCTCCAGCAGGCCCGCCAGCGTCTTGGCCGCCGCCACGCCCAGCAGGACCGCCCCCACCAGGCCAGGGCCGTGGGTGACGGCGATGGCGTCGAGATCCGAGAAGCGACAGCCGGCCCGGTCCATGGCCTCCTCCAGCAAGGGGTTGAGGACCTCCATATGGGCACGACAGGCCACCTCGGGCACCACCCCGCCGTATTTCTCGTGCAGGGCCACCTGGGAGGAGACCAGGTTGACCCGGCAGTGACTCCCATCCTCGAGAACGGCGACCGAGGTCTCGTCACACGAGGACTCCAGCCCCAGGACCAACCGTGGGCTGTAGGGCTCGACCCGGAAATGGCTCATGGAAGAACCTCCGCGGATTCCCAGGTCGAGCGAAGCGCCTCCATGCGCCGGGCGTATTCGGAGGCCTGCAGGCCTCCCACCCACATCACGAGGGCATCGTCCTTCCCGTCATAGTATCTCTTGCGAACCCCGACCTGGGTGAAGCCGAAGGCCTCATACATGCCGATCGCCACCTGGCTGGTCGGACGGACTTCCAGGCCGGACCACTCACACCCGTGGTCCACGGCCGCCTGCATCAAGTGCCAGAAGAGCCTCTTGCCGAGCCCCTTTCCCCGAAATTCAGGGCGGACGGCCACCGACGTGATGTGCATCTCATCGAGGATCAACCAGGCTCCCGCGTAGCCCAGGACCTGCCCCCCTTGCAGGGCGACCAGGTAGCAGGCTGCTCCGTTCCTCTCGATCTCGTTGAGGAAGGCATCCTCGGGCCAGGTGTTGTCAAAGCAGGACCTCTCGAGAGCCTGGACCTCGGGAATGTGCTGCCGGGTCATCTTCTCGAAGGTCAGCCCGCTCAAGGCTGGACTCCATGAAGCTGGACCTCGGCCGAGCGCAGATAGGTGGGGACCAGATCCAGGGCGGCGACCGGGCAGGCGCGCTGGCCCGCCAGGGCCACGGCCGAGCCTCGGATCTGTGCAAAGACGGGCGGCAGCACCCGCACACCGGGAACCTGGCCCAGAACCGGGCCGTAACGGGGGGCGGCGCTGCCCACCAGGACGCCTCCCCCCCAGGATTCCAGAGCGCTGGCCAGTTCCTCCGGGGTGAAGGCCCGGTCCTCGGTCAGGCGCAGGCACTCGCCGGCCCGGGTCTCGAAGCAGGCCGCAAAGATCTCGCCCCGACGAGCATCCAGGGCGGCCACCACCCGGGGCGAGTCGGGGACGTTCCGGGCCAGGGCCTCCAAGGTGTCGACCGGCACGACCCGGCACCCCAAGACCTGGGCCATGGTCCGGGCCGTCACGATCCCCAGGCGCAGCCCCGTGAACGAGCCGGGCCCGGCCGTCACGGCCACCTGGTCCAGATCCGCCAGGCGGACCCCTGCCCGGGAAGCGCATTCGATCAGGGCCGGGAAGAGCAGGCGCAGGTGGGCCCGAGCGCTGGTGCCGCCGCTCTCGGCCAGGCAGTCCGCCCCGCGCATCAAGGCCACGCTGTAGGTCTCGCCGGTGCAGTCCAGTCCGGCCACCAGGGTGCTCACGCCAGCCCCTCCAACAGTTCGCTTCCACGCGCCCCAAGTCCGCAAAGGCGGATCCTGCGCTCCTCCGGAGCCCCCTCGCGCTCCAGGCGGATCTCCAGGCGCTCTGCGGGCAGAAGGCCCTCAGCCCGCTCCGACCATTCCACCACCGCCACGCCCTCGCCCTCCAGGTATTCTTCGGCTCCGATTCCGAGCAGGTCCCCGGGTCCGCTCAGCCTCCAGGCATCGAAGTGATACAGGGGGAGGCGTCCCTCGTAGACGTGCATCAGGACGAAGGTCGGACTGGAGACCGGGTCGACGCAGCCCAGGCCGCGCGCCAGTCCCCGGACCAGGGTCGTCTTGCCCGCCCCCAGATCCCCGGTCAAAGCCAACACGTCGCCAGCCCGCAGGCGCTCACCCAGGCTTTCACCCAGACGCTCGGTCTCGGCCTCCGAATGGGAAACGACGACTCTTTCCAGCATGGGAACGACTATAGGAACTTCGAGGCCTCCCGGTCAACCGAAGCGGACTTTCCGGCCTCCCCTGATCCGAAGCCAGACCCCTGACCCTGAGCGACGGCCCCCACATTCGCTCACGCCCGGCAGAAGCCTGGATTCAGGGGGCCCCGAGTGATCGCGTGCCGAGGAACACTCCGGAAGGTCCCTCCCGCCGTCGGAAGGGGTCGGGACGCGCTTCCCTGAAACCCGCCCCAGGAGGGTTCGACCTTGACCAGACCGGTTCGACGATTGCTCATCCTCTGCCTGGTGGCCGCGTGCACCTTCCCTGTCCCCGCCCGGGCAGCGGGAAGCGACTTCCGAGGGCTGCTCCCCCAGTATCTGCAGAGCATCGCCCTGGTTCTGACCGACTCGGGGACCGGCACGGCCTTCGCCGTCCAGGCCAGCCCTACGGGAACCTTGTTGATCACCTCCAGCCACGTGGTGGAGGGCGCCGACCGCGTCCGCTTGCGAATCGGCGAAACCGAGCCTGTGGAGGCCAGGGTCGTCGCGGACGATCCAGAGGTGGACCTGGCCCTGCTGGAGGTGACCGGGCTGATCCTGCCGCCCCTGCCGCTGGCCCGAACCGATCCGGGAGTCGGCACGGACCTCGCGGTGGTCGGCTACCCCCTGGCGGACCGCCTCCAGTCGGTGGGACTGGGCGCGCAGCCCTCCCTGTCCAAGGGCGTTCTCAGCGCCATCCGCCAGAAGGAGGGGGGCTCGGTCCTGCAGGTGGATGTCCCGGTGAACCCCGGCAACAGCGGAGGGCCAGCCTTCGATTGGGAAACCGGAGAAGTGGTCGGGGTCGTCATGGCCCGCCTTCGGGATGCCTCCGACATCAACTTCCTGGTGGGCACGACCTCGATCCACGCCTTCCTGACCGAGCGACCCACCCCGGCGCCCACCCAGACGCTGGCCTCCGGTTCGATCCGCGACCTGCTCGACCGCTCGGAAATCCCATACGAGATCGACGAACAGGGCAACTACAAGATCGTGCGGAAGTTGACAGACAAACGCACGCAACTGGTCCTCATCTACGGGCGGGCCTGGGACTTCCAAGGCATCAAGATCCGCGAGATCTGGGCTCCGGCCTTCCGCATCTCCGGCGACCTGCCGGCGGATCTGGCCAACCGGCTCCTGCGGATGAGCCAGGTGGCCAAGATGGGGGGCTGGCAGGTCATCGAAGTCGGGCAGGACTGCCTGGCGACCTACGCCATCAAGGTCGTGGACCGCATGACGGTGGACGAACTGCGCAAGTGGATCGACTACGTGGCCTCCTATGCGGACACCACGGAGCAGGAGGTCACCGGCAAGGACGACTTCTGAGCTGGGCCTCCCCGTCCAGCCGAGCGGACCGAGCCTGGACGCTCTCCAGGATTCCCCGTGCGCGGGGTCTGGGAGAGGCCCGCTCTCCCACCCTGCCCGAGACCTCCCTTGACAGCTTCTCCGCTTCGCCTACCATTCTCCTCGACCGCAATGGACAGGCGATACCGACACTACGACCAGATCATGACGCTCTTCGCGGGCGTCCTGCTGATCTCCAACCTGGGCGCCGTCAAACTGGTGGCCTTCGGGCCGATCCTCACCGACGGGGGCGCCGTGCTTTTCCCCCTGGCCTACATCTTCGGCGACGTGCTGACCGAGGTGTATGGCTACAAGCACACCCGGCGAGCCATCTGGATGGGCTTCTTCGTGATGCTGCTGGCCGTGGGCGCCCTGACGGTGGTGCGCTACCTGCCTCCGGCGCCAGAATGGCAGGACCAGAAGGCCTTCGAAGCGATTCTGGGATTCTTCCCGCGAATCGTGGTGGCCAGTCTGGTGGCCTACCTCTTCGGAGAATTCGTGAACTCCTACATCCTGGCCAGGATGAAGGTCAAGTCGCGCGGCCAGCACCTCTGGAAGCGCCTGATCGGGTCCACCCTGGGCGGACAGTTCTTCGACACCGTGATCTTCGGCCTGATCGCCTTCGGAGGCCTGCTCGGGGCTTGGGACATGGCCCGTTTCGTGGCCATCGGATGGGCCTTCAAGGTGGGGGTCGAGGTGGCCATGCTGCCGATCACCTGTCGCGCCGTGGCCTGGTTGAAGTCCCAAGAGCAGGAGGACTACTACGACCTGGAGACCGACTTCTCACCGCTGGGGCTGACCCTCCGCTGAGCCAGGAGGTTCAGGGAAATTCTCCAGTCCCCACGCTGACGCCGGGCCAGCCTCAACTCGGGGGTCTGGTCGGATCCTCGAGAGGAAGGTCCGACGCCGCCGCCGAGGGAGGGCCGCAAGCCAGAAAACGCCAGGTCAGACTGGCCAGGACCGCCCCCAGCATGGGGGCCAGCAGGAAGACCCAGACCTGACCGAGGGCTGCCCCTCCCCGGACGAGCGCTGGTCCCAAACTGCGGGCCGGATTGACCGAGGTGCCGGTCAAAGGCAGACCGACGAGATGCACCAGCAGCAAGGCCATCCCGATCACCAGGCCAGCCGTCGACGCCTGCTCAGGACGCGCCTGCACGCCGAGCAGGACCAGGACGAAGGTGAAGGTCAGGATGACCTCCACCAGAAAGGCCTGTCCCGCGCTCAGTCCGACGCTGGTCTCGGTCTGGGCGCCGAAGAAGTTCGTGCCGAACCCGCCGTTCCCCAGGTCGGTTCCCAGGGTTGCCGCCAGAAGCAATGATCCCAGGACCGCGCCCAGGATCTGGGCCGTCACGTAGGCCATGAAGTCGGCTCCGTCGATTCGACGGTGGAGGAATTGAGCCAGGGAGACCGCAGGATTCACGTGACAGCCCGAGAGATTCCCCAGCGAGCAGACCAGCACCATCAGGACCAGGCCGAAGGTCGCCGCAACCCCCAGGCTTCCGGCTCCGAAGCCCTGGGTCATGGCGCTGGCACAGCCGAAGAAGACCAGGATCATGGTCCCCAACAGTTCCGCCGCACACTTCCTCACCGGTCCTGTGCCCCCTTGTTTCAGGCTTGTCCGGAGGTTCCGGCCCCTCTTGCCTGTCGCTCGAATCAGGGGACGTGGAAGGAATTGAAGAAGCGCTCGGCCGATCCGTCCTCCCCCTCCCCCTTCATCGAGGAGACCGACAAGGTGTAGACCCGGTCCTCTGAAATCCGAACCATGAAATCCCAATCTGCATCCTCGGTCAGGACTCGGAACGTGCAGCCGGGAAGCCTCTGGGACATGATCCGGCGGGTCCGGGTCGGCTGCCCCCCCAAGGCCCGGGCGCGGCCCTGCATCGTGGCAATCAACACCCCGTCCTCGCTGACATCCCGCAAGGAGCCCCGGGGGTGCTCGGTCAGCAGGACCTCGAACCCGTGCAGGGGTTCGCCGGAATCGCTGACCCAGGACTCGGTGGGCGGGTCTCCCGAGACGGTGCTGTGCGAAGGTTCGCCGGGAATCTCGACCTGGAACTGGCCGGGGACCTGGAAGACCTTCCAGGTGTCCTCGCCGCGGGCAGGCAGGAACAACGCCAGGACCAGAAAGAGGGTCATGAAGGGGAAACGACAAGCCATGAGGAGGGATTCCGTCTCCGGGTTCCGGAGACCTCCCCCCGGAAGCCGACTCCGCCGATCCGGAGGGTCCGGAAGGCGCTGTCAGCGCTGGTCCAGGGGGATGTAGTGGGTCCGGGTCGGCCCCGTGTAGATCTGGCGCGGTCGGACGATCCTCATGCCCGGGTCGTCGTGCATCTCCTTCCAGTGGGCGATCCAACCGGGAAGCCGCCCGATCGCGAAGATCACCGGGAACATCCCGGTGGGAATCCCCAGCGACCGAAGGATGAGGCCCGAATAGAAATCCACGTTGGGGTAGAGCCTGCGCTCGATGAAGTAGGGATCCCTCAGGGCCATCTCCTCGATCTCCCGAGCCAGATCCAGCAAGGGGTCATGCACGTGCAGGTGGTCGGCGACCCGCTGCGCGCAGGCCTTCAGAATCCGCGCTCGCGGGTCGAAGTTCTTGTAGATCCGGTGCCCGAACCCCATCAATCTCAGGCCGCTGCCCTTCTTGCGGACCAGATCCAGACACTCCTTGGCAGACATGCCGTCCCGTCGGAGGTGTTCGAGCATCTCCAAGGCCGCCACGTTGGCCCCGCCATGCCGGGTTCCCCACAGGGCGCTGACCCCTGCGGCGCAGGAGGCATACAGGTTGGCCAGGCTCGAACCCACCACCCGCACGGCCGTGGTGCTGCAACTCTGCGCGTGGTCGGCGTGGACGATCAGCAGCACATTCAAGGCGTCCTCCAGCACCGGATCGACCTGGAACTCCTCTGGGGGGTTCGCGAACAGCATGTGCAGAAGGTCTGCCCCGTAGCGCAGACGCGGGTTGGGACGAAGCCAGCAGAGCCCGCGGGACTTCCGGTGAGCGCAGGCCGCCAGGGTCCGGATCTGGGAGAGCAGGCGGCAGGCCGACTCCTCGAAGGCCTGATCCTCAGGCAGGTTGCGGGCCTCAGGATGGAAACAGGCCAATGAGTGGACCGTTGCGCTGAGCATGGCCATTGGGGGAACGTCGGCCGGGAAGCCCTCGAGCAGATGGAGGAATCCCTCGTGCAGATCCGCGTTTTCCGCCAGGCGGGCCTGGAATCCCTCCAACTCGTGCCGGCGCGGAAGCCGGCCAAAGATCAGATGCCAGGCCACCTCGACGAAGTCCGGCCTCTCGACCGAGGCCAATTCCTCGATGGGAATCCCCCGGTAGCGCAAGAGGCCTCGTTCTCCGTCGATGAAGGTGATGCTGGAGGTACATGTTGCGGTGTTGACCAGAGCGGGATCCAAAGCCACCAATCCCGTGTGAGCCCGAAGTTGGGTGAGATCCAGGCCGACCTCGTCCTCGCTGCCTTCGACCATCGGGAACTGCCAGGTCTGGCCGTTCCAAGTCATCCGGACCGTTCCCATCTTCCGAACACCTCTCGATTCGTCGGCTCCCCACAACCTGGAGATCTTGCCGTCAGGACTTTTCGGCGGGTTTCGACACCCCCGAGAGTCTCCCTTGAGGGCAAGAAACCCCCGGTTCGGGCCAGGATCCCATCGGACGCTCGCCGAACGCCGGGTCACCGATGGGTGCCCGCCTTCGCCCCCCCACTTCAGCCAGCATCCTGGCCCTGCTGCTCCTCCTGGTCCTGTCGGGGTGGTACAGCTTTCCCCGACATCCCCTGCTGTTGGGCGACCTGCCCGCGCAAGGTGGCTACGACTACTTCTACTTCTTTGCCACGACCCGAGCCCTGGAGGCCGGCCTCCAGGAGGTCTACCTCTCGGACGAGATGGGCCTCTTCAGCCGGAATCTGAGCGACGGGCGCTGGGAAATCCGGGGCAACCACCCGCTGCCCTTCTACCTGCTGTACCGACCTTTGGCCCGACTGGACTTCCAGACCGGCTACCTGGTCCACCTGTGGCTGGGCTTCGGCCTCTACGCCGTGGGAGTCCTGACCCTGACCCGAACGTTGATCCCCGAGCCCCGGCTGGCCTGGGCCATGACCGCCCTGCTGGCGGCGGGAGGGTTGGTCCTCGGTCCAGGGGTGGACAACCTCTGGTTGGGACAAGTCGGGCACCACCTGACCTTTGCCCTGTGCATGGCCTTCGTCCTGGGAACCTCCGGGCGACCTGCCGGCGCCGGGTTCTTCCTGGCCCTGGCCGTGTTGCTCAAGCTGTACCCGGCGCTTCTGGCCCTGTATTTCCTGCGCCGCGGGAACTGGCAGGTGGTGGCCTGGATGGCGGGCACCCTCCTCACCCTGGGCCTGATCTCCGGTCTGACCTGGGGGTTCGGCCACTACGCACACTTCCTGGAGTGGGCCGCCCGCACCGGGTACCGCTCGGTCCTGAGCAACCAGTCCCTGATGGGGCTTCTGGCTCTGCTCTTCGGGGAGGACGCCAGCCCCGGGCTGAAAGTCTTCAACCTGCTGGCACTGATCGGCACGTCGGCCGGACTTCTGGCAGCCGGCCGGCGCTGGGGAGGAGACTCCCGGACCCGGCAAGCCCTGGAGTTCTCGGCCTGGGTCCTGGCCGCCACGATTCTCGCCCCCCTGTCCTGGGCCCACCACCACCTGGTGCTTCTCCTGCCCCTGGTGGCCTTCGCCTCCTTGGCACAGGAAGACCCGGGAAACCGGAACTTCGGGCTCTTGGGGATGGGTCTGGTCTGCCTGACCTGGTTCCTGGAGGGCGAAGTGGTGACCCGCGACTGGATCCGCACCCTGCACTACCAGGTCTGTCTGTGGCGGGTCGGCCTGACCATGCTGGGCCTGATCCTGGCAGCCTGCCTGGTCGGAATGGCCAGGACGCCCCCCCAGACGGATTCCTGCCAGGGCACCTGAGGCGACCCGGCCGGAATCCAGGCTGCCACGCAGAGGCGTGATGTGGGTTACTGTCCCCCCGACCGAGAGGGTTCATCATGGTCCTGCCCGCTTCCCTGGATCGCCTGGGAGGGGCTAGAATGGAAGGGACCTCCGTGGGGGGGGGACAAGCGTCGGAACAAGCCGTTCCGGCCAATGGGGGTGCTCGATGGGCTGCCGTTTCCGAATCGAAATCCGGCGCCAGGAGGGTCGACGGGTCTTCTACGTCGAGGGAGACCTGGACCTGGCCTCAGCCGAGATCGTGGAACGCCTCCTGCAGGATTCCCAGGACAGCCCAGGCCTGGTCGTAGACGTTCGGGGAGTGGGCTGCGCCGACTCCTCGGGCATCCGGGTCCTGCTGGAGGGAGCCCGCCGGATGCAAGACCAAGGCTTCGAACTCCGCATCGTCGGAGCCGGACCTCGGGTGGCCCGAGCCTTCAACGTGCTGGGTCTGGAGCAGTACCTCGACCCGCGCCCGACGGAGCCCTCCCAGAAAGCCACGCCCTTGCGCCGAGCTCGACGGACCCGCCAGAGCGGACGCCCCCTTCCAGACGCTTGAGTCCCGGCACTCCCAGGCCCCCTCGGTAGGAGACTCCTCGCTTCACCGGGAATCGGGTGTGTTCGAGCCCGAACGTCTTCAACGTCGTGTTCGAAGCAGGCTCGAGCGACTTGCGTCGTGCCCGAAGGGGACCAAGCCCCGCTGGAGGAGGAAGTTCCATGCAAGAACTGACCGTCGAGGTTTTCGTCGAGGGAGAGGCACACTCGGTCCGCCCTGGAACCCCGGTGCTGGAGGTGCTGGGCAAAGGCCAGGACCCGGACATCGTCGGAGCCCTGCTCAACCACGATGTGGTCAGCCTGGATGCCCCCCTGACGGTGCCCGTAACGGTCACCCCGGTCCGCCGTCGCCAACGCGAAGGTCGCGAGATCATCCGCCGGACGGCCACCCACATGCTGGAGTCGATCCTGGCCCGACACTTCCCCAACCTCCACTTCCGGATCGGCCAGTCCCTGCACCAGGGCTACTACTACGAGCTGCTGGACTGGCGCGGTGAGGAACCCCGACTGGAGGACGTGGTGGCCCAGACGGATGTCCTCTTGCAGGACATGGTCGAATCCAACCTGAGCCTGGACCGCCGCGAGGTGGCCGTCGAGGAGGCCTGCCTGGTGCTGGCGGATCCCAGCGGTTCGATGACCCGCCTTCTGGACGCCTGGCCCTTCCCCCACGTGCCCGTGGTCGAATTGTGCGGCTTCGTCGCGATCCAGCACGGTCCGTTCGCCCCCTCGACCTCCTACGCCCGGGGGGTCCACGTGGTCCCCTTCCCCCGTGGGATGATCCTGCAGTTCTCGAGGGACGCACCCCGACCCGACCCGGCCCGCAGCCGGAGGTTGGTGGCCGCCTATCGGGAGAGCCGGGAGTGGAACCAGATGATCGGCGTGGCCACGGTGGGCGACCTCAACGAGGCCATCCTGCAGGACCGCATCGACGAGGTGATCCGGGTCCAGGAAGCCCTTCACGAGAAGAAGATCGTCCAGATTGCCGACGTCATCGCCGAACAGCGTGACCGCATCCGGTTGGTGTGCGTGGCCGGGCCCTCCTCGTCAGGCAAGACCACCTTCGTCCGACGGCTCTCGGTCCAGTTGCAGGTGACCGGTGTCCAGCCCGTCATCGTGGGCATGGATGACTACTACCAGGACCGTTCCAAGACCCCCAGGGACAGAGACGGGCACTACGACTTCGAAGCCGTCGAGGCCCTGGACGTTCCTCTGCTGTCCCAGCACCTGGAGGCCCTGGTGGAGGGCCGTGAGGTGCTGATGCCCCGATTCGACTTCGAGGCCGGCCAGCGCGCCCCCGAGTCGCGCTGGAGGCCGCTGCGCCTGAAGCCCAACCAGATCCTGCTGATCGAAGGGATCCACGGTCTGAACCCCATGCTGACGGAGCTGATCGCTCCCGAGGCCAAATACCGCATCTTCGTCAGTGCCCTGACCCAACTGGTCATCGACGAACACAACCGCATCCCCACCTCGGACGGCCGCCTGCTGCGGCGCATCGTGCGGGATCGTCGCTATCGGGGCACCCCGGCTGCCAGTTCCATCGAGATGTGGCCCCGGGTTCGCCGGGGCGAACAGCGCTACATCTTTCCCTTCCAGGAGCAGTGCGACGTCATGTTCAACTCCGCCCTGGTGTACGAGGCCGCCGTGCTCAAGACCTTCGCCTGGCGCTACCTGCTTGAGGTGCCCCGCGAGAACCCGGCCCGGATCGAGGCCTATCCCCTGCTGCGCTTCCTGGATCTCTTCGTGCCGATCTTCCCCGACCACGTGCCGTCCAACTCGGTCCTGCGCGAGTTCATCGGTGGGAGTGGGTTCAACTACTAGAAGTTCCCCCTGAAGACTCTCCGAGCGGGCAGGCGGTCGGGTGAACGGACGGATGGCGCCATCAACCCGGCCTTGATTCCAGGGTGAGGCCAGCCCAGGGTTTCCAGACGAAAGCCGAGATCCTCCGAAGCAGGAGGAGACCCGCCCGGGCCTCAGAACACCCGCGAATGTCCAGGAACGACGCAGCAACCCGTCCGCCCATCGCAGTCATCGGGGGTGCCGGGCATGTCGGCTTGCCTCTGGCCCTGACCTTCGCCAACGAAGGCCATCGCACCCTCATCTACGACATCGACGGCCCGAAGATCGAGAGAATCCTGTCGGGTCACATGCCCTTCCTGGAGGAGGGTGGCCAGGAAGCCCTGAGCCAGGCCCTGGCGAGCGGACTGCTGCAAGCTTCGAGTTCGCCGGAGGGCCTGCGGAACTGCGAGTTCCTGATCCTGGTGGTCGGCACTCCGGTGGACGAGCACCTGAACCCCACCTTCAACGCGATCCACCGCACCCTGGAAGGATGCCTCCCCCACCTGGTGGACGGGCAGGTCCTGGTCCTGCGCAGCACGGTCTTTCCGGGGATCTCGGCCCATATTCGGCGCTTCCTGGCCGAGCGAGGGCTCCAAATCGAGGTTGCCTTCTGCCCCGAGCGCGTCGCCCAGGGCTTCAGCCTACGCGAGTTCCGGGAGTTGCCCCAGATCATCAGCGCCTTCGACGCACAGACCCTCTTGCGGGTTCGCCGGCTCTTCGAGGGCTTCTCGGCGGAGATCCTGGAGCTGCCTCCGATGGAAGCTGAGTTGGCCAAGCTCATGACCAATGCCTGGCGCTACCTTCAATTTGCGGCCGTGAATCAATTCTACATGATCGCCGCCCAGAGTGGCCTGGACTTTCAACGCATCCTGCACGCCTGCCGGCACCGTTATCCCCGCATGGCGGGCATGCCGGGTCCGGGCCTGGCGGCCGGCCCGTGCCTGGTCAAGGACACCATGCAACTGGCCGCCTTCAGCCAGAACTCGTTCGCCCTGGGCCATGGCGCCATGCTGGTCAACGAGGGTCTGCCGGCCTTCCTGATCGAACAGGCGGCACGCCAGACCGATCTGGGCGACAAGACGGTGGGCATCCTGGGAATGGCCTTCAAAGCGGGCTCAGATGACCCTCGGGACTCGCTGAGCTACAAGATGCGCAAGCTGCTGACCCTGCGGGCCGCCCGGGTCTTGTGCACCGACCCCTACATCCAGGACGGCAGGATCGTCCCTCTCCAGCAGGTGCTGGAGGAATGCCAGGTCCTCTTCGTCGGGACCCCCCACGCAGAGTATCGGGGCCTTCGCCCCCGACCAGGGACCGTGGTGGTCGACGTCTGGAACTGCCTTGGAGAGACTCAAGAGATCGGGCCGTCCGCGGCGGCCGATGGTAAGGACGGACTGAAATGAAGATCTTCGTCACGGGCTCAGCCGGGTTCATCGCCGGCTATCTGGTGCAGGAGTTGCTGGACCAGGGACACGAGGTCGTCGGGCTGGACAACTTCTCGAAGTATGGCCGGATCGAGAAGAGCTACCAGAACCACGAGCGCTACACGTTCGTGGAGGGGGACGCCCGGGACGCCGAACTGATGCGTCGCCTGCTGGCGGACTGCGACCACTTCGTGGCCGGAGCCGCCCGAATCGGCGGCATCTCGTACTTTCACACCTACGCCTACGACCTGCTGGCCGAAAACGAACGGATCATGGCCGCCAGCTTCGACGCGGCGCTGGAGGCTTTCCAGAAGAGCAGGCTGCGGAAGATCACCGTCCTGAGCTCCAGCATGGTCTTCGAGAACGCCACCGTCTGGCCGACCCCGGAATCCCACCTGGCGGAGTGCCCCCCGCCTTCCAGCACCTACGGATTCCAGAAACTGGCCTGCGAGTACTTCGCCCGCGGGGCCTGGGAGCAGTACCAACTGCCCTTCACGATCCTGCGCCCCTTCAACTGCGTGGGGATCGGCGAGCGCCGGGCCCTGGCCGACCACGAGGTGCTGAGCGGCAACGTCAAACTGGCCATGAGCCACGTGGTGCCCGACCTGGTCCAGAAGATCCTCAAAGGTCAGGACCCCCTGCACATCCTGGGCGACGGTTCCCAGGTGCGCTGCTACACCTACGGAGGCGACCTGGCGCGCGGCATCGTTCAGGCGCTCTTCCATCCCGAGGCCACCAACCAGGACTTCAACCTCTCGACGCCCCAGGCCACCTCGGTGATGGAACTGGCCGAGACCATCTGGCACAAGATCCACGGCCAGGAACGCCCCTTCCGCCACGTCTCGGATGCACCCTACCCCTACGATGTCCAGAAGAGGATCCCCGACACCTCAAGGGCCCTGAAGGTCCTGGGCTTTGAGGCCCGGACTCCCCTGGGGGAGATTCTCGACGAGGTCATCCCCTGGATCCGGACCGAGCTGGCAGCGGGCAGGATCTGATGGGTCTGGAGTCGCTGACCTCGGTCGTGATTCCGGTCTACAACGAAGGTCCGAACATCCGGACCTGCGTTCAGCGGGTGCATGAGGCCCTGCGAGAGCATCCCCACGAAATCCTGGTCTGCTACGACTTCGAGGGAGACGACACCCTGCAGGCCCTGGCCGAGATGCAGGATCGCCCCTCGACCGTCCGCACCGTGCGCAACGACCTGGGGCGAGGCGCTGCCTACGCCATGCGCGCGGGTTTCCAGGCAGCCCGAGGAGACGTCGTGGTGACCACCATGGCCGACCTCTCCGATCCTCCGGAGGTCATCCCGGCGATGGCGGCCCGGGTCCGCCGGGGCGCGGCGGTGGTCAGCGGCAGCCGCTACATGCCCGGAGGTCGCCAGGAGGGGGGGCCGCTGCTCAAGAGGACCATGTCGCGACTGGCCGGCCTGACGCTGCGCTGGCTGACGGGGATCAACACCCACGACTGCACCAACAACTTCCGAGGCTACTCCAGGCAGTTCCTCTCCTCGGTCCGAATCGAGAGCCTCAACGGCTTCGAACTGGCCCTGGAGTTGACCGTCAAAGCCTGGGTCCAGGGGCTGCTGATCGACGAAGTCCCCACGACCTGGACCGACCGGACCCAGGGCCAGAGCCGCTTCCGCCTGCTCAAGTGGCTGCCGCTCTACCTGCACTGGTATCTGGTGGCCGTGAAGCACGCCCTGCGCCTGCGCCTGGGTCTTGCACGTAAAACCACCTGAAGACGCGGACTATTCCTGGAGATCCCGCACCGCCGAGAGCAGGACATGTGCCGTCACCTGGAGCGGCGCTTCCTCTCGCCGGCTCGCCGGCTGACCGGCAATCCCGGTGATGTGAACCAACCCGGAGCTCGTCAGGATGCCCAGGTCCCTCTCCTCGGAGGGAGCCCCTCGACGCCGGACCAGGGCGATCCCCTCGATCTGCCCGATCTCAAAGCGATGAGTCTCGCCCTCTGGAGTGGTGTAGGACAGCTCCCGAGCGGTCACCTGAAACCCGTGCGACCGGGCCGGTTCGGAGGCAACGGGAACCGTGAAATTCCAGGCGTTCTCGCCAAAGGCCAGGTCCCTGAGCAGGGTGCGACCAGGAACCTCGGTGGGCCTGCGGGCGACCCCAGGCTCCATCCAGAAGCGGTAAGGTCCGGCACCCGGACGACCTGTCTCGGGGTCGGGCTCCAGAAAAGGCACCCCCAGCGCCTGGCCGAGGAGGCGGCCGTCACGCCGGAGCTGAAGGACGTCGGTGCCGGTTCGCAGAGCCAGAGGGGAATCCCGGCGCCGGCGCAAGACCAGGCGCCTCTCTCGGCGTTCTTCCTTGGGCAGCAACTCCAGGGCGGCGACCTCTGTCGCCTCGACGACCCGGCGCCAGAGTCCCCACAGGACCACACAGGTCAGGCGCCTGGTCGCGGGGTCCCAGCGCCAGTTCGCGGGCCGCGCAAGAAGTCCCAGCAACCCCAGCGCGACCAGGCAGGACGCCACCAGGGAACGGAACAAGACGCCCTCCTCTGGCAGGAAGTTCCCGAAGACGAGGAAGAGCAGGATCGCCAGGAGGCACGCTCCAGCCAGGAGCAGTTCCCGGGTGGGTCGGTTTCCCCGGACAGAGAAGCCCTCCATCACCTGCCCCCTCCTCGGGCCGTCGGGACGATCCCTCAGGAGGCGTCCCAGTCCTGCTCCCAGGCCTCGGCTCCCGCAGGCAGGCTCTCGACCTGGAAGGCTGCGTGGTCTTCGTCGGTGTAATCCCAGGAGGAACCTCCCAGGACCCAGGCGCAGAACAGAGGATCCTCCCGGAATCCCTGTTGCCCCTGGGCCCCCGAGGCGACCACCTGGCGACGGGCACATCCCACGCACACCGTCCCACCGGCTGCGGGCCAACCTCCCGGGACAGGCTGTTCGGGAGGCGCTCCGGCCAGGGTCGGACGCGAGTGTTCGGCGCAGATCGGCTTGCCGCAATGGTCGCAACGGCCCACAGCCGGGTTCTTGCATGGGTGCGAGAACAGGAAGCCAGCCGTCTCGCGGCAGCGCTCCTGGATCGGTTGAACGGGAAGCGTCATCGAACCTCCAGCGCAAAGACCACCAGGGCTGCCTGGGCCAGGGGATCGGTCGCAGGGAGTCTCCACCAGATCGCCACCCCAGGATCGGACATCCCCCGGACGACGGCCTCTTCTTCCCCCGAGGGGTTGCGGAAGAGGACCTGCCCGGACCCGGCCTCGGCCCGGGTCAACTCGCGGCCCTGGGCATCCTCCAGGACGAACCCTCCCCCTCGCTCGACAATCCGTGCAAACGGAGTCTCCGCCCCATCTTCGATCTTCCAGCCGCCCTGGTGGGGACGCGCCCGCAGCAGGCGCCGTCCGGTGGCGTCCTCCAGCTCCCAGCCCTTCAGCTTGCTCTTGATCTTGAAAAGCTCCCGGTCCTGGGCATCCTTGACCTTCACCCGATCTGGCTGGACCTTGAACTCCGCCAAAGGACGGTCCTGGCCATCGGCAAGATGCCATTTCTGACCGGGCTGACGGACCCTCAGGGTGGCCTGGACGACCTCGACCGGCATCCGAAACTCCAAGCGGTCGCTGGCGGGCGGAGCCTCCGGCTCCAGGGCCTGAGCGCCGGTAACACCGGGTTGCGAGGTCGCCGGCGGCTCGGGCTCCTGGGGAGGGCCCGTGCAGCCCAACAACAAGAGGAGGAGGCAGGGAACAAGCCACTGGAAGCGGCGACGGTCGAGCATGTGAAACCCCCGCAAGTCCATGTTGAGGACCAGTTCTCCGGCGCCACCCGCCCCCCCTCCGCAGGGCCACCCTCCGAGACGTGGAATCTCGCGCTCATGGACGAAATGGGGCTGTTGGAGAAGGCTCGCCAGTTGGCCGCACGTGACCGCCAGGTCCGGGCCCTGCACGTCGCGGCGGGGGCTCTGTGCCCCGGAGCCATCCTGGCCCTGGGGCTGGTCCTCCTCCTGGGATGGTCGGGTCAGCCCGCCTGGCAGGGCCTGGCTCCCCTGGCCCTGTTTCCCGCAGGCGCGGCCCTGGCGGAGTTCCTGCGCCCCCTGAACCCCGTCCGCGTGGCCTACCTGGCCGACCGCAACCTGGGATTGCAGGAACGCCTGGGCACGGCCGTGGAGTGGCTTGTCTCCCAACGCCCCCGGAACGTCATGGCCCAGGTCCTGCTGCGCGACGCCGCCACCCGGGCCCGGCAGGTCCAACCTCGCGCGGCCTTCCCGCAGCACTGGCCGACCAGGTTCCGCACGGGCCTGCTTCTGGCCGGCCTGACGATCGCCCTGGCGGGCCTCCCTGCCGAGCAGCTTTCCTGGCAGCGTCCGGACGCCGAGGTCCTCGTCGCCGCCCGCGGGCAGGCCCGAGACCTGCGTCGCGACCTCGGTCTGGCGCGGCACCTCCAGGCTGCTCGACGGGAGGAACTCCAGGCCCGTCTCGAGGCCCTGGAGAAGGCCTTGGAGGACCCCGAGGTCGACGCCCGCAACGTCCTGGAGCGCCTGACTGCCTTGTCCGAGGACTTGCAGACCGGCCTGGACGTCGCGCCAGAGCAGGATGCCGCTGGAAGGGCCCTGGCGGGACGGGGGGCGCAGACCGAAGCGGCTCGTCGACTGCGCGAGGCGGCCCGGGCCCTGGCGCAGGATCCCGACTCGGAGGAGGCCCGAACCCTTCTTCGCCAGATGGCCGGTGACCCGAGGTCCTCCGAGGAGGTCCGCGGAGCTGCCGCTGATGGCCTGGAAGCCCTGGAGGAAGGCGACCTTGAGCGGGCCGAGCAGGCCCTGGCCCGAGCAGGGGACGAAACCCTGGGGGACAGCGGCTCGAACGCTCCCGGGGAAGGTCCCGGGTCTGCAGGAGAGGGTCGGCAGGCCCTGGCCAACCCGGGACAGGAGGTTCGTCCCGGTCCAGGCAACGGGCAGGCCGACTTCGGCCGCCAGACCACCCTTGAACGCCAGGAGGCCGGTGAGACCGAACCCCGGGATTTCGTGCTTGACCGTCAGTCCCAGAGGACTGCCGACTGGTCGGAGGAATATCGACGGTTGCACCCACCCCGACGGGATCACCTGCCGACCGCCGACGCCCGGGCTCCGGGCCGAGTGGGACGGGGCCCCACCCTGCCGGGAACCGGACAGGCCCTGGGCCGCCCCCGGGTGGGAGACCCGGCACGAAGCCCCACCCAGGAGACCTTCCTCGAGGCCCGAGAGTCCGCTGAATCCGCGGTGGCGCGCGAAGACATTCCCGTGACCCGACGGGATCTGGTGCGAAACTACTTCGAAGGGATCGACCCCCGTCTGTGAGCGACACTCCCCTGACCGACCGCGTCCGGATCTTCGAGGAGACCTTCGGGCGCTTGCGCCGCGAGCTGACCCGCGTGGTGGTTGGTCAGTCCGACCTGGTCGAGCACGTGCTGCTGGCCCTGGTGGCCGGAGGCCACGTCCTGCTGGAGGGCCTTCCCGGACTGGGCAAGACGCTGCTGGTGCGAACCCTCTCGCAGGCCCTGGACCTGTCCTTCTCGAGAATCCAGTTCACTCCGGACCTGATGCCCGCCGACATCAGCGGGACCATGCTGGTCGAGGAGACCTCGGAAGGGCGGAGGGCCTTTCGCTTCAGCCCAGGCCCGGTCTTCGCCAACCTGATCCTGGCCGACGAAATCAACCGGGCCACCCCCAAGACCCAGTCGGCCTTGCTGGAGGCCATGCAGGAGGGACGCGTGACAGTGGCCGGAGAAGCCCGGGACCTCCCGCAGCCTTTCCTGGTGATGGCCACCCAGAATCCCATCGAGATGGAGGGGACCTACCCTCTGCCCGAAGCCCAGGTGGACCGGTTCCTCTTCAAACTGCGAGTCGGCTTTCCCGATCCCGAGGACCTGGTGGGCATCCTGGACCAGACCACGGGCAACCACCTGCCCAGGGTCGAAGCCGTCTGCGATGCCCCGACCTTGCTGGAGATGGGGCGCCTGGCGCGGGAGGTGGTCGCAGGCTCCGCCGTCCTGGCCTACGCAGCCCGCCTGGTCCTGGCCACCCATCCGGACAGGCCCGAGGCCCCGGACGCGATCCGGCGATACGTGCGCTACGGATCCAGCCCTCGCGGAGGACAGGCCCTGGTTCGGGCAGCGCGGGTGCGCGCCATGGTCTCGGGAAGATACAACGTGGCCTTTGAGGACATCCAGGCAGTCGCCCGACCGTGCCTGCGCCACCGATTGATCCGAAGCTTCGAGGGCGAGGCCGAGGGCTTGGAGCCGGACCAGCTCGTCGACGACGTCCTCCAAGCCGTGCCGCTCGAGGTCCCCGCCTGATGAGGTCCTGGTTCCTGCTGGCCTGTTGGCTCTGGCTGACCAGCCTCCCGGTTGCAGCCGCCGCCGAAATCGAGATGCAGGCGCAGCCTGCACTGGGAAGGAATGCCCGCTTCGGGGACCCCGTTCCCATCTCGGTTCGGCTCTTCAACCGGGGGCCGGCTTGCACCCTCCGGATCCAGGCCCGGCCGATCCACAACTCCGGCCGGCCCTCCGAGGATCTGCCCCAGGCCGAGGCCACCACCGAACTGGCCCCGGGGGCCCGCAAGCAGCTTCCGCTCCTGGTCCCGCCTCTCCGGGGAAGTTCAGAGATTGAAATCATCGCCTGGGAGGGGCGCCGGCAGGTCGCCCGCAACACCCTGACCCTGAACATCACCTACTCCAAGAGTCGGATCACCGCGGTCCTGACCTCGGAGACGGGGGCCTTTGCATGGCTGGCAGCCCAGACCTGGGACGACAGCCAGCAGGCTGAATCCCTGACGGTCAACGAGGTCCCCGCCGAGACCTTCCCCGAGGAGGCGGCCGGCCTGGCCGGGGTGCAGTTCATGGTCCTGCACGATCTGTCCCGGCTTCCCCTGAGTGCTGCAGCCCAGGGGGCCATCGCCGACTGGGTCCGCTCCGGAGGGCGGCTGCTGGTCTTCGCCGCGCCCGACCCGGCCGAATTCCGGGGTTCTCCGTTGGAGCCCCTGCTCCCGATGCGCCCCACGGGGACGGGCACCGCGGAGGGCTTGCCCGTGCTGACGGGCCCTCTGAATCAAGGCGAGGTCGTGCAGTCCCGAGGGGGACTGCCTCTTCTGACGGTCGCCCCCCGGGTCGCTGGAGTGGTCGGCCTCATCGGAACTCCCCTGCCCAGCACGGACATCCTGGGGAGCGTCGCCACGCGGGACCTGCTGCGCGCGTTCACAAGCCGATGTGACCTGCTGGCGGGGAGGTTCCCCGACCTTCCCGACGATCTGGACCTGCTGACCGCCCCGCCAGAGCTCGAACCTCCCAACCTGGCCCTGGTGGGCTGGGCCATGTTGGCCTACGTCCTGGTGGTGGGGCCGGTGAACTGGATGTTCCTGCGGCGAACCGACCGCATGCTGGCGGTCTTCCTGACGGTTCCGGCGCTGGCCGGGGGCTTCGCCACCCTGACCTTCCTGGGGGGCTGGATGGTCCGAGGCAGCGATCTGCTCTTGTTGGAGGCCGGACAACTGGCCTTGCGCTCGGGTCAAGCCAGCGCACGGTGGCAGGGAGCCACGGCGCTGTATTCTCCCCGGACGACAGAGTACACTTTGTCCTTCCCCCTCAACCTCTCGCTGACCGAAGACCGGGGAGGGGATCCGTCGCGCTGGCCGGGCTTCTCGCTTGTGCTGGACACGCGCCAGGAGTTTCGCCATCTCAAGATGAGGATGTGGTCGATGCGGCGGTTTCGCGGCCAGCGCACGTTGCTGCTGAGGGGCGCGATCACCCTCGAGCCCGAGGAGGGGACTATGAGGGTCTGGAATGCCTCCGAGCTGGACCTGAGCGACTGCGTGACCTTCCACCAGGGTCGCTCCAGCGCGCCCTTCGACGTGCCTGCAGGCGCCCGCGTTCGGCAGGCCTGGCAGGGTCCTCACCACCTCGCTTCCTTCCCCAAAGCCCCCAACCAGGACGCTCGCTACCGGGCCGAGCGCGAGCTTCTGTTGAAGCAGGCCTCGAAGTACCAGGCCCGTCATCCCTCCACCTCGCTGCTGATGGGCTGGAGCCAGACCAGCGCCAGTGGGGTCGAGTGCTCGGATCCCCGGGCCCGCCAGACGGTGCTGAACTTCGTTGTGGTCCAGGGGGAGGACGTCCCGTGATCCGTTGTCGCGGACTGACTCACCGGTACGACAAGCGGCTGGCCCTGGACGGACTGGACCTCCAGGTGGCTGCCGGCGAAGCCTTCGCCTTCATCGGCCCCAACGGAGCCGGCAAGACCACGACCATCCGCATCCTGGCCACCCTGCTGGAACCGACTGCCGGGGAAGCCTTCGTGGCGGGCTTCTCGACCCTGGATCAGGCCGATGAGGTCCGCCGGGTGCTGGGATACATGCCCGATGCCTTTGGAGTCTACGACGGGATGCGGGTCTGGGAGTACCTGGAATTCTTCGCCGCAGCCTACCGCATCCCCCGCCCCGACCGCCGGCGCACGCTCGACGACGTCCTGGAACTGACCGACCTGGGAGCCCGCCGCGAAACCAACATCGAACATCTCTCCAAGGGGATGAAGCAGCGGCTCTGCCTGGCCAAGACCCTCCTCCACGACCCCCAGGTTCTGGTCCTGGACGAGCCGGCCTCCGGCCTGGACCCCCGGGCCCGAATCGACCTGAAGGAGTTGCTGCGTGAGCTGACCCGGATGGGCAAGACCCTGTTCGTCTCGTCCCACATCCTGCCCGAGCTGGCCGACTTCTGCAGCACGGTCGGGATCCTCGAGGCAGGACGCCTGGTCGCCTGCGGACGGGTGGACGAAATCCTCCGCGCCGTGGACCAGGGTCGCTCGATGCGGGTCCGGGTGCTGCGTGACCTGGAGAAGGCCGGGGGCGTGGTCGAAGAGACCCCGGGCTCCAGTCGCGTCCGGGTCCAGGACGGAGTGCTCCTCTTCCAGTTCGAGGGCCCCCTGGAGGACCTGGCCGACCTGGCCGAGCGGCTGGCGGACCAACGCCTGGGGCTGGTCGAGTTCGCAGAGGCCCGGACCGACCTGGAGGACGTCTTCATGCGCGTGACGCAGGGGGTGGTGTCTTGAGGTGGCCTGGAGTGCGCCGGGTCCTGGACGTGCTGCTGGACAACCCGATCCTGCTGAAGGAGCTGAGGATCGGGCTGCGCGAGAGGAAGATCTTCCTGCTCCAGTCCCTCTACCTGGTGGTCCTGGGATCCGCCACGGCCCTCTTCCTGTTCTCGGCCTCGGCCCCCAGGGATCTGTTGGAGTTGCCGGATCAGGGCCGCCTGTTGCATGGGATCCTCTTCTGGTCGCAACTGGCCATGGTTGTCCTGATCACACCCAGCCTGACCTGCGGACAGATCTCGGGGGAGCGCGAGAACCACTCGCTGGACCTGCTGCGGGCCTCACGCCTTCGCACCGTCGAGATCGTGCTGGGCAAACTGGGCTATGCCCTGGCCTACGTGGGCCTGCTGCTGGTCTCCTCCCTGCCCATGGTAGCGGTGGTCTTCCTGCTGGGCGGAGTCGCCCCCGGGGAGGTGGCGGCCTCCTACGGGGTGCTGGCTCTGGTCGCTGCCCTGGTGGGCCTCCTGGGCCTCTTCTTCTCGGCCCGCGAGCAGAAGACCGGGCACGCCACCAACCAGGCCTACGGGATCCTGATCCTGACCTTCATCCTCAGCCTCGGAGCCCTTCCCGCGCTGGCGGAGATGCTCTCGCGAGGCCAGACCCTGGGGACGGGAAGGTTCGCGTTTCCTCTGTGGTTGTATCTCCTGGTCCATGCCTGCGGGCTGGCGGCCTTCCTCTTCCTCAAGATCCAGAACCACCTGCGCCGGAGGGTGGCCCACGAAATCTGGCTGGGCCGGCTCTTCACGCTCGTCTGGCTGGTCAACTGCGGCCTGCTGGGCCTCTTGATGTCCACCGGGAACTCCTGGACCGATCCCGAGCCCGTGGCCGCCACCTGGTGCGCCGTCCTGGTGGTGGCCCTGGCCAGCCTGGGCTGCTTTCTGGACCCCCAGCCCTTCGCGGCTCCCCGGGAGGAAGCCCGGCGGCGGGCCGGGCTGGCCTTCCGCCCTTGGTTCTGGAACGGCGTCCTGCTTCTGGGACTGGCCCTGATGGCCGGCGCGCAGGGTGCGCTGGGAGCTCCCCCGGTGCAGGTCCTCTCCACACTGGGGCTTTGTGCGGGTGTGTCGGTCGGCTTCGCCGTCGTGGCCCGCAGCCTGCACACCCTGCTGGGTGGCCGGCCCCGGTTCGCCACCCTGTACTACGCGCTGCTGCCCGCCATCCTGGTCCTGCCCACACTCCCCCTGGCCTCGGAAGAATCCGAGCTGACCTTCTGGCTGGGCACCCAGGTCTCACCCCTGCCCGCGGTGTGGTCCCTCTGGAACGACATGCCCGCGGTCTCCCTGGGAGGCTGGACGCTGGACCTGCCCACGGCCTGCCTGCTCAGTTGGCTCGGCCTGGCGGCCCTGCTGGGGGCCCTGTGCGCTCTGCGGCGCAGCCGGCCGGGCGTGGAGGCCTGAAGCCCGGTGGCCCCCCTGCTCCAACCGGAGTTCCTGGCCTGGCTCGAGCGCCTTCGCATGCTGGCAGGCCGAACCCCGACCGGCTCAGGTCCTGGCGAGAACCGCAGCCCGGCCCGGGGACGCTCGGCGGAATTCTCCGAGCACCGGGACTACCGACCAGGAGATGATTTCCGGCAGATCGACTGGAGGGCCTGGGGCCGCATGGATCGGCTCTTCCTCAAGGTCTTCGTCGAAGAGCGGGACAAGACCGTCTCGATCCTGCTGGATTCGTCGGCCTCCATGGGCTCGGGTGGCCCCGGATCCCCGGAAGAGGGAGCCAAGTTCGACCAGGCACGCCGACTGGCCGCGGCCCTGGCCTGGGTGGGGCTGGGCGACCTCAACCGGGTGGGCTTGGGACTGGTCAGCGATCGCCTGGTGCAGTGGCACGCTCCGGTCCGGGGGCGCCATCAGGCGCTGGAGCTCTTTCGCCTCCTGGAATCCGCCCGCCCCCAGGGGAAGACCGACCTCACCACGGCCTTTCGACAGTTTGCGGCTCGCTCGAAGAGTCCCGGACTGGTGGTGGTGATTTCGGACTTCCTGCAGCCGGGCGCCGGGGTCGACGCCCTGAGACTGCTGCGGCACCGCCGCGAGGACCTGCTGGTGGCGCAGGTCCTGGACCCCAGTGAACTCGACCCCGACGCCGTCGGCGACCTGCGCCTGGTCGACGTCGAGACCGGAAGCGTTCGGGAGGTCACCCTGGACGCCCGGTTGCTGAAGTCCTACCGCCAGGCCCTCCAGGACCTGTGCGACGAACTCTCGGCCTGGTGCCAGGCCCAGCGCTGCGGCCGGGTCCTGGTGCGCAGCGACGCCGACCTTCAGCCGGCCCTGCTGGAGCTCTTGCGGCGCGGAGGACTGGTGCGGTGAGCCTGCTGGAACCGACCGCCTTGGCCTGGCTGGGGGTCCTGCCCGTCCTGGTGCTCTTGTGGCTGACCCGACTGCGCCGCACGCCCGCCCGGGTCTCGGCGGGTTTTCTCTGGGAGCGTGCCTGCCGGGAAGCCCGCGTGGACTCGTTCTCCAGGCGCCTCCAGGCCAACCTGCTGCTGTTTCTGCAGATCCTGGCCGCCCTGGCCCTGGCCCTGGCCCTGGCCCGGCCCTACCTGCCCGTGATCTCCGGTTCGGCCCCAGAAATGGCCTTGCTGATCGACACCTCGGCCTCGATGGGCGCCCGTCAGGACGGGTCGTCCCGACTCGAGGTCGCCCGGGACCAGGCCCGACGCCTGGTCCGGGAAGCCCCGGCGGGGGCCCAGATCCTGCTGGCTTCCCACGACCGGACGGCCCGGGTCCTGCTTCCCTTCACCCGCGACCGTTCCGCCGCCCTGCGGGCCCTGGACGCTCTGGAAGTTCGCCAGGTCGCGGCCGACGGGCGGGCAGGATGGGCCCTGGCGGCCTCGCTGCTGGCCTCTCGACCCGAGGTCGAGGTCTTCCTGCTGGGCGACCAGCCTCCCGAGGCTCCTCCACCGTCCCGGCTGACCTGGATCGAATGCGGCCGGCCAGCCGCCAACGTGGGTCTGGTGGCTCTGCGGGCGGCCCGAGACCGCGACGGCACCTTCGCCCTGGTGGTCGGTGTGCGCAACTACGGGCCAAGGCCCGAGCAACGGGAGTTGGAACTGCGCCGCGGTGGAATGCTGCTGGCGGCCCGGAGGGTCGGTCTGCCTGCCGGAGGTCGCGACACGCTTGGTTTCCGACTGCCCGCCTCCGGATCGGACCTGCTGGAGGCCCGCCTGCTCGGCTCGGACGCCCTGGCCGTGGATGACCGGGCCTGGACGATCCTGCCGGGTCGGGTGGTCCATTCCGCTCGGGTGGTCGGCCCGCGCAACCTCTTCGCCGAAAGAGCCCTGGCCGCCATCCCCGGGTTGGAGCTGACGCGCTCCGAGAACCCTCAAGGCGCAGGCCTGGTCTTGTGGCAAGGGGAGGCCCCCTGGCCGCTGCCCCCGGGAGTCCACATCCTGCTCCGCCCCCCCGCGGCCTGGAGACGAGGTGAGCCGCTGGCGCAGGCCTTCACCCTGCAACCCGAACAGACCCCGCTTTTGGACGAGGTTCCCCTGGCCGACCTGGCGGTGGCCGGGGTGACCCCCCTGAACCTGCCGCCGGGAAGCGAAGTCCTGGCCCGGGCCGGCCCCCACCCTGCCCTGGCCCTGGTCCGGCAGGGCCAGGCGACGGCCCTGGTCCTGGCCTTTGACCTCTATCGCTCGGACCTGCCCCTCTCGCCGGCCCTTCCGCTGCTCTTCGCCAACCTGGTCGAGTCCGAGCTGGGCGGTGGACGAGGCCCCGTGGACTCGGAATCGGTCCCCGGCCAGCCGCTGGAGATCCGCACCCTGGAACCGGTGTGGGTGCAACGACCCGACGAGACCTCGGTGCGCCTGGAAAGCGAGGGGGGGCGGGCCATCCTCCCCGACCCCGACCGCACCGGGGTCTATCAGGTCCGCGTGGGTGAAAAGGTGTGGCCCGTGGCCCTGAACATGCTGGACCCGCGAGAGTCGGACCTGACCAGGCGGCTCCCTGCGCCGCGATGGGATCTGCCCGCGCCGCACCCCACACCGCCTTCCCAGCGCTTCGGGATCGCAGAATTCTGGCCCTGGCTGGCCGCGGCCGGATTGCTGGCCCTGCTGGCTGAGTGGCTGGTGGACCAGCGCCGGCGTCGACCTGGACGTCCCCAGGGTGGGGCACCGTGATCGAGGTGGGACGGCCGGTCGCCCTGCTCCTGTTCCTGCTGGCGATCCCGGTGGTGCGGACCTGGAGTGACTCCCGACAGACCATGCCGACGTGGCGGTCCCGCCTGTCGCTGGGAACCCGGCTTCTCCTCATCAGCCTGGTGATCCTGGCCCTGGCCGACCTGCGGCTGACGCTGCCCGCGGACCAACTGGCCGTCGTGTTCCTGGTGGACCGCTCAGAATCCATGGGAGCCCAGGATCGAGAATGGCAGGCGGGCTGGGTCGGGGAGGCACTGCGCCAGGCCGGCCCCAGGGATCAGGCTGGTCTGGTGGTCTTCGGCCTGGACGCCGTCGTAGAGCACTCGGTCCGCCCGGCCCGGGGCCAGCGAGACGGGCGCCTGACCTCGATGGTGGACCCCCAGGGAACGGACCTGGCCTCCGCACTGCGCCTGGCCCAGGCCAGCTTCCCCGCGGATTGCTCCCGTCGCATCGTCGTCCTCTCGGACGGGCGTCCCACCGAAGGAGATGCCCTGACCGAGGCCCGCCTGGCGGCTGCCCAGGGCACGGAGATCTGGACGGCCACTCCCCCACCCCGCGCTGGCCGGGAGGTCCTGATCCAATCCGTGGAGACTCCAAACCAGCCAACCCTGGGTCAACCTTTCGACGTCCGGATCACCGTTCAGGCGGACCAGGACGCGACCGCCATGCTGAGCCTGACGGCCGACGACCGGGAAGTCGCCCGCCGCCAGGTGGACCTGCAGGCGGGGGCCAATGTGTTCCTGGTCCCCCAGCGCCGGGATCAAGCGGGACCCGTGCGTTACGAGGCTCGGATTCAAAGCCAGGGGGACCCTCACGCCGGCAACAACCGGGCGTCGGCCCTGGCCCTGGTGGGAGGTCGCTCGCGCGTGCTCTTCGTCACGGCCGAGCAGGCCCGCCCCGGGCCTCTGCCCGACCTCCTGCGCGCCGCCGGAATGGAGGTCCGCGTGGCAGGTTCCGGAGCACTCCCCCGCAGCGCCGCGGAATCTGCCGGATATTCCGGAATCATCTTCTCCGACGTCCCGGCCCTGGAGGTTTCGGAGAGCCGGATGGAGACCCTCCGGCAGGTGGTCACCGAGGCTGGAGTGGGCTTCGCGATGTTGGGGGGCGCCTCGTCTTTTGGAGCGGGAGGCTGGTACCGCACCCCCATCGAGTCGATCCTGCCCGTCGACATGGATCTGCGCAGGAACCGCCGGGGTGCCGTCCTGGCCTTGGCCCTGGTGCTGGACAAATCGGGCAGCATGGGGGAACGCGAGGGATCCGTCACTCGCCTGGCCATGGCCCGAGAAGCGGCCCTGGCCGCCTCGTCCCTGCTGGGCGAGCAGGATTGGGTGGGGGCCGTGGCCTTCGACTCGGCCGCCCGCTGGGTGGTTCCGATGCAGCGCCACGAGAATCCGGCCAAGGCTGCGGCGGAGTTGGCCAGCCTGGAGGCTGGAGGAGGCACCGACCTCTTCCCCGCCCTCAAACAGACCTTGGACGCCCTGGAGCCCCTCGAGGTGCCCCTCAAACACGCGATCATCCTGTCGGACGGGCGCACCGAACCCGGCGACTTCGCCTCGCTGGCGAAGCGCGCCCACCAGGCCAGGATCACCCTCTCCACCGTGGCCATCGGGGGAGATGCGGACCTCGAATTCCTGCGAACCCTGGCGGAACAGACCGGAGGTCGCTCGTATCTTGCCGACCAGGCGACCTTGCTGCCTCGGATCTTCACCCGCGAGACCATCCTGGCGTCCCGGGCGGCCTTCGCCGAAAAACCCTTCCGCGCCCGCCTCGGAGCGATTCACCCGGCGCTGCGGAACCTCTCGGTGGAAGGGGCCCCCGAGCTGCGGGGGTATAACCTCACGACCTTGCGTCCGGCGCCGGCCCAGACGCTGCTGCGCGCACCCGAGGACGACCCCCTCCTGGCCGTGGGGAGGGCCGGCCTGGGCCGGACCGCGGCCTGGACCAGCGACGCGGGACACCGCTGGGCTGCCTCCTGGCTGGCCCATGGCGACCTGGGGCGGGTCCTGGCCCGGGTCCTGCGCTGGACGATGGCCACGGGTGAACCGGCGGACTTCGAAGTCCGCCTCGAGGAGGACTCGGCAGGGAAGACCCGCGTGGTGGTCGAGTCCTCCGACCTGAAGGCTCCGCTGCTCCTCCAGGGCCGTGCCGTGGGCCCCGACGGCGCGAGCGTGGACCTGGACCTGGTCCAGACCGGTCCAGGCCTTTTCGAAGCGCCGCTCTCCTCACCCCGACCGGGGGCCTGGCTGGTCCACGTTTCCGACCAGACGAGCGCCCGAGCCGCCTTGGCGACATGGAGCATTCCCTATTCGCCCGAACTCGCCCGCCTCCAGCCGGACCCGGCCTTCATGGCCCGATTGGCCGCGGCGGGGAAGGGATTGGCCCAGCCTCCCGCCTCCGCCTCTTTCCGCCCCCCCCAGCGCCCTCTCTCGGTCAGTCGCCAGGCCTGGAAGCCCCTCCTGGCCCTGGCCCTGTTGGTCTTGCCTCTGGATGTCGCTCTCCGGCGAATCTTTCTGCCCGAAGGCTGGTGGGCTCGCAAGCCCCGGCCGCAGAGTGCCGCCCCGACTGCCTCCCTGACCGCTCCCACCCTGGCCGCGCTGCTCAAGCGCAAGCAGGACCTGCGGGAGGAACCGGCCAGGAGGCCCATCCGGGACGCGTCGGTTCCTCCGACGGGTCCCCCTCCCGAGGAGACCGGGAACGAGGCCCGAATCCGGAGGGACCGACTCGTGGTCCAGGCGCCACCCGCCCCACCGCCCGGTCCCTCCTCCAGCCCGGGCACCCTCTCGCGCCTGCGCCAGGCCCGCCAACGCTCCCGTGCAGATCAAGCCCCGTCCGGGGCCTCAAAAGGTTTCTCCCCCGGCGGCGAAGAAAACTAGGCGCCAACCTCACCGAAAGCTTGTGGGCCCTCTGCGCGTGAGCGCCCCCAGAAGACCGACGGGTGGCCCCTGCTCGTGCCGGACCCGGTCCTGGCGGGTTCTCTCGTAGGTGATTCACCCGGCAGGCTCGGCAAGGATGACCGATGACGGACCCCGAGACCTTTTTCGCCAGCCCCGACCGCACCCAGGTCGAGGAGATCACCCGCAAGGCCCAGGCCCTGGGGGAGGCCCGCTTCTGTCTGGACATCCTGGACTGCGCGCCCACCCCGATGATGGTCCTGGACGAGAACCGGCAGATGCTGGCCGCCAACCAGGCCCTGGTGGCGATGTTCCGCGACCTGGGCCTGGCTCCAGCCCCCGGCATGCGACCCGGGGAAGCCCTGGGCTGCGTGTATTCGGCCAACATGCCTGCCGGCTGCGGAACCAGCGAGAACTGCCAGGAATGCGGAGCCTGCCAGGCCATCCTCGAGGCCGAGAAGGGCGAACGCTGCCAACGAGAGTGCCGACTGACCTTTCGGGTCGGTGAGGTGCTGCGCGCGACCGAGATGGAGGTCACGGCCTCTCCCCTGGACGTCCAGGGAAGCCGCTACACCATCCTCTCGCTTCTGGACGTCAGCCACCAGAAGCGGCGTCAGGCCCTGGAGCGGATCTTCTTCCACGACCTGATGAACTCGGCCTGGATCGTCAGCGGCTACGCCAGCCTGCTGGGCTCGCTGGACAAGGACCGCGCGGACCTGGGCATTCAGCGGATCCTGCAGGCCGCCCAGCGCCTGGTCGAGGAAATCCAGATTCAGCGGGACCTGCTCTCGGCCGAGCAGGGCGACCTGCGGCCCGTGATGGAGCCTCTGAATCCCGAGGAGGCCTTGCGGCAGGTTGCGGCCGACTACCATTCCTCACCCCTGGCCCAGGGACGCACCCTGGACATCCAGTCCGTTCCGGAGTTGCCCGTGCTGACCACCGACCACCTGCTGCTGAGGAGGGTCCTGTCCAACATGGTCAAGAACGCCTTGGAGGCCAGCCAGGAAGGGGGAACCGTCGGGATGGGGCTGCGCCGGGTCGACTCGGGGGTCGAGTTCTGGGTCCACAACTCGGGTTCGATCCCCCGGAACCAGCAGATGCAGGTCTTTCAGCGTTCTTTTTCGACCAAGGGCCGGAACCGCGGACTGGGAACCTACAGTATGAAGCTGCTGGCCGAGAACTACCTGTCCGGCCGGGTCGCCTTCGAGAGCACCCCCGACGAGGGGACCACCTTCCGGCTCTGGCTACCCCTCCAGACCTCCGCGCCATCCGGAGCCGAGCAGCCCGCAGCCTCATGAACCGAGCTCCAGACCGCTGGGTCCCCCCCCAGCACGTCCAACAGGCGCGGCGGCGCCGCCGCCGCGCCGAAGGTCTGGCCGGCCTGACCGCCGGTCTTCTTTGCTTTGCCCTGGTGGCTCTCTTCAGCCACCCGGACGGAGGTCCCGAACGCCTCCTGGCCCTGGCGGCCGTCGCCCTGGCCCTGGGGGCCAGCCTGACCATCAGCCAGCAGCACATGCGTTCTTCCCCCCCCCCGGGCTCGGCGGATGACTTGGAGCCCACCGCCCAGGCCCTGTTGCGGTACGCGCGCGCGGTGACGTTGGCGGGGGCCGTGGGAGCGGCCTTCTACTACCTTCTCGGCCAGGTGACGGGCTGAGTCCCTGACCCGTGTCATTCCCTCCCCCACCTCCCGCCGCTAGCCTGAAGGTGGAGGTCCCTCGTGCCCTCTGCCGACCCCGTCCGTCCGCCCTCCCCGACCCGGGTCCGCTCTGCTGAGCAGAGCCCGGAGCCGAACTGCGCTGCCTGGGGAATCCCCGCCAACACCGGAATCGTGGTCGCCGTCCACGGCAGCGTGGTGGATGTGCGATTTCCCGGCCCCGTTCCCGACCTCTTCCGGCGCCTGGATCCCCTGGAGGGCCCGGCAGTGCCCCTGGAGGTGCACAGCCACCTCGATCCTCGGACCGTCCGGACCGTGGCCCTGGCTCCCACCCGGGGCATGTGGCGAGGGCTGCGCATCCGGAACAGCGGCCGCCCCCTGGAGATGCCGGTCGGTCCCGAGTTGCTGGGGCGAGCCGTGGATCTGCTGGGGCGCCCCCTGGATGGATTGGGCCCGGTCGCAGCCCGCCAACTCCGGCCCCTGCGCTGTCCGTCGCCTCCTTTGACGCGCCGCACCTCGACCCGGGGATTCCTGGAGACGGGGATCAAGGCCATCGACCTTCTGGCTCCCCTGGAGCGGGGGGGGAAGGCCGGCCTCTTCGGGGGCGCCGGAGTGGGCAAGACCGTCCTGGTGATGGAATTGATCCACAACGTGGCCAGCATGCACGGCGGCGTCAGCCTCTTCTGTGGAATCGGCGAGCGGTGTCGCGAAGCCGAGGAACTGCTGCGCAGTCTTCGCGAGTCGGGGATCCTGGCACGCACGGCCCTGGTCCTGGGGCAGATGAACGAGCCCCCTGGAGCCCGCTTTCGCGTCGGGCTCTCCGCCCTGACCCTGGCGGAGTCCTTCCGGGATACCGGACACGAAGACGTGCTGCTGCTGATCGACAACATCTTCCGATTCGTCCAGGCCGGAACCGAGGTGGCCGGAGTGATGGGGAGGATCCCTTCCCAGATGGGCTACCAGTCGACCCTGGCCAGCGACCTGGCCGAGCTTCAGGAACGGATCGCCAGCACCTCGTGGGGTTCGATCACCTCGGTGCAGGCCGTCTACGTCCCAGCCGACGACTTCACCGACCCGGCGGCGATCCACATCTTCGGACACCTCTCGTCCAGCCTGGTCCTGAGCCGCAAGAGAGCCGCCCAGGGCCTGTACCCGGCGGTGGATCCCCTGCAATCGGGTTCAAGCCGACTCTGCGCGGAAGGAGTCGGCCTCCGTCACGAGCGGGTTGCCCGCGAGGTGAGGCGAACCCTGGCCGCCTACGAAGATCTCAAGGACCTGATCGCCATGCTGGGGCTGGAGGAACTCTCGCGGGAGGACCGCACCACCGTGCACCGTGCCCGACGCCTGGAGAGATTCCTCACCCAGCCCTTCTTCGGGACCGAGGCCTTCACGGGGCGAGCGGGCCGAAAGGTCCCCCGAGAGCAGACCTTGGACGGGTTCGAGGCGATCCTCCGGGGCGCGGCCGACGAGCTGCCCGAGGCAGCCCTGAACATGATCGGAGCCCTGGAGGAGGCCAGGCCATGAGGCTCCGCGTGCTGACCCCCTTGGAGGTGATCCTGGACCGTGAGGCTTCGCGGATCACGGCCCACGGGGCCCATGGCTTCTTCACGATGTTGCCTCGCCACGTCGACTGCGTGGCAGCCCTCGTTCCGGGGCTGCTCTTCGTGGACGAGGAGGTCCTGGCACTCGACGAGGGGGTGGCGCTCAAGCAAGGCGAGGAGGTCTGGCTGACGGTCCGGGACGCGGTGCGGCAGGCTCCCCTGGAGGCCCTGAGGCGGGCGGTGGAGGAACGCTTCCTGGCCCTGGACGAGCACGAGCGCCGAGCCCGCTCGGCCCTGGCCATGCTGGAGGCAGGAACGCTGCGGCGCCTGGTGGACCTGCGATGAAGACTCGACGCCCCCAGGCCTTCCGCAACCAGGTCCAGCGTCAGGTCCGACGTCGGGTCCTGTCCGGGAAGCGGTCGGACCCCTTCTGGCGGGGCCTGGGAGCCATGGGGATGGTCGGCTGGTCGGTGGCCGCTCCCATGCTGGCCGGGGCGCTTTTGGGACAATGGTTGGACGCCCAGGGATTCTCGGAACGTTCCTGGACCCTGATGTTGATGCTGGCGGGTCTGGTGGCGGGGTGCTGGAACGCGGCGGTGTGGCTGGGGCGCGAACGTCGAGGCATCAAGGAGGACTCCCGGGATGCCTGAGCACCCGTTGGAAACCCTGCCGGAATCGGCGCCACGCCGGGGAGGTGGCTGATGGATCTGCATCTGGACGGCTCGGTCCTGGCCCGTTGGGGTCCGTTCCATCTCAACACCACCCTCTTGATGACCTGGATGGTGATGCTGGTCCTCACCCTCCTGGCCTGGGCCGGGACCCGAAAGCTCTCGGTCGAATCGCCTTCCCGCCTCCAGGGCGCCCTGGAGGCGGTGGTGGGGTCTCTGCGCCAACAGAGCCGTGAGGTCCTGGAGTGCGACCCCGATCCCTACCTGCCCTTCCTGGGAGGGCTCTTCCTGTTCATCTCGACCTCGTCCCTTCTGACCCTGGTCCCCGGCTTTCACGCCCCCACCGCCTCGCTGTCGACGACCGCGGCCCTGGCCGGTTGTGTCCTGGTGGCGGTCCCGGTCTACGGAATCGCCCGACAGGGGCCGTGGGGCTACCTGCGGGGGTATTTCCAACCCAACCCCTTGATGTTCCCCTTCCACGTGCTGGGCGAACTGACCCGGACCCTGTCGCTGGCGGTCCGCCTTTTCGGGAACATGGCCAGCGGCGCGATGATCGCCGGGCTCCTGCTCTCGCTGACCCCGCTCCTCTTCCCCCTGGTCATGCAGATGTTCGAGTTGTTGCTCGGGCAGGTGCAGGCCTACATCTTCGCCGTCCTGGCCACGGTGTACGTGGCCTCGGGCCTGCGCGCCCATGAAGGGAGGCCGTCGTGAATCCCGACAACCTGACCCTCCTGGCCATCGCTTCGGTCCTGGCTGCGGGGCTGACCATGGCCATCGGATCGATCGCCACGTCCCTGGCCGAGGGCCGGGCCATCTCCGAAGCCCTCAAGGCCATCGCCCAACAACCTGACGAGGCGGGTCCGCTGACCCGAACCCTCTTCGTCGGGCTGGCGATGATCGAGTCGATCGCCATCTACTGCCTGGTGGTCGCCCTGGTCCTGGTCTTCGCCAATCCGTTCTGGGCCTTCCTGACCCGGGCTGGAGCCGACTAGGCCGTGGACCTCTTCACGCTGCTGGCCCAGGTCTTCAACTTCCTGGTCCTGGTGCTGGTCCTGCGAAGGTTCCTGTTCAAGCCCCTGCTGGCAGTGATGGACGAACGCGAACGGCGCTTCGTGCAGCGGAGGGAGGAGGCGGAGGCCCGCACCCGGCAAGCCGAAGAACTTCTGGGTCGAGCCCGCCAGCAGGAGGAAGAGCACGAACGCAACCGGGCTCTTCTGCAAGCACAAGCCGAATCCCAGGCCGCCGAGACCCTGCACCACCTGCTGGAGGAGGCCCGCGCTGAAGTGATGGCCCGACGAGAGCAATGGCTTCGAGCGGAGGGCCTCGAGCGGGAGGCCAGCCTGCAGGCCCTGCGTCCCCGTCTGATGGACGCGGTGGGCTCGGTCTGCCGGCAGGCCCTTCAAGACCTGGCGGGCCAGGACCTGGAAGAACAGATGGCTTTGCGCCTGACCGCCCGACTGGCCGAAGATTCGACCTTCCCCTCCTCGGGGTCCATCCTGATCACGAGCTCGCGCCCCCTGGGAGAGTCGGCCCGTCAGGCCCTGGGCCAGATTCGGGAGAAGGCCCTCCTGGAGTTCCGGACCGAGGAAGACCCCTCGCCGGGGATCCGGGTTCGCTCGGGGGGCTGGGAGGTCGAGTGGACCTTGGACTCCTACCTGGAGGCGCTTGGGGAGAGAATCCGAGAGCTGCTGGAGGAGGAAACCCGTGGTACCCTCCCTCCCTGAGACCGGGGTCCGGAAGGCCCTGGAGCAAAGCCTGGACGCCTTGGAAGGGGCGCTTGGGACCCCTCTGGATCCGGCACGGCGCCGTGAGGTCGGACGGGTCCGCAGCGTCAGCCACGGAGTCGCCGACCTGGAGGGATTGCCGGGAGTCTGCCTGGAGGAGGTGGTGGTCTTCTCGGGCGGTGGACGGGGGCTGGTCTTCGGGTTGGAGCCCGAGACGGTGCAGGTCCTCCTCCTGGACGTCCTGGAGCTGGCAGCAGGCACCGAGGTTCGCCGCACCGGGCGGATTTTGGAGGTCCCGACCGGCCCCTCCCTGTTGGGCCGGGTGGTCGACCCCCTGGGACGTCCCCTGGACGGCGGCCCCCCCCCGGTGGCTCAGGAACACGGCCCGGTCGAGAGGGACTCCCCGGGACCCGCCTGCCGAGCCCCCGTTCGGGCTCCATTGCAGACCGGGATCAAGATCGTCGATGCGCTGGTCCCCGTGGGTCGCGGCCAGCGCGAACTGATCCTGGGTGACCGGCAGACCGGGAAGACCTCGTTGGCCCTGGACGCCCTGTGCAACCAGGAGGATGTCGTGGCGGTCTGGTGTTCGGTCGGCCAGTCGGCCGACCAGGTCGCCAGCGTGCTCGAGCACCTGCGCCAGGACGGGGCCTTCTCGCGGACCGTGGTCGTGGTGGCCGGCTCGGACAGCCCACCGGGCCTGCAATACCTGGCCCCCTTCGCAGCCACCACCCTGGGGGAATTCTTCCGCGACCGGGGACAGGACGCCCTGGTGGTGTATGACGACCTGACCCGCCACGCGCGCGCCTACCGGGAGATCTCGCTTTTGATGCGCCGACCTCCGGGGCGGGAAGCCTATCCAGGGGATATCTTCTATCTGCACTCGCGTCTGCTGGAACGCTCGACCCGGCTCAGCCCGGATCTGGGGGGAGGCTCGCTGACGGCCCTGCCGATCCTTCAGACCGAAGCCGGAGCTCTGGCCGACTACATCCCCACCAACCTGGTCTCGATCACCGACGGACAGATCGTCCTGTCCACGGACCTGGTCGCCAAGGGCTTCCTGCCGGCCGTCGACGTGGGCCTGTCGGTCTCACGCGTGGGAGCGGACGCCCAGACCGCCGGCTACAGGGTCGTGGCTGCCGACCTGCGCCTGGCTTGTGCCCGATTCGCGGAGCTCGAGATGTTCGCGCGCTTCAGCACACGCCTGGACCCGGCCACCCGCCAGGCCCTGACCCGCGGCCGGGCGGTTCGGGAGGTGCTCCGGCAGCCCCGCAACGACCCCTGGAAGATCGGCGAGCAGATGACCATCCTGCTGGCCGCCGTCGAGGGGATCCTGGACGACGTGGACGAGGGGCGCCTGGTTCGGGTCCAGCAACTGGTCCGCGAGCTGCTGGACCAGGAGTTCCCAGACCTCGAAGAGCGCCTCCGGAACGGCCAGAAACTCAAACCGTCCGATCTCGAAGACCTCAAGGGTCTGGCCCGCAAGGCCCTGACCCGCTCGGAGCCGCCATGCCCGGCGACCAGGATCTGAAGCGACGGCTGCACAGCCTGAAGGAGCTCGGCTCGCTGGTGCGCAGCCTCAAGCTCCTCTCCGTCGCCTCGATGCACCGATTCGAGCGCGCGGCCGCCGGCCTGGGTCAATCCGTCGAGGTCCTGGAGAAGGGTCTGAGTGTCGCCCTGCGAGACCGGGTCCTCCCGGACTGGAGCCAGGCCTCCGACGAGCCTCTCACGGCGGGAGTGGTGCTGGGTTCCGACCATGGCCTGTGTGGCCCCTATCACGAGAGCCTGGCCGACTTCGTGAGGCGCAGCAACCCCGTGCCGGTTCCGCTCCTGGCCGTGGGCTCTCGACTGGCCGCGGCCCTGACCGAGGCCGGAGTGACCGTGGACGCGGAGCGTCCGGGGATCGCCACCCTCCGCGCCGTCGCCGCGGCCGTCCAGGACCTGCTGTTCAGACTGGAGGAATGGAGCCGGGCCGGAGTGGTGCAGCGATTGGTGGTGATCCACCAACGTCCCACCCCGGGAAGCCCCCCTCATCCGGTGCGCCTGCAACTTCTTCCGGTCGACCCCGAGTGGCTGCGCGAGGTCTCCCGACGTCCCTGGACGGGACCGACCCTCCCCTGGTGCCCCCAACCCGCCGAAACGCTCTTGCCGGGCCTTCTGCGTCAGCACCTCTTCCTGACCCTGTATCGGGCCTGTGCTGAAGCCCTGGCCAGTGAAAACGCTGCCCGGTTCCAGGCCATGCAGGCGGCGGAGCGGAATCTGGAGGAGAAGCTCCGGGAGCTGACTCGTCGTGACCAGCGCCTGCGTCAGGAGCGGGTCACCGAGGGAGTGCTGGAGGTGCTGGGCGGCTTCGAGGCATGTCAGGAAGAACGTGCGGGCCGACCCTGCCCGAGGTCGGGGGCTTGAAGTGCCCACCGGGCTGCCTGAGCGCACGAGGAGGCGGCAGGGAGAGGCGAGAAGACCCGGCCCATGAGACCTTTGCATGAAGTCGCGGCGGACCTGGGACTGGCCCCCCAGGACCTGCACCTCTGGGGCCCAGGACGCGCCAAGATCCCCCTGGAAGCCCTGAACCGCCCGCAACGGGGCCGACTGATCCTTCTGACGGCCATGTCGCCCAGCCCTGCGGGCATCGGCAAGACCACCGTCGCCATCGCGCTGACCGACGCCCTGCGGCGACGACAGGTCTCGGCGGCGGTCTGCCTGCGCGAGCCCTCCATGGGGCCGGTCTTCGGGATGAAGGGTGGCGGCACGGGGGGTGGCCGGGCCCAGTTGGTCCCCTCCGAGTTGATCAACCTGCACTTCACGGGAGACTCTCATGCCGTGACGTCAGCCCACAACCTGCTGTCGGCGGCCCTGGACAACCACCTGCACTTTGGGAACCCCTTGGGTCTGGATCCTCGACGCCTGACCTGGCCACGGGTCCAGGACCTCTCCGATCGCTCGCTGAGGAAGGTCGTGGTCGGACTGGGCGGCCCCGGTGGCGGAATCCCACGCGAAGATCGCTTTGACATCACGGCCGCCAGCGAGATCATGGCGGTGCTTTCCCTGGCCCGCACCCCCGAGGAGCTTCGCCAGAGGCTGGGGCGGATGGTGGTCGGGAGGACGACCGAGCGCAAGTCCATCCTGGCCCGAGAGCTCCAGGTCGACGGGGCCATGGCCAGACTCCTCGAGGAGGCCCTTCAACCCAACCTGGTCCAGACTCAAGCCGGCAGCCCCGCCCTGGTGCACACCGGGCCCTTCGCCAACCTCGCGCACGGAACCAGTTCGGTCCTGGCCACTCGCGCAGCCCTGCAAGGCGCCGACTTCGTGGTCCAGGAGGCCGGCTTCGGCGCCGATCTGGGGGGCGAGAAGTTCATCGACCTCTTCTGCCCTTTGGCCGAGGTCCAACCGTGCTGCGCCGTGGTCCTCATGACCTTGCAGGGCCTGCGCTATCACGGCGGCGTCCCCAGGGAACGGCTGGCCGAGCCCGACGCCCAGGCGGTGCGCCGGGGCCTTCCCAACGCCCTGTTCCACCTGGACCTGGTGACCCGCTTCGGCATCCCCGTGGTGCCCGCCCTGAACCAGCACGACAGCGACCCTCCGGACGAGATCGCCCAGGTGCTTGAGGCCCTGGCGGCGGAAGGCTATTCCGCCGCGAAGGTCCGCGCCTTCCAGGAGGGCGGAGCGGGGACGATGGAGCTGGCCGAGCGGGTCCTGGAAGGCTCCCAGACCTGCGCCCTGTCCCGCTTCAAGCCGTTCCAGGTTCCGGGGATGACGTTCGAGGACCGGCTTGAGGTCCTGGTCCGCGAGGTCTACGGAGGAGAGGGCTTCGAACTCTCGCCCCGGGCTCGGGAGGACCTGGCCGACTGCGTGCGGGATGGTGCCGAGCGCCTCCCGCTCTGCGTGGCCCGCACACCTCTGTCCTTGTCCGATGACCCGGCTGCCGTCGGAGTCCCCCGGGGCTTCCGAATCCACGTGCGTGAGATCCGCCTGCTGGCGGGCGCCGGATTCCTGGTCCCGGTCTGCGGGGAGTTGATGACCATGCCGGGTCTCCCTCGGCGCCCCAACTTTGAGGGCTACGCTTGAAGCGCTGACCCCGGTCATTGCCCGGAAGTCCCCCTGGATGCCACGCTGGAGGCCAGAGGATTCGCCGTGCTGGCAACTGAGTATCTTCGCGATCCTTTCATCCGGGCACGGATCCAGCAGTACCTGGGCGCGGGGGCGCGGGGCCCGAGCACCTGCGCCTGGTTGCACGTGCGAGACGCAACCCCCGAGGCCATCTTTCACCGCATCCCGGTGCAGGATCTGGACCAGGCCCTGGCCTCCGGGGCCGAGATCGAGCGGCCTCTCTGGGACCGGGACAACCTCCTGGTCCACGTGGACCTCGAACACGTCCACTTCGACCGACCGGACACCACCTGGCAGGCCCCCCAGGCCTGCTTTGAAGTTCAGCGGCCCGCTTTGAAGGCTTTGAAGAGCGCCCTGGGGGAACACGGAATCCGCCCCCTCCACCTCTTGAGCGGCCGTGGTCACCACCTGGTCTGGAGGCTCCGACGCGACTCCCTCTTGGGGAAGGCCCTCCAGGACCTGGGAGGTCGAGCGGGAATCCGGCCCACGGTGCCCCTGGGAACACCCGTGCCCACCTCCCTGGCGGAGGCCTTCCGAGGCCTGGGCATGGTGATGGAGTTCCTGGGGCACGAGGTCCTGCGGCGCTGCCAGGACGCCAACGGACCACCCCTGCGACTCACGGCGGTGGAGGTGGAGCCAGGCCCCGGGGGTCGGGAGATCGTCTCCCTGGACCTCTCGGAATATGCGGACCCGCTGCAGATCCGCAGCGTCCGAATCCCCTTCGGCCCCTACCTCAAACCGCAGAGACTGGCCTGGAGCCGGGGCCAGGAGGGATCGGCGGGGCCGGATCTGGTCGTGGTTCCCTTGGAGGGGATGGACGAGGTGACCGGGCTGGCCTTGATGCGGAATCCGGCGCTGGCCGCCCGACTGGCTCGCCACGCCCGGACGCGGATCCCCGACCAGACGGCCGGCATGCAGCGGCTCTTCCATCGCTACCAGGGCTCCTTCCTGGCCCGCTTCCATGACTGGTACGACTCCGGCGCCCAGGTCACTCCGGCGCGGCCTCCCCGGTTGCCCGCCTGCGTGGAAGGCCTGCTGTCCCCTCAGGCCCGGCTCCTGTGTCCCAGAGGGCTGCAGCTTGTGACCCGAACCTTGCTGGCGCTGGGATGGGCCCCCCGGCACATCACCCAGCTCACCGCCGCACGGATCTCCCTCTTGACAAGCACCCCTCGACGCCCTCCCCTCTTCGACCCGACCCTGAGGGCGGACTTCTACGTCCGACTCTTTGCCGGATTGGCCCTCAGTGGCGCCGACGGGCTGGCGGACCAGGCCTGCCCGGCCCACCAGCGCATGGGCGACTGCGTCGGATCCGGCTGCCAGGGACAACTGGACGACCTGGCCCGCACCCTCCGCCAGCGCAGGTTGGGGGGATGGCCGGCTCTCTGAGGCTGGAGCCTCAGGGGGCCGGGATGGCCTCCAGGACCACCCGCAGCACCACCTGGTCCAGGGCCGGGTCCTCAGGTCTTGTGGAACCCCTCAGGCCGAACTCCCCAAGGTCCAGGCTGAACTCGGATTCGGCCCGGGCCCGAAGAGGCTGCACCCGGACCGAGGCCGGGATGGTGACCCGGCGCGTCACTCCGTGAAGCGTCAGATCTCCGGTGACTTCGAAGTGGTCGCCCGCCCGGACGACCGACGAGGAGTGGAAGAGGGCTTTGGGATGGTGGCCCACATCCAATGCGCCCGGGGCCAGGAGGCGTTCAGTCCATGCCGGGGCATCCGAGTAGAGGCTCTCCAAGTCCAGCTCAAGCTGCAGGGAAGAGCGGGTGGGATCCTCCCCGACCAGGTCGAGGGTCCCCTGAAAGCGGTTGACGCCCCCACGTTGACTTCCAGCCCCGGTGGAAAGCTCCCAGACGATCTGGGAGGTCGGCTGGTGAACCGCGAAGGCGGCACGGGGCGGCGTCGGTGCCGGCGGAACGGGGATCCCTGGAGCCCGCGAGGGCTGAGGCAGAACCGGCGTGGACGCGTCCGGCGAGGCGCTTGAGTGGAAGCGTGCCGGAGGAACCGGGCCACGAGATCCCTGGGCGCAGGCCAGACCCAGCGCGACGAAGGCGAGGAAGAGCAGGTGCGGGAAGGGACGGATCAAGTCCGGCTCTCCGAGAACGAGGTCCCCGGTCTGCCCCATCTCAGGGTCAGGAACCAACCGGCCAGGACCATCAGGACGGGAAGGACCATGATGGCCCAATAGGTGCGGACTCCCTCACCGAAGAGCCAGGCGAAGACGAAGAAGGCCACCAGATGCCCCCCCAGGAGGATCCGCATGGGCCACGGCAACCCCCAGAGGCCCACGAACGCGAAAAAGAGCACGACGGGCAGCATCAGGTCCCAGCGCGCGTAGAAGGGAGCCCCGTAGTGCAGCATGCGGACCAGGAAGACGAACCCCTCCCCGCGATAACCGGTGACGGCACCGGTGTGCGCCATCTCGGGGAAGGCCGTGTTCACCACGAAGAGATGGGCCCCCAGGACCACCAGGCAGGAGGCCAGCGGAAGCCCCAACATCCAGCGGGGCCGCAGGCGGGCGTCGCCAAGACCGGCCAGAAGGAACAGGGAGACGGGGGCCAGCATGAACTCCCGGATGGTGGTCGAGACCGAGAGCAGCAGGGCGGCCGGTCCGACCCTTCCCAGGGCGAACCAGGGCAAGGCGATGAGGAAGAGGAACATCGCCCAGTAATCCGCCATGAGGAGATGCCAGCCAGGGATTCCGTAGGTCAGGACCGGCCCCAGCAGAACGGGTGCCAGGACTGCCTCCTCGGGTTCAAGCCAGCACAGACCCGCCCGATACACCGCGACCATCGACCCCGCGCACAGAGCCAGGAACAGGATTGGAACCCCAAGAGGGTAGCCCGCGGTCAGATACTTCCAGATCAGGAAACTGCCCGGCAAGCGATAGCCAAAGGCGTAGGTGGGAGTGGAGTCGGTGGGCGGGCGCAGCAGCATGAAGCTCTCGATATAGGCGGGATAGTAGGCCTGCCCGGCCACGACCCGATGGTAGACCTGCCGGTAGGTGGAGTTGTCGTTGTAGGTGATGCCCTTCCCCGAATCCTGCGCCATCCCGAGGAAGAAGCCAGGATTGAGCAGCGCCGATTGCAGCAGGAAACCCGCGATCACCAGGCCGAGGACCCAGCCGGCCATCGGCCGCAGCCAGCGAGCCGGAAGCTTGAGGACCGCCGCCCCCGCCAGCACCGACCACGCCCACAGCCAGTCGTGCCAGGAGGCCAGATGCTGATTGACCAGTCCGTGGTTGAGAAAGTCCCGGACGGGAAGTGTGCCCGGGTCTGTCGGCGTGGCCACCAACCAGGCAAGAAGACCGTTCAGGAGCGGAATCGCCCAGCGCTCGGGCCCCAAGCCCGGAGCGCAGGCCCGCATCATCCAGGCGACCAGGAAGGGAACCAGGAAGAAGGCTGGCTGCCAGGTTGCCGCAGCCAGGGAGGCCCAGGCCAGCAACCCGACACCGGCGACTCGCAGGAGGAGTAAGAGCATGGCAGGGCCGATTCGCGTCTGCCGAGGGGGCTACCTTCCCTGCTGCCGACCAGCCGGACCCAGAAACGGGTGCAAAAGGTCGCGCAGTTGCCCGGACCGGAAGGGTTTCTGGAGGAACCCCTGGATTCCCAGGGCGCCATTCCCGGCCACAAGGGCGCTGTCCTGGTGGCCGCTCATCATGAGGATGGGGACCTTCTGGTCCAGGACGCGCAGGGCCCGGCAGGTCTCGAATCCGTCCATGCGGGGCATGCGCAGGTCCAGCAGGACCAGATCGATCCGCGGATGCTGCTGGAAGATCCGCAGCGCCTCCTGACCATCGCCCGCCAGAAGCACCTGGAAACCGTTGCGTTCCAGGATCTGGGTCAGGAGGGTCCGCAGGAGTTCCTCGTCGTCCACGACCAGGATCGTCCCGGTTCCCGACCATCTGGCCGGGAACTCTCCGGAGGCCACTTCGGGGGGGGATTGCGCCGTGCTCTCGATGAAGGCGGGGAGCAGGACCCGGAATCTGGTGCCCTTCCCGGGCTTGCTGTCCACCCGCACGGCTCCGTGATGGCCTCGGACAATCCCCAGGACGGCAGCCAACCCCAAGCCTCGTCCCAGGACCTTGGTCGTGAAGAACGGCTCGAAGATCCGACCCAGGGTCGGAGCGTCCATCCCGCAACCGGTGTCCTCCACCTCCAGGATCAGGAAGTCTCCCGGCTGGCAGAGTTCGCCCAGCAAGGCCCCGCCCAGGTCCTGGCGGGTGCAATGGTGCAACCGGGTCGAGATGCGGATCTCGCCGGGCTGGTCTCCCAGGGCCTCAGCGGCGTTGAGGATCAGGTTCATCGCGATCTGGCGCAACTGGGTGGTGTCGCCCAGGACCTGGGGCAGACCCGACTCCAGACGCCAGACCAGGTTCGCCTTGTTCAGGATCGAGGCCCCGAACATCCGCCCCAACTCGCTGACCAGGACACTCAGGTCCAAAGGCTCCAGATCGAAACGACCTCGACCCGAGTAGGACAGGATCTGCCCGCAGAGGTCTGACGCGCTTTGGGAAGCCCGGAGCGCCTCACGCAGGGGAAGCCGGACCGGTGAGTCCGGTTCCAGATCCAGCATGGCCAGGTCCACGTTTCCCTGGATGGCCATCAGCAGGTTGTTGAAGTCGTGGGCCACCCCTCCCGCCAGCACCCCCAGGCTTTCCAACCTCTGTGTGTGCTGGATCTGGTTTTCCAGTCTGCGCCGTTCTTCCTCGGCGGCCCGGCGCTCGGTGATGTCCCGACTGGTCACCAGGACGACCTCCCGCCCGCCGATCAGCGTCCGGCGCAGACTGGCCTCCACCCACACCAGATCTTGGGCGGCCCCTCGGAGGGCCCACTCCACGACCCGCGGTTCCTCGCCCGCCGAGCGCAGCTCGGCCAGGGCCCCGGGGGTCGCCACCAGGTCTTCCAGGGGCAGACCCTCCAGGTCCTCTCTCCCCATCATCCGACGGGCACAGCGATTCCCTTCCAGGAACACGCCGGTGGAGACGTCGTGCAGGGTGATGCCCTCACTGACTGAATCGTAGATGGCCTCCAGCCAGCGCTGGCTCTGCCGCGCCGCCTCCTCGGCCGCCCGGCGCTCGGCGATCTCGCGCATCAGGTCTTCGCGAAACCCGGCCTGCTCGGTGATGTGGCGCTGCAGATCGTTGCGCCAGCGCTCCAGCTCCAGGGTCAGGCGGTGCACCTCCTGCCGGCCCGACTCGAGCCGCTCGAGCAGATCCAGAAGAAGGCGGACCACCTCCTTGGAGACCACAACCTCGGCCGGAAGCGTCAGGTGGTGCAACCCCCCCTTCAGCGGCTCGACCCGCGGAGAGTCTCCTGGGGTGACCACCAGCCCAACCAGCCGCTCGGCCGGTCCGGGCAGGAGACGACAGGCTTCCTCCACGGTCCTGGCCCACAGCGCAAAGGGTTGTGTCCGGACCTCCCGCAGGTGCAGCGAATGGCGCAGCACGAATCCCTCCGGCGCCCCCGGGGCCGCGGCGAAGAGCCGGGGCTCAGCCACCAAAGGCGCCCAGGACCAGGGTCGTGTTGTGGTAGTAGGAGGGAGACAACTTTCCGTCATGCTCCATGAACGGCCCGATCTCTCCGAAGGAGAGGAACCCCACCATGGGGATGCCCGCCAACCTGGTTCCCAACTCGCGGACCGCCAGGTCGTAGCTCTGTCCGAAGAGCCAGCGCCGACCGGCGCAGGTGACGCTCAAGGCGAAGTCGGGCTTGAAGTCCACTGATTCCAGGCGGGCGAGGTCCTCGCGCACTCCTTCGGTGGCGAAGGTCGGGTCCACCTCGCAGGGGCGGATCTCGGTGCCCGGGAGCAGGTTCCCGGAGACGTGCAGCGCCCCGGTCTGTCGATCGAAGCCCCGGGGCGTCCGCAGGACGAAGTGGCCGCCGGGGACCGACACGGCCAGGGGCATGGTTCCCACATCGCCTTCGCTGGCCGCCTTTCCCAGCCGACCACGAAGGAACTCCTGGGCAGGCTGGCCGCTGATGCGGAGGAGCTTGTTCCCGTCGGACTCCTCGACCACGCCCACTTCCTCCAGGGGGGTGAACCCCGACGCGGAATGGATGGCGCTGCGAACCGGCCCCCGCGCCCCCAGCAGCGCCACCGCCGAAGGCCAGGCATGACCACGAGTGAAGACGAACGTGCGCCGGAACTGCCGATCATCTCCGGCAAGCCCTCCCATCAGGGGGCACCCCAGAGCCTGGTTGAGTTCTTCGACCATCTCCGCCCCGTCCGACCGGATTCCTCCGGCGTGGACTCCGTCGGCCAGGACGAAGGCCAGGTCCGGGCGGCCTCCCAGGTCCTGGAGGAGGCGATCGGCGGCGTGCCGGGCAGCCACAGCGCCTTCCTCCGCGTCGGGTTCGACCTGGACCGACCACTTCAGGGTTCCCTGAGCGGTCACACCCATGCCGGCCACCCCGACGGTGGCGATCTCGCCCCCCATCAGGACGCTGTCGCCCGTGCAGCCGAAGACCAGGGTCCCGGAAACACCCAACCCCTCTTCCAGACCCTCCAGGAGGCCCAGGAAGTCCTCCTCGTAGTGAATGGTACAGAACAAGAAGACGACTTCAGGCTTCAGGGAAGCCAGCCTCTCCCCCACTTCGAACCCGGCTCTCCAGGGATCACATCGAATGGATAGCGCCGCCCGAGCCTGCATCAAAACCAAGACCTCCCCGTGCCAGCGTCCTTCCCCCGGCATGTGCCTGTCGCCCTTTCCGAGTTCTACGCGCCGGGGGCAAGGCCTTCTCTTATTGGCGTGCCCTTGACGCTGCCTGCATGTCGCGTGATAATCCCGCCATATCATGAAAATTTCACCCGATCTCCGCGTCGACGCCACGCCGTTCCGGCTCCAGGGTCCGCACCAGGCAGGACCCACCCCGGCTTTCGAGCCGTCGCAGCAGACCGACCAGGTCCGCCTGGGCGCTCCCTTGGCCCAGCCTCTTGCGGTGGAACCCGAACCCGAAGGGCCCCTGCCCTCGGACGCGGGCACGGCCCCTCTGCGTCCGGCCCCGGTCGTCTCGACAAACCTGTGCGCCGGGCTCGACGTGCCCTCGGCCATGGCCCTGCTGGGACCCGAGGTCGAGGCCGCACCGCCGGCCTCCCCCGACCTGGCCCCGGCCGATGCCCAGGCCATTGGCGCGGTCCGCCAGGGCCTCGAACAGCATCCCATCCTGGCCCGGGTGGTGGAATCCTTCATCCTGGACAAGGACCACCCCATGAACCTGGTGGCCTACCTCAAGGACGTGCAGTCCCGGCCGGTGGTCCTCGAACACCTGGATCGGATGGCCAGCCTGTGTCCGGTCGGCCCCAGCGCCCTGGGCAACCTGGTCGAGCAGACCTTCAACCCCCAGGTCCCGCTCCTGACCGACTCCGGGGCTGAGTTGGGAACCCAGGACGGAGTCTCCGGTCCTCAGCGGCTGCGCCAGGACCTGATCGACCGGGACCCCGAACTCTTCGCCATGGGGCAGCCGGGCTCCGAGGAGGAGTGGGGCCGCCTGAAGGCCCACGCCAGCATCCTGCGGACCGAGGTCCTGCCGGGACTGACCCGGGAACTGGAGGCCCTGGTGGCCGAGCTCCCGACCTCGGGAGGCTTTCCTGCGGTCAATGCCCGCGCCAAGAGCGCCGCGGGGATGGCGGACAAGGTCGACCGGATGCAGAGGGGCAACGACGGCAAGTCCCCGCGCCCCGACTACTGTCTGGCCGACATGCCGGACGCCGTGGGTGGGCGCATCACCGTGCGCGATCCCCGTCAACTGCAGCAGGTGATGGACCGTCTCGAGGAACGCTTCGGCAAGGAGAACGTCTTCGAGAAGGACAACTTCTACGCCAATCCCAAGAAGCGCCTGCGCCCCTACCGCTGCATCACCTACACGGTGGTCCACCAGGGGGTCCCGTGCGAAGTGCAGTTGACCACCCTGAATGCCAGCCTGGCCGCCGATCTGTGGCACAACACGGGGTACAAGCCCCTGCACCCGGATCTGACCGAGGATGAGATCGGCTATCTGGGCGATCTGCAATGCTCGGTCAGCGCCGATGAGCACCGCATCCTGGGGACCGAGGCCAACTGAAGTGAGCGAGTCCGGCCACTACTTCGTCTTGGAAGTGGCGTTCCACGACGGGCGCCGCAGTCACCCGGCCTACATCCTGGAGGGTTCACCCGACTGGAAGGGTCGGCTGGACGCCGCCGTCGAGCATTTCGAAAACGTCCACTCGGGTCTGGCCCAGGTGAACGTCCACTGCGCCCGGAGCCTGGCCGCCGCCGGAGTGACCTCGCCCGAGCTCATCCAGGAGTGGCCGCTTCCCGGGGTCTGACCCTCCGAGAAGGTCGGCCCGTCCAGGAAGCGGAAGAGTCCCCAGGTGGGAAGGTTCAAGCTGGTCGCCAAGGAGGGTCTGGACGCCGGTCGCGTCTTCTACCTGCGAGGAGACCCGATCACGCTGGGCCGGCCCGGAGCGGAGGGGGACTCCACCGTCGAATTCGACGAGCCCAGCGTGTCCAGGGTCCACGCCCTGTTGAAGTGGCGGGCCGACCAGGACTGTTACGAATTCTCCAACCGCTCCTTCACCAGTCCCGCCCGGATCAACGGCGAACCCGACTCCTCGGGTGCCCTGCTGGTCCACGGCACCACCATCCAGATGGGCGCCCTGGTGGTCCAGGTCCGGGATTCACAAGAGGATTTCCCCGACCCGGAGCCCTTCATGGGCTGCCTGGAACTGCTCCACGGTCCCGGCTTCCCGGGAACCCGCTATCCTCTGCGCCGAATCCCGTTGACCATCGGCCGCTCTCCGGAATGCGACCTGCACCTGGCCAGCCCCGCCTTGTCCCAGGTCCACGCCACCATCGAATGGTACGAGAAGCTGCCGGTCCTGCTTCCCAAATCCAACCGTGACATCTACGTCAACGGACAGCCCATTCCCCGAGGGACCTTCCTGCGTCCGAACGACTTCATCCTCCTGGGGACCGGAGTCGCCCTGCGCTGGCTTCCGGTCAGCGTCCTGGCCAAGGAGGAACGTCAGGCGCCAGCGGAAGAGGTGATCCCCGACGACGAGGTTCCGACGCCTGCCCAGGAGGCTCCCACGGTCCTGTCCGCCGAGATGCCCGGGCCCGAGCCCGAGCAGGAGGCCGCCACCACCTCGCAACGCGCGGCTTTCTTCGCCGACCTGGCCGGACGCCTGGAGCATGGGGAGCCCATCCGCCGTGCCGTCGAGGAATCCGCCCGGTCCTTCATGCCAGCCCTGGCCAGCCCGCTGCACGAGGCCCTGGGCTCGGGGCAAGGGCTGGCCGAGACCCTGGCCCGCTTCTCGGACGGCTTCACGTCCTACGAGCTGGGCATGGTCGCCGCAGGCGAGGAGGCCGGGCTGCTGGACGAACTGCTCAGGACCCTGTCAGCCTCGCTGGAGGAAGAGCACCGTGCCCGACGTCGCCAGGTCCGAACCGCCGGCTGGGCTTGTCCGCTTCTGGCCCTGGGCGTGGCCGCGCTGTGTCTGGTTCCGCTGGGCAGACAACTGGGACCCGCAGCCTTCGGCCTGGCGCTGGGCCTGAGCCTGGCGGGAACGACCCTGCTGGGACTGGTCCTGGGTCGGGCCCTGAAGAGCTTGCAGCGCAACCATTGGATCCGCCGCCGGGCCGACCGCCTTCTGGACCGTCTGCCCCTGGTCGGCAGCGCCCTGCGACTTCGGGCGGGCGAGCGCTTCCTCAAGGCCCTGGGGCCTTTGCTGCGTTCAGGCCTGCCCGCCCACCGCGGGGCCCTGCTGGCCGCCGGGTGCACCGGAAGCACGACGCACACCATGTCCCTGATGCACGCGGCGGGCCGGATTGAAAAGGGCGATCCCGTCCTGGACTCGCTGGCGCCGACGGGTCTCCTCAGTCCCGAGGTTCTGGCCGAAGTCGAAAAGGGCGAAGAGCACGGAGATCTCCCCGAGCGTCTGGCTGCCGCCTCGGCCCACCTTGAGCAGGCCTCGCGCACTGCCCTGGCCCGAGCCTTCCCCCTGCTGGCCCTGGGGCCGGCCCTGTTTGCGGCGTCCCTGAGCGCCCTGAGCGCCGCCCTGGTCTGGCTGGCCTCCCAATAGCATTGGGCACTCCCCCCCTGGTTCGGGTTCTTCCCCCGTCCGAAGAGGAGCCGACAGCCTCGACGCCCAACCAGGGGCCATGTCCATTCTCCGCCTCGAAGGCATCAGCCGCCAGTTCCGAACCGAGCCCCTCTGGCAGGACGTCACCTTGTCGGTGGAGCCAGGCGAGCGGCTGGGGATCCTGGGCAGCAACGGCTCGGGCAAGACCACCCTGCTGCGGGTGATGGCGGGAATCGAACCCGTCGACCGTGGGCGCCGGGTGGTGGCCTCGGGGTTTCGGGTGGGCTACCTCCCCCAGTCTCCGGCCTTCGCTCCCGAGCTCTCGGTCCTGGACGCCCTGTACCACTCGCAATCGGAGGCCATCGATCTGCTTCGTGCCCATGAAGAGGCCTGCCTGCGCCTCTCCAAGGGCGACCCCGAGGGGCGTTTCGCTCAGCAGGTCTCCGAGCTGGCTGGACGACTGGAGACCTTGGGGGCCTGGGATCTCCACACCCGGGCCCGGACCATCCTGACCCGGTTGGGCCTCCCGGACATGGAGGCCCCCGTGGGCAGCCTCTCGGTCGGGCAGCGCAAGCGCGTGGCCCTGGCTGAGGCCTTGATCTCCGAGCCGGACCTGTTGCTGCTGGACGAACCCACCAATCACCTGGACACGGCGGCCATCGACTGGCTGGAGGGATACCTGCGGCACTTCGCAGGGGCCCTGGTCATGATCACCCACGACCGCTACTTCCTGGACCGGGTCACCCGGCGCATCCTGGAGGTCGAGCAGGGGTGCGTGCAGCTCTTTGAAGGGAACTACGCCTCCTACCTGCAGGAGAAGAACCACCAGGAACAGCTCCAGGCTGCCTCGGCCGAGAAGCGCTCCAACCTCCTGCGACGCGAGATGGAGTGGCTCAAGCGCGGGCCGCGCGCCCGGGCCACCAAGCAGAAGGCCCGTCAGGAGCGAATCCTGGCCATGCTTGAACAGGGTCCCAGGGCGACCCGGGGGGAGCTGGCCCTGGGGCAGGCCGGCACCGCGTCCCGATTGGGCCGCAAGGGTCTGCTCCTGCACGGGCTGAGCAAGACCTACGAGGGTCGGCCCCTGCTGAGCGGATTCTCATTGGAACTTCAGGGGGGAGACCGGATCGGACTGGTCGGTCCCAATGGCTGCGGCAAGACCACGCTTCTGGACCTGGTGGCTGGCCGGGTGGAGCCCGACCAGGGGTGGGTCGAAATGGGTCCCACCGTGGTTCCGGGCTACTACGCCCAGCACTCGGCCGAACTGCCCGAGGAGATCCGGGCGGTCGACTACGTTCGTGAAGTGGCGGAGGTCCTGGTCCGCCCGGACGGGTCGCGGATCACCGCGGAATCCCTGATGGAGAACTTCCTGTTCCCACGCTCGATGCAGCACACCCCGATCCGCAGGCTCTCCGGGGGAGAGAGGCGTCGACTGGAGCTGCTGCGCGTCCTGCTGGGCGCCCCCAACCTGCTGTTGCTGGACGAGCCGACCAACGACCTGGACCTGCCGACCCTGGTCCGGTTGGAGGCCTGGCTGGACGACTTTCCGGGCATCCTGGTGGTCGTCAGCCACGACCGCTACTTCCTGGATCGAACCGTCGACCGTCTCTTCCACTTCGGGGTCTCGGGCCCCTCGGAATTCCCTGGCGACTACGAGACCCTGCGCGAGACCCTGGCCGCAGCGGAACAGGTCCAGACCTCGCCGCGAGTCCGCGAGTCGGCGCCCTCCCCGGGTGCCCCGACGCGCGACCGCAGGCTCTCCTACAAGGAGACCCGCGAGCTCCAGGCCCTGGAGCAGGAGATCGAGACGGGCGATCAGCGCCGTCTCGTTCTCGAGCAGGCCCTGGCTGCACCCTCCAGCGACGCAGAGCGGCTCCATTCGATGTACTGCGAACTGGAAGCCCTTCAGACCCGACTGGCCGAGGCCCTGGAGAGGTGGGCCGAGTTGGCTGAACGCGTGGAGAGCAGTTGAGCGCCGGACTCAGTCGAAGATGTGGTAGACCTTGTTGACACCGAAGCTGGGCACGCGCTCGAACAAGTAGATGAACAGCAGCAACGAACCCACGATCAGGAGAATCCAGAACAACGGATTGCCAGCCAGGATGAGCAGAATCTTCTTGAACTTGTCCATGGTTTTCCCAGGATAGCAGATCCGCCCCCCTGCCGGGAAACCTTCCGCGCCCTGAAGGGGTCCGACTTCCCACCGTGGCAGGGATGAGCCGGGCTTCGTTGAACCGCGCGCCCAGCGTGCGCTGCCTTGGTGCAAGAACGTCTTGGAGGCTTTTCCATGTTCCGTCGCAACCGAAACCTCACCCTGGCTCTGGCCCTGGCCGTTGCCCTCATCCTCAACCTGGCCGGCCAGGTCCAGGCGGCCCCCACGGGCGACTGGAACGCCGTGAAGGCTCGCATCGACTCGGCCAAGGACTACACCCTGAAATATGATTACTCCAGCGAGCGCGGGGTCCTGAAGTTCGACTATTCGGTCTCGCTGGCCGGGCCCAGGATCCGGACCGAGGTGCTGCGGGGGAGCAGCCGCAACGTGGGCAGCGTCGTGGTCTACGACCCCTCCTTCGCCGCCGACAAGGTGCGCGCCAAGGTCGGGATGGGCCGGATCACCCGCGGCCTGGATCACCCGGACGTGGTGGGGACCCCCTTCTTCCAGCCCTTGTTCACGATGATTCTCAACGAGTTGAAGAGCTATCCGACCATGAAGGTGGCCGGAACCGAGAACGTCCGCGGCCAGCAGACCACAGTCTATGAGTTTTCGGGGACCTCAGCCACGGAATACCGGGTCTAGGTCAACGCCAACCACGAGATGATCCGGACCGAGAAGAAGCGCGCCGGGAAGGTGATCGAGACCCGCGACTTCCGTCAGATCCGCTGGAACTGCAATCCCAAGGTCGGCTTCTGACCGACTGTCCCGACCTTCAATGAATCTGTGCTGGAGGGGATCTCCAGGGACGGGGGTCCGGTTGATCGACACGCTGTCGAGGAAATCCCCTCCCCCGACACGAACCTTGTCCGCAAGTGCCTCGGGCACCAGGCAAAGGGAGCTGACATGCAGCAGGACCTGGAGAAGAAGTCGGTCACCGAACTGACCCAGCAGGTTGAAGGCCTGACCCGACAGGTTGCAAACCTGACCCAGCACACCCGGGGCCTGGAAGAACGAGCCTTCGACCTGTACACCATCTGCCAGGTGGGACGGGCCTTCACGGGTGACAACCCCGTCAAGATCAGCGAGGTCCTGGTGGCTGCCATGTCCGACCGGATCGGCGCCAATCGGGCCCTTGTGCTGCTGGCCCGTCAACCCAGGGGCCCGTTCAGGCCGATCTACGCCCATGGACTGCCCAACGAGGTGGTCCAGAAGATCTGCTTCCAGCCACGTCAGGGGATCCTCTGGCAGTTGCTCAAGGCCGGCGAACCTTTCGCCGTTGCCGACTCCAGCGGCCAGACCCTCTTCCCCCGTGAGTTCGAAGAGTCCAACCTGGATCAGGCCGGAATCTGCTACTGGGTTCCCCTGCTGGCCAAGGACGAGGTGTTGGGCGTCGTCTGCCTGGACAAGACCTGCGACAGCGAGGCCGAGGCCCGCTTCTTCTACCTGCTGGCCAGCCAGGGCGCCACGGCCCTGGACAACGCCCGCCTCTACCAGGAGCTGCAGACCTCCAAGCGAGACCTGGGCTACCAGATGAACAAGCTGGCCATGCTCTACGATGTCGGGCGGGCCCTGAACGTCATCGACGACCGCAATCGCCTGCTGACCGAGATCCTGGGCCGCGCAGCCGCGATTGCCGAGGCCGAGAAGGGCTCGATCATGCTCTTCGATGAGGGCAGCGACGAGCTGGTCGTCCAGGTCGTTCGGGGAATTGACCCCGAGACCGAGCAGAAGATCCTCAACGGCGAGATCGTCACCAAACGCCTGAAGCGGGGCGAGGGAGTCGCCGGCCAGGTGGCGGCGACCGGAACTCCGATGGTGGTCAACAACGTCTTCGACGGGCCTCAGTTCGTCCGCTCGCTCACATCCAGGGTCAACTCGATCCTGTGCGTGCCCCTGCGGGTTCATGGCGACGTGATCGGGGTCCTGAACATCACCAACAAGTTCCAGGGAAAGACGTTCTCCGACGCCGACCTGCAGATCATCCAGCAGGTGGCCGACCAGGCTGCCGTGGCCATCCACAATGCGCGCCTGTATGAGATGGCCGTCACCGACAGCCTGACCCACCTCTACATCCGCCGGCACCTGTTCCACCGCCTCAGCGAGGAGATGCGCAGGGCCCGCCGCTATAGTCACCCGGTCAGCCTCCTGATGGTGGACATCGACCACTTCAAATCGCTCAACGACTCCCACGGCCACCCCTGCGGGGACAAGGTCCTGGTGGAGGTGGCTCGCATCCTGCGCCGTTCGGTTCGCGAAACCGACCTGGTCGGGCGCTATGGGGGCGAGGAGTTCTGCCTGGTCATGCCCGAGACCGATCTGGAAGGCGCGTTCGTGGTGGCCAACCGGATGCACAGCCTGCTGGAGGCCCTGGATCTGGTCTGGGAAGGGACGCCCCTGCGAGTCGCCGTGAGCGGCGGCGTGGCCACCTTCCCCGACCAGGCCACCACCCTGGAGGACTTGGTCCGCTTCGCCGACGCCGCTCTGTACTTCTCCAAGCGCAACGGGCGGAACCAGACCAACCAGTTCCAGCCCGAGCACCTGCTTCACATGAAGGAATCCCCGAAGCTCCAGCCCGACGAGATGAACGGGGAAATCATGGAATCCGACCTGCGACCCCGCTCCCGTCCCCAACCTGACCCGGAGCAGGAGACGACCAGCCGCCAGACCGTGGGTCTGGCGGCCCAGAACCCTCCCAAGGCGCAGACCGACAAGAAGGCCCGCCCCCGGAGCTAGGAGCCTGTGTGAATATCGCGTCGGTCGCCTCGCCGGGTCTCTTGCACCCCCGCTGTGTTGCAAAAAGTCTCATTTGCCTCAAGCAAACCGCAACTTTTTGCTCCTGGCGGGGTGCACAAGATCCCTCGGCGATGTTCGGTCGAGGTTTCCGACCGGGCCCCTAGGGGCCTTGATTCAACGCCCCCCGGAGGTGCTGGCGCAGGTCCTCGACGTGTTCGCGGACCAGCTCGGCTTCCGCATGGTCCGGGGACAGCTCCAGCCATTTCTCGAAGGCCGCCACTGCCTCCCGAGGACGCGTCGACAGGTCCAGCAGGACCGCCAGGTTGTACCAGATCTCGGGCCGGGAGGGGTCCAGACTGCTGGCCGACTGCGCCGCTTCCAAGGCCCCGGAGAGATCGCCCGTGACGCGCAGGGCCAAGGCCAGGTTGTGCTGGGCCCAGGCAGAATCCGGCCGGGCCACTGCCACGGCCTCCAGCAGGGGAAGGGCCTGCTCTTCCTGTCCCGCCCCCAGGAGCACCAGGCCCAGGAATTCCTGCCCTAGCCGGTGTTCCGGGGCGCGCTCCAGCAAAGCCTCGAGCTCCTGGCGGGCCTCGGGCAGGCGCCCCGCCCGATACAGCATGGCCCCGTACAGGAGACGGGCATCCTCCAGGTCCGGGTAGCGATCCACCAGGTCGGCGGCCTGCACCAGGACGGCTCCCCCCTCCTCGAGTCGAGAGGCCAGGAGAGCCGAATTGAGATGGGCCTGGGACAGGTCCCCGGCCTCGGTCGCCTGCTGAAAGGCCTGGCGGGCCGACTGAGCGTCTCCTCCCCGGGCCAGCAGAACCCCCAGGTTGTTCCAGGCCCGCGGATCCCCCGGGGACGCCTGAACCGCCTGATTCAGGATGGCCAGGGCCTCCGTCGAGCGCCCCATGGTCAGCAGGGCGGAAGCCAGGTTGACCGAGGCCTCCGTCCAGCCGGGGCGCATCGCCAGCGCCACCTGGAAGTCGTCCGTCGCCCGGGCGGGTTGCTCCAGGTGGAGGAAGACCACCCCGCGCAGGTTGTGGAACTCCGGTTGCCAGGACGCGGACAGTTCGACCTCGCGAAGCGCTTCCAGGGCCTCGAGATCCTCCCCCAGGTGGATCAACGCGGCGACCCGGTTCAAACGGACCCGAAGGTCCTCGGGTTCGAGGGTCAGGTAGGCGTCATACTGGTCCAGGGCTTCTCGGGAACGGCCCAGTGCGTCGAGGGCCAGGGCCAGGTAGGGCAGGATCTCCAGTCGCCCGGGGTCGGCCTGGAGGCCTCGATGATACAGATCCACCGCCCGCTCCAAGCGGCCCGAGCGATGCAGGGTGCGCCCCTCACGAAAGAACTGTCGGGCCTCCCACTCGGTCTTGATCCCGGGGCGCGCCTCCTCGGACGGAAGTGGATCCGCTTGAACGGCCAGCCCGGGCCCCCAGAGCAGGGCCGAGAAAGCCAGTGTGCGAGCCAGGCGGCGCAGGGAAGGGAGCATCGCGGAGCGGCTAGGAGCGCTTCAGGGCAGCCTGGGACTCCAGGTGTCCTGCAAGTTCGACCATCTCGCGGATGGTCCGGTTCAAAGCCTCCGCTTCGATGTCCGAGAACTCGTCCAGCAGGCGGATCAACCGGACGAACCGGGACTCCAGGGTGAAACGCTCGATCTCGCCCATCGCCAGGATCCTCTGACGGGTGGCTGGATCCGCCAGGATCTCACGCCCCTCGTCCGGGGTGCTGCTGGCCGAATCATACAGAGCATCAAAGCGCGGGTCTCCGGTCTGGAAACTCTGCCAGGGCACCCGTGTCGAGCGGCCGAAGTCTGCCGTGTTCAGGGCCGTCAGGGTCAGCGGCACCGGGGAGGAACCCGAGACGTACAGGTTCATCCACCACGTGTCGGGCTCAGGGGCCGGAGTGAACTCCAGTTGGACCGTGCGCCCCTTCAGATCAGCCACCATGGTCGGCAGGTGGGGGCGCTCGGCAGTGGGCTGCTGCGAGCCCAGATCGATCCCGAACGGCAGGATCTCGGGGCGTGGAGGTTGAGGCGAGGACTGCATCCGGTGCAGGCGGGCCCCGGGAATCAGGTTCAAGAGGAGATCCAACTGCTCCTCGGTCTGTCTGCCCATCTCGCCCATACTGCCCATGGTGCCCTCCTAGTCTGTCCCCCAGAGGTCGGGCTTTCGGGGTTCTGTTCCGAGTCCGGCGACTCCTTCCAGACTCCAGGGACCGAGCCGCCCCGGGTCGAAGCCGAGGGCATCTGCCGAAGGCCTCTGCCAGGGCCGGAGGTTCCGCCGGAGGGCATCCGAAGTGCAAATGGACATCCCCCTGCGCGCCCTGGAAATCCTGCTCGAGGGGCGCCGGCTCAACCGCTCTGCCCTGAGCCGGGCCCAGCGCGAGAGCCAATCCAGCGGCCAGCCCCTGGAACAGATCCTGCTCGAGGCGGGCGAGTTCGATCGGGCGACCTGGCTGGAGGCGGCCAGCCAGGCGGCCGGATTGCCCTCCTTCAACCTCCAGTCGCAGAAGATCAGCGCCACCTGGGCCCAGACGATTCCCCGGGAGGTGGCCGACCAGATCCCCGCGCTGCCGGTCGACCGGCAGGAAGGGCACCTGGTGGTGGTCCTCCAGGACCCCTCTGACACCTTTGCCCTGGAGCGACTGGCCACCCTGACGAAGCATCCGATCTCACCCCGGGTGACCTACAACCCGGATCTCCCCGGCGCCATCGAGAAGGCCTTCTCCGTCAAAGTCGACCGGATCGGCGCGGACACGCCGCACCAGGCGGGAGAGTCGCGGCCCGCCAGGTCGGGGATGCGATTCGCCACCGCCACCCGGACCCCTGAGATCGACCGGCAGCTCCGCCTGAGCATGGTCCAGAACATGGGTGCCAGCCGCTCGGTCAAGATCGACGGCTTCGTGACCGCAAGCCCCAGCGCTGGGGGGGATCAGGCCGAAACCCCCCACGAGAAGCTGGAACTGCTGGCCCGCAACCTGTTGGGGATGACCGAACCTGGCGACCTGCGTCAAAGACTGGACACGATCCTGTGCAGCGCCCGCACGGTGTGCCGCTCGGATGGCGCCTCCCTGCTGCGCCTTTCGGAGGATCGCACCGAGCTCTACTTCGCCCACGCGGTGGGCTCGCGCGCCAAGGAAATCATGAAGGTCCGATTGCCCCTGGACGAACGCAGCGTGGCCGGATTCTCGGTCCTGCGCCGGCAGACCCTGCGGGTCAGCGACGCCGCCATCGACCCCCGTCAGAGCAAGGAGACCGACCAGCGGATCGGCTACCAGACCCGCTCGCTGGTGGCTGCCCCCATCTTCTGGGAAGGCGAACCTCTGGGCGTCCTGGAGGTCGTCAACAAGATCGAGGGTTCCTTCGACGACGAGGATGTCGAGTTCATGCAGGTCCTGGCGACCCAGTCCGCCGTGGCCATCCGACTCTCCCAGTTGGCCGAACAGGCAGCATCCTTCCGCCTGGAAGCCATCGCCGTCTTCCAGGATCTGTTGGAGCGGTCCGGGGTCCAGTCCCGAGCCCGCGGCGAGCTGGTGGCCCGGGTCGGGGTGGCCCTGGGCCAGGAGCTCGGTCTCTCGGCAGCCGAACTGGAGCGCCTGGATCTGGCCGCCCGGGTCCACGAGCTGGACCGTCTCGGGGGCGACGGCTCCCAGGAATTGCTGGGACGAATCCGGGCCCTGGAGGACGTGGCGGCGGTGGTGCGCCACCGCCGCGCGCCTTTTGCCCGCGGAGGAGAGCCCGACCCGACCGTTCCCCGGCTTTCGCGCGTCCTGGCCCTGGCCGTGGCCTGGATCGATGGATTGGAGCGCTCGGGTCTTTCCGGGCGCCAACAGATCCTGCGTGAAATCCTTCAGGAATGTGGCAGCCGGTTCGACCCTGCCCTGAAGATCCCGTTTGAGATCGCCGTCAGCGCGGTGACCCCACCGGGTTGACCGGGGACGCAGCCGAGGCCGAGTCCTGGTCGAGCACCTGCAGGAAGGGTCGTAGAATCTGCGGATCGAAGCGCTTGCCGGCCTGCTCGGAGAGCATCCGGTGAGCCTCAACCGGGGAGACGGCGGGGCGATGTGGCCGGTCGTGGGTCAACGCGTCGTAGGCCTCGGCCATGCCGATCACCAGGGCTCCGACGGGAATCGCCGTCCCGCGCAGTCCCACCGGATAGCCGGTTCCATCATAATGCTCGTGATGGTAGAGGACCAGGGGCAGAGCCCTCTCGACGTAGCCCAGGGGCTTGAGCAGATCAACCGCGCGCCGGGTGTGCGAGCGCACGAGCTCGCGCTCCTTCTCGGTCAGCTCGATGGGCTTGTTCAACAACTCCGCAGGCAGGGCCAGCCGGCCCAGGTCGTGCAGCAAGGCGGCCACCCTCAGGGTCTCGAGATCCGCCGGGCTCATCCGCAACTGACGCCCGCCCCGAACGGCCAGCTCGGCCACCCGGGCCGAGTGGCCTCGGGTCAAGGGGTCTCGGTCTTCCAGTTGTCGGCAGATCTCGATCAGCATGTCCACCACCGTCTTCTGGGAGTTCTTGAAGACGTTGGCGTTGTGGACGGCCAGCGAGAAGGGGATGGCCAGATACGAGGCCAGGTCCAGATCGCTCTTGGTGAAGGTCCCCAATTGGGCCTTGTTGGCAACCCACAGAAGCCCGAACACCTCTGCCCCGGTTCGCAGAGGTGCCAGCATGGCCTCGCGGATCGGCTCGCGCAGGTTCCGGAACAGACCCAACTGCCGGTCGCCCTTCTCGAGTCGGACCGGGGAATTGGTCTCCAGGATGTAGCGGACCAGGCCTTCCTTGACGGGAAGACGGAAGGTCTGCACGGTCTCTTCGGAGAGCCCCTCGCCGACCTGGGTGACGAAGTCCTTGTCCTTGCGCAGCAGGACCGCGGCGTATTCCGCCCCCAGGTATTCCCGCGTGACGAAAGCGATCGACGAATACAGCTTCTCGGGCTCCTCCACCGAGGAGAGGGAGGCCAGCAGGTTGGGAAGAGCCTCCCAGCGGCGCACCTGGTCCTCAATCTCCGAGCGCAGGCGATGGAGCTGTGCCTCGACCTCAGCGGGCGACTCCTGGGGAGTGCGGCGGACCCTCCTCAACCCCAGGGCAACGCCCAGGCCGAGAAGCATCCCCGCCCCCGCAGAGATCGAGATGTGGAGCCAGTTCAGGTCCATCGCAAAATCCATCGGCGGGGTCCCGGCCATCCCCTCCCACGAGGGAGCATGGGGCGGCTCAGGAAGCCTCCTGCTGCATCTCCTCGACGAAGATCAAGGTCGGTTCGGCCTTGCGCTCGACCACCTCGGGGGTGATCACGCAGCGCCGTGCGTTGGGGAGCGAGGGAACCTCATACATGATGTCCAGCATCACTTCCTCGATGATGCTGCGCAGGGCGCGAGCGCCGGTCTTGCGGGTCTGGGCCTCGCGGGCGACCACGGCCACCGCCTCCTTGGTGAAGACCAGGTCCACGCCGTCCATCGCGAAGATCTTCTGGTATTGCTTGACCAGGGCGTTGCGCGGCTCGGTGAGGATCCGGACCAGGGCCTCCTCGTCCAGGGCGTCGAGCGTCACCACGATGGGCAGGCGACCGACGAACTCGGGAATCAGGCCGAACTTGAGCAGGTCCTCGGGAAGGACCTGCGCCAGGACCTCTCCGATGTTCCGGTCCTTGCGCGACTGGATGCTGGCCCGGAAGCCCAGGGACTGGTCTCGGATGCGCTGCTCGATGATCTTGTCCAGGCCCTCGAAGGCTCCACCACAGATGAACAGGACGTTGGTGGTGTCGATCTGGATGAACTCCTGGTGGGGATGCTTTCGTCCGCCCTGAGGAGGAACGTTGGCCTCCGTCCCTTCCAGGATCTTCAGCAAGGCCTGCTGCACGCCCTCGCCCGACACGTCCCGGGTGATCGAGGGGTTCTCGGACTTGCGGGCGATCT